>DLGQ01000111.1 GCA_002482775.1 Flavobacteriales bacterium UBA7690 | reverse complement strand
ATACGATGCTCTTGCCTGCTGCCAAGAAGATCCGCGCGCCCTGGAGCATGAGCACGCTTCGGCCAGCGGGGAATTCCAGGTCCTCGTTGATCATGTACTTACCGCGCGGGAAGATCACCGAATCGCCTTGCACGACGAGCTTGTAGCGCTTGGAGATGAGCGCAAGCATGGCCGTGTCCTCGTTCGAGACCGTGGCTACCGGTGGAAGGTACATGCCATTCACGAACGTTGCGTGCCCGGGGCCGAAGAGCAAAGGCCGATCCAGGTGTGTCACCGCGTTGACGTCCGCGAGATGGGTGGCAGAGAAGATGGTCCTTGTTGAAGTATCCATCCCCATGTTCGATCGCCAGCGTTGTTCCAACTCCGGAAGCTTCGCGGCGAGCTCTGCTTGACGTTTTTGGAAGAGCGCCTTGAAAGCCGGTCTGCGCAACAAAGGGGTAAGCAGGTTGTAAGCCAGTGGCGCACCATCAGCAGATGGACCGCTACGAGAAGGTGGTTGGTAGATCGGGCTGAAATGCCCCGTTGACCAGTGATAGATGAATGTGACCGGTTCCGCGCGAAGATCACGACCGTCTATCCAAGCCATCAGCAACCAAGCTACGGCCGCCTTCTCATCCACAAGTCCGGCAAGCATATCGGTGTTGCCACGTTGTACCTCGGACAAGGCACGCTCCACCACACCCCGTAGTTGCACACGTTCCGAACTGTCCGCATCGATCGCGACGAATTGCTGGTCAGGACGGGAAGGATCGAAACCTTGCTTCAACAACGTAACACCATGGAGACCCTTTCGCTCCAACATCTCCGCATCCACCCATTCCGTTCTGGAATACTCCCCAAGTTCCTTCCCGCAGGAAAGCACGCGCACGCGTGAAGTGGACGTGGTGACCAAGCCCATTTCCGCGGCCAAGGAGACCAGCAACGGCGACCGTTCATGCTCCGCTGTCGCAGGCGTGAGCATGATGCGACGTTGATCCCTGTACAGTGCGGTCTTCTTGAACCGCACCAGGATACCTGCACGATCCGAAAGGTTCCGTACTTCAACCGAATCGCCGTACCCATCCGCTTCGAACCAGCGGGTACGCCATGCCCCTCCGCGTTGATCCTCGATACATGCTGCAACTTCGCTCGATCCCCCGAAACGATAGATCACTGAAGTACTCGTATCCGACCTGGTGGTGGACCGATCGAACAACGCGTTGTAGATGGTCCACTCATCCCCTTCCGCCGCCGCGAACGGCAACTTGCGCAACCAGTGGGCCTGGCCGAAGGAGAACAGCAGGAACAGCAGGCCGCCCATCAGCCCCAAGCCGATGAGCCAAGGCATCATGCCCACTTTACGGGGCTTGATCGACCGCTTCATCGGTGATGGCATTGGTGATCGACAGTCCGGGAGGCACGCCGTTCGGGAAGGTCAACGTGAGGTCCATCGGCTTCACCACGTAGTGTTGCCAATTCGCGAATGGCCTGTCCCAACTCCCATCGGGCAAGGCCACCTCCCGGTACACCAGCACGGACCAAGCTCCTTCCTTACGAGTAGCCGTGAGCTGCTCCTTCCCTGCGAGAACAACGGGAGGTGCTTCATCGAAGCTGCGCCAACGTAGTTCAAGTGGCGCTTCGTTGGCCGTGAGGATATGAAGCGTGCTCCCTCGTTCGATCTTGACCGATCGATCAGCGAGGCGGGCCAGTGTACGGTCCCAGTAAGCGTTCACGTTGCTGCGCATGCTGGCGAACGAACTGATGACGTGCGCAACGGAGAACAGATGCACATCAGCAGGTACTAGTGAAACATGTCCGTACTTGTTGCGGTCCGCGAGGATAGAAGGTTTGATGCGCTCGATGGTGCGGTCGTACTCCTGCATGAAAGCACCACTGGAGTGGAGGTCCTTCAAGCCTTGATAAGCGTACCTGTCCCGTATCAGCCGCCACTCCGGGATACGCAGGAACCAATGTGCCAGTGCGTCGTTGATGAAATACAACGGTTCCCCTTCCGGTGGGAACATCAAGAGCCCATCCCAGAAGATCGGGTAGAACAAACCCGTGCGTTCGGACATGACCAGCCATTGGTTGTGGTACTGGTCCATGTGCTTGGTGTTCACCACCAACATGGCGGCGAGGTATCGCGCATAGGCATCCACATCGATGAGCTTGGCCAACGTATCCCGCCTTTGCGGAATGGTGAGGGTACTGTCGTAGATCACACCCACCAAGGCTTCCAGCAGGGCATGGGCCACCGTGCCGTCCGCATCGCTAACGTACTCCCAGTTCGATGCTTTGCGCCAGAGGGTGCGCTTCTCCGTCAACTCCCTTCCGGTTATGGGCGGATACTCACCACGGTACACCGGCACCTCTTCCTTCGTTAACCTCCGGTTGCGTTCAAAGTCACCGCCGGGTTGCTCGTACAGTTCCATCACACCATGGTCTTCGCCGTTGATCCGCACGAAGACCATTTCGTTCCACGGGGTCGCTACCCCCATGCGTCCCGCGATCCACATGCCCATATGGTTGTTCACCATGTTGAACGACTTCGGGTTGATGAAGTTGAGCTTGCGGTAAGGCTTGAAAGGCCCCTCCTTCTTTAGCGACAGGCGGAACGACTTCTTACCACCGAGATAATGCGAGGCCGAGTAGATCCCGCGGTACCGGAACTTGACCGGATACTCCACACTGTTCTCCAGGAGCACGGCGGGCATGTTATCATCGCCGCTCCACGGCAGGTCGCTGTTGAGCGTATCGAGGCATGCGGGATCGATGTGGACCTCCACCACGCGCAGTCGATGCGGATCAGGGAATTCGGCCAAGCCATCCACCGTGGTACTGAGGAACGATGCTGCCGCGATCCGTACCGCGCGGCCAGGTCCCAACAAGGCTGCGAAAACCACGAAGGACACCAGCACGCACCCGAGCGCTACAAGCCACCCCACACCGGTGCCGCGACCATCGCGTTTCATCGGTCGCGCCCTGCGCTGAGCAACAGGACCAGCATGATCACCACGGAAAGTAGAGCGAAGCTGAGGTTGTAGCCCAAGCCGAGGAACGCAGCGAGGAGCATCACCGGGATCCACAACCCGCGATGGCTTCCCACACGGGCGATGACACCTGCAACGATGACACCTGTTGCGATGATGAGCGGTGGCCACAGCCCTTCATTGAAATGACGCAAGAGCAACGCCAATGCGTACCCCGTGACCAGCAGTGGCCACGGCACAATGCTCGGGCGATCGGATGGCCGGAGACCACGGTTCCAGCACCAGCCGATGAGGACGAGCGCAAAGAACAGCATGCCGAAAAGCGTGAGCAATTCAACCCAACCGTGCAGGAGGGCACCGGTCCACCGTTCGGATTCGCTGCGCATGGAGAGGATCGTTGCGCCGAAGGTGGGCACCGCTGCACCAGATCCACTGCCCTTGTACCAGGAGTTTTCAATAGTGCGTTGGGCAAAGCTGTATCGCCGGTACTGGTTGCCAGGCTTCCATGCTCTACCCGAGCAACGCATTACCTTACCCGCGATGTCGCTGAACAGCACGGTGCCTTCCACACGGTGGTCTTCCCGGATCCCCCCTGCGGTGCTGGCCTGTGGGTTGTTGCTGGCCTTGGTCCAGTTCCTCCATGGTCGCAGCCTGTGGGTGGACGAAGCGATGCTCGCGTTGAACATCGTAACGCGGGATCCACTGGGTCTCCTCCGTCCATTGGATGATAACCAAGTGGCCCCGATCCTGTTCCTGCTTCTGGAAAAAGCCTTCACCTCGCTGGTACCGAACAGCGAATACGGTCTGCGTATCCTGCCCTTGCTGTGTTATGCCGCTGGTGCGTTCGCCTTCTTCCGGATCGTGCTGCATCTTTTCCAGCATGCCGCCATCCAAGTGCTTGCTCTTTCGCTGTTCGCCTTCAATACGAACCTGATCTTCTACGCGAGCGAGGTGAAACAGTACATGGGCGACCTTGCGGTGTGCTGCATCATCTTCTGGTGGACCTTGGAATACACCACCGACCGCCGAGGGTTGCACAGGCTGGGTGTCATTTCGTTGGTAGCGATCTGGTTCTCCAGCGTTACACCGATCATCGTGCTATCGGCATTCGGCTACGTTGTCCATCATCGCTGGCGGGAGGGCGGGAACGATCGCGCTTGGATCAGGCCGATGCTACTATGGTGCGTCGGTTGGTGCATCATGTTCATGCTCTACTACGCCAGTGTGGTGCATGATCATCCGACACGGGCTTTGATGCAGCGTTTCTGGCTTGATGCGAACGGGTTGCTTCCCAACGATCCGTTCACCGTTCGGTTCTACAACGCCTTGTGGGATCGGGCACATCATGTATTCACCCTACTCCTGCCCTATGGGGTGAAGAACATCTACCCGTTGCCGCTGTTCTGGCTGATCGGGTGCTTCGGCCTGGCGTTCTCCGGGCCACGCAGGCTACTGTTGCTATTCCTCCTTCCCGTGGTGGTCCATCTCCTCCTGGCCATCCTTCACTTCTATCCGTTCGAGACCAGAATGCTGTTGTACCTGATCCCCTGCTTCATCGTGGTGGCTGCGTATGGGGTGCAACGGATCATGCAGCGGTGGCCGAAGTTGGATGCGCTTGCACGCCGCCCTTTGGCATTGACCCTGATCCCGATAGTGCTTGCTTATCCTTTCCTACGCAAGGGTTTCCCGCGTGGGAAGCAGGAGATAAAGCCATGCCTCGCGTATATCGCAGAGCATGCGGAACCTGCGGATGTCGTCTACGTGGACATCGGGGCGAAGCCTGCATTCACGTATTACGCTTTGATCGGGAAGTTCGATCTGCCCGGAACGGTACGCTTCGCCCCTGCGCGGGACGACCCCGAGAAGTACCTCGCCGATGCGCTTTCACAACATGGACCCACCTGGTTCGTGTTCACACATATGCGCAAGCGTGACTCCAATAGTATCATCGCTGCATTGGAGAAGAAAGGACTTACCCCAACGGACCAATGCGTGGCGCGGAGCGGATATGCCTACCGCTACCAGCTTCCTTGAAGTTGATGTTAGAGATAACGCTCCAGCCAAGTGCTTCTCATCGGCACACGGAACCGGGTGCGCAACTCACCTACGGTTGGGACAAGGTCGTCATACACGATCGAATCCGCTGAGATCACACCATCTTTCAGGAGGTGTGGGAGATCCTGCAATCGGCAACTCGTGATGCGGCCATCAGCTTCGTACACCACGATCATCCGGTCAGTGAGCATCAGGTTGAGATCATGCTCCAACTGCTTGATGAAACCGACGCTCTTATCGATGCTGCAGCCGCTGGCCATGGCCTGTTCTTCGTCCACCGCCACCACTACGAATCGATCATGCAACACCTCAATGGCGGCATCCAACGGTGCACCGTGCGCGGCCCATGTGCTGGTGAATGATGCCCCTCGGTCGCGTACGAGGTTCTGCTCGGCTTGGCTCAGGTCGCGTGCGGTCTTGTAAACCCAGACGCGGGCGTGATCAGGCAGGTCGATGAGGCGTTTAGCAGGTGAGATGGCTGTCGCGGTCATGATCGGTCACACAGTTCGTTCAACAGGAGGTCCGCAAGGTAGGACTTGGGCCGGTGCCTCTTGAGAGCAGGACGCAGCTACCCCGATATACGCTGCCCAGCAGCCGTCTGGATCGATACATCGGGCTCGTTATCTTTCCTGACTTGTTCACTTGAGGTGACATGAATCCTGCCCGACCCGCTCCACTGTTGGGCAAACTCCCTCTGCTGCTGACACTCCTCGGCGTGGTGCTTGCGGTAGGCCAGTTCTTGCATGATCGTGGTCTTTGGACCGATGAAGCTTTTCTGGCACTGAACATCCTGGACCGAAGTATTCCGGAATTGATGCGGCCGTTGAATGATGACCAGGTAGCACCATTCCTTTTCCTGGTGTTGGAAAAGGCGTTCAGTGAACTACTACCGGGCACGGATGCGGGTTTTCGCATCGTACCCCTGCTGAGCTACTTGGTGGGTTCGTTCGCCTTTCTCCGGATCACGCGTTCCGTCTTCCACGATAGTGGCGCTCGCATCTTCGCCGTATCGCTGTTCGTGTTCAATGGCAACTTGATCTATTACGCCAGCGAGGCCAAACAGTACATGGGCGATGTGGCCGTGGCCATGGTGATCACGCTGCTTGTGCTCCGATACATCTCCCACGGGCGCGGCACCCATGCGCTCGGCGCGGTCGCCGTGATCTCCATCTGGTTCTCCAGTATAACACCCATCGTGGTGGTCGCGGCTTTGGCATCCATCCTCTCCTCACGCTATCGAAGCAACACGGTGATGGGGTACTCCCTCCGCCCGTTCCTGTTCTGGGCCTGTATCTGGTGCACGAACTTCGCATTGTACTATATCGTGGCGGTTCACGACCATCCCGCACAGGATCCCCTGCGCAGTTTCTGGCTCTCCGCAGGAGGATTGCTCCCGAACGATCCGTTCTCACCCACTTTCTACACCGCATTGTACGGCAGGGCCTACATGGTATTCCACCGGCTCCTGCCATTCGGGATCATCGGTGCTTACGTACTGGTGATCCTCACGGCCCTCGGCATATTCTCGTGGCTGCGAACTGGTCAACGCGCGTTGCTCGTACTTCTAGTCATGCCCGCTTTGCTCCATCTGTCACTGGCGATCCTCCATGTCTATCCGTTCGATACGCGTCTCCTCCTTTACGTGATCCCGGCCTTCGCGCTCATCTGCGCAGAGGGCTTCAGGATGGTCCATCACCTGCTCCTTGGTGTTCAGCATCCTTCTTGGAAATTCGCTCCGCTTACGCTGGTGTTATTCGCTGTGGCTTTCCTGCACAGCGGATATCCCATGGATCGGCAAGAAGTGAAACTCTGCCTGGACTTCATTGAAGCGAACGCAGGTATGCACGACAAGGTGTTTGTGGACCCAGGGGCGGGGCCGATCTTCCGGTACTACGACAAGCAAAGGGGATACGATCCTGTTCGCTATGTGGACCTTGAACGGGAGCGCACCGACCCTGATCGTTACTTGCGCGATATCGGAGATACGCATGGCCCGTTCTGGTTCCTCATCACCGACCTACGCGTTGTGGAGGCAAGGTCGATCATCGCACACTGGGACTCGTTGGGGAACAAGCGGAGCATGGAATACCATGTGAGCGGTGCACATGCCTACCGCTATTCATTGCCGTGAAAGAATGGTGAAATGGACCAACGAAAGTCGCCCCTACAGGTCGTTGGCGGCCGCGATCAATTCTGCGATGTCCATCACCTTCACCTCGCCTTCCTTGTTGAAATGCTTCACACCATCCGTCAACATGGTGTTGCAGAACGGGCAACCGGCGGCGATCACTTGTGGTTCGGCGGCCAATGCTTCTTCGCTGCGTTCGATGTTCACTTCGCGCGTGCCGGGCTCTGCTTCCTTGAACATCTGTGCGCCACCGGCACCGCAGCATAGGCCGTTCTGCTTGCTGCGCTTCAGTTCCACCAGCGCGGCATCCAACTTCAACAGCACTTCGCGTGGTGCTTCGTACTCGTTGTTACCTCGGCCCAAGTAACACGGGTCGTGGAAGGTGATGCGTTTGCCTTTGAAGCTGCCGCCTTCCACCTTGATGCGGCCTTCCTTCATCAGTGCATTGATGAACTGCGTGTGGTGCAACACTTCATAAGTGCCACCCAGCGCCGGGTATTCATTCTTCAATGTGTTGAAACAGTGCGGGCAGGCAGTGACGATACGCTTCACGCCATAACCGTTCAGCACGGTCACGTTCTGCAAGGCCTGCATCTGGAACAGGAACTCGTTGCCTGCGCGGCGCGCGGGATCACCCGTGCAGGTCTCTTCCTGACCGAGGATCGCGAACTTGACCTTGGCCGCGTTGAGGATGCGTACGAAAGCCTTGGTGATCTTCTTTGCGCGATCATCGAACGAACCAGCACAGCCCACCCAGAACAATACTTCGGGCACTTCGCCTGCGGCAGCGAATTCGGCCATGGTGCGGATGGAGAGGGACTGGCTCATGGGGAATGTTCAATGTTCAATTCTCGATCTTCAATGCTCAATGGAAATACACTGCCGACGCAAGCACTCGACCACCAAGGAGGCATTCCATTGATCGTTGAGTGTTGCACATTGAACATTGAGAATTCGCACTATTCCTGTGTCCATTCCAGTCGCCGATCAGGCCCGAACGCCCATGGTGCTCCGTTGTTCTCAACGTTGTTGAACATGCCGGTGAGCGCGGGGCGTGTCTTGCTCTCTTCCATCACCAGGTAGCGGCGCATCTCCATGATGATGTTGACCGGATCGATGTTGACCGGGCAGGCTTGCGTGCAGGCGTTGCAGGTTGTGCAGGCCCACAGTTCTTCGTCGGTGATGCGGGTGTGCAGGCTCTTTCCGTCATCTTCCCACTTGCCTTTGGCGTCGATGACCTTGCCCACTTCCTCCATGCGGTCGCGGGTATCCATCATGATCTTGCGCGGGCTCAGCAGTTTGCCGGTGATGTTCGCCGGACATTCGCTGGTGCAACGGCCGCACTCGGTGCAACTGTAGGCATCCATCAGGCTCTTCCAACTGAGGTCGAACACATCCTTCGCTCCGAAACGATCGGCCACCTCGTGACCGGCGACGGTATGCGTTGGCGCAGGCGCTGGCGGCGGAATGCTCGGATCCAGCATGCTCTTCACTTCACCGGTGACACGCTCCATGTTGGCGATCTCCGTCTTCGGCTTCAGCTTGCTGTACCACACGTTGGGGAAGGCCAGCAGGATGTGCAGATGCTTGCTGTAGGGCAAGTAATTCAGGAACGCCAAGATGCCGATGATGTGGAACCACCAGCAGATGCGTTCGATGAGGATCAGTGTGGAAGGTGCAGCTGTGGAGAGGTTGAACAGTCCCGCCAACGCACTGCTGACCGGAAATGCGCCTGCCTTCACGTAATGCTCCGCCCCTTGTTGTTGCAACGACCAGTCGGCGGCGTTCATCAGCAGAAAGGCGCTCATCAGAGCGATCTCGGTGAACAGGATGAGATTGGCATCGCTCTTCGGCCATCCGTCCAGTTCCTTCTGAACGAAGCGTTTCAACTTGATGATGTTGCGGCGCACCAGGAAGATGACGCAGGCCACCCAAACGCCTAGCGCAAGCCACTCGAAGCTGCCGATGAGGAAGTCGTAGAAGCCGCCCATGAACGAGAGCACCCGGTGCGTTCCGAAGATGCCATCGATGATGATCTCCAGCACTTCGATGTTGATGATGACGAAACCGGCGTACACGATGATGTGCAGGAAACCCGCGATGGGGCGCACCACCATCTTGCTTTGGCCCAGCGCCACACGCGTCATCACCGCCCAGCGTTCGGGTTGGCGGTCGTTGATCACTTCATCCTTCCCCAGGAGGATGTTGCGGCGCACGCGCATGATGTTGCGCGCGAAGAGCCACGATGCGGCAGCGACCAGTACGATGAAGATGATGCTGCCGATGCCCATGGGTCACTTCTTCTTTTCCTCTTCCAAGACCTTGCCGATGCGGTCGATGTCGGCATCGCTCAACTTCGGCAGCCGGTCCTTCTTCCCGAAAACACTGAAGTAGCGGTTCGGGTTCATTCGTAGGTCTTCCAAAAGCAGATCGAGCTCCGCGCTGGCGCTGTTCAGGTTGGTGTATAGGCTGTCGTCCTTCATCAACTTGCCCATGGTGCCTTCGCCGCTGCTGATGGCGGTGGCCGCCTTCTTCAGCTCGTTGCTGGCCACGGCCATGTCGTCCATGATCTTGCGCAGGCGGCCTTTCGCGAGGTCGGTGGTCAACGTATCCAGGTTGGTGAAGATGTGGTCCATCTCGTCGCTGTTGCGGGCGAGGGATCCGGTCACCGTTTCCAGGTTGCGCAGTGTTGCACTGAGCGTTACGCTCTCCACAGCCACCAGTTTATCCAACCTTTCTGCGGTACTGCTGAGGCTTTCCAACGCATCGCGGATGCTGGTGAAGCTGCTATCGATGTCGCCGATGGCCTTCTTGTTCAGCATCTGCTGGAAGGCGTTGAGGACGGAATCCACTTTGGAGATCATGCCCTCGGCTTTCGCTTTGAGCGGATCGATCTGGGCGCTCACGGCATCGGTCAGGCTCAGTTGCACATCGCCGATGAGCGTATCGCCGGCTTCGGCTAACGGTCCGGTGCCCAGCTCCACCTGCAAGGCCCGGCTGAAGAGGTCGGCGCTGTAGATCTGCACCTTGGTGTTCTTGGGGATCTCCAATGCGTCCTCGTTGATCTGGAAGCTCACCACCACGTGGCCTGTTCCATCGGGCATGAGGTCGGTCTTGATCACCTGGCCCACTTTGAAGCCGTTGTAATAGACCGGACTGGCGCCCGTGATGCCCGCAACGTTGTTGTACACCGCGTGGTAGACGTTGCGCTTCTGGAACAGATCCAGCCCTTTGAGGAAGTTGACCCCGAAAATGAGCAGCCCAACGCCCCCAAGGACCAGTGCGGCGATGGAGTACTCTCGTTTGATCTTCATCCAGTGCGAATTCTTGCCCTAGTGGGCCTCGGCTAATTTAAGGGCATCCGTTAGAGCAATACGCTCCCCGTTCTTGAAAGCCACGATGAAACACTCGGTATACCCCTTGTCTTTGCAGGCCTGCTGCAGGATACGGGCTGAAGCCAAGGTGGTTTCGGAACCCACCGTGTATTTGTACATGCCGGAACCCTGGTTCTCTTGCACGCCTTCGATCCCGTTGAAGTTCTTCGCCTTCAGCTCGATACGCTTGCTACTGGTGGCGATCTGCACTTTGAAGACCAAGCTGGCTTCGGGTTCCTGCTTCACCACTTCCTTCACCGGATCCTTCACTGGTTCTTTCTTCGTGGTATCGGGCTTCACCACGGGTGTTTCCGCCACCGGCTGGGCGGATCCTGTACCCTCCACGGTGGCTTTGTATTCCTTGAAGGCCCTGTAGATGGCGCTGGCCATATAGTCCTGCCCTTCGGCCTTTTGGAGGTAGTCTTCCTCGTTGGCGTTGGTGAGGAAGCCGAGTTCCACCAGCACGCTAGGCATGGTGTTATAGCTGATGACGAGGAATCCCGCTTGTTTCACCCCACGGTCCGGGCGGCCCACACGCTCTTTGAACTGCCTTTGGATGAGGGCGCTAAGAAGAAGGCTATGATCCAAATGGGTGTTCTGGCGCAGGCTGAGGGCGATGATGCTCTCGGGGTCCTTGGGGTCGTAGCCATCGTACTTCAGTTCGTGGCCATCTTCCAAGAGTATGGCCGCGTTCTCCTTCTGGGCCACCTTCATGTTGGCCTCGGTCTTGTGCAAACCCATCACATACGTCTCGCACCCGTGCGGATCCTTGCTGTCGTTGGCGTTGCAGTGGATACTGATGAAGACATCGGCCTTGGCCCGGTTGGCGATATTGCACCGCTCTTTCAGTTCGATGAAGGTGTCGTCCTCGCGCGTGTAGATCACCTTCACATCGGGGTACGTCTCGTTGATGTACTTGCCGATCAGCTTGGCCACATTGAGCGAGATGTGCTTCTCGGTGGTCTTGTATCGGCCGGTACCAAGGTTGCCAGGATCCTTACCGCCATGGCCCGCATCGAGCACCACCGTGCGGATCCGGTTGGGGTCGCGGCCCGGTGTTTGTGCTTGGGCGGCACCCCACGTTCCACTTAGCAGTATGACGATCGCGGCTAGGTGCAGCCATGCGCCAAAGGCTCCTCTGCGAGAGGCCCTGCGGAGGCCAGTACGGCCGACGCGCAGCGCTTGCGTACTTTTCGGCCCCGCCGAAAGGCGATCCACTTGGTCCATGACGGAAACGCGTTGCTCCATGCCCTTGCGGCGCGAAACTAGAGGGGTGAGCAGCCGCGGACTTCCTACGATCGGTGCAGTTTTCATCACGTTCCTGTTGATGTGCGGTGCTGGAGGGGCTTTTGCACAGACCCTCCAGAGCGAAGTGCGGTACGGTGCCCGGGACAGCATGCGCTACGATATCGCAGAGCAAACGGTGTACCTCTATGGTGCGGCCACGGTGAAATATGGCGATGTGGAGATGACCGCCGAACGGATCGTATTCAGCTTCAAGAACGAAGAAGCACAGGCTTTTGGTGCCTTGGCACTGGACTCCGCGAGCACCGACAGCGCGTGGATCGTGTCCGGCAAGCCGCAATTCATCCAGGACGGGCATACCATCGACGCGGACAGCATCCGGTACAACTTCAAGACCAAGCAGGGCTTGATCCGCCAAGTGCGCACCAGCGAACAAGAAAGTTGGGTGACCGCCAACCTGAGCAAACGCCACGCGAACGGCGAGGTACACAGCAAAGGCGGCATGCTCACCACCTGCGACCGGCCCAAGCCGCACTACCATTTCAAAGTGAGCCGCATGATGGTGGTGCCGAACAAGAATATCATCACCGGGCCCACGTACATGAAGGTGGGTAACGTGCCTACGCCTCTCGCCCTGCCCTTCGGCCTCTTCCCCAATACCAAGGGCGGCACCGCCGGTGTGTTGATCCCCACGTGGGGCAACGACCAAACGCGCGGTTACTACCTGCTGAACGGTGGATGGTACCAACCCATCAGCGACCGGATGGACCTCTCGCTCACCGGGGACATCTACAGCCGGGGTTCGTGGGCCTTGCGCGCGGGCAGCCGCTACAAGAGCCGCTACAGATTCGGGGGCAATGTGGATCTGAGCTACAGCACCTTGTTGAACAGCGATCCGGAGTTTCCCGACTTCACCCGGCAGCGCAACTTCTTCATCCGCTGGAACCACCAGATGGATCCGAAAGCGAGCCTCACCGATCGGTTCAGCGCAGCGGTGAACCTGGGTACCAACCAGAACTTCACCAGCAACTTCAACAGCAGCGCCACCGATTTCCTGAGCAACACCTTCCAGAGCAACATCGCGTACAGCCACCTCTGGCCCGGCAAGCCGTACACCTTCGCGCTGAACATGCGCCACAGCCAGAACACGCAGGACCGCACGTTCACCATCACGGCACCGTCGGCCAACTTCATCCTGCAGCGGATATTCCCGTTCCAGATGATACGGCCCACCACAGCACCCTCCCGGTTCTACGACCAGATCGGTGTGCAGTATACCGCCGACTTCCAGAACGTGTTGAACACCACCGAGCAACAGCTCTTCTGGGCCAATGTGCCTGAACTCGCCCAACGCATGCGCAACGGGATCCGGCATTCCGCAGCGGTGAGCTCCACGGTGAAGAACGCCTACTTCTCCCTGAACCCCGAGATCCGCGTGATCGACCGCATGTACTTCGAGCAACTGCGGAAAACGACGATCAACACGCCGGAAGGCATTGCCACGATCACCGATACCGTACCCACGTTCGCGGCGCCTTTCGAGTGGAACGCGAGCGTGGCCCTCACCAGCAAACTCTACGGCATGTACACGTTCCGGGGAGATCGGATAAAAGCGATCCGCCACGTGATCACCCCGAGCGCCACCTTCACCTACCGGCCGGACCAGAGCACGCAGATCGAAGGGCCTTTCGGAACGAACGGTGCGCTGAGCAGCTACTCGCCTTACGACATCGGCATCTTCGGCAAACCCACCGCCGGCGAAAGCGGATCGGTGAACCTGAACCTGATCCAAAGCCTGGAGGCGAAGGTGCGCGACGGCAAAGCCATGGCCGACAGCGCCACCGTTTCCGATGCCGTGCAACTGAAGAAGATCAAGCTGCTGGACTTCGTGGGCGTGAGCACCAACTACGATATGATGAAGGACTCGCTGCGTTGGTCGCCGCTGAGCGTGGCCGCGCGTACCGTGTTCTTCAACAAGGTGAACCTGAACTTCAACAGCATCTGGGATCCCTACGCGGTGAACGACCTCGGCCAACGCATAGACCGCAGCGAACGCTCGGAGACCGGTCGCTTGGCGCGCATGACCTACACGAACATCGCCGCCGGTTTCGATCTGAAGAGCAAGCGGTACGGGCAGCCCGCTTCAACCAGTGATGGCAACGATCGCCAGGTGGTGGAGGACAGCGACCCCAGCAAAGGCGCGCGCATCAACTTCAGCCTGCCATGGCACCTGAACGTGAACTACAGTTTCGACATCAACCGAAGCTACGCGAACAACACCATCACCGATACGCAGCGCCAGAGCATCCTGTTCAACGGAGACCTCAACGTGTTGAAGTATTGGAAGGTCGGCGTGAGCAGTGGTTACGATCTGGAAGCCGAGGACTGGACCTACACCAGCCTCAACCTCTACTGGGATCTGCACTGCTGGGAGTTCAACCTCAACGTGATCCCACTGGGCACACGCAAGAGCTTCAGCTTCCGCATCAACGTGAAGGCGAGCATCCTCCGCGACCTGAAGTTCGAGCAGCGCAGGCCTTACGGGAACAACGACAACAACTTGTTGTTCTGAGGGCTGGCTCAAAAGCCGCCGTCTGGCCGATCCTCTGACGAGGTACGTTCTTGGTTCCGCATGATCGAGGTGTTGATGATGCGAACCTATACCAGCCTATTTGCGACCACAATACCCAACTTCGGGTCATTTGGGCTGTCGGATGCCCGCGATCCAGTTCGCGATGATCTTCTCCCCCATCGGCGTCAACACGCTCTCCGGATGGAACTGCACACCACGGACATCGTACTGCGAATGTCGCACGGCCATGATCACATCCGCCTCACTGCGAGCGGTGATCCGCAAGCTTGAAGGAAGCGATTTCGGATCCGCCGCCCAGCTGTGATAGAGGCCAACGGGAAAGGTTGAAGGCAGATCCACGAAGAGCTGATCGCGCGGTTCCATGGGCACACAATCCACCGCTACGCCGTGCATCACGCGATCCTGGTTGAAGAGTTCGCCTCCACACACTTCAACGATCGCTTGCATGCCGAGGCACACCCCGAGGATCGGATGCGTGGGCATCAGCTTCTGCAACAACTCCATGGTGATCCCCGCTTCCACCGGAAGGCCAGGGCCGGGCGAGATCACGATACGGTCGTAACGTGCGGCTTCGTCCACGGTGATGCGGTCGTTCAACACCACATCCACTTCGGCATACGGTTCCAGCAGGTGGTGCAGGTTCCAGGTGAAGCTGTCGTAGTTGTCCAGGAGGAGGATGCGCATGGGGAGAAGTGGCGAGGTCTGGAGCGGCGAGCGGCTAGTTTGAAGTGGCGAGTGCGGCGCCTACTGGCCACTGGCCGACTTGCTACTTGCCGCTTTGAGCATACCGATCCAACCCAGGTGCGTGTGCTGGAAACTGTCGCCGAACTTGAGGCCGTAGCCGAAGATGCGATCCATGCTGGCGTGGCCGTAAAGGATGAATGCACTGACATAGAGCATGTGATCCGGGCCTCGCATTTCCGGGGCGTGAACACTGATCATCCCCAATACAACACCAAAAGCGCCTGTCAAAAGTGCCATTCCCTTATGGTGTAGTGCGTTGTACGTCAATGCCCCAACACGAGTATTGATCAAGTAGCCGATCATTCCAATATCCGGACCGAGCGCAAGAAGGACATAGACCCACCAAGAAACATCAAGAACATACAATGCAAGCAAACATGCCAGGAACTGTGCCAGTTCTTCAAGCTTCAAGAGGTTCTTCATTCGCTAATCGGCTAATTGTCGCATCAGCTGATCGTAGTCTACCACTCGATCCCCACCGGGCAATGGTCGCTGCCCATCACTTCGTTCAGGATGAAAGCATCCTTCACCTTCTTCTCGAAGCCTTTGCTCACCAGCACATAGTCGATGCGCCAGCCCACGTTCTTCTCGCGCGCACCGAAACGTTGGCTCCACCAGCTGTACTTCACCACTTCCGGGTGCAGGTGGCGGAAGGTGTCCACGTAGCCGCTGCCAAGTAGCGCAGCGATGCCGTCGATCTCGCTCTGCATGTAACCTGCCGTCTTGTTGTAGTTGGGCTTAGGCCGTGCAATGTCGATGGGCTGGTGTGCCACGTTCAGGTCGCCGGTGAAGATGACGGGCAGTTTTCCGCTGGCAAGCTTCACCAGGTAGTTGCGCAGGGCTTCATCCCACGTTCCGCGGTAGCCGAGGCGCTTGAGGTCCTGGCCGCTGTTGGGCACATAGCTGTTCACTACGATGTGATCCTTGAAGGTGGCTGTGATCACACGGCCTTCCTTGTTATGGTCGTCGGCATCCGGTATGCCATACACCACCGCGGTAGGTTGTTGTTTGCTCAGGATCGCCGTGCCGCTGTAGCCGGGTTTCTCGGCACCGCTGGCGTGTATGTGGTACCCCTGCACATCCTTCAAGGCTTCCACCACCTGTTCCGGCGTGGCTTTGGTCTCTTGGAAACAGACCACATCGGCGGCCATGTTGCGCAGGGAAGTCGGCAGGCCTTTGGTGACACTGGCCCGGATTCCATTCACGTTGAACGAGACGAGTTTCATGTTGGTCGATCGGTTCGGGGTATGGCGCGAACCTACACCATCGCAACGGCGTAAAAGCCCTCACGAACCCCTTCTGCAAGGGTCTGGTCCGCAAGGCGATATCCACATACATCCCGTTAAATGTTCATATCTCCTGACTACCACGGCATTCCGGACCCCGCACAGGATCCGGGTTCATCGGCCGGAAGGACCTATTCGCCTGCTACACAAGGCAGTCCGGCCAAATTCCACGTTCCAGCACGAACCGGCTACCATTCTTTGCAGCCGCCAAAACCCACCGTAGCCCCAATCCGCAATACACCATGCCTGTAACTCCCTACAGCGGATCGTTCGGCCGAGAGGAACTGAAACACCTCCTTCGCCGCGCCATGTTCGGTGCCACCAACGCCGACCTCAACCACTTCGCCGGCCAGTCGCTCAACCAAGTGGTGACGGCTTTGCTGAACACCAGCATGCCCACTTCGGTGCCGCTGAAGAACTACTGGGCCATGAACGGTGGCCAGCGAGACCCCAACGCGATGGACCCGGGCGTACCTTTCGGTAGCACGTGGGTGACCACGCCGAACGTGGTGGCTTCGGTGAACGCCAACGTGGGGCGTATGTACAGCTTCTTCTCCTGGACCGTTGGGCAGATGATCCACCAGGACCGCACCATACACGAGAAGATGCGCCTGTTCTGGTACAACCACCTCGCCGTGCAAGTGAGCGTGGTGTTCAACGGCTTACTGTGGTGGAGGTACGATCAGCTGCTGCGTCAACAGAGCTTGGGGAACTTCAGGCAGCTGATGTTCGACATCTCCATCGATCCGTGCATGTTGGAGTTCCTGAACGGTGACCTGAACATGGCTTCGGCACCCGATGAGAACTACGCCCGCGAGCTGATGGAATTGTACACGCTCGGGGTGGATGGCGGGTACACCGAACAAGATGTGCAAGCCGCCGCTCGTGTGCTCACCGGTTGGAATTTCCGCGAATACAACGGCCCTACGCCGATCATGCCGGAGTCGCATTTCACCGCAGGCAATCACACCACGGCCAACAAACAGTTCAGTTCGTTCTTCAACAACGCGGTGATCCAAGGGCAGAGCGGCGACAACGCCGGTGCCACGGAACTGAACGCCCTGTTGGACATGATCTGCGGTAAGGAAGAGTGTTCGCTCTTCATCTGCCGGCAGCTGTACCGCTTCTTCGTTCATGGGCAGATAAGCCCCGAAGCGGAAGCCGAACTGATCGTTCCCCTGGCCGAAGTGTTCCGCGCCAACAGCGGAGCGGCGGACCAGATGGAGATCGTGATGCGCGCCCTGTTGACCAGCGCACACTTCTTCAACGCCGACAACCGCGCGTGCATGATGATGAGCCCGGCGGACATCGTGATCGGCATGGTGCGCAAACTGAAGTACACCTTCCCCAGCGAAAGCACGCACCTAGAGGCTCGCTACCGGATGTTCCTGGACATCTATTACATCTGCGTGAACTGTGAACAGAACCTCTTCGATCCACCCAACGTGGCGGGTTGGCCGGCCTACCATCAGAGTCCGTTGTTCGACGAGATCTGGGTGGACAGTGCCGCCTATGCCGCGCGCAACTTCGCGGTGCAAGGGCTTATCGGCCAAGGCTTCACCACGGGAACGGACTTCTACCAAGTCGCGAGCCGCAACGTATCCATAGACCCGGATTACATGGCCATCGTAGCGGAATTCAACAACCCCAGCGATCCGGACAATGTGGTGGACGGCTGCGCGGACCTGCTCTACACCATCCCCGTTTCGCAGGGGATCAAGACCACGTTGAAGAACCAACGCTTGCTGCTGGGCCAATCCAGCGACGTGTATTGGAGCGAGGCGTACGACCTGCGCGTGGCGGACCCCAACACCTCGGACCAGACGGCCCAGATGGTGCCGAGCCTGATCAACTTCTTGATGTTGGACATGGCCAAGGCCGCTGAAACGCAACTATTCTGATCCGCACCACCATGAACAGACGTCACTTCCTCCGCTCGGCAGGCACCGTCACCATCGGTGGTATGGCCGTGCGTGGCATGAGCGCTCCCTTGCTCTCGGCCATCAACCGCAGTGCTGCCGAAGATCGCGTGCTCGTGATCCTGCAGCTGTTCGGCGGCAACGATGGGTTGAACACCGTGATCCCCATCAGCTCCTACAGCCAGCTCAGCAGCTTGCGTTCGCAGGTGTTGATCCCGCAATCCTCCGTGTTGCCATTGAGCGGCCTCAGCGGTACCGGACTGCACCCCGCCATGGGCGGCATGCAACAGATGTGGAACGATGGAAAGCTCTCCATCGTGCAAGGTGTGAGCTACCCCGAGCCGAACTTCAGCCACTTCCGCGCCACCGACATCTACGAGACCGGTGCGCACAGCGATCAGATCCTGCAATCGGGCTGGGTGGGCCGCTACCTCAACTTCGAATACCCCAACTATCCGGTAGGGTACCCCAACACGGACATGCCCCATCCGCTCGCCATCCGCGTTAGCGGCGGCATCGGCGGTGGCCTGCAGAACATGGGGGTGAACATGGGGCTCAGCATCAACAACACCAACGATCCGCTGAACCTCACCGGCAACATCTATGTGGATCCTGCCACGGCGGATTGCAAAGGCGATAAGCTCAATGCCATCCGCACCATCCAGCGCCAGACGGACCTCTACGGCAACGTGATCGAAGCGGCGGCTGGTGCGAACTGCACGCATAGCAACCTCTACCCCACCTTCAGCACTGAAGCGAACCGATTGGCGCAAGCACTGAAGATCGTATCGCAATTGATCTGCGGTGGGTTGAAGACGAAGATCTACTGGGTGAGCATCGGTGGTTTCGATACGCACGCTTCACAAGTGGATCCCGGTAACCATTCCACAGGCACGCACGCCAACTTGCTGCGTGCAGTGAGCGACAACATCCGCGCGTTCCAGCATGATCTGCAACTGATGGGCGTGGAAGATCGCGTGATGGGGATGACCTTCAGCGAATTCGGCCGACGTATCACCAGCAACGCTTCCTATGGCACGGATCACGGTAGCGCACAACCGATGTTCCTCTTCGGATCCAACGTGCTGCCCGGTATGTTGGGCACCAACCCGGTGATCCCTTCCAACACCACATCCGCCACCAACCTGGCAATGCAGTACGATTTCCGCAGTGTGTACGCCAGTGTGCTGCGCGACTGGTTCTGTTTGGAAGAGAACGACATCGACAGCGTGCTGCTGGACACCTACCAGCCGTTGAACGTGATCAACAGTTCGGGCTGCATCAGCACCGACATCCGCGAAGCCAACCAGCAAGCGGGTGTGGAAATGTTGACCGCCTACCCCAACCCGTTCGTGGAGCGCACCACCTTGGAATACACCACGCTCGGTGGCCCAACGATGCTGCAAGTCTTCAACGAGCAAGGGCAGTTGGTGCAGACCGTCTTCAACAAGGTGATCGCCGCTGGGACCTACAAAGTGGATGTGGATCTCGGCGATCTGCAGACCGGTGTGTACTACGCCCGCTTGCAGAACGGCACCAACCAACAAGTGCGCAACCTGCTGAAGGTGCGCGGTTGATCAGGTCCACTCCGGTGGTTCACCCATTTCTGCGTCCCAACCGGCGCGAATGAATTTCGGCGCATCCGGGAATTCCGTTCCCAACGCCTGCTTGATCCGCTTCAGCAGTTCCTGCAGGGGTGCTACGTCCATGGCCTCTTCGGGCACCATCTCCTCCACGGTGTCCCACGCATCGGTGCAGCGCTCCACCATGTGCAGGCAGAGTTTCGCCGTGCCGTTCCAGTCGCTCATCTCCACCGGAAGGCCGATCGCGTCATCGAGGTCCGGATCCGCGAATTTGCCGTGGATGGCACGCTGCAATTTCACGTGTAACATGGTTTGGAACCACAACAGCTCGTCGATCGCCTCGCGCAGCAAGAGCTTCTCGGCAGGGAGCGCCGCCATGCCCATGTCAACCCGTTCACTTAGGTCGAAACCCAGTGCCTTGAACTTCGCTTCGCGCGCCTGTGTCCACGCCATGCTGAGTTCCATGTACGTTTCGCCGTAGTTCGTGAGCGGGTGTGCGGCGGTCCGTGCATCGATCGTTTCCTGCTTGCGCTCATACGCGGCCACTTCCTCCGGATCCTCATCCGCCGGGTCGTACACCGGTGGTGTCCATTCCTGGTCTTCGCTGTCCTCATCCTCCTCCGTATCGGGCCCTACCAGGTCTTCCATCATCTTGCGGAAGCGTTGCTCGTGCGTGGATGGCAAACCGGATGGATCATTCTCATCCTCGAATTCAGCATCGTCCGCCTCTACTCTTCCGATCCGGCACTGCATCTGGAACCGGCACCTTTCGCAACGGCGGTCGCAGTAGTTGTAAACCCCGGAAATAAAGCCTTGCGCGTCGGGTTGATGGATGCTCTTCATGGTTGTGGAATTGACCGGTCGAACGAATTTCGCGGCTTACCCCGGAACATGTTCGTGGGCAATGAATTTGACTTCGTCGCCGTTGGAAGGTCACACCGTCGACATGTTGATCACTTTCCGTTGCCACTTGCGTTGAACGAGGGAAGCCACCCTAGCTTTCGAAACCGGATCTCCCACCATGCCCATCACCCCGTACACTGGCCCGTTCGGCAGGCCGGAACTCCAGCACTTACTGAGGCGTTCGCTTTTCGGATGCACCGTTGCCGACCGTGCCCATTTCGAAGGAATGGGCCTCGACGAAGTGGTGGACGAGTTGCTTTCCTTCACCAACGATAGCACACCGCCGTTGCGGGCTTACACCGATGCGAACGGCGACCCCGACGGCATCGATCAAGCGGTCCCTTTCGGAAGTACATGGGTGAACACACCGATCACTCCGGTGAACGATACGGATGTGATCGAAGTGCGCCTGCGCAGTTGGGCCGCTTGGTGGATGGGGAACATGATCGGCCAACAACGCAACCTGCGCGAGAAGCTCACGCTGTTCTGGCACAACCACATGCCCACGCAAACAGCGATCGTGTACCAGTCGGAAATGCAGTACCGCTTGAACCAGCTGCTGCGTACGGAATGTAAAGGCAACTTCCGGCAGCTGATCCACGACGTGACCATCGAGCCGGGCATGTTGTACTTCCTCAATGGCTACTTGAACATCGCCGCTGCACCGGATGAGAATTATGCCCGTGAATTGTTGGAGCTCTTCACCCTAGGCCAAGGAAGTGGATATACCGAGGACGATGTACAAGCCGCAGCGCGCGTGCTCACCGGATGGACCTTCCGCTTCGAGGATGAGAACGAACAGCCGATCCTTCCAGAGTCCTTCTTCTATCCACCGAACCACACGACCACCGACAAACAGTTCAGTGCGTTCTTCAACAACACAGTCATCCAAGGGCAGACCGGGCCGAACGCTGGCGAGATCGAGCTGAACGCCTTGCTGGACATGATCCTGGCGAATGCGGAATGTTCACGTTTCATCTGCCGTGAGATCTACCGCTTCTTCGTACACGGCGAGATCAGTGAAGCTGCCGAGAACGACGTGATCGAGCCCCTCGCCGAACTGTTCCGAGACAACATCGCTGCGCCCGATCAGATCGGGATCGTGATGCGCGCGTTGCTCACCAGCGACCATTTCTTCAGTAGCACCATCCGCGGCTGTATGGTGAAAAGCCCCGTGGATCTTGTGGTCGGTGACTACCGCCTTTTCCAATTCCCGGTGCCCGATGCCACGCTCTTCGAAGCACGGCACATCGTGAACCTGGAGCAGTATTGGCTCGTTGCGTATGCGGGGCAGAATCTGTTGGAACCACCGAACGTCGCGGGTTGGACAGCCTACTACCTCTACCCGAGCTACGATGAATTGTGGTTGGATACCGCCACCTATCCGCAGCGCAACAACTCGCTGTTGGCCGTGGTCTACGGTGCCATTGAAACGCCGAGCGATACCGTACTGCCCAACAACGCGGACCTGGAATTCCGTGTGGACATGATCGCCTTCGTGCAACAACTGAGCGATCCCGCCAACCCCAATACACTGATCCAGGACCTGGTGGACCTGCTCTACGTGAACCCGATCTCGGCCGCGGTGAAACAACAGCTGAAACAACAATACCTGCTCTTCGGACAGGTGAGCGACATCTATTGGACCGAAGCTTACGAACTCTACATCAGCGATCCGAACACCAGTAACATGACCGCGCAATTGGTGCCCGATATCCTGCTCTGGTTGATCGGCGACATGCAAAAGGCTGCTGAACGTCACATCTTCTGATCCACCCCGAACATGCGTCGCCGCTCCTTCCTCCGCTCCGCCTCGGCCGCCACCATCGGTGGGTTCGCTGTCCGTGGTTTCGGCAATCCGTTCCTCGCACCGCTGATGGACCGCTCCGCGGAAGACCGCGTGTTGGTCATCATCCAACTCTACGGTGGCAACGATGGGCTGAACACCGTGATCCCTTTGGATCAATACAGCGTCCTCTCCACCGTACGCTCCAATGTGTTGATCCCCGAAAACGCCGTGCTTGATCTGCCCGGACTTTCCGCCACCGGCCTACACCCTGCCATGGGCGGCATGCGCGAACTGTGGCAGAACGGGAAGCTCAACATCGTGCAGGGCGTCGGTTATCCCGATCCGGACTTCAGCCACTTCCGCAGCACGGACATCTGGGAGACCGGCGCGAACAGTGATCAGTTATTGGCCAGCGGATGGACCGGCCGTTACCTGCACAACGAGTACCCCAACTTCCCCAACGGTTACCCGAACACCACGATGCCCGATCCGCTCGCGATCCGCATCGGTGGGCCCATCAGCATCGGCTTGCAGCACCAAGGCGTTTCCATGGGCGCCTCCATCTACAACACGGAAGACGCGCTCAACCTGACCGGCAACGTCTTCAACGATCCCGTTACGCCGGACTGCATGGGCTCCAAGTTGGACTTCGTGCGCACCGTGCAACGCCAAGCCGACCTCTACGGTGATGTGATCCAGGCGGCGGCTCTTCCGGGTTGCAACATGAGCACCCTCTACCCCACCGGCAACGAACCAGGCGCAGAGCTCAGCAGCGCGCTGAAGATCGTGGCACAGTTGATCTGCGGTGGGTTGAAGACGCGCATCTACTGGGTGGGCATCGATGGATTCGACACACACGCACAACAAGTTGAGGCCGGCAGCACCACCACCGGCGCACATGCCGATCTTTTGAAAGGACTTTCGGACAGCGTGCATGCGTTCCAGAACGACCTTGAACTGCTCGGTCTGGATCAACGAGTGATCGGTATGACGTTCTCTGAATTCGGACGACGCATCAAGAGCAACGCCTCGCGCGGCACCGATCACGGCACCGCCGCACCACTCTTCCTCTTCGGCACCAACGTGCTTCCCGGCATGCTCGGCGAGAACCCCGACATTCCTGCGAACACCACGTACGACACCAACCTGCCGATGCAGTACGACTTCCGCAGTGTGTACGCGAGCGTGCTGAAAGACTGGTTCTGTCTTGAGCAGGATGCCGTGGACACCGTGCTGCTCGACACCTATCAAACCTTGTCGCTCGTTGACCCCACCGGTTGCATGGATACCAGCGTACGCGATGCCAACCAAGCCGCCGGTACTTCGTTGCTGGATGTGTATCCGAACCCTTTCACCGAGGTGATCAACCTGCGCTTCGACACGAACGGTGATCGCACGTTGGTGCAGGTCTACGGCGAGAACGGCCAAGTGGTGCGCACCATCTATAACGGCCAACTCGCACCCGGCGAACATCGCATGCAAGCGGACCTTTCCGATCTTGCCCCAGGTGCCTACTACTGTCGTGTGCAGAACGGTATGCAGCAGCAGGTGAAGGCGATGGTGAAGATGAATTGAAAAGGGCATGCCCTCGCACGTACACGTGTGCGCGAGGGCATGTGCACGCTCGCACAGAAGCGCACACCTGCGTTCACTAGATGCGAACGCGGAGCTGCAAAATTATTTCGCACAACGAAGCAACCATCGCGCAACCGGTCCCGTCATGACCCTCGAAATGCGGAAGCTGCACACATACCAACAGATAGAGAAGCGAGATCTCTTCGAGCGCAACGGGCGACCTTGGATAGGCCGGTGAACACCATCATCCATCACACAAGGAAGCCCCGACCACAAGCCGGGGCTTCGCATTTCAGGAAAGAAGAAACCAGTAAGGGTCGATCATGATCGACCCCAACTAGAACGAAAATGAAGCCATACGATCACATCGAGCATAGCGCCAACAGCGCCACACGACCGCTCTCGCGGAAGTATGACGCCATGGAACTACGCTTCCAGGGTTTCGATGAGAAACCCTGCCCAACAAAGGACCGGATCCGATAACGAGCTGCACACGCAACTCCGTTCACGAACCCGGTCCGCAACGACCGGGTTCGCTGTTTTAAGCACACCCGAAATACGCGAGGGGATCCCTGCAAAAGGCTGAACTCCGGGATCGGATGAACCGATACCGAAGCGCAGGGATCCCCACATCGACACACGTTCTTTACATACTGTGCTTTCAGCACAAAACATCTTGTCCACCGTACGGCGGACAAGCACGAGGAAAGGCCGAATGTGTCGGACCAGATGCGGGTTTCAACGCCCCATGGTGCCGTAGCGCCTTGCCAACGGCAGGCAGGCTTCGCTTACGGTATGCCGCCGCACAGGAGTTCTGTTCCTCACAAAAGTCGTGGGTTCGAATCCCACTCCCGACCTACACGACGGGATAGCTCAATGGTAGAGCACTGGACTGTTAATCCAGAGGAAGGAAGCAGGGCGCTTCCCTAAAAATGCCCATCCCTGAAAGCGATGTTGGATCCACCGGTCCTGTGTGTTGCCCTTGAACACGCATGACGATCGGCGTCCGTCCTGCGGATCTCGCTCTGCTCGGTCGCGGCCTACGAACACCCTTCACCCGAACGCATCGGGACCACTTCACGAAATGTGTTGTGGCAATGATGCACAACGGTGATCGGTCAACCTTCGGCCAACTCCATGTACCGAGTTCCCCGCCGAACGCGGGTGGTGGGTCTTCATCGCTTTCTCTTGAACCATACGAGTGATCCGTTCACTCTTGAAATAACCGGTCAACGGTGCCCACCGGAAGCGGCACCATCATTCACCAACGTCTCGCTCGGTACAGCGATGGGCTGGCCAACACCTGAAGTACCATGATGACCATACGTATCCAGGAAGGCAAGGTCGCGCTCGTCTTCCGCAACGGTAACTACCTACGTGTCCTGAAGCCCGGCTTCCATTTCATCGGCTTGTTCGATGAAGTGAAGGTCTACGACACCGCGCTGCCCTTCAACGCACCCATCGCACTGGAACTGCTCCTGCGCGATGCCGAGCTCGCCGCGATGCTCACCATCGTGGAGGTGCGTGACAACCAGCTGGTGCTGAAGTACCGCAACGGCAACTTCCAAGAAGTTCTGAAGCCCGGCCGTTACGCCTTCTTCAACTCCTTGATCAAACTCACGTTCATCACGATGGACCTGGGCGAGATCGAGATCACGAAGGAGATCGATCGAGACCTGCTGATGAAGCCTGCGTTGCTGCCCTACATCCGCGTGTACAGCGTGGATCCGCACGAGCAGGGTATCCTGATGGTGGATGGTGAAGCCAAGGCCTTGCTGCAGCCCGGTGTGTACTTCTATGCGAAGAACAGTACCGTGATCCAAATGCTGAAGGCCGACCTGCGTTTGCTCCAGCTGGAAGTGAACGGCCAGGACATCCTCACCAAGGACAAGGCCGCGCTGCGCATCAACTTCAACACGCAGTACCGTGTCACCGACATCCGCAAGGCACTGTTGGAGACCAAGGACTTCGAGAAGCAGCTGTATGTGACCGTGCAGCTGGCCCTGCGTGAGTTCATCGGTACGAAGACGCTGGACGAGATCCTCGGTAACAAGGAGGAGGAGACGGCATACGTGGACGCCACCGTGAAGGAGAAGGCCGAGGCCATCGGTGTGGCGATCAAGTACAACGGCATCAAGGACATCATCCTTCCTGGCGACATGAAGGAGATCATGAACCAGGTGTTGATCGCGCAGAAGAAGGCGGAAGCCAACACGATCATGCGCCGCGAGGAAACGGCAAGCACGCGCAGCTTGCTGAACACCGCGAAGCTGATGGAGGACAACGCCATGCTCTTCAAGCTGAAGGAGATGGAGTACGTGGAGAAGATCGCCGAAAAGGTGAATACGCTCTCCATCAACGGTAACGCCAAGGTCCTTGACCAGCTGAAGGAGATCTTCTCTCCGGGCAAGGGTCCATAGCGGTGAATGAACGGTGAACGATGATGTGCGGGCGGACGCGTTCCACACATCATCCGACACCAACTCCCATCAGAAGCTGAAATGGATGCCAGCACCGCTTTGCGAAGGCGGAGGATGTCGGTTCGAGTCCGGCCTGGTGGTCAAAAAGAATGGAACGCAGATTCCGGTGATGGAGCTGATCAGCGCGGATCTGAGAAAGAATGGAGGGTTCGTCTAGCTGGAACAGGATAGCGCGCTTTCAACGCGTTGACGCGGGTTCGATCCCCGCACCCTTCACAACGGTGCCGTAGTTGAGCGGTACAATGCCCGGCTGTCTACCGTGAGTTCACGGGCCTGCCTGCGGTAGGCAGGTTCGATCCCCGTCGGCACCGCGCATTGGCTTGGAGGTCGTATGGAAGACTACTCGGCTCTTAACCGAGGGGTGCGGGTTCGAGTCCCGCCGGGCCAACAATGCAGGGGCGTGCATGCATCGCCCGAAATGGAAGAGCAGCTCTCGGGTAGAGCCGCCGGTTGAAACCCGGCAGGTGATGGTTCGATCCCATCCTCTTCCACAGATCTCTTTCAGAGACCGATCAACCAAATGCCAACCAAGAAGACAAGGAAACCAGAGTGTATCAAACCGAGCACTGCAATGAGAATGAACAACCCAGACCTGATCACATTGAAGGCCATTGAGTTCGTGGTATCCATCAGACGCATCGTAAGCACCGCACAAGACACTAGCACCACAAGGATGTATCCGATCGGCGCTTCTTCCACCAACAAATGGAACGAAACCGATTCAAGTAGTACCAATAAGATCAAACTTATTCCAAGTTGATAGGAACGCTGAGAAGCAGGGAACAGCGAAAATCCAATTGCACCGGAAATCACCAATGAACCGGCGAAGAGCAGCGCTCTGATGGCAAAGACGATAGTGACGCTGACAATATCCATGAGATCGTTTACCAGAAAACCCTCAATATTACCAAAGATGAAAGGCTTGAAACTACACGGCAAGGACCTGATCGCCATCGGCTATCCCGAAGGACGCGCGATCGGCATTGCCATCAATGTGATGTTGAAGCATCACCGCAAGATGAAGATCGATGAAGCGCTGGAAGTGTTGAAGCGGATCCTCAGCGAACCCGATGCGTTCCGTGAACATGAACACTATGCACCGATCGTGGATGCACTGACCGGTCGCGACCGAAAGTCTGAGATGATCCACGAGCTCCTACCCCGCAAGGACTACCGTGCATACGGTAGCGAGCACATCGAGCAAGGTGCCATCCACCAGATGGAAGTGGCCATGAAATTGCCCGTAACGGTGGCCGGTGCGCTGATGCCCGATGCACACCAAGGTTACGGCCTGCCCATCGGTGGTGTGCTAGCCGTGGAGAACGCGGTGATCCCCTACGGCGTGGGCGTTGACATCGGATGCCGCATGTGCCTGAGCATCTTCAACATCGCACCCGAAGTGATGGAGAAGGACCGCGCCACATACAAGCGTCTGCTGGTGGAACACACGCGTTTCGGACGTGCGGTGCATGAGAAGCGCATGGATGACCCCGTTCTGGAACGCGCTGAGTTCAACACCATCCCCGTGGTGAAGCACCTGAAGGATCGCGCGTGGATGCAGATCGGTTCCAGCGGGAGCGGAAACCACTTCGTGGAGTTCGGTGTGGTGGCCATCACCGATGCACAGAACGAGTTCGGCCTTGCTGTTGGCGACTACCTCGCATTGCTTTCGCACAGCGGATCCCGTGGCATGGGCGCTGGTATCGCGCAGCACTACACCCGTGTGGCGAAGGAACTGTGCAAGCTGCCTGCGGAAGCGCAGAACCTCGCGTGGCTGTCGCTCGATAGCGCAGAGGGCATGGAGTACTGGCTGGCGATGAACCTGGCCGGTGATTTTGCATCTGCCTGCCACCACCAGATCCATGCACGCATCGCCAAAGCTTTGGGTGAAAAGCCTGCTGCCATGGTGGAGAACCACCACAACTTCGCCTGGAAAGAAGTGCATGACGGCCGCGAGGTGATCGTTCACCGCAAAGGCGCAACGCCTGCGGGCAAGGGCGTGCTGGGTGTGATCCCGGGCAGCATGACCGCACCGGGCTACATCGTTCGTGGCACTGGTGTGGCGGAGAGCATCTCCTCGGCCAGCCACGGCGCAGGTCGCTTGATGAGCCGCACGAAAGCGAAGGAGACGATCAGCCCATCGGTGGTGAAGAAGCACTTGGAACAACACGGCATCGACCTGATCGGTGGCGGGTTGGACGAAGCGCCCATGGCCTACAAGGACATCGGTACCGTGATGGCCAGCCAGCGCGAGCTGGTGGAGGTGATCGGCTCGTTCACGCCGAAGGTGGTGCGCATGTGCGGGGACGGGAGCGCGGCGGAGGACTGAACTCCTCCGCCCAAGCCGTCCTTCCTAAGCGATCATATCTTTGACCAACCATGGGCAACAAGGAACTGAAATAGGCCATCCAGCGGAAACTGGACGAAGTGCCCGACCCCATTCTTGAGGAAGTACTGGCCTATCTGCAAGGATTCCAGGCACGAACAAGCGATGAACGAAAGCGCGTGGTAGGATTAAAACGGATCCTCGATGAGAAGCGCGATCTGCTTTTGCGTTTGGCCAAATGATCTCGCTGGAAGAGGCCTTGGCCATTCATACGGCGTTGATCGATGCCACAGGTGGTTCGCATGGCCTGCGTGATCGTGGAGGTTAGTAGGCCGCATTGGCTAGACCAGAGGCTACGTTCGATGGCAGTCTCCTCTATCCCCGACCAGAGGATCAAGCTGCGGCATAGTTGGAAAGTGTGGTGATGAACCATCCGTTCGTGGATGGGAACAAACGCGCAGGTTATGTTCTTGCACGGTTTATCCTAATGACACACGATCTCGATCTTCAGGCGACAGACGATGAAGAGTATGACATGGTGATCCAAGTCGCTACGGGAAATATGGATGTCCAAGCCATCACTAGCTGGTTGCAAGGCCGAATCATACCGCTGGTGTAGCGGCAGGTGCTTTAACGTTCGGGCTTTCTTCAGGCACTCACACCTCCCCTTCCTTCTTCACCCACGCCTGCACCATGCGCAGCTGTCCGAAGCTGAATTTGCCGTCGAACTGTTTCTGTGCGTCGTTGAGGTTCTTGTCGGTGTGTTCGCGCATCCAGTCGGCGATGGTGTCGCGTTCTTCGGCGGGCATCAGGCCATCGATGTCGAGCTTGCCTTCGGCGATGCCGCGTGCGAAATGCCCTTCGATGGTGCTCTTGGCCATGGATCGGGTGGATGCGATCTCGTCGATGCCGAACCCTTCCTTCTGCATGGCGTACGTGGTCTCGTACGTGCTGCCTTTGGGGGCGCGCGGCGTTTTGGTGGGTCGACCCGGAGGGTCGACGGTGCCATCGGTGGCGGCATCATCCGCGGAGCGTTTGCGGCGTTTGCCTGAACGCGTTGCTGGTCGGTTCTCTTCGGCCCAGGCCCGCACTTCGCCTACCATCGCGGCGCGTTTCTCGGCCAGGCCGCGCTCGATCTCCGGACGCTTCTTCACTTCTTCACCGCTGAGGATGCACGTCGCTACATAGCCCACTTTGGCGATGGTGGCGATCTTCTTCATCAGCATGCCATCGACCTCTTTCAACGCGTTGGCATATTCCTTCGCACGGCTCAGCATCTCCACTTGCGCCAGGTGCTCGAACAGGGAACGCATGCTCTTCTGCAACAGAGCGTTGTAGTACGCGCCGCCTTTGTCGATGCGCGCCAACAGCTCGTCGCGCTTGTCCTCGAACATCAAACGCATCAGCTGTCCACGGAACTTCTGCGTATTGTCCTCTTCTGTCCGCAGCTTTTCGCGCAGCACTTGCAACGCGGTCTTCATGCTGTCGTCCGCGAACTGCGCGGTCTCGGGATGATCTTTCTGCGTGTATTCGATCTTGCGCAGGATGTCGCTGAAGTCGAAGGTGCCCGCTAGCAACAACTGGAGGTATTCGCGTTGGCGCGCTTTCAACTGTTCCACCAGCGGATCCTGAGCGAAGCCCCGTTCGGTGAAGGCCACCACTTCACGATCGCTGCTGACCACCGATGGGTCGATGCGGGTGCGCAGGATCAAGCCTTCGAGGGAACGCAGGCGCGATAGGGCCACGTACACCTGGCCCGGTGCGAAGGCATTGCCCACATCGATAATGGCTTTGCTGAACGTGAGGCCCTGGCTCTTATGCACGGTGATGGCCCACGCGAGCTTGATGGGATACTGCTCATACGTACCGAGCAGTTGCTCTTCCTGTTGCTTCGTGGTCGCGTTCACCACGTAGCGTTTGTTCTCCCATGTTTCGCGCTTCAGCTTGTACTCTTCGCCGGTGTCCATGCGCACGGTGATGCCATCGTCGGTGAGCCTTTCCACCTTGGCCAACTTCCCGTTGAAGTAGGCCTTCTCCATGTCGTTCTTCACGAACATCACCTGGGCGCCCTCCTTCAGTTCGATGCGCTCCAACACCGGGTACATGCTCTCGGGGAAGTCGCCATCGCTGTGCGCTTCGTAGGTGTACACCTTGCCCGGCAAGGAAGCGAGCGCGCGTTGGTTCAGTTCATCGGCCTTGTAGTTGTGGGTGGTGAGGGTGATCACGCCATCACTGTCCTGCACGCTGATGTTCGGCTGGTAGTAGGTGTTCAGCGTGTTGACATCCGCCGTGGTAACGGTGTTGTTGCGCAGGTTGTTGAGGATGCTGATGAAGTCGCCATCCTGCTGGCGGAAGATCTTGTCCAGCTCGATGTGCGCGTAACCGTGTTCGCGCATCACGCGGCTTTCGAAGAAGTGCGGACTGCGGTACCAACGTTGCAGCACGCGCAGTTCTTCATCCTTCACCACGGGTGGCAACTGGTAAAGATCGCCGATCAACAACACTTGCGCACCACCAAAACTCTGGGCCCTGTTCTGCCGCACGGAGCGCATGCGGAAGTCGATGGCATCGAGGACATCTGCGCGCAGCATGCTCACTTCATCGATGATCAGCAGGTCCACTTCGCGCAGCACATTGCGCCGGATGTTGTTGAGCGGATGGCGCTGCGTGAGGGTATCCTGATCGTGGAATTGCCCGTAGGTGATGTCCGACGGCAGTTGCTTTTCCGGGATGAAGGTGCCGAAGGGTAACAGGAATTGGCTGTGGATGGTGACGCCTTTCGCGTTGAGCGCGGCGATGCCGGTGGGCGCCAGGATCACGTACCGCTTGTGCGTGCTGGCCGCGAGCTTGTGCAGGAAGGTGGTCTTGCCGGTGCCTGCCTTTCCGGTGAGGAAGACGTGGCGGTTCGTGCTATTGACGAAGCGCGCGGCCAGTGCTGCCATCTCGGTCTCCTCGAATTCTTCCCCGTTCATCGGCGGAAAGATCGGGCTTGGCGCGGGAACTGGTGGTGATGGAGCGCCTTCGTATCGATCGCGGGAGTGTGGGACGTTGGTACCTGCTACTTCAAATGGCATGGGTTAAGGTTGAACAGAACGGCTCCGGTGGTCACTGACGGAAATGGCGTCACCCGGCACGATGGTAAGGTAGCGCGTGTCAGGAACACCCCCGACCAGCGACCTTTGTACCAATGACGTGGAACCCGCTGACCGATCTCGCCCAACTCGATGCTATCGACGAGCTGTCGCGCACCAGGCCGGTGTTGATCTTCAAGCATAGCACCTCGTGCAGCATCAGTCGCACGGCTTTGGATCGACTTCAACGTGCATGGACGGAAAGCGACAACGCATCGCATTCAACGTACTACTTGGACCTCCTGCGCTTCCGTGCTGTTTCCAACGCCGTTGCGGATCGTTACGGTGTGGAGCACGAGTCGCCACAAACGTTGGTGATCCGCGATGGCAAGTGCGTTCACCATACCTCGCATTTCGGGATCACGTATGCCGGAACGATCAACGCGTTAGCAGCTTGAGCCGCGCACTGCTTCATAGCATCGCGTTCGTCCTGGCCTGCACAGGATCCTCGATCGCGCATGCACAGCTGGGATCATTCAGCTTGCTACGCACGCCTGCGGATACGGCCAATAGATCGATCGCGTTCGCCATTCCGAGCGGCTACGCTTACCAGCAACTCGGTGTCTTCTGCAAATTGGATGTGCAACTGGAGCGACGTTTCAAGATGCCGATCTTCTTCCGGTTGGGTGATATGATGCACGTGGAGGAGTGGGAGGGCAAAGGGCCTTTGGTGATCCCGTTCGAGGATCGTTAGGCCTTTGATGTCACCGATGGATTTGAAATTCGCCTTTCTCGACGCTTCTGGGTCCTTATTCTGTGCGGATCGTGGAATGCGGGTACGAATAGGCCTACCTTACACCCGATACACCGGTGTTTTGCCGGTAGCTAACGCTTCGCCGAAAGGCAAGCACAATACAAGGAGTACAATGTCAAGCGGTACAGTTAAGTTCTTCAACACGGAGAAAGGTTTCGGTTTCATCACCCCAGAAGACGGTGGTAAGGACGTATTCGTCCACAAGACCGGAACCCGTTCCGACCTCATGGAAGGTGACAAAGTCACGTTCGAGGTTGAGCAAAGCCCAAAGGGCCTCAACGCTGTGAACGTGGAGCGCGCCTAAGGTCGATCCCCAAGTAACCAGGAAGCCCCGGCAATTGCCGGGGCTTCTTCTTTTCTATCCGGTCACGGACGATCCGACCGATCGAAGAGGCTCACGCTTCCAGTAGGTCTTTTCCGATGATCACCTCTTGCGCCCCTCCAACTCCTCGATCGCCATCAGCCCCACCTCACGCACTTGATGCGGAATGCACCCGGTTGTTTACCGCAGATCGGGACTTCGCTCCGCTTGCATCGCGCAGCGGCTTGTTGG
>DLGQ01000065.1 GCA_002482775.1 Flavobacteriales bacterium UBA7690 | reverse complement strand
GGGATGCCTTCGGTGATGCAGACGATCACCTTGATGCCTGCTTCCGCAGCTTCCATGATCGCATCCGCAGCGAACGCGGGTGGTACGAAGATGATGCTGACGTCGGCGCCGGTCTCCTTCACAGCGTCGCTCACCGTCTCGAACACCGGACGATCCAGGTGTTTCTGGCCGCCTTTGCCGGGCGTTACGCCACCCACCACGTTGGTGCCGTACTCCATCATCTGGGTAGCGTGGAAGGTGCCTTCGCTACCGGTGAAGCCTTGGACGAGGATCTTGCTGTTCTTGTTGACGAGTACGCTCATGGAGGTCGGCGGTGTTTTCGGGGCGCTAAAGTAGCGGCTAACTTTTCACCATGGCCGCCCTTCGCTCCATGGTGCGCAGGTAGCTCACCACGTAGACCAGCGCGGCCAGCATGATCACCCCGGCGGTGATGTAGGGCAATCCGTGCGAGAATTCGTACAAACGACCGCCCAGCGCAGGCCCCGCGATGCGCGCCAAGGACCCGAAACTCTGGTTCATGCCCAACACTTCACCCTGTTCGTGCTGCTCCGCGTTGCGGCTTAGCTGCGAGAGCAACGTGGGGCTGAGGCAGCCGTTGCCCAACGAAAGCAAGGCGATGGAGACGATGCTGAGCGGAAGGAAGAGCGCTACCGGGATGAAGGCGATCATGCCCAAGCCCAAAGCGACCAATACCGCACCATAGATCAACAGGTTGCGCTCGCCGAAGGTGCGTTGCAGCCAGCCGATCATGGTGCCTTGCACGATCGCGGAGCCCAACCCGACGATGGCGAACATGTTGCCGATCTGCGTCTTGTCCAACGCGTAATCATCATACCAGAACATGGCGATGGTCATCTGCATCATGCTGAAAGCCGTGATGTAGATGAAGCTGATGATGAACAGGTCGCGGAACCGTGGCTCGCGCAATGCCTTGATGGCACTGGTGATGGGCTTGATGCGGATCTTCCGGTCGGTGACCTTGTCCTTGATGGATTCCGGCAGGAAGAACCACACAGCGATCATGTTCAGCGTACACATGATCGCTGCCACATAGCCGACCCATTCAATGCCCAACTTATCGAAGACGAAGCTGCCCAACGGTGGACCGAAGATGAAGCCCAGACCGAACGCCGCCCCGATGAGCCCAAGCGACTTCGCCCGGTTCTCCGGGAGCGTGATGTCCGTGATGTACGCCTGCGCCGCCGTGATATTGCCCGAGCCCACACCGGTGAGCATCCGGCTGAGGATGAGCACCAGCAAGGTGCCGGCGTGCGCGAACATCACATAGCTCACCGCCGAAATACCCAACGCGATCAAGATCACCGGTCGCCGGCCGAAGCGATCGCTGAGCGTGCCCCAGAACGGCGTGAAGATGAACATCATCAGCGAGAACAGCGCGCCCGTATCCCCTACCAAAGCCTCGCTGGCGTTGAGCTCCCGCGCGTAGATGGGAACCACCGGCACGAAGATGCCGAAGCCCATCAGGTCGATGAAGATGGTGACGAAAAGGATGACGAGACGGCGGTCCATGGAAAGGCAGCAAAGGTCGCGGCTTGCGCGCAATGGCGCCGTGCCTACTTCGGGTGAAGGTTGGAAGTTGTCAGGTCCTGGTTGTCAGTTCGGAGTTACTAGTTGGCAGGCTGCCGGGTAGCGTGCTAGGCTGACAACTCCGAACTGAGAACTCACAACGACACTCACGCCGACTCCGGCACTTCCACCGCCTGCTGTACCGTCCGGCGCACGTATGGCCTGATGATCAACCGGATCGTGTTCTTCCAGCTCATGTACTTCCAGGCCCAGCCCATGAGCACTTGCAGGCGGTTGCGGTAGCCCACCAGCGCCATCAGGTGCACGAACATCCAGCCGAGCCACGCGATAAGGCCTCCGAAATGCAGGTTGCCCGCATCCACCACGGCTTTGTAACGGCCGATGGTGGCCATGCTGCCCTTGTCCGTATAGGTGAACGGCGTCATCGCTTCACCCTTGGACTTGCGGATCACGTTCTTCACCAGCAACTGCGCCTGTTGGATGGCTGCCGGTGCCACTTGCGGATGGCCCCGCTCCCACTGGCCTTCGCTCATCAACGCCACATCGCCGAGGGCGTAAACATCCGGCAGTCCGTTGATCTGGTTGAAGCGGTCCACGCCGTAGCGGTTGGCTTTCGGCACTTCTCCGGCTTCCAGACCGGGGATCAGCACGCCCTTCACGCCAGCGGCCCAGAGCAACGTGTTCGCTTCCATGGTGCTGCCATCCTGGAAGTTCACCACCTCGCCATCGTAGGAGGCCACGCGCGCGCCCAGCTTCACGTTAACGCCCATGCTTTCCAGGTAGCCCAAGGCATGTGCGCTGCTCTTCTCACTGAAGCTCTTCAACACACGTTCGTTGCTGTCCACGAGCCAGATCTGCATTCGATCGCTGTCCAGTTCGCGGTACTCGCGTTTCAGCACCGTGCGGCGGATCTCGGCCAAGGCACCGGCCATTTCAACGCCCGTAGGTCCCGCACCCACGATGATGAAATTCAGGCAACGTCGCTGTCCGGCTTCATCCTGCGCGTAGAGCGCCGCTTCGAAGTCCTGGAGGAAATCGCTGCGGATGTCCAGCGCTTGGGAGATCGACTTCAGCTGCATGGCTTCCTGTTCCATGCGGTGGTTGCCGAAGAAATTCGTGGTGCTGCCCGTGGCGATGATGAGGATGTCGTAAGGCACATCGCCGCGATCGGTATGGATCAATTTGGCCGGTGGATCCACGCGCTGCACGGTACACATGCGGAAGGCCACGTTGGCCATGGGCGCGATGGTGCGGCGGAACGGATGCGCGATGCTGTCTGCGCTGAGGCTCGCTGTGGCCACTTGGTACAGCAGCGGCTGGAAACAGTGGTGGTTCTGCTTGTCCAACAACAGCACCTTGTACGGCTTGCCATTGAGGCCCTGGATGATCTCCAACCCCGCGAAACCGCCGCCCACCACCACCACGGTGGGGTATGGCAGGCTGTCGTATTCCAGTTTGGCTTTGCTCATTTTCGTGCTTCCTTCGTTGGTGGTGCAAAGATCCGGTTCTTTGCGCCCTATCCGGCGATCCTCACCGCTTTCCATGATCACAGGCGACACCATTGCAGCACTTTCCACCGCTCCCGGCGTCGGCGCCATCGCGTTGGTGCGCCTGAGCGGTCCGAAAGCCTACCCGGTGGCCGAACGCCTCGCCCCTTCGCTCCCGCTGGAACCGTTGCCACGCCGCGCCTATTTCGTACCGGTGATCGACCTCGATGGCCAGATCGACGAAGCCGTGGTGACCTTCTTCCCCGGACCGAACAGCTACACTGGCGAAGATGTGGTGGAGATCAGCATCCACGGCTCCACGTACATCCAACAGCGGGTGCTGCAAGCCATGCTCGAAGCCGGAGCGCGCACCGCCTTGCCCGGTGAATTCACCCAGCGTGCGTTCCTCAACAAGAAATTGGACCTGAGCCAGGCCGAGGCCGTCGCCGACCTGATCGCCAGCCAGAGCGCAGCACAACACCGTCTCGCACTTCAGCAGTTGCGCGGTGGTTTCGGGGCTCGCATCGAAGAGCTGCGCCAACAACTGATCGACTTCTCCGCCCTGATCGAACTCGAACTCGATTTCGGTGAAGAGGATGTGCAATTCGCGCAACGAATCGAACTCGTTGCTCTTCTTGATCGCCTCGTGGACCTGAGCACGGAACTGATCGACAGTTTCCGCTACGGCAACGCGATCAAGCAAGGTATCCCAATCGCCATCGTTGGTGCACCGAACAGCGGCAAGAGCACACTGCTGAACGCCCTGTTGCAAGAGGACCGTGCCATCGTGAGCGATATCCCAGGCACCACCCGCGACACGGTGGAAGAGACCTTGACGGTGGATGGTGTGCTCTTCCGTTTCATCGATACAGCCGGCCTGCGCAAGACCGCCGACAAGGTGGAACAACTGGGCATCGAGCGGAGCTACAAGAAAGCCTCGGAAGCCAGTTTGGTGATCCTGCTCGGTGATGCCAGCATGATGGCCGAAGGCGCGTTGCGGACCGAAGCGTCGTTCCTGCAAGAGCGCATCGGACAAGGCCCGAAGGTGTTGCCGGTGATGAACAAGAGCGATGTGCCCGGTGTACCCGTTGGCCAAGGCATGCTCAGCATCTCGGCACGCAGTGGTCTCGGCCTGGACCACCTGAAAGCCGCGTTGATCGCGCATGTGCAGTCCATGCAGAGCGGTTCCGGAGACATCGTGGTCACCAACGCGCGCCACGTGGATGCGCTCCGCAAAGCCCGCGAAGCCCTGCTGGAAGCGAAGAAGGCCATCGACATGGGCATCAGCGGCGAACTGCTCGCGATCGACCTGCGCCGTGCGCAACATCACCTGGGCGAGATCACAGGCCGCATAGCACCGGATGATCTGCTGGGCAGCATTTTCGGGCGGTTCTGTATCGGGAAGTGAGGGGGAATGATGAGGGGCTTACGCATTAGCCAGCCTAGGCTGATCGCGATTGTTGTATCTATTTCACCTTGTATCTTCAATGCCCAACACCTTCCTCATGTTCGACTGCTGTCTCAATGTCCCTTTCAATTATGTGGAACTGATTATTGGTGGGCTGCTTGGGCTTGGCCTAACAATGTTGTATGAATGGGTTAAAGCAGGGCGCGAAAGAGAACGAGTTCAGACTCGATATTGCGGGACATGGACTAGATACGATCACTTTGAGTACAATGACAACAAAAGAGATGAGCGTTTAGTAGATCGTGGATACGTGATGGAGATAGAAATGACGAATGATAGTCCACGTGGGATAACCGTCATTGTTCAGTACAACCACGAAGACAGGGGAACTGCCAAGGGTCACTTGGAGGTGAACACGACAAACCTAAGTAGCGCAGAAGGTCCCTATACATACCACATTCCCGAAGACAAGGCATATGGTAATGCGGGGTGGTACCGCATGCAGTTGAGGGATGCTGATACCATCATCTTGTACTATGAGGGTGGTCATCCGATCCGGGGGGCAGCTGGATGGGAAGTATTTAAGAGGAAGTAGCAGTGACATGCCGATCTACGGTCAACACCGTATCAGAACACGGTAGGTAACGGATAAAGCAGCCTCGTTGCACGGGGAAGTTTTGCCATCACCTTCCTCAGTGTCCGCTCCAACACTCCAGAAAGGGCTTGAACGCCTCTCCTTCCCCGCGCTGCTCGCCACGGCCGTAGCGGGTTTGCTCGGCATCGCCGCTTTCGGGCAGGACGATGGGCAGGTCTACCGCATCCTGAAGGTGGGCGGCCAGGAGACCATGAGCGGCTACCTCACCTGCTGGCTGGATGTGGCGCCGGACCAGCGCACGGTGGGCCTCAGTTCCACGCAAGGGTTCCCCTACCGGTCGTTCCCCATCGATGCCGAACAGAACGTGCAAGAGATGGACATCGGCAACTGGTACGCCGGTTCGCGCGCACGATTCAGTAGCACGGGCAAGTACCTGTTGTTGCAGCAACTGTTCTACATCGACTACGCGCCGAACAAGGATCGACCGATCAAATACGAGGTGGTGGATCGCGCCAGCCAGAAAGCCGTGGCCACGTTCGATGACCTGTATGCCGCAGCCATCACACCGGATGAGACCACCATCGTCACCCTCGGCAAGGACGGACTGCACCTCCACGACATCGCGACCGGAAAGCGCACCGGTACCGGGCTGGACCGCACGGGGAATGCCGTCGCGGTAAGCAACGATGGCACCCGCATCGCCGTAGCGCACCGCCCCACGAAAGAGGAACTGGAAAAGCTCTCCAGCCTGCGCAATGAAAAGGACGCGGTGAAGAACGCGCTGAAGGTGGGGCAGCTCGTCACCATCTACGACAGCGCCACGTTGAAGCCGCTCGCCACGCTGGACGAGTTGTTCGACAAGGTGTTCCGCTTGGAATACAGTCCGGATGGGAAGGACCTCTGGATCCACGCCAAACCGCACACGCGCAAGGGTGGCAACCCGAACGCCAACCAGAGCTACGTGAGCGTGGCCGATGCGCAGACCAATGCGATGAAGCGTACGAGCTTCCCTTCGCTCGCCCTGTACGAACCCGACTTCCGGATCAGTCCGAACGGTGAACTGTTCGCCATCGGCAGCCAGCAAGGCCGCTTCATGGAAGTACACCTCTACGACCGCGCGACCGGTGCCATGAAGGACCGTTTCGTACTGAGCTATCGCCTCTTTGAGAAGATGGCCACCAAGGCCGAATTCCCCAGCGATGGCCGCCTCTCTTTCGTGTTCCTGCCCGATGGGAAGCGCCTATTGATGACGTTCGGCAACCGCCTGATCGAATGGACCTACGCACCATGAAACACTTGCTCTTGCTGATCGCCTTCGTGTGCATCCCCTTCGGATCCTTCGCGCAGAAGAAGGAACTGTTGGAGGACAAGGAGACCATCCTTGCCCGCGCTGCACAGGCTTTCGATGCCAGCCTTCGACCCGGCACCGAACTACACGAGACCATCGTGAAAGAGAACCTCATCGGCAAGTATGTGCTGCAGGTGAGCTTCCGCGAGAAAGGCGACATCAGCAGTGTGTTCGTGGTGAGCGCCGAAGGGCATGATCAACGCTCGCAGAACCGCTTCAAAGACCTGATACACTTTTTGGAACTGCCCTTCAAGATGCCCAAAGGCAGGCAGTACCGCATAGAACACACGTTCGATCTCAACACCATTCAACGCTAGAACAAACAACCACAGGTTACCCACATGAAGTACGCACTCTCTCCACTCCTTTTCATAACCGCCCTCGGCTTACAAGCCCAGGAAGACATGCCCGTGATCTGGGAAACGAAACTGGAGCACCGCATCGAACAGACCGGGACCGGCACCGAAGACCGCGGCTACAGCTACGCCGCCGACGAACGCGAAATGACCGTGTTCGACAACAAGACCGGCGCTACCAAGTGGACCGGCCGTTTCAAGGACCTCACACCGAAACTGAGCAAGGTGGATGAACTGATCCCGTTCTGGGAAAGCGACGTCGTGTTCCTCTTCGACCGGAAGATGGGCAAGGACCAGATCGCCGTGCTGGAACTCGCCACCGGGAAAATGCTCTGGGGCACCGACAAGTACCAGAACCTTTCCGACGAGAACGTGGTGTACATCCCCGAGCAGGATGGTTTCGCGATCTCGCTGAAGGAGCGGTTGGTTTTCGTGAAAGCGAAGACCGGCGAAGAACTCTGGAGCACCGATAAGTTCAAAGGTGTCGCGGGCCAATACGTGGCCACGCCGGACGGCAAATTGGTGATGGTGAACTTCGTTCCGGGTAACCTGGCCGCGCTGTTCACGGGGTTCAAGAACCAGATCGTGAAGATCGACCTCAGCAATGGCAACATCCTATGGGAGAACACCTACGTAGGCCGCGCCGAGCGCAAGGTGATCACCAAGGAATTCCTCTACGACCTGGACGTGGTTGGCGACAAGGTCTTCCTGCGCATGAACGGCATGCAGGTGTACGACCTCAATACCGGTGCGAACATCTACACCGCCGCATTCGACTACACACCCGACAAGATCGTGGGTGCGCCCGCTGGTGCGAAGAAATTCGGCGTGTACCATGCCGTAGCTGAACCGGTGATCGTAGGTGACGACCTCTACGTGCTGGACATGAGCAACAAGAAGAGCCAGTACATCAAGAAGTACGATCGCAACAGCGGGAAACTGTTGTGGACAAGCCCGGAGATCAAGGAAGCGCGTGCCATCCCCGGCATGTACGTGGTTGGTGATCGTGTGCTTTTGCAGATCGGTGGTAACGTGGAAGCACAGGCCTACATCTACAAGCGCGAACGCCAGAGCGATGGCTCCTATTCGATCGTGGAAGAGTGGCGGGTGTGGCACCCGAACGTGAAGCCCTGCGGTGTGCAAGCCTTCAACACCACCGATGGTAGCATGGTGTGGGACAGCGAACGTTTCCGCAAAGGCATCACCAACGCGGTGGTAGTGGAAGACCAGTTCGTGGTGTGCAGCGGTAAAGAGCTCTACAGCATGGATCTCGCCACCGGAGCCGAGAAGTTCGTGGTGCCCGTTGCCAAAGGCGGTGTGGGTAATGCGGACCAGATCATGACCTACAAGAACAGCATCGTGGTGGTGGGCGACAAAGGCGTGAGCACCTTCAACATGAAGACCGGCGAACCCGTGGCCAGTGGCAAATACAAGAAGAGCGATCTGGAAGATGTGGAAGGTGATCGCATGATCCTGAAGACCGGTGGTGCGGACATCGCCTGCTTCGATCTGGACAATTGCACCTTCAAGGAATTCAAGGCCCGCAACGGCGCCATCACCAGCATGAGCACCGACGGCAACTTCGTCTATGTGTACGAGAAGAAGACCGTCACCAAGGTGGGTACCCGCTAGAACTCCCCTTTTAGCGGTGGAAAGCGTGGGCCGTGCCGAAAGGTGCGGCCCACGTCATTACGGGCAGCCCTTGACCGCCGTGCCGATCACCTGCTCGATGAAGATGTATTCATCCGCACCATCGCCTTCCATCGCCGGGCCCATGCCCAGTGTGCAGATCACATCCACCACCCACGGGTCACCGCCGGTCTTCACTGCTTTGAGATAGGCTTTCTGTAGGTCCACATTGGTGAACTCCACGAGCGGTTCGCCTTCCTCCTCGCCCATGTCCATGCCGCCAACGCAGGGCCAATTGTACGTGGCACCGCACGGTTGGAAGCTCTGCGCATCGGCCATGTAGGTGAACGTTCCGGTAAGGCGCATGCGCGGGATGGCATCACCGATGGCGTCGGCGAGCTTTTCCAGTGTGTGGGGTGCACTGGAGATACTGGAGCCGTCCAATGCACGTTGTTCCAGACCAGCGGGGCCGGTGCGCCAACGTAGCGGTGCTTCGGGTCGTTGCCCCCCCAATACCAGTTCGCCATCCGCAACTGACCATTTCCCCACCATCCCGAAGGGCACACTATCCCGGTCCATGTATTTGCGCTGCAACACGTACGTGCTATCGCTACGCACCCAGAGCGTGGTCTCAACGCCCGGACAGTCCGCGCAAGGCAGTGTGCCGGTGTAGTAGCCGGTCCAGCTAACAGGTGTGGTCGCAACGGTATCGGTCGTTGGCGTGGTCGCCGTGTCGGTTTCCGGTGTTCCGGAGCAGCCGGCTAGCAGGATCAGCAAGCTGAGGAGCGGGAGGTAGCGCATGGGATCGAAAGTAGCACCCGACCTTCGCACCGTGGCAAGCATCCCTCTTCTTTCCGCGTTCTATTTCGGAAGCGTGGAGCACTATCGCCTGCTGGCGCAACATCGTCGCGTGATCATCGACATCGGCGAACACTACGTACGCCAGACCTACCGCACGCGCACCACCATCGTAGGGCCGAACGGCAAGCAGGATCTCACCGTGCAGATCGCGCGCAGATCGGGCGAGAAGATGCCGATGCGTTCCGTTGGATTGAGCTACATCGAGACCTGGCCGCAACAACACGTTCACGCCATCCGCAGCGCCTATGGGAACACGCCTTGGTTCATCCACTACATGGACGAGATCGAAGCGGTGGTGCTGAAGAAGTACGATCGGCTGGTTGATCTGGACCTGGCGACCATGCGCCTATCAATGAAATGGCTCGGGTTGATGACAGAAGTTGAAGTTTCGGAGAAGTACGTGGAACGTGACGAATTTTCAGTGGCTAATGGCAACGCAGTCCTCGACCTAAGAATAACGCTACATCCCAAACGGTCCCTGCCACCATCGCTGAAACCGCCGCAGCCCTACCCCCAGATCTTTGCCGACCGCCATGGTTTCATTCCGCGCATGAGCGTGATGGACCTGGTTATGAATACCGGCCCCGAGGCACGGCGGATCGTGATCGCCTGAATGCGGCCACACAATACGTGACGTTGGAGCTCGTTCACCAGCGCATGCACGCCACAGTCACCACCACCCCTCGCCCATTGCACTGGAGCTTGTTGCTCACCACCGCACTGCTCGTCACGCTCTTCCTCTACTTCGTCGACGAAGGGCGGTATTCATTGGAAGGCTTGTTCACAACGGGCAATGCCATCGCCATGGGCGTGTACTTGATCGGCATGTTGCTAGGCCTAGCGCTCATGGCAAAGCTCTTCGCGAAACGCCAGCGTTCACCAATACGTACCCTGCTCGTGCTTACACTGGGTATCGTACTCGGTTTCGTGTTCGGCTTGCTGTTGATCCTCGGCGTAGGCGCTTTGCAGAGTATCGGCTGAAGGCTGATACTCGAGAATGCACTTGGCCTGATCCTTGCCATGAGCGACCTTCACACCATGAAGCTCCACTACGCCCTTCCGTTCCTCGCCGTTCTTGTCACCTCTACCCTTTCGGCCCAAGTGCAAGATGATGACATGGTACCCGTACCACGAGTCGAAAGAGAACCTGCCATCGATCCGAACGAACCGTTCACCATCGTTGAGGAAATGCCTTCGTTCCCTGGTGGCCAAGAGGCTTGGCTGAAATACGTCGCCAAGGAGCTGAAATATCCCAAAGAAGCCGTGGAGAACCAGATCCAAGGTGTCGTGTTCGTCACCTTCGTCGTGGAGGTTGATGGTGCGATCAGCGACGTGAAAGTGCTCCGGGGAATTCGCTACGGTTGCGACGAAGAAGCCATCCGTGTGGTGAAGGGCATGCCCAAGTGGACGCCCGGCAAACACAACGGGAAAGAGGTGCGCGTGCAGTACAACTTGCCGATCAGGTACAAGCTGTAAGGACAGGAGCGCCCCAGAAAACCGCTGAAGGGCCTAGGCTCACATGCCCAACACACAGACCACTATTTCCGCTCATGAACCCACGACTTATCCTCCCTGTTGTCGCACTCTTGGCTTGCTCCGGCCTTTCCGCACAAGTGGACGATGGTGATCTCGCGCCCGTGCAGGTGGTGGCCGAACCGGTACCCGAACCGGACAACGACCCGAACAGGCCGCATGTCGTCGTGGAAGAAATGCCTTCGTTCCCGGGCGGCCAAGAGGCCCTGATGAAGTATATCGCCAAGGAGATGAAATACCCCGAAGAAGCCGTGGAGAACCATATACAAGGTGCCGTGTTCGTCACCTTCGTCGTTGAGCGCGATGGTGCCATCAGCGAGGTGAAAACCCTACGCGGCCTCGGCAGCGGCTTGGATCAAGAAGCCATCCGCGTGGTGAAGGGCATGCCCAAATGGATACCCGGCAAACAGAACGGCAAAGAGGTGCGCGTGCAGTACAACCTGCCGATACGCTTCAAGTTGTAAAGGCCACGCGCTATCATGCGTCGCTTCGTATTCTGGGCCGGAACATTGTGTTGCGCCTGTTCAACATTTGCACAAGCCCCCGACATCGAAGCGTGGATGGCCCGCCACTTCAGCGGAAAGCAGGGCGTGAAGCAAGACACCAAAGCCGACGAAGTTCTTTACACCGCGCTAGGTCTGGACAGCCTGCGCAAGAATCGTTTCATCGGTGAAGTGAGCGGCACCGTGAAACTACCCAACGGCACCGCGCCAGTGCGGTTCGTCCTGTGGACGGATACGCTTGAAGCCATCCTCCACTACCACACTCCTGGTGATACCACCACCTTCGTCGCCGACCTGCGAACGAACACCATCGCTTTCCACCAGACCGGAACCGAGGAAGGTGAGATCAACAGTTCCATCAACGACCTGCGCGAACGGGTTGTGGTGAACTGGTACCGCTACAAAGACGATGGTTCGCCGTGGCGCGTGACACGTAAGAAGCCGTACGACAGGAACGGAGGCATACTCGGCCAGAACATGCAGCGCTGGACCGTGGTGAAGGGCGATACGATCCAATTCGTGCGTTTCGGTCATGGGCCCTCCCCTTTTGTGGATGCGTTGGAATGGATGCCGCACGGCGGTGACTATCCGTTCAACCTGTTCATGCAACTGGCACGCGCCGGTGATCCGATGCCGAAGACATTCACAAGCGGTGCCGGTAGTGTCGAGGTCAATATCACCCGCATGGGTCCGGGTCCTCGCCCCAACTACCGCATGGGCAAGGATGTGCTGGACACCCGGAGCAAGGCCCACCACGCCGTGCCCATTCGAAAGACGAACAGACGTGCCATCGTGGTTGAACTCGACCCGGACTTCACCATTCCTGAAGGGAAAGAGTTCATTTACGGCACGCCAAATCCAGGCAACCCGGACGAACCGGAAGTGACCTATACCGGCATCCGCTCACAGATGTGGCGTAGCTACAAAAGGTCGTGCGGAGAAGTCGGCACCGTGGTGGTGAAGGTGTGGATCGATCGAAAGGGCCTAGTGCAACGGGCCGAAGTGAACAAGGCGAAGAGCACGATCCGTTCACAAGCATGCCTGGACCAAACGTTGGAAGCGGCGAAGAAGGATACGTACTACCCCATAGAAGCGGGAATGCCCATGGATACCGGTGAACTCACCTTCACGTATAAGGCGCTATCCGGCGTAAATGGCCCCGGTCACGGTGATGGTGGGGGATCGGGCATGGGGAATGGTGTAGGCAACGGAACCGGCAGTAGCCCGGGTGGCAGTCTTTCTTCCCGCGCTACGTTCAGCTACGAACTCACAGGTCGAACCCTGATCAGCAAGCCGGATATCACGAAGCTGCCGAAAGGCCAAGGGAAAGTGGTGATGGACATTTATGTGGACCGAAAAGGCAAGGTGATGAGCACAGGGCAGAACATGCGCGGCAGCACTACCCTCGCACCTGCTCTGGTGGAAGCCGCTCGCAAGGCCGCGATGGATCTACGGTTCTCGGCGGATCATGAAGCACCGGAGCAGCAGCGCGGGCGGGTGGTGTTCGTGTTCAGGTTGGAGTAGCGACTTGGTTGCGACCGAACATGAGCGTATCGAAGTATGGAGTACCACCTACGACCTTCGCACCACAGTCGCAATAGAGCCATGCCAACTGCATCAAAAGCCTCCAAGACAAAGGTCACCAAAACAAAGAAGACCGCCCCGACCAAGCATACCGTGAAGCTGAAGGCCGCCATGCAGGGCAAGGCAAGCCCGGCGAAGGCCGCGGAAGGCGACACCCCCGTGTTCGACTACATCGCCAGCCTGCCCCAGCCGCAGCGCGGTATAGCCGAGCGCATCGATGCCCTGGCGGCGAAGACCTTCCCGGGCCTTCAACGTTCGGTGAAGTGGGGCATGGCGTACTACGGTGTTGATGGCGGATGGTGCTTCGCGTCAGGCGCCTTCGTGGGCCATGTGAAACTGATGTTCATACGCGGCACGGACCTGAAGCCAGAACCGCCGGTGACGCCCGTGGCGATGGGTAAGGCCCTGCCTTCGGCAGGCAGGCACACGGGGTGTGGAGCTGGCATCGGTGAAGGATCTTGACGAACGCCAAGTGGCGGCGTGGATGAAGCAAGCGGCCACTATGCCGTTCTTGAGCGCGGCGAAGCAGAAGTAGCGACAGCGAAGACTAACGCCACTTCGGGGAAGGGCCGGTTCAATGGATGAGATCTGGCTACGGTCATTACTGACTTAGCGCCGTGCAGTCCTCTTGTATTTTCGTTAGTGCCAAGGTCGAATCTTGCGAGGTGTCCGTAAGAAAGGACGGAGAATGGTGAGATACTTTTTGGGTCAGGCAATCACAGAAAGTCTCAGCATCGTAGTCGACATAGGAACTGTCACTCTTCATCCCTGTGATGCAATCCTTTCTAACACGGGACAGCATGACATCGGTCCAACGAATACTCGGAGTGTTGGACATACAGCTGGCAAGTTCAGATACATCGAAAGTTGCAGCACCTTGAAGGGCTTCGGCGACTTGATCCATACGGCCAGCTTCAAGATGTCTCGTATATGTCTTGGCGACTTCAGGATTGCTGGCAAGTTTGGTGGCTAGGCAGCTGCAGAATGCGACGCGTTCACTCTTATCATCGAACATTCGCTCTGCACCCTGCACGCATGCGTCAATAGGGATCTTTAGACCACCCGCCGAAATGAAGTGTTGCTTGGGCTTCCCTAATCCAAGCACGTTGCCAATGATGCTCAGGGCGCAGATAACCCCAATAACGTTCCAAAAGACCTTCCAACCCTTTGACGTCACAACTAGAGGGTCGCGTTTCTTGAAAGCACTTATCAGCAAAAGGCCGCAGAGCACGATCGTTATTGCAAGCGCGATCAGAAAATGTGTGGTGCTTCGGGTTTGGCTCCACATGTTGAACGCCTCTTGTAACATCACCAGCAGAAGTGCTGCGGCGAGAAGGACCTTACCAGTTCGAATGCTCATGCGAGATGACCGTTGTTCGCTAATGTAGGCTTCGCATTCCGCGTGAGCGATTGCAGCGAATGCCCCACAGGCCGGTAANNGGCCGAGGAGCAGCAGCGGAAAGCGCGACCCAGAGGCTTTTGCGAGGGGGCACGCCCAAACCTTCGATAAGCTCAGGGTAACGATGCCAACTATTCGCGCCCCACGCCCGATCTTCGCACCACGCCATCAGCTAATCCGCTCATCGGCACATCAGCTAATCGAATCATGGCCGAGAAGATCGACATCGAAGCATCCAAGA
>DLGQ01000012.1:80562-116594 GCA_002482775.1 Flavobacteriales bacterium UBA7690 | reverse complement strand
CACGAAGTAGAACTGCTCCTCCACACCGATGGACCAGATCTGCGGACTGGCGGCCCACCCGATATCCAACGCCTTAGCGACGTTCGGAAAGCCCGTGACACAGAGCAGCAACGTGGCCCAACCCACCTTGAACGGAAAGCCCATCCAGGATATCAGGAGCACGAGGTAATACAGCGGCCATATCCGGAGGACACGGCGGATGTAGNNAGAACGCACGCAGATCGATTCGGCCCGCCCGCTCCCGCTCGCGCACAAGCAACCAAGTGATCAAGAAGCCACTAAGGACGAAGAACAGCACCACACCCAAGTGGTGATCGGGAACCCACCGCACCGCTGCATCCAACCCGCTGGGGATGCCACGATCCTTCTTCTCCATCTCCAGATGGACCGTGACCACCACCAAGGCCGCGATCGCACGCAACGCACTAAGCCCTGGAAGATGGTGCCGCATGAGGCAAGTATATCCTTTCGGCCAACGATACAGATGGCCAATGCTTGCCTAGATCCCGAAGAACCCGGCGATCCAGTAGGCAATGCACGCCAACGCCGCACTTACCGGGATGGTAAGCACCCAAGCCCACAGCAACCGAACGGTAACGCCCCACCGCACCGCGCTCAACCGCTTGGTGGCACCTACACCGATGATGGCACCGGTGATCGTGTGCGTGGTGCTGACAGGGATACCCATCTGTTCGGTCATATACAAGGTCATGGCACCGGCACTTTCCGCGCACACACCTTCCAACGGCGTCACTTTGGTGATCCGCGAACCCATGGTCTTCACGATCTTCCAACCACCGCTAAGGGTGCCCAAGCCGATGGCCGTATAGCACGCAAGGGGTACCCAATTGGGCATGTCATCCAAACTTTCCTTCTGGCCACCGGCCACCATCGCTACCATGATGATGCCCATCACCTTCTGCGCATCGTTACCACCGTGGCCGATGCTGAAGGCCGCGGAACTGAGCAACTGCAGCCGTTTGTAGAGATTCGCCGTGCGGAGCGCACTGGGTTGGCTGCGCGTAAGGTCCCACGCATACACCGCCATGAAGACCAAGGAGAGCACGGCGAGCGCGATGCGCAGATCATTGTTCTTGAGGACGAAGATGCAGGTGATGGCCGTGGAGACCGCGATGAGCAGCATCCGCAGCCAAAGCCGCTGTACCAAGGTGACCAGCGTGATGAACACCGAGATGATGAGGCCTACCAATGGTGCAAGGAAAATGAACAAGGCGATGATGCCGATCTTCTCCAAGTTGATGCTGCCGATGTCGAAGTTCGCACCACACAAAGCTGCGCCGGCGAAACCACCGATCAACGTGTGCGAAGAACTGCTGGGGATACCGTACCACCAGGTGAGCAAGTTCCACGTGATGGCGGCCAACAGACCGGCAAGGACCACGCGCAGGGTGATGTACTCCTCATGCACCGTTTTGGCAACCGTATTGGCCACGTGGTGATCGCTGAAGATGAAGTAGGCGATGAAGTTGAAGGCCGCCGCCCAGATGACCGCCTGCACCGGTGTGAGCACTTTGGTGCTGACGATGGTGGCGATGGAGTTGGCCGCGTCGTGGAAGCCGTTGATGTAATCGAACACCAAGGCCAGGATGATGATGACGACAAGAAGCGTCATGCGCCTAGGCGTACTTCAGCATGATGGACTCGATCACGTTGCCCACATCCTCGCACTTGTCGGTGGCGAGCTCCAACGTGGAGTAGATGTCGCGCATGCGGATGAGCTGGATCGGGTCCTTCTCGTTGGCGAACAGGTATTGTATGGCCTTGTCGTAGACCTCGTCCGCCTCGTTCTCCATGCTGTTGATGCGCACGACGAACTCGTTGTTACTGCCGCTCTTGTGCATGGTGCGCAGACCTTGCACTGCCAGTTGTACGATCCCGGCCCCTTCGTGTACCAACCGAGCCAGTTCGCGGCACGTGTCATCGGGTTTGTTGATGCCGAAAAGCTCCAGATTCTTCGCTGCGGCGAGGATGAAGTCGGCCACATCGTCCAAACTGGTGGCCAGTTGGTGGATGTCCTCCCGATCGATCGGCGTGATGAAGTTGCGCGCCAGATCGGTGAAGATCGTGTGTGTGAGGTCGTCGTTGGCGTGCTCCGCGATCTCCAACCGCTCCAATAACGCTACCCGTTGCGAACCCGGCTCCGAAGCCATGATCGTGATGAGGTCCTCGGACATCTTCAGCACGTTCGCGGCACTGGCCTCGAAGTGGTAGAAGAACACGCGATCGCGCGGTTTGAAGATGTTCAGCAGGTTGTCCAGTGCCATGGGGTGCTTTTTCGCGGGCCAAATGTACCCGGCTTGGTGGAGCGCCAAGGTAGGGGCGGTAATGCTTAACGCAGAGTTAACATTGGCCGGTGGAGGGTCAGGTATGTATGAAGAAGTAGCCGATCAGCTGATGGAGCCATCAGTTGATGAATGCGCATCATAAGGGTATGGGGCGATCCCTTTTGTTGTGCTATGGGCCAGTCATCAGCTGGTCAGCAAATTAGCGGATCAGCGAATAAATGGATGGTCGTTCCTTTGCCGGATCTTCAGCACCATGCTCTACGAATTCAACGGCTACAGGCCTGTGGTCCACCCTTCTGCCTTCTTGCACCCGCAGGCGGTGGTGACGGGTAATGTGATCATCGGCAAGGACGTGTACATCGGTCCGGGAGCGGCGTTGCGTGGCGATTGGGGCGAGATCATCATCAGCGACGGCTGCAATGTGCAGGAGAACTGCACCATCCACATGTTCCCGGGTGTTACCGTGCGGTTGGAGGAGAGCGCGCACATCGGGCATGGGGCCATCATCCACGGAGCCCACGTGGGGCGCAATTGTATGGTGGGGATGAACGCGGTGCTGATGGACAATGTGGAACTGGGCGACGAATGCATCGTGGGTGCCCTCTCCTTCCTCCGCGCCGATTCCATCTGGGCCCCGCGCAAGGTGATCGTGGGCAACCCCGCCAAGGTGGTGAAGGAGGTGACCGATGAGATGATCGCGTGGAAGACCGACGGGACCAAGCTCTACCAAGGCTTGCCTGCTGAGCTGCACGCCACGCTGAAGCCTTGCGAACCTTTACGTGAAGTGCCAAAAGACCGCGAGCCGATCACGGCCAAGTACAAGACGTGGAAGGAGACGCGTGAGGCGTGACGCTTCAACTCCGACGCGTAGTGGTCAGCTGCGTTCGTCGTCGTCCAAATGCAACGCGTGCAGCATACGATGCATCAGCGGTGTAAGGATCACTGCTACGGTACCAAGCAGTGCGATACCACTGAACAACGCGTAGAACGAAGCGAACCATTTCGCTCCATCGTTGGGCAGGTCGCCGATGGGGCCCATACCGCCGAGTATCATACTGGCGTTGAGGAAGGCATCCACGAAGGTGAAGCCTGCGAAGTGCATGTAGCCCGCCACGCCGATCGCCAACGAAACGGCCACGAAGACCACGGCCGCCAACAAGAAGCGCAGCTGCCGCCGGATGAAGGCTGCTTTGCTCAGCAAGGGCTGACGACGATGTTCCATAGCGGGCTGAAGGTATCGCGTGGATCAACACGGCTTAGTTGACCGAGGAGCGATGGGTCCGTAGGAACCAGGTGGATCCCGGGGGATCTTCGCGCAACAATACGGATCCGTGAAAGGCCTCTGGACGATCGTACTGCTGGTGCTCTCCAACATCTTCATGACGTTGGCATGGTATGGCCATTTACGCTTCAAGGAATTCTCGTGGGGGAAAAGCCTGGCACTTTTCAGCGTCATCCTCATCAGCTGGGGTCTGGCTTTCTTCGAGTATGTACTGCAGGTGCCCGCTAACCGCATGGGACACATGAGCAACGGCGGTCCCTTCACCCTGGTGCAACTGAAAGTGATCCAAGAAGCGATCACACTGGTGGTCTTCGTCGTGTTCAGCCTGGTGGCCTTCAAGAACGAAGCACTGCGTTGGAACCACGCGCTTGCAGGGCTGTTGCTGATCGCGGCGGTGTGGCTCGTGTTCAAGAAATAAGGCATGCACTTCCCGCTCTTCGGCGAACTGATCATCATCCTGGGCCTCGCCACGGGCATCCTGCTGCTGTTCCGCAAATTCAAACTGCCGGGGATCCTCGGCTTCATCCTCACGGGCATGATCGCCGGTCCGCACGGGTTGGCTTGGATCGATGAGGTGGACCAGGTGGAAGCGCTGGCCGAGATCGGTGTGATCCTGCTGCTCTTCGTCATCGGCATGGAGTTCAGCCTGAAGAAACTCGCCGCATTGGGCCGCACGGTGTTCATCGGCGGTTCGTTGCAAGCAGGACTCACCATCGCTGCTGTCACCTGGGTGCTCGGCTGGTTCGGCATGCGCACGGAGAGCGCGGTGTTCATCGGTTTCCTCGTCACACTTTCCAGCACGGCCATTGTGTTGCGCGTGTTGCAGGAGAAGGGCAAGATGGATGCATCGCACGGCCGCGTTTCCACCGCCATTCTCATTTTCCAAGACATCATCGTGGTACCCATGATGTTGGTGACACCCATGCTCGCAGGCAAGAGCAGTGACATCGGGGGCGACCTGCTATGGCTGCTCGGCAAGATGATCGTTTTGCTGGTGGCGGTGTACATCAGCGGACGTTTCGTGGTGCCACGGTTGCTGGCTGCCGTAACGAAAGGCAAAGGCAACGAGCTCTTCATCATCACCATCGTTGTGATCTGTTTCAGCGCAGCCTTCGCCACACAAGCCTTGGGCCTTTCGCTGGCTCTCGGTGCCTTCTTCGCAGGTCTCATCATCAGCGAGACCGATCATGCGTACCACGCCACGGGCATCGTGCTGCCGTTCCACGAGTTGTTCATGAGCTTCTTCTTCGTGAGCATCGGCATGCTGGTGGATCTGCACCAGTTCCTCAACGCACCCTTCCTCATAATCGGCCTCACCATCGGTCTCATCCTGCTTAAGGTGATCACCACCACCATAGCCGTGCGGGTGCTCCGTTACCCCTTGCAGACCGCACTGCACACGGGTCTGGCGCTCTTCCAACTGGGTGAGTTCGGATTCATTCTGGCCATTCCCGGCTTGGAGATGGAACTGCTGAGCGAAGCTCACTACCAGATCTTCCTGTGCGTGAGCATCCTCAGCATGGGTGCAACACCGTTCATGTTGGAGTATTCCGATCGCCTCGTGCGCCGCTTCTTCCTCAGCTTCGTTCCGAAACGGGTGGGCCGGCGCTTGACCAGCATGGTGCGCGTGAAGGCGGAGAACGAAAAGACCACGGCGCATGTACTGAAGGACCACGTGGTGATCATCGGTTTCGGGTTGAACGGACAGAACGTGGCCAGCGCCGCGATCGATAGTGGCATCCGCTGCGCCGTGATCGAGGCGGATGCTGAACGTGCGCACAAGGCACGACTCGTGGGGTTGCATACGCTCGTAGGCGATGCGGCCAACATCCACCTGCTGGAACAGGCCCACGTGGAACGTTCACGCGTGGTGGTCGTGGCCATCGCCGATGCCGTCCAGACCAAGCAGATCGTAGCCGCCGTGCGCACCCTTAGCCGCACAACGCACGTGATCGTTCGTACCCGCTACGTGCGCGAGATCCAGGCCAATTTCGAAGCCGGTGCCAACGAAGTGATCCCCGAAGAGTTCGAGACGAGCATCGAGATCTTCCACCGGGTCCTGCGCAAATACCTGATCCCCGAAGCGAAGATCCAGAGCATGGTGGCCGGCATACGCAACGACCATTATGGCAGGCTTCGCGGGAACACCAGCGCAACGGGGAACAAGGTGCGGCGCAAGGAAGAACCCCTCACCATCCCGGGGTTGGAGATCGCCACCCTGCCCGTTACCTTGGGCAAGGGGAAAGTAGTGGGCCACAGCATCGCCGAGGCGGCGCTCCGCGAGAAGTACGGCATCACCGTGCTGGCCATCCGGCGCGATGGACGGTACATCACCAATGTGAAAGGCGATGCGCGGATCCTGACCGACGATCTGCTCTACTTGCTCGGCTCTCCGGAGAGCATCGTGAAGCTGGACCACGACCTGCGGTGAAACTTACCACCGGCCTTTCCCGTTGCAAGGCCCGATGTCACACCCTACTTATGTGAGCCCAGCTGTCGACCACATCATGTTGGTCGACGATGAGGATGATTGCAACTTCGTTACGAAGTTGGTGTTGAAGAAGGCCGGCCATATTGGACGACTAACGTGTTTCACCTCCGCCGATGAAGCGCTGGATTACCTGCGCGACAAAGGCGAACTACCTGACCTGATGTTCGTGGACATCAACATGCCCAAGCATACCGGCTTCGACCTGTTGGCCACCTGCGAATCGGAAGGCCTGCTACCGAACGGCTGTACTTCCGTGGTGATGTTCTCCAGCAGCAACCGGCCGGCGGACCTCGAAAAGGCGCTCTCGTTCCGCTCCGTGATCGGCTATGTGGAGAAAGCCCTTAGCGTGGATAGCTACGAACGGGTGGTACGCGAACACGATCGATTACGCACGGCTTAACTCTCACAACCTCTCCCGCTCCATGAAGAAGATACTCATCATCGAAGACGAAACCATCATCTCGTTCGGCTATCGCCTGCAACTGGAACGCATGGGTTTCGACGTTATCGGCACCGCACGCAGTTCGGAAGAAGCGGAGGCGCAGCTCGCCATCGCCCTACCCGACCTGATCATCATGGACATCTACCTCAAAGGCACCAAGACGGGCTTGGAATTGGCCAAGGAGATCCAGGTGAACAACCAGATCCCCATCCTGTTCCTTACAGCCAGCACCAAGCCGGAGATCATTTCCGCCATTCACGCGTTGAACGATTGCCAATACCTGAGCAAGCCGATCAATGCAGATAGTCTGGAGGACATGCTTCAACGCTTCGTGCGCACCTCGGTCTAAGCCATGAAGGCGAGCCCCGAACAAGCGGAACGCCTGCACACCTTCGCGCACGACCTGCGCAACCGGTTGATCGGCCTACAGCAAGTGCTCACGCACTTGAAGGAGGAAGGGACCGCTGAGGAACGCGCGGAATTCGTCCTCTATGGCGAGCAGCAATTCTTCAAAGCACTGCGCGAGGTGGAACGTGTCATGGACGACTTCGGTGTGGAACGCGGCACCGTGGTCCCCGTGGTCCATATGGTACACTTGGCCACCTTGGTGCGCGAGCGTATCGAATTGATCGGCCACCGGACCGATCGGAAGCGACAAACGATCGCGCTGGACCTTGACCACGACATCCATGTGCTGGTCGACGCGCGCATCATCGGGGATCTACTGGACGCCTTGTTCTCCAATGCATCCAAGTTCTCCGGGACCGGCACCACCATCCATATCAACCTACGTTCTGTTGGTGATATGGTGGAATTATCCGTCCGCGACGAAGGCACTGGTCTGGTTCCAGAAGACCTCGATCGGATCTTCACCCGCTTCGCCTGGTTAAGTAATAGGCCCACGGCAGGTGAAGCACAAGGTCGGGGCACCCTCGCCCGTGCAGCAGAATGGGCCCGTGCCCACCACGGAGAACTCAGCGTTTCCAGCCTTGGCGAAGGGCACGGCTGCACCTTCCTGCTGCGCCTTCCTGCAACGACCTAGGCTGGAGCGTCCTCCAGTTGGGGTACGCGCTTGATGTGCCGGGCAACACGTTGCCCGCGGTTGTTAACGGCCACGTTGAACTCAAGTTCGTCGCCGATACGCAGATCCCCGAACTCGGCATCTTCCAGATCCTCTCGCAGGAAGAACAGGTTGTTGTCCGGGAACCGGATGAAGCCGTATCCGTTCATCACGCTCATCACGGTGCTCCTGTGCCGGGTGTCATCCACCTCCGTAGTGGAAACTCCGTTCTCGTCCAGGTCGCGTACCGGTGATTCCCGCATCACGAAGAACTCACGGATCAGCTCATCATCCTCCTTCAACCCCTCTTCGATGAGGTCGTGCATCTGCATCGGGTACGAAACCTCATTCCATAGATCCGTGCTGGTACGGGTGTACTGCAGTTCCCCGCTTTCCGCATCGGTGAATTCGAAATCCCATCCCAACAGCATGGTCTTGCAACCCAAGGCGTGCAGTTTGCGCACCAGCGGTACATGGTCGCCATCGGAGGCAACAAGGACCACCACGTCATACCGTTTCAGCATACAAAGCTCGTAGGTCTCCAGTGCCATCAGCACATCAATGCCCTTCTCCTTCTTGCGCCCCATCATGTCCTTTAACGGCAAGTAGTGTGTCTGCACGTTGTTGTACATCAGCACATCATCGAAGACCCGGTCGTAGTAAAGTTGGTTCGGCTTCTCGTTCGCCTCGCGGGCGGTGAACCTTCCCCGGAAAAAATGCGCATCGATGATGTGGCAGAGGTTCGGACGGGTGCCTTCCCGCTCGGCCACCATGTGCTTCACGAAATCGTGCAAGCCACCGATGTGGATGCGGCGGCGGTGCGCATGAACGTAGTTGTAATAATTACTTACGTGGGTGTAATAACTCCCATCATAGAACACCCCCACTTTAACGCTGCGTGAACCTGTATTCGTAACTGGCATGGATCATGGATAAGGCTCCAAATGTAGCAGCCGGACAAACCCGCCCACCGCTAACTTGCAACCCACCATGCGCTTCCGCCTTTTTCCCTTTGCCCTTCTCCTCGCGGGGGTGTCGTGGGCACAAGGGCCGGTGGCTTCGGGCACCGCGCTGAGCTTTTCCCGCTCCATGACAGCGCCGCTCAACGCCGGGCAGTTCTTCGACCGTGCGTTGGATGCCTGGACATGGACCTTCGGGAAAGAACCCGGCGCCAAGATCATCCACAGCGACCGTACGACCGGGGTGATCGAGGCCACGGCACGACTGAATTTCCGTTCCACCATGCTCACGGGTCGCGAAGAGAGCATGGGCACTATCAGCTACCATGTACAGATACAGACCCGGGCGGGCGAATGCCGGATGACGGTGACCAATATGCAGCATACCGGCAACCGCAACACCGCCACCGGTGGCATCCACCTGAAACAACTGATGCGGGCCGACCAGGACGCGTACAAAGCCAGAGGCCTCGGCCGGGCAAACATCGTGCGGCTGCATGGCGAATTGAGGACCGCCTCCGAAGAGCGGATAGGCCAGTTGCTCCAAGCCTACGAAGCACGCATTCGCGCCCATATCGAACCCTGATGTAACCACCGGCTGCGGAGCACGTTCAACGGGTTCCGCATGGATCTATTCAAGCGCATTTCCGCACGTTCCTGGCCCATTGCCGCTGTGGCATTGGTGTCGGTCTTCATCGTCTATGGCCTCATCCTGGTATCCCGCTCGCGCCAGTTGCAGCAGAAGATAACCCAGGACGTACAACTCTTGGACGAACTGAGCCGGTTGAGCGGTTCCATACACCAACTGAGCCTGACGCACCGGATGGATGTGGGCACCCGGCAATACAGGTGGCCTACCGAACTGGCCGAAGTGCGTGCGGAGATCGCTCAGCTCGGTGTTCGTTTCCGGAACACGCCGGGCATGACCGAACTGCCCGGTTCCATGGACATCCTGCTCCACCAGGCCGATTCCCTCCATGCCCAGGCCATGGCTTCGGATGCTTCCGTAGTGGAACAGCGTCCGAACGAGGTGGTGTTCCAATTCATGCTTCAGCGCGCGCAAAGTGCCATTGAACGCACCACGCGCCACGTGCATGAGCAGGGGCTCGGCACACACACCGCAACCCTTTCCGACCGCTGGGACGAAGCCCAGTTCCTGCTGATCGCAGCATGCTTGCTCGCCGTAGTGTTCGCCTGGCTCGTAGGCATGAGCAACAAGCTCTTGCTGCAAAGCCGCCTGCGAACCGAACAACTCGACATCGCTCGCCAGAACCTGGAGCACGCCAACAAGGAACTGCGCGAGACCATGTTGAGCAAGGAGGAGAAGGAAGTGATGCTGAAGGAGATACACCACCGGGTGAAGAACAACCTGCAGATCGTGAAAAGCCTGATCCGTTTCCAGATGGACCAGGTGAAGGACCCCAAGACCGCCGAGCTGTTCAACGAATGTGTGAACCGCGTGAGCGCCATGGCCCTGGTGCACGAGCAGACCTACCTGAGCAAGGACCTCGCGAACATCGATGTGAGCAGCTACCTCTCCCACCTCACACGCGACCTCTGCTACGCGTACACCATCGACATCAAGCTGGATATGGACGTGCGCATCAACGTGCCCACCATGAGCGTGGAAACGCTGATCCCCCTAGGGTTGATCATAAACGAAGTGATCTCCAATTCCTTGAAGTACGCCTTCAAAGGCCGCAAGCAAGGCACCATCATCGTACACATCGACGGCGACGAAAGCGGATTGCACATGCGCTTGGGCGACGATGGTGTGGGACTCCCCGACCGCAACAAATGGGAACGCCACGATAGCCTGGGCATGGATCTGATCCATACGCTCGCCGGCCAGCTGAACACCAGTATAGACCTGGTCCCCGGACCGGGAACCGTGTACGAGCTGGTCACCATCCAACAGGAACGCCGCAAGCGCGCCTGACCACCGCAACCATCCATCACGCACCACGCCCGTCGCCACCAGCGGCGGGCTTCTACTTTTGCGCCTTGCAAAACCCCTCGATGGCACACAAACAACTCCTTCTTGCAGCCAGCGCTGCTCTGTTCGCCGCATGCGGTGGCGGAGACGCGAAGCAGACATCCGAAAAGATGAACTATCCCCGAACGCGTAAAGACAGCCTTGCCGGAGACAGCCTCCATGGCACCTTCGTGGCCGACCCCTACCGTTGGCTGGAGAACGACACCAGCGCAGAGACCGCTGCATGGGTGAAGCTCCAGAACGGCCTCACCGATGAGCACTTGGCCACCATCCCCTTCCGTGCGGATCTCGCCAAACGATTCGAACAGTTGTACGACTTCCCCAAGCTCGGCGGACCGATGCGTGTGGGCGAACTGTACTTCATCTGGAAGAACAGCGGCTTGCAGAACCAAAGTGTGATCACCGTGCGCAAAGGACTGGATGGAAAAGATGAGGTCTTCATCGACCCCAACGCCATCGACCCCAAGGGTACCACCACCTTCAGCCCTATCGGCACAAGCACGGACCACCGCTACATGGCCGTTGGTGTAAGCCACGCCGGCAGCGACTGGCAGGACATCACCGTGTACGACCTCAGCACCATGAAGCAGACCTCCGACGAGCTCAAGTGGTGCAAGTTCAGCGGTGCGGCTTGGTACAAGGATGGCTTCTTCTACAGCCGCTACCCCACCCCGGCAAAAGGCACGGAGCTGAGCGCTGCTAGCCGATTCCAGAAGGTGTACTACCATAAGCTCGGCGATCCACAAGAGAAGGATGCGCTGGTGTGGGAGAACACACAGAACGGCGACCTCTACGTGGGCGTGGGTGTCACCGAGGGCGAGGAATTCGCCACGCTCTATGTAAGCACCGGCACCAACGGATTCGAACAGTACTACCACGATCTGCGCAGCGGTGGGATACCTACCCCTGCAACGAAGTGGGTAACGCTGCAAGCGGGCTTCGAACAGAAGACGAGCATCGTAGCCTACGAGCCGAAGAGCGACAAACTCCTGGTGATGACGGATGTGGATGCACCACGTTACCGCCTCGTGGCCGTGGATCCGAAGAAACCCGCCAAGGATGCGTGGAAGGATGTGATCCCGCAAAAAGAGGAACTGCTGCAAAGCGTGAGCACCGGTGGTGGCCTGCTCTTCGCCGACTACCTGAAAGATGCCACCACGCGCATCTTCCGGTGCAACGCCGATGGATCGGACATGAAGGAAGTGGAACTGCCAGGCATCGGTAGCGCCGGTGGTTTCGGCGGGGAGCGCGGTCATACGTTCAGCTTCTACAGCTTCACCTCGTTCACCGATCCGGGCACGATCTTCAAATACGACTACGCCACCGGCAAGAGCGAAGTGTTCAACCGCCCTGAACTGAAGTTCGATCCTTCACAGTTCGTCACCGAACAGGTCTTCTATCCCAGCAAGGATGGCACGAAGATCCCCATGTTCATCGTGTACAAGAAAGGTGTGGAGAAGAACGGCAAGAACCCGACGATGCTTTACGCCTACGGTGGTTTCAATGTGAGCTTGAGCCCGAGCTTCAGCACGAGCCGCATGCTGCTTCTGGAACAAGGCGGTGTGTTCGCGCAACCCAGCCTGCGTGGCGGCGGCGAATACGGCGAGGACTGGCACAAGGCCGGCATGAAGGAGAAGAAACAGAACGTGTTCGATGATTTCATCGCCGCAGCTGAATACCTTATGGCAATGAACTGGACGGATAGCAAGCACCTCGCCATCAACGGTGGCAGCAACGGTGGATTGCTCGTAGGTGCGGTGATGACGCAGCGCCCCGAACTCTTCCAAGTGGCCTTCCCCGAAGTGGGTGTGCTGGACATGCTGCGCTACCAGAAATTCACCGCAGGGTTCGGCTGGGTGCCCGAATACGGCAACGCCGAGAACAGCAAAGAAGAACTGGACTACCTGATGAAGTACTCGCCCTTGCACAATGCCAAGCCGATGAAGTACCCGGCTACCATGGTGATGACCGGTGACCATGACGACCGTGTGGTACCTGCGCACAGCTTCAAATTCATCAGTGCGCTGCAAGAGGTGCAACAAGGTGACGCCCCCGTGTTGATCCGTGTGGCCGTGGATGCCGGGCATGGCGCGGGAAAACCAACGAGCAAGATCATCGAAGAGGTGGCGGACAAGTATGCCTTCTTCTTCCACCACACCGGTGTTACACCGAAGTTCGACAAAGCCGAAGCACCAAAGAAGTGAGCTTTAGCTGCATGTGATCACAGAAGCCCCGGGAGCGATCCTGGGGCTTCTTCTTTCTCCATACCAGTGCTGACATGGGCTTCCGCAACAGCAGGTCAGTGGCAGACGATGATCATGCGCGGCCCACGAAGAACATCGCCAATTCACCCTTGCCTTTGGCTTTCACCCTGCCCCGTGTTGCAAAGGATAGGCCCGGCTCTTCCTTCACCAACGCATAGGTGGCTTCACTGATGTTCACTTCGCCCACCGCACCGGACGATTCCATGTGCGCTGCTGTGTTCACCGTATCGCCCCAGATATCGTATTGGAACTTGCTATCGCCCACGATACCGGCCACCACCGCCCCCGTATGGATACCTGCGCGCATGGTGAAGAACGGCAACCCCGCAGGACCGCGCTCCGCAGCACGGGCCTTCACCCAATCCTGCATCTCCAACGCCGCGAACACGGACCGCGCAGCGCTTTTCGGATGGGGATCAGGTAAGCCACCCGCTGCCATGTACGCATCGCCGATGGTCTTGATCTTCTCCAACCCGTGCTGTGCAGCGATACCATCGAAGGCGCGGAAACAGGCATCGATCTCGGCGACCAGTTCCTGGGCTGACAACCGTTCGCTCATGCGCGTGAAATCGTGGAAGTCCGTGAAGAGGATGGATACACCCTCCACCTCCTTCGCCTGCGCTCTGCCGTGTTCTTTCAACTCATCGGCAATGGGTTTGGGAAGGATGTTCAACAACAACCGATCGCTGCGATCACGTTCCACCTGCACCAGGTTGCGCGAACGCCGCATGTAACGCAAGCGGCTCCAAAGTCCAGCAGCGAGCAACAACACCGCCACCGCTCCGAAAAAGAAAAGGCGCTTCTGGTCGCGCTCACCGGCGATCCTGCGTTGGTAGGCGAACTCAGCTTGCCGCTGCTTCTCCAACGTGGCCAGGCTATCGGCCAACTGCTCACGCTCGAAGGCGTATTCCAGTTCGATGCGCATGTTCTCCTTGGCACGTTGCTCGCCGAACAAACTGTCGCGTGCAGCATTGTACGATTCCAGTGACCGCAGCGCTTCGGTATCCCTTCCGGTGATCCGGTAGGCTTGGTACAAGCAGTCGTAGCACTTCGCTTTCAATGGCATGTTCTCCAACCCTTCCGCTAGGTCCAACGCCTGGCGGCAATAGGCTATCGCGCGCGCCGGAACACCGTGGTGCAGGTAAGCCATACCAAGCAGTCCGGTGACATGGCTACGCCGGTAGACATCATCCTTGGAGCGCAACAGGGCGAGGCTTCCTTCCAGGTAATGCCGGGCACTATCGAACGATCCGGCCTTGTCGAAATTCTCGCCGATGTTGGCCAGGCAGACCGCTATCCAGGTCTGTTCCCCGATGCCTTGACGGATGGCCAGGTTGCGCCGGTGGTAGACCAAGGCACTGTCCAGTGCACCCATCTCTTCCAACACCGAACCCAGGTTGCCATAGAGCACGGCAATGTCCGTAGGCCCCCCGATGCGTGAGCGGATGGCCAAGCTTTGGAGGTAGTACTGGTGCGCGCGCCCGAAATTCCCATCGTAGTGATGGATCGCACCGATGGAGTTGAAGACGGTGGCTTTCCCGGCTTCGTCCTTCACCTGCTCGTAGATCCGAAGTGCCTCGTGCAGGTCGATCAGCGCGCCGCTGAGGTCGCCATTGATCTGTCGCACTTCGCCCCGCCTTGCCAATACCGATGCCAGTAACACACTATCCCGCATAGCGGATGCTTCTTCCACGGCACGCTCAGCATGGCGCAAGGCTTCAATGAAAGACCCCGTTCGTTGCGCTTCATCGCAGCTATCCAAACACGCACGCAGCCTTCGATCGTCCTGGGCCCATCCCGGAAGTGCGAGAACGGAAAGGACAAGGGCCATCAAGACAGCTCTACACGTCCGTACCTGCGACCCGGTCATTCACACAAGGTAATGCGCTTCCTAGGATACGCTTTTCGAATGGTGTAGCTTTCGTAGACCAAACCACCATCACCATGTCCACCACAAGCCGAAAGTTCAGTTCCGGATCCCTCGTTGCCTGCCTCGCGGTGGGTGTTGCGGCCGGTGGGATCCTGTATGCCATGCTAAAACCGGCGCCCCCTCCTGTGGAGTGTGAGGAGCTACGGCAACTTGCTGTCTTCGACAAGGACCATCTGGGAACGCTGACCCGTGAGTGCGTCCCTACAGGTGTACGCTTCTACTTGGCCAAGGATGGCAACTACACCGCAGTGGCGGGCCCTATCATGGTGGACCAGAGCCACTGCCCGGAGAACGGCACGAAACTTTTCCAGTTGTTCAAACGGCTGGATGATGATCACGCGATCATCGACATGTTGAGCGAGGTGGACGCCGAACGGTTCATCAAAGATTCCAATACGCCATCCAAACCCACTTGGTCCATTGATGTGCCAAGCAGGATCCTCCTAGGCTTGTTGTCCGTTGATGGCGCCAACGCCGTTGCCCTTGTGGAGCGGCGAACGACGGATGAGGACTGGACGTTCGACCTGCTACCGGTGAAGATCGCTTCGGGGGTTGCCCGACCTGTTGGCTCCTTGAGCGACAGGTTGGTGGGAGCAGCACCGTGCCCGCGTTTCTGCGGCCCGAGCGAGCGGCTCTACCTGCACCGGCGTTAGCGAATCCCGAAGAAGCCGTGTCGGGTTCTGATGGAACCCGATACGCGCGTGCCTTGGATGAAGGGGGCTTTCCTGCGTGGCTCACTTCCCGTCCAACGGGCTAGGCGCATAGGTGTTCAACAAGCATCTTTGCGCCCTCTCGACTCTCCATGCCACCACGCCTGCTCCTTTGTTCGCTCTTTGTGAGCGCCTGTCTTTCTCCGGTCCTCGCCCAGCGCGATACGTTGCGATTGGATACCGTGCCGATCACCGCCACACGGATACCCGGAACGCTGGAACGCGTAGCGCGCCATGTGCAGGTCCTGGATCAACGTGTTCTGAAAGGCACCACACGTCCGGAGGTCTCCGAAATGTTGCGTAACCATACGGCCATCGATGTGCGCCAGCGCGGTCCGTTCGATACACAGACGGATCTGAGCATCCGTGGTGGGACCTTTGACCAGGCCTTGGTGCTGATCGATGGCATCCCGATGAGCGATCCACAGACGGGACACCATTTGATGGACCTTCCGTTGCTCGCCGATGCCTTGGAGCGTATCGACGTGTGTTACGGTGGTGCATCGCGCACGTTCGGGGCCGGGGCATTCTCCGGCGCGGTGAACTTGATCACACGGCGGCCCACCGGCACCAACGGGAGTTTCACCGTGGACGGAGGCGAGTTCGGAAGCTGGCGCGCGCGGGGTATGCAAGAATGGGCGCGCAATGGTCTTGGCATGCGCCTGACCGCTTTCCATGGGCAGAGTGATGGTGCCGTGCCCAATAGCGACCATGACCAGTCCGGCGCACACCTTTCCGGCGGCAAACAATGGAAGCGCTTGGAACTGCGCGGGCAGGTGGGCTGGAACAGCAAACGCTTCGGTGCGCAGAACTTCTACTCTTCGCTCTATCCCGATCAACAGGAATACACCCGCACCTTGCTCGCCGCATTGGAGTTGAAGCACCGCGGGCTGTGGAGTTGGAGCGTACGTGGGTACTTCCGCCAGCACAACGACCGCTTCGAGTTGTTCCGCGAAGGCGATGGGTACTACCGCTACGCCGATGGATACTTCATCCGTGGAACTGCGGACACGGCCCGCTTCACCCCGACCTTCTTCTACACGTTCCACAACGTGCACCGCACACAGGTCCTCGGTGGCGAAGCCGAAGTACACCGCGCGTGGAAAGCGGGTACCACGGCGCTCGGTCTTCACGTGCGCGATGAAGGGATCCTGAGCAATGTGTTGGGAAAGGTCATGGACGCACCGATCGACGCTGGAAGTTCGCGCGACCCCTACACCCGCAGCGACGGACGACGCAACCTCGCGGTACACCTGGATCACCGCTACACGTTGAAGCGTTTCACCGCGGAGGCCGGTGTGCTCATGAACATCAACACGGCTTTCGCACCCGAATGGTTGCCCGGTCTTGATCTGAGCTTTGCCTGGAACACCCGTCACACGACCTATGCTTCGGCATCGCGCGCCTTCCGCCTGCCTACCTACACGGACCTGTATTACAACCGAGGTGGTGCCGTGGGTAGTTTGGACCTACGACCCGAACACGGCGACCAGATCGAAGTGGGGCACCGCATGCGCATGGGCCGTTGGAGCACTACGGTGAGCGCCTTCAACCGGCAAGGAAGGGACCTGATCGATTGGGTGAAACGTCCCGGTGAGCAGGTCATCCGTGCCGCCAACATCACCGCGCTGGACCTGCGCGGGGTGGAGCTGAGCACGCACTGGGCCTCTGGCGATGAGCGTTCCCGCATCGGTGGCCTCTACGCTTACCAATGGACCGATCGTGAGGCGTTCGACTTCACCTCGTTGTACGTACTGGATCACCTGCAACACCGGCTCACCGTTTGGGGCGAACAACGGGTGGGCCAGTTCACCCTGCGCGGGAACCTCACCTGGCAACAACGTGTGGGCACTTACGTGGACTTCAACGAAGGCGTGGCCACCGCATACCCGGACAACCTGCGCGTGGACGCCCGAGTGAGCTGGGAACGTGGGCCCGTGCAACTCTTCATCAGCGGATACAATGTGCTGAACACCGCACAGATGGACCGCGCGAACGTGGTATTGCCCGGACGATGGATCACCGGAGGCATCACGTTCCGGTGGAAACAACGTCAAGCACAAAAATGACCCACACGACCGACTTCGTGCTGCGCCCTTTCCTACCGGATGACCTGGACGCCCTGGTGGAACACGCCAGCCACCCCACCGTTGCAGCGAACCTGACGGACGCGTTCCCGAACCCGTTCACCGAGGAAGCGGGACGCACCTTCATCGACCACGCTATGAATGGTCCAGCACTTCGGCGATGCATCGCCATCAATGGATCATGCGCTGGTGCGCTTGGCCTGCACCCCAAGGAAGACCTTTGGCGGCACAACCTGGAACTCGGCTATTGGCTGGCGTTCCCCTATCGCGGCAGAGGCATCATGACCGAAGCGATCCGCCAGATGGTGCAACTCGGCTTCGCGCATTTCCCAGCCGTGACGCGCATCTACGCCTCCCCGTTCGGATCCAACATCGCTTCGCAACGCGCATTGGAAAAGGCCGGCTTCGTACTGGAAGCCACTTTGAAGAACACACTGGTGAAGGACGGCGTTGTTCACGATGAGCTGATCTACGCGGTCCGTCGCTAAGGCAACAGGCCACCACATAGCAGGGTTCAACGTCATTCCATGCAACTACCTTGATCCCATGCGCCTCCTCCCCGCCTTCCTCTTGCTGCCTGTTGCGCTATCCGCCCAGACCTCGGTGCTCTTCATCGGCAACAGCTACATCTACGCGAACGATCTGCCGAACACGCTCAGGCAACTCGCGCTCTCTTTAGGTGAGGAGGTCACCGTGGCCAGTTCCGCCCCGGGCGGGTACACCTTGCTCCAGCACGCTTCGTATGAACCCACCCAAACGGCGATCACCTCGCAGCAGTGGGACTTCGTGGTGATGCAAGAGCAGAGCCAGTTGGGTGCACTTCCAGTGGATGCCACGTCCACGGAATATGGTGCGCTGCAATTACTGGCGGACATCGAAGCGAACTTCGAATGCACGTACCCGGTCTTCTACATGACCTGGGGCCGAGAGAACGGCGATGCATTGAACTGTCCGAACTACCCGTTCATGTGTACCTATGATGGTATGCAACAAGGTTTAAGGAACACCTACCTCTACCTCGCCACGATGAACGACGCCCACGTCTCTCCCGTTGGTGTGGCGTGGAAGAACGTGCGCGACACACAACCGCAGATCGATCTCTACGTGGATGACGGAAGCCACCCTTCAGTTGCTGGCACCTACCTCGCAGCGTGCGTGTTCTATTGCACGTTGTTCCAGGAAAGTTGTGTGGATGCAACGTTCAATTCGTCGCTGCCGGCGGAAACAGCGGCTATCCTGCGTGGCATCGCAAGTGCAACGGTGTTGGACGAACTTGAGACCTGGAACCTCGATGAGCCTAACGGTACCGATGCCTTGCTCGATGATTACGAATTGGGCAGTGACTACGTGACCGTGGTCCACAACGGAGCAGGCGAGCACCTCTGGACCTGCACCAACGGCCAAAGCTTCACCACGGGCACGGCCACGTTCACCTTCGAGAACTCCGGTTCCTTCGTGGTGACGCACACCTACAACGACCCGTGCGGCAACACCGACACGCGGACGTTCACGTTCGATATGGTGGTGGGCTTGGATGAGTTTGGCGCGCGGCCACAGTACAACGTGATGAGTAATTCTCCTGGCCTTATTGATGTGCGCGGCGCTGAAGCAGGTGGAACACTTACGGTGTTCGATGCGCAGGGAAGGATGCTGGTGAACGAGCGGATCGGTGGATCGAATGTGCAGATCGCTAGTCCGGCGGGGTTGTTGTTCTGGCGCGTTTCCGGTGAAAAAGGAACGACGGCGTCGGGGAAGGTGGTGGTGCGGTGAGGGCTTGTGCCGATCAGCGGCCGAAGTAGGGCTTCATTGGCGCTTGGGGCATAGCCTGTCCTGAGTAGCGGAAGGGCGCATACAATGCCCCAGCATCTACTCCCATTCAATATCAAGGCCCGAATTCCGGATCCACTTTCCGACGTGTGTGCCTAACTTGATAGACATGGATCATCTCCCCTTCCACCAAGTAGACCGCGCGGTAGGGAAAGTGCCGTAGGTAGCCGTGCCGGTAGTCCTTGTAGCGCTTCTGGAAACCGAATGGGACCCGTTCGATGTAGCTGAACGGATCTTCCAATTCGTCGAGAAAACGACGGCCCAGCCCTGGAGTTATCTCCTCCATCCCATCGAAGATCGAAGCAGCATCGGCTTCCGCTTCGGGCTGCACCACCAGCGCGTAGCTCATGGTCGCCGGGAACGCAAGCGCTCCATGGACTCTTTGGTCGATGAACCCTTGCTCTCCCCGCTCAGTCGGGCTTGATGGCGGCGCTCCAACTCGACAAGTTCCTCCTTACCGAGCGGCTCATCACCAGCGCCTTCGGGAACTATAGCTTGTAGCACCTCCTCCACCAGCTTCCGCACCTCTTCTGCCGTGTACATCCGGTCCTCCAACTTCAGGTAGGGTGCTTCCCCTTCGCGCACTACGCTAAGGTGGTCGCTGGGTGTGGCGTAGTTCGCGGGGCTGTCCAGCAGGCGCTTCAAGGCAAGCAGGCGTGGCCCATCTTCCAACAGCGCGATGCGTTCGAGGAGTTCGAGCTTGAGGGTCTTTAGGTCCATAGTTCAAAGCTAATCCGCAGACACTCGCCATGGTCTTTCCACAGATGACACAGATCACCTTCACTGGCGACCTCATCGGAACCAAAAGCAGCGGCGGATCGCACTTCGGGCACTAATTCCCTGACCAGGACGTTCTTGGCGCGATGTCATTTCGCCAGCGACTAAGTGATTTGTTCCATTCCCGCTGGCTGGTGCTGGTGAACATCCTGCTAGCAGGCGCTGCCGTGCTCGCGAACCACTACTTCCAATTCTTCTGTCGCCCGGTCACATGGGCGTCGGTCGCGCTTATCCTGTCATTCCCGCCGGTGCTGTTCTTCAACCTCTACAGGGAACGGATCCAGAAGGTCCGAGGCCTGGTGTCGTTCCTTTTCGGATGCGCTGCGTGCATCTGCCTGTACTGCATCCTTTTCATATGGGAGTGGAATATCTGGGCCCTGCCGGTGACGCTCATTCGGCCTGTGGCAATACTCGCCTATGTGCCACACTTCTTCCTGATGCAGATCATTGTGATCCTTATTTCGCGTCGCAGGTTGCTCCACCTGACCTACTTCAAGGTCGCGCTGGTCACTGGTGTTCTTGTCACGGTTGACTTGGCCGCTTGGTTCAACTCCAATGTTCGGTCGGTTTCCTATGCACTGCGCTGCACGCCAGAAGCCTCTTCATCGATCATGCCATCCTATATGACCGAACGTATGCTTGGCATGCACTGGAAGTACCACATGTCGTTCTGTGCCTATGACGGATGGAGGCCACCACTGCATGACCCGGCACTGGTCGTTGCGGCTTGGATGAATATACTGGTCGCACCGCTGCTCGACGAAAAGGACTACGTGGTGCCGTGTAAGAACGTGCCCTGGAACGACTTTGTCCCCGTGCACAAATACGATGGTCACGGCAACGAGAAGGCGATCATCGTCTACAAACAGGTCTTCCCCGGTAGACCGATCCGAGAAGACTGTTCCTGTGCTGCTGAGGAAAGTTCAACGTATCAGAACGACCCGCTTTGGAGAAGGCATATCTCGCGTGAGCGATAGAAGCAAGTAGCCCGCAAGCGAGGAGGAACGACGAGCGAGGACTACTGTCCCGGGTCAAGCCCGGGATAAACTCATAGCGCGACGGTGTGCATTCGACACCGGCACGCCCAAATGACCTGCATTCGCATTGATCCGCGTTCATCCGCCCGATCAGCGTCATCAGCGTTCCCCCTTTCCTGCCGAACTTCGCCCTCATGCAAGTCCAGAACTACGCCAGCGGCCAATGGGTCGCAGGCTCCGGCAAGCAAGCAGACCTCATCGACGCCATCACCGGCGACCTCATCGGCACCACCAGCAGCGGCGGCCTCGACTTCGCCCACATGCTCCACTATGCCCGCACCGTCGGCGGCCCACCCCTGCGCAAGATGACCTTCCCCGAGCGCGGGCGTATGCTGAAGGCCCTCGCCCAATACCTCTTCGACCGCAAGGACAAATACTACGAGATCAGCTACCGCACCGGCGCCACCAGGGCCGACAGCTGGGTGGACATCGAGGGCGGCATCGGCAACCTCTTCGCCAACGCGAGTTTGCGCCGTGTGCTGGGCAACATGCCCTTCTACGTGGACGGCGACACCGTGAAGACCAGCAAAGGCGGCACCTTCATCGGTCACCACATCATGGTGCCCAAGGAGGGCGTGGCCGTGCACATCAACGCGTTCAACTTCCCCATCTGGGGCATGCTGGAAAAGGTGGCCGTGAACTGGATGGCAGGTGCAGCTCCGCGGTAATTGGGCCTGCAGGGAACAGCGGAAAAAAGGACTCCCTGGGAATCAAGTGAGACCAGAGAAGAGGCTGATCACGAAGGATCGGAACATTCATTCACGTAGCACCTTAAACACCCATCCCCTGCTGGGAACTTCGCAGGTGTATGTGCCCGGAGGCAGTGAGCGCATATCGATCCCGCTTCCATATTGACCATCGTAGCGGACACCACCGAGCACGTCACGCACGATCACGCGTTCCCTCGACACCAGACCATCACCGAAATGAACCATACCATCTGTCGGCACTGGGTATGCCAAAGGGAACGAACCATTGCCCCGCTCTTCGATACCATTGAGCACGCAAGTCTGTGCCCAACTTAGATCATTAGAAAGTGAGTGCGCGTCCAACGATGTATCGGATGGCGTGAAGGGCGCATTGGTCATGCTATGCATTGTCACTGTCGGTGTGTGCAACGATGATGTGACCGACGAGACCGGAACGAACTCGCAAGAAGCACCGTCACTCCTGAAGCTGATCACTCTGTCGGCAGTAACCAACATCAATTCACCTGCACCGTTAGTAAAGAAGAACTGACGAAAACCAGCCGTGCCGATCGCATCCTGATGCTGATACGCACCTAGCAGTTCGCCGTCGGCTTGTAGTTCGAGCAGCGTGATCCGATCAGCTCCATCGACGGCCGCCGCAAGCAACCCTCCTCCGGGGCGCTCAACCACGGAACGTATCGAAAGCCCACCGCTTGAATCCGCATATCGGCGACACCAAAGAAGGTCTCCGTCATTATCCAGTTCCAGAAGGCAGCCTTCGAAGGTCGTCATGCCGGTGGTGAAAAGGCCAGCAAGAAGGAACCTCTCTCCCGAGATGGGGGACAGCGATGATACGGACTCATGCTGCAGTGAGGCACTTGATCGCATGTCGTAGAATTTCATCCATGAGGCACCCAGCGACGTGGTCCGCATGACCATGAGCCGATGATCATAAGTATTGCTCAGGTGCTGGCCAGAGCCATACAAAGTATGCTCATCCATGTTGGCTGCGATCCCGCCAACCACTTTATAACGCACATTGCCAGGTGACGCTATTGACTGCCCCTCCCAAGATGCTCCGCTTCCGTCACTTACGATCCGGTAAGATCCCGACCTTCCCGCACCTTGGTACAAATTGGGACTGGTGTAAGCCACGAACGAACTGCCAGAAGGGATGATGCAAGCTATCTGGTTCTGCTCGAAACCCGCTCCATCGATGTTGTTGAACGAGCGGCTCCATTCCACCGCGCCATCGGCGCCTACACGGGTGATGAAGGCGTAGAAGCCAGCGTTCAACTGGCTTCCACAGAACACGTAGCCGTCATCGAGCGCATCAACATCCAACAGGGTGGTCAGCGGGTCGTTACCGCGGATCGTGATGGCATTGACAACTGCGTGGTCCGGGGTGGCATTGAGCAAAGAAACGTAGGAGGAATCCCAGCCAAACCTGCGTTGGCAGACATAGAGCGTGTTGCCATCACTCAAGTCGAAAGGGCGCACGATAACCCCAGAATTGACGGGTTCCAGTTGGTAGTTGACCTGGCTCCGAGCGCTGTTAAAGGATAATGACATTACCGCTAGCAGAAGAACACTTCTACATACGAACATATTTCTTTGCGATGCTGGCCGGCACATTCTGATCAAATATATGGACACGTTGTGCTTTATCGAACATGGCAAGGCTGCACCCATTGGGTGACAAGTCTCATCATGGTTCGATCCCAAGCGTCCCCTTACCTCGCCGCTGGGGCGATCCTTCTATACTGGAGGAAGTTGGAAGCGTGAGTCAACCAAACGTCCTGCAAATGTTCCCCCTCCACCGCGATCAATGATCAACTATTGAATGGTGCGCGACTGCCCAATGATGATACGCTGGAACTCCTTTCCGGACTCAGGTAGGTGTTTCGGAGAACCACTGTCTTACGGTTCGATCACCTGGCGTAGAAGCATATGGTCGAAATATGGCACGTAGCACTGCGGATGAAATGCACCTGAACCGCAGAATACGCATAGCCCCCCTGCCTCTCCCTACTGATGGATACCACCCTGCGCGGTAATCCGCCCCGAACTCCGCGCCCCCTGCGTTGATCCTGCCACCGTTTACCTTCGCCATCCCGTCATTGGTCGGGATGAAGCACATGCAGTTACAGAACTACGCCGCCGGCCGATGGAGCCGCTGCGCGGAAGACTCACGTCTCCATGATCAACGCTCAATGTTCAAGTGAAGGACGGCGTTGAACATTGAGACTTGAACATTGGCCATTGATCATTGAACATTCGACCTTCGCACCATGCAACTAGAGAACTATATCGCGGGCACTTGGGTGAAGGGCTCCGGCAAGCAATCCGACCTCATCGACGCCATCACCGGCGACCTCATCGGCACCACCTCCTCCGGTGGATTGGACTTCGCCCACATGCTCCACTACGCCCGCACCGTCGGCGGCCCGCCCCTGCGCAAGATGACCTTCCCCGAGCGCGGCCGCATGCTCAAGGCCCTCGCCCAATACCTCTTCGAGCGCAAGGAGAAGTACTACGAGATCAGCTACCGCACCGGCGCCACCAAGGCCGACAGCTGGGTGGACATCGAGGGCGGCATCGGCAACCTCTTCGCCAACGCGAGTTTGCGCCGCGTCCTGGGCAACATGCCCTTCTACGTGGACGGCGACACCGTGAAGACCAGCAAGGGCGGCACCTTCATCGGTCACCACATCATGGTGCCCAAGGAGGGCGTGGCCGTGCACATCAACGCCTTCAACTTCCCCATCTGGGGCATGCTGGAAAAGGTGGCCACCAACTGGATGGCCGGTGTGCCCGCCGTGGTGAAGCCCGCCACAGTCACCAGCTACCTCACCGAGGCCATGGTGAAGGACATCGTCGCCAGCGGCATCGTGCCCGAGGGTGCGATCCAACTCATCGTCGGTTCTGCGGAAGGCATCCTCGACAACGTGATGCACCAGGACGTGGTCACCTTCACCGGCAGCGCCAGCACGGGCCGCATGCTGAAGAAGCACCCGCGCATCGTGGACGAGAGCGTGCCCTTCAACATGGAGGCCGACAGCCTCAACGCCATCGTGCTCGGCCCCGACGCCACACCCGGCACCGAGGAGTTCGACCTCTTCATCAAGGAAGTGGGCAAGGAGATGACGCTGAAGTGCGGCCAGCGCTGCACCGGCGCGCGCCGCATCATGGTGCCCGCCAACGTGCTGGAGGATGTGCAGATCGCCATCGGCAAACGCCTCGGCGGCACCGTGATCGGCGACCCGCGCGTGGAGGGTGTGCGCATGGGCGCCCTCGCCGGACAGACGCAACGCAAAGAGGTGAAGCGCGCGCTGGACGAACTGCTCAAAGGCTCGCAGATCGTCTACGGCAGCGCCGACAGCGTGGACGTGAAAGGCGCCGACGCCAGCAAAGGCGCCTTCATGAGCCCCATCCTGCTGCTCAACGCCGACCCCTGGAAGAACCAGCAGAGCCACAACGTAGAAGCCTTCGGTCCGGTAAGCACATTGATGCCCTACACCGACATCGACGATGCCGTGGCCCTCACCAAGCTCGGCAAGGGCAGCCTCTGCGCCAGCATCGCCACGTTCGATGAAAAGGTGGCGCAGCAATTCGTGTGGGGTGCCGCCAGCCACCACGGTCGTTTGCTCATCCTCAACCGCGAAATGGCGAAGGAGAACACCGGCCACGGCAGCCCGCTGGCCACCTTGGTACACGGCGGCCCCGGTCGCGCGGGTGGCGGCGAAGAGATGGGCGGCAAGCGCGGCGTGATGCACTACCTGCAGCGCACCGCCATCCAGGGCCACCCCAGCATGATCACCGCCATCACCCAGCAATACCAGCAGGGCGCGCGGATGAACGACCTGTCCCGCAACAGCGGGATCACCCGCCAACATTCGTTCCGCATGCACTTCGAGGAACTGCAGGTGGGCGACACCGTGATCACCGACATCCATCCCGTCACCTTGCAAGACATCGAGGACTTCGCCCACCTCAGCGGCGACAAGTTCTACGCGCACATGGATGCCAACAGCCTCGAGGGCACCATCTTCACTGGGCGCGTAGCGCACGGCTACTTCATCCTCAGCCGCGCGGCGGGCCTGTTCGTTGATCCGCCCAAGGGACCGGTGCTGCTGAACTACGGGTTGGATGAGTGCCGCTTCGTGAAGCCGGTGTATCCGGGCATGACGATCCAGGTGCGCTTCACGGTGAAGGAGAAGGTGGATCAGGAGAAACGGACGCCGGAGGATGTGGCGAAGGGGATCGTGAAGTTCCTGGTGGATGTGTTCGATGAGACTGGGGAGACGGTGGCGATCGCGACGATCCTGACGATGGTGAAGAAGATGGATCAGAGTTAGGAAGTGTGGGCGTGCCGGCGCTCAAATGCAGCGCCGTCGGGCTTTCCCCTCCAAGTCCTCGGCCGGATTACCGGCCTCCGGGCTTTCCGGTACAATCCCTCACGCGAAATGCGAGCTCAACATAGATTCAAGTACCAACTATGAAATGGGACCGGTATAGGTTTACTGCCTTAGAGGAGGGAGTGTGTGCAGTGAACGTGGATGTAGAACCAGTACCGTAGAGAAGCAAGGACAATGTCTAGACTGACCGACCTCATCGCAAGTGCCAAGGCCAAAGACCCTCAGCTCGGAGCTGACATCGAACGCGAGTTCCGTGCACTTTCCTCTCGACTCTCCTTTGGCCTCAACTTCGAGCGGCATCGGCCGGAAGCTGTGGAGTTGCCACAACGGCCGATCCGCAAAGGAGACAAAGTCCGTGTGCTGCCTCCACGAGGCACCACGAGCAAGGGGGACCAGCGTCTTTGGCTTGTGAAGGCCGTCCACAAGGCCCGGAAGACAGCTGACCTGGAAATGCACAATGCCACCACTGCAGAATCGCATACCGTAGCGCTGGATGATCTGGTGGTCGTAGCGGAGTTCCGTGATAAGATTTATCCAGGCTTGGTATCAACAGGAAAGGTCTCGCGTGGTGGTGATAAGCCATGGCATACGGTCATCAACGGGGAGAACTACCATGCACTGAAAGCTCTGACATGGTCACATCGAGGCAAGGTCGATGCCATCTACATCGATCCGCCCTACAACTCAAGGGCAAAAGATTGGAAATACAACAATGACTTTGTAGAGAAGGATGATCTCTATCGCCACAGCAAATGGCTCGCGATGATGGAGAGACGATTGCTTATGGCGAAGGAGTTATTGAATCCGGATGATTCTATTCTTATTGTCACGATTGACGAGAAGGAGTATCTCCGACTAGGGTTGCTTCTGGAACAAGCGTTTCCTGAGGCCCGAATTCAGATGGTGAGCATTGTGATTAATGGACAAGGGTCAGCAAGAATCAAGGCTATGTCACGTGTCGATGAGTATGCATTCTTTGTGTATTTCGGCCAGGCTAAGCCGACAGAAGTGCCGCTAGAAACTTTGGCGTCGGACGATAATCAATCCCAAGTAGGAACCGAGCGAATTTGGTTCCCGTTAATCAGGGGCGGAAGGTCCGGTGTACGTTCCAAGTCCTACGATAGCTTCTATCCCATTTTCGTGAACATCACAACTGGATGTATTGAGGGGATAGGTGAGCCACTTCCGAAAGACTTACATCCCATTGATGCAAAGGAGCCACCAAAGGGATGTGTTTCAGTTTGGCCTATTAGCAAAGAAGGAGTTGAGGGTCGTTGGCAGATGGGCACGAATGAATTTCAATTGCGCTGGAAATCGGGTTATATTAGAGTGGGTAGGGTATCAAAGAAAGGACAATGGCCCATTACATATATCCGAGAAGGAACAATTCAGCGAATCGAGTCGGGAGAAATCGTTGTAGAGGGACGCGACAAGGGAGGCGCACTGCTACTAGCAAACGACCCAGATAACCCAAGAGGACGTACGCCAAAAACAGTATGGTACTTGAAGGCGCATAATGCTGGGACATACGGCACAGATCTTCTACACAATTTAATACCTGGGAGAGTCTTCCCATTCCCAAAGGCCCTATACGCAGTAGAGGATGCGCTTAGGTATTTTGTCAAGGACAAGCCAGAATCTGTCATACTTGACTTTTTTGCTGGATCTGGAACAACAGCCCATGCAGTTATGCGACTAAATCGCCAGGATGAGGGTCGACGGCAGTGCATCTCCGTGACAAACAATGAAGTCGGTGCGGACGAGGAGAAGGTTTTGCGAAAACAGGGCTTACGACCTGGGGATGGGGATTGGGAAAAGTGGGGAATCTGCGACTACATCACGAAGCCACGAGTCCAAGCGTGTATCACGGGCAATACCCCGGACGGTAAAAGTGTAAAAGGTGAATACAAGTTCATCGATGAATTCCCGATGGCGGATGGCTTAGAGGAGAACGCGGAGTTCTTTACCCTGAGCTATGAAACGCCTGTGGCCGTCGGTTATCAGACTGCCTTCACCCGCATAGCACCGTTGCTATGGTTACGCGCCGGGAGCATAGGGCGCCGCATTGAAAAAGTACNNTGTCCCCGCCATAGGCTGGGATGTGGTTGATAGCTACGGGCTGCTGGTGGAGTTGGACAAGGCCACCGATTTTCTCAAAGCCGTCCGAAGGGCAAAGGCACTGCGAATCGCATACATCGTGACCGATGATGAGCGTCGCTTCCAGACTTTGGCACGGAGACTACCCGAAGGGGTGGAGGCCGTTCGGTTGTACGAGTCCTACCTGACCAATTTCGCTTTCGCCAACGGAGAAGACACATGAAGTTCACACTGAAGGATTACCAGGACGAAGCCGTCCTCGACGTGCTGGAGAACCTGAAGAAGGCACGTAAACGATGGCGTGAGGACAAGGACCGCCATGCTTTCTCCCTCACGGCACCGACCGGTGCTGGTAAGACGGTGATGGCGGCGGCTGTATTCGAGGCCCTATTTCATGGCGACGATCGTTACCAATTCGATCGAGACCCTGGGGCCGTCGTTATCTGGTTCAGCGACGACCCTTCTTTGAATGAGCAGACGCGTTTCCGCCTGATGGCTTCATCGGATCGTTTGCGTCATACGGACTTGGAAGTGGTCGAGAGCACCTTCAATCGGGCGAAGTTCAGCCCAGGCAAGATCTACTTCCTCAATACACAGAAGCTCGGTAAGAATAGCCTGTTGGTACGTGGGTTTGACGGCGATGAGGAAGGCACATTCCCAGAAATGCGACCCGACCTGCGCAGCCACACCATCTGGGACACTATCCGGAACACGGTCGAGGATCCTGCGCTCACCCTCTATCTGGTACTTGATGAGGCCCACAGGGGCATGGGCGGAGAGAATCGCGAAAAGACGACTATTGTCAAGCGGCTCATCAATGGCGATAAAGGTGTTCCGGGCATACCCGCAGTCTGGGGCATCTCGGCCACCGTGGATCGCTTTAACAAGGCTATGGAAGGGGCACAAGGCCGCAGCACCTTGCCAGCGGTTACAGTTGACATCAGCCGAGTGCAGGAATCCGGTCTGATCAAGGACACGATCGTACTTGACATTCCAGACGAAGCGACCGGTGATTTCGATACGGTACTCGTCCGGCGCGCGGCCGACAAGCTGCGTGAATCCACGGAAGCTTGGGCAGCCTATACCAAGGAGCAGGATACAGGCGAATCAGTTATGCCCTTGATGGTACTTCAAGTACCGAATACGCCTAACCCAAATGACATCGGGCGCGCCTTGGAAACGATCTTCCAACAATGGCCCGACCTGTCGGAAACATCCGTGGCCCATGTGTTTGGCGAACACACGTCACAGACGTTCGGCAAGTACAAGGTGCCGTACAGCCAGCCTCAACGCGTTCAAGACGACACGTCCATCCGGATCCTTGTAGCCAAGGATGCCATCAGCACAGGCTGGGATTGTCCTCGTGCCGAGGTAATGGTTTCCTTCCGACCAGCCAGCGACCAGACCTATATCGCGCAGCTGCTTGGCCGTATGGTGCGCACCCCACTTGCACGCCGCATACCTGGGAACGACAAGCTAAATGGGGTGGAATGCCTGCTGCCGAGGTTCAATAAGAAGACGGTTGATAATGTCGTGAAGGCGCTGCGTGATGGTGGCGCCGAGACACCACCGACCGGTAGGGTGGTTATCAATGCGATCACACTCCTCCCCAATCCTGCTGTAGCTGACGTGATCTGGGAAAAGTTCAGCTCACTCCCTTCGCAAACTCGTCCCCAACGGGGAGCCAAACCGGCGATCCGCCTTACCGCTCTCGCGCATGAGCTCGCCTCGGATGGCCTCTTGCCTGGAGCTGGTAACAAAGCCCACGCTGCGATGCACAAGATGCTCGACGATTTCATCGCCGAACGACCAAAAGCATATGCGGAGAAGCGTGCCGCTGTAATGACCGTGGAAGGTCGTACGATCATCGCGGATATGCAGACCGGAAAGACACGGGATGATGCCTTTCAAGCGGAGGCCGATGATGCCGTTGTCACAGATGCGTATCGTCATAGCGCACGAATACTCAGCCCCGATATTGCACGGACCTACACGATGGAACGTGCGAAGAAGAAGCCCGAAGCTGAGGAGGACTTTGATGACGCATTGATCGAGGCCCGGGAGGACGTCGCGGCATTGCATCTGATGGAGAACCTGCAAGTTCTGTTTGACACAGAAGCGAAGCGTCTGTCGGATACCTGGCTACTAGAGTATCGCGACCGCTTCAAGAAACTCCCACATGATAGGCAGGATGCGTATCGGCAGATCGTTGCGCTAACCACCGATCCTCAGGATGTGGACCTTGTGCGCCCAACATCGCTTTATGAGCCGACCAAGGTCCGGGAGAAGGACGGAACCGAATCAGAGATCGCCACTTACAAGCAGCATCTGCTCTGTGATGAGCAGGGCTTGTATCCCGCCGAGATGAAGACTTGGGAAGAGGCTGTCCTGTATGCTGAAATGAAGCGGAGCGGTTTTCAATTCTGGTATCGGAACCCCAACCGGCCCACCCAGGACTCACTCGGTATTGCCTACACCGATGGTGATGATACCAAGATCTTAAGGCCGGATTTCATCTTCTTCGCAGAGGAAGGAGGCAAGGTCGTCGCCGACATCATCGACCCGCATGGTTTCCATTTAGCCGATGCTTTACCCAAGTTGAAAGGCTTGGCGAAATACACCGAGAGTCATAGCCAATTCTACCGGCGCATTGAGGCCGTGGCTGAAACAGGCGGTAAGCTGCGCAAGCTTGATCTAACGCGCGCTGATGTTCGTGAAGCGATCATGAAAGCGACCAATGTGGAAGCGCTTTACAAGAGCGAAATGGCGGGAGATTATGTGTAACCACACGAAATACTTCAGCTAACGACTAGGCCCTTATCGAAAACCCAGAGACCCGGCTACAGCGAATAGCCGCGGGTTTCTACTCATCCTTGCGTTTCGTGAACCAATAACCAACGATGACAGCAGCTACAAGGGCTGCCACTTCAATCCTATCTGCCAGCTCATTCATTGTACTTGGAGATATGAGCCGTGCTATGGGTATCACAAACAGTCCGACAATTACTAGGCCAGCGACCTTTGCGCCTTCTGCCCATCGTGTATCACGAATGTACCGAGCCCAAGACAAGAAAATCATCAAGGCCGCCGAGATACGCATCATGGACACTAGCACATTATGAAGGCAAACAGGCCATAACCAAGGAATCGTTTCGACCAGCTTACTTGCGATTGTTTCAACGAGCGTAAGCAATACTACCGCCCCAATTGACCACCAGATTGCCTCTCTTAGTAGACCTTGATGGCGCTTTTGGCGGTCTTGCTCCAATCGTGTAGCTGCATCACGGCGTAACTCTTCGACCTGGCCGACAGTCCCTTTGTAATCGTCATTGAGTTTGGCCAACTGATCCTCAAAGTCGGCACTTCTTTCATTGGCGTCCTGCACCCTCTTTTCAGCTTCCTTGCGCAGCTCATTCTCTCTTTGCGCATCCTGCAACGCACTTTCCCTCTCGGCTTGTAGACTCAGCAACTGCTTGTCCTTGTCCGAGGAAAGGAACTTGCGTAAGGCAAGCGATACCCGCGGGATGTCTTGCTGCAGATACTGATGTCCTTTCAGCGTACTGCTCTTGACGTAATCAAATGCCAGAACCAACTGATCACCCGGAGTGGCCATCACATCAGCGTGGAACTCAGCCATAATGGCCAATTCCGAAATATCAAACAAAGAACGCAACGGTCTTATCTGATCGGTGATAAAAGCAGACATGATGTCAGCGAGTGACTTCTCCTCCGCATCTGTATTGATGAAAGGAGAGATACTCTGAAGGAGTGCCAGGTGGGAGAAGCAGAATGCCGGTTTATCGGGCTGAAGTGTGGCGGCTACTAATGGAAGAGATCGATCCCTAGTTAAGAACCATACTTTCCGATTCGTCAATCGTTTTTCGCCTATCAATATGTAGTGCGCTACGTCATGATCGAGAATATCACCGGTCTTGCCCCAGCCTCGGCTATTCTTTGCCTCTTCGTTAATACATGTCGCGATCTCAGCCGTATCCCTTCCGCCTATGATCTCCTTTGAGCTAATCCTGTCAACCCCAACTCCCCACTTCTCATCAAGCTGCAAATCCGGAACAAGAAACGGTGCGAAAAAAGTCTCGGGCGTCAACGTTCGATTGCCTTCATACGCGTTCCAAAAGGCCTTTAGTACTTGATCATTCGACTGTTTCACCAATTCATCCGGTACAACTTCTGCAATTCTGGTAATTCGGCTCATCCTATCTCGAACCACTTGCTGCATTTCATCAATAGTGGCTTTGGTCGTCCTTAGCTCAATACCGAGCCGCTTGGCCACCGCAACAACCTCCGAGAACTCATGTGCATCATCATGTGCTTGCAGAAATCCCAGCAAGAGGACGTTGGTATCGAGGTAAAATACAGCTCCACGAAATGCATCTTCTGCGATAGGATCAAATGTGCTGCCATCCAATCCTAATAGCTGTGTGAAGTAAAATCCCTGTGTGAGATATAGCTTCAATCGCTCATCGCACTCCTCGCCGCTAATTAAGAATCGCTGACAGCGTACTTCTAGCGATTCCAATTGAATCGCTGTCATACCAAGTCCTTCAGAGGCCGCCACAAAAGCACTTCGTGCGTCAGTGCGCGCCAGCAATTCCTCGCGCTTCAATGTCCCCAAGACAGTTTGCGCAATATGCCTTCCAAAGCGACCGAAACACTCGCAAGCGAATCTCCTGAAAATGCCAGATGCGATGTTCCTATCAATCTCGGGATCCAAGTTCTGGAATAGAGGCTCAGTTACGTCGGCGAAGAGATCAACCACGGAAACGACCAACCCGTCAAGCTCTTTCTGCCCTTTGTCGGTTATGTAATACGCATGCTTTTCCCTGTGCGTGGTTCTATCCGCTTTGCCTTGCTCGATAAGGTCAACCAATGCTTGTTGGATAACCTCAGTCCTCAGGGACACGCTTTCGGAGCCGAACATCATGTTGCTCCGAATGCCGCCGATTGTTAATGGTCTCTGCAAAGAACTTCCAAGCAAAGCACCAAGAACTGCACGATGGACTGCTCGTTCACGCAAAGGACCAGATTCCGAAGCGAATCGAACTAATGAGGCATACACCGCCTGTCGCCGCTCATCTACAGTAAGCGAAGCAGGGCGATGACTAGTGCTCCCTTGATTCATTGCAGCATCCATAGCTCTGTGATTGTCGTCCTTTTTTGCGTGTACAATATACTCCCAACCGGCCCACGGCTTCATCGTGGACCTGGGCTGCGGAACAGGCATCTCCACGCGCCTGTTCGCAACCACCGGCCACCCGGTGATCGGCATCGACCCCAACGCGGACATGTTGGCCACGGCACGCCTGCCTCCCGTGGGAGGCGCGGAGGGTGCGCAGGACTATCGTGTGGGAACGAGCGAGCATACCGGCCTTCCCGATGCGTGCGCCGATCTTATCATCGCCGCGCAGGCCTTCCATCTCGAAACCTACACAGGGTCTCCGCGCATTTGGCGGGACCCTGCTACCAGACCGGAAGCCGTGCCAAGCAACTCCCTACTGAGGAATGCCGGCTACATGGTTGATGCGCTCGCGAACGGAGCTATCATCATTGTAGTAGATCAAGGTGCCGTTGCCGTTCTTTAAGGTTCCGGCGTCGCGCTTCTTTCCACGACTATCGTAATTGGCAACTGCGTTCCAGGGTTTGCCCTTGTTGTACTCATGTTGCACCCAGAGCTGCCCATTGGGGTGGTAGTATTTCTTTGTCTGGTCATATTCCCCATTGGTGAAGTAGACCTCCTCCTGAAGCGTACCATCGGGGTAATAGGCTCGGCCACGGCCTTCCAGTACACCATTCACGTAGTTCGTTTCCCGAAGGAGCTTGCCATTTGGGTGATACTCATTCGCGGCGCCGTTCGGGACGCCATCCCGGAGCGTGATCTCCGATAGCATGCGATTCCCAGGACCACCGAATTCACGCCGCATTGTGGATCCTGAACGACCCAGTTGTACCAAGTCCATCTGCAAGGTTGTCCCATCGATCCCATACTCCTTGTAGCTCACCTCACGCCCCTTCTCGTACGTCCGCACGGCCACACGTTTACCCTTGAGGTTGTAGGTGCGCCATTCCCCGTGCAGCTGGTCGTTGACGTAGGTCTGTTCCCAGATCATCCATCGCTTCGCATGATCCTTTTCATCGATCAACGACCATGTAAAGATGCCTTCGCGCTTGCCATCTTTACGGGCACCATCCACCACCAGCAGCGCACGGGTTCCTCCGCGCACATGTGTCTTTCCCAGATCATCCACATCCCAGATCTCGGGTTCCGTGAGGACGTAGCTGCGTACCAGTCCGTTCTCCTGCACTGGTTCATGCGGGAACTCAAGCGTGTCATGTGTAGCAAGGAACTTCTTGAGGGTGTATGGCGGTGCCTGAGCAGAGGCCACTAGCGCGCTCAGCAAAAACGGGATGACTAATTGTCTCATCGATCAAATCTACCGAGATGCACTGTTCAATGTCCGGCTTTACCCTTTTCTCGACGGGAACAGACTTGATCACCCCCAAAACGCAACCAGCCCCGGCACTTTTCAGTACCGGGGCTGGCCCTTCACCCGCCTACGCGGGTATGACGTGCGCGCTCGTCGCAGGTCGCGTTCTGATCAAGCTGCCCTACCCAACACCACGTCGCTCGGCAGTCCTTCCTTGTCGCTGCCGATGGCGGTGACGCGGAACCAGCAGCTCTCGTAGGGCTTGAGGCCGGATNNTGGATACGATGAAGTTCTGGCGGCTTACGAGGCCCACGGTGTTCCAGGTGGTGGTACCCACGGTGGGGTCGCTATCGGCCTGTTCTATGCGGAACATGCGGGAGGCAACGGCCTTGCCCCAGCGCAGTTTCACCTGGCCGGCCACATCGGTGGCGGAGGCCTGCAGGTTCTTGGGGACGCCCACTTCGGTGAAGCGCTCGGGCTTCTTGGTGAGCGGGAAACCGCTGCTGGTGAGTTGCTCGGCGTCACCATCGCACTCCGCCCGCACATAGTCCGCCGTTACGCGCAACACATCACGCACCTGCAGTACCACTTTGTTCCGGTGTTCGCGGTCGGTGGAGGTACCGTCCATGGCCGCGGTGATGGCCGCCTCCAATTCGTCGCGCAGGGTCTGCATTGCGGCAAGCGGCACCGGCAGGTTGGGGAACAGCGCGTTGCCCGTGAGCTTCGCGATGATGTGGTTGAAGAACGCCAACAATGCGGTTGGCAACATCTCGTACAATCCGATCTTGATATTGGCTCTCATGGTCGTGAGTTTTTGTTCGTGCCGCGAATTATTCCGTGACACGACCATTTCTACCTAGGCGCTGCTAACGGGGTTGCCGAAACTTGGTCGAGGTCCATGCGATATGGCAACTCTCCAAGTGGCATGGGAACTTACCAAGAAAATGGGCCTATGTAAGCAACACCACGGGCGTGTTGACCGACCACTGTGACCATGGTGTTGGAACACCATGACCACGATGATGGAGCACCATGCCCTCGATGATCGTCCACCATGCCCTAAGTGACCGAACACCATGACCTCGATGCCTCAATACCACGGCCACGATGCCTCAACACCATGGCCTCGATGACCGATCACCATGACCTCGATACCTCGATACCATGACCCCGATGACCGATGACCATGACCACGATGCCTCAATACCATGACCCCG
>DLGQ01000012.1:79967-80446 GCA_002482775.1 Flavobacteriales bacterium UBA7690 | reverse complement strand
CGATCACCATGGCCTCGATGCCTGAACACCATGGCCTAGGGACGGACCACCTCACCACCGGCGAACGGGATGGACTTGGAGAGTTTCCAAGTTGGTTGCACGGACCGCGCCTTCTCCGATCTTGGTGTGAACAACCCTCTCCCCATGAAAACCAACCACCATGGCAATTCCCATTTGGAGAGAACGGTTCAAGCTCGTACGCGCCGCGCGCACCTACACGCAGGATGAGGTCGGAGCCATCCTGGACACCGGCGGCACCAAGATCAGCGACATCGAGCGTGGAGAACAATCGCCCGTCTTCGAGGATATGCTGAAGCTCGCCCACGCCATGCACTTCAGTTTGGACGAGCTGGGTGCCCCCGGCGAGTTCGACTTGAAAGCCTGCCTGCTATCCACTTGGCCGGGGAAAGACCCGACGCTGAAGGAGAAGGTGATAGAGCGGGCTAGGCTGAAGGCCTTGCGAAAGAAGCACAAGCGCT
>DLGQ01000012.1:27210-79949 GCA_002482775.1 Flavobacteriales bacterium UBA7690 | reverse complement strand
GTTGCCGCAGCGCAACAGGTAAATGCCGTCCGTGAGCGAGCGCCGCATGTGGGTTATGTCCTCAGCAAGGGCATTGTGGTGCTCCGTTACCCGCGCGACACGTTAGCATTGTACTGGTCACCCCCGCACATGAGCACCACCTCCCTCCCCTCCAAAGCCGCGACCCTCTTCCTCCTGGGTGTGCTCGTGTTCGCCTTCGCGCTGTTCTCGAAGTGGCTGAAGTGGAACGGTGGCAGCGCCCTCCTGGTCGTGGGCAGCGTGCTTACCATCGCTTCGTGCATACGCACTCACGGTAGTTCCTTCCTGAAACCCATGAACACGGCGCGTCTGGCCCTTGGGCTCTTCCTCTTGTACGCCACCTTCCGGTTGCTGTACTGGCCAGGAGCTGTTCTCATCGCCCTGCTTGTGATGGTAGTGGCTGGCTGGTCGTTCCTCAACCGGCGTTCCCTAGGGCAACAGGCAGCGCGCTATTCAGCAGGTGCAGCCGTGCTGGCCACGGTGTTGTTCATGGCCGTGCCGGTGCATGCGCTCTATGGGTACATGATGTTCAGCACACCCGGAGCACAGCGCTTCCACAACACGGGTTGCGGCAACTGGTACAGGTATAGCTGGCTGCTGTACCAGGATGGCCACTACGCCAAGAGCGCCGCGATGATCGACAGTGCCGTGGCCCTTGTACACGATCACCATGCGCGCACCGGCACCGATGGCGCATGGCTGCTGGTGAAGCTGCGCGCCACGCATGACCGGATCGACAACCGCCAATGGGACCACTTCGAGGAACTTGCACCCTGAGCCGGATGCCGTGATCGGCCGCGACCAAGGCCGAGTTGGTTGGATTCCGTCGGTCTTCGTTCCTCTGATCGTTGGGTATCACACGCATCAACAGCAGCAGGACGATCAGGGCGGTGCCTATCGCGCTACGTCCGCAGCAAGCGCAAGATCAGTTTCCACGCCACGAGGTCGGAGACCTTTTCGGGATACACGTTCTTCGAAGTCTCCCAGTCGTAGAATTTCCGCAGCGCTTCCAGGAATCCCGGCTCGCTGGAAAAGACGACCATATCCGGATAGTCGCCTTGGTCAATGCGCACAAAGCGCTCACCGTTCCAAGTGATGCTGGTGTCGCCTTCCTTGTTCGAGGTGGTGAAACGTGCGCCGGTCTTCATCGCCGCTATGATGGTTTGTTGCACCGCGGGCACGGTGTCGAGATGCGCTTCGGCGTTCAACGACGCGACGCAGATCTCCCGGTAACGCGCAGAGGAACCTTCATCAGCGGCGGGCGGATCGGCGGGTATGAATTCGCGTGTCCAATGATCGAACCAACTGCCCGCCGTCTTGCGGTAATAGTCGTGGTGCGTCGCCGCTGCGTCGGCCCATGATGTCTCCACGCGCAGCGAGTAACAATTCGTGATCGGCATCGCCGCCTCGAAGCGCAGCTCAAATTCATACCGCGCACCGACGACCATGGCGCCGGCCGTTAGGATCAGGCGGTCTTCGATGGAGGTGGTGAACAGGGTCATCAGATCACGCTCCAGCGCGAACTGGATCTTGTGCGGCGGTCGGTGGTCGCGGAAATGCAGCAGACGCTTCACGCTGGTGGCGGTTGCGGTGGTAGCCAGCCCCGGCCTCCGAGCCGGGGTCAGCGCGCGACCCGGCGTGTTTGTATTCGCTGGAGCAAGGCTCTCCCGCACCAGCGCCCTGGCGCTCTCCAAACCAGAGCCTGCTTCCCGCTGGGCCAAGGGTGTGAACACATCCGGATTCGGCTCCAGCCCTTTGCGGATGGCGTCCATGTCCGGCTCCGGTTCTGGCGGCAACGGCGGTTCGAGTACGAAGAAATGCCGCTGTTCGGTGGTGAACTCGCCCGCGTAGGAAGCGTTGTTGCGCGCGTAGAATTCCACTTCGCCCTGTGATCGCCGGCGTTCATCGCACACCGCTCTTGCCAGCTTGACGGACGCACCACAAGGCGCAGCGGGAAACCCGTTCTCGATGGCCACGATGGTGTTGCCGGCTTCGAGCTCGGCCTCCACGAGCGCGCGCAAAGGCGCGGGGAACTCCGCGATCTGCTGGCTGAAGGGATCGGGGATCTTCATCTCCATTCGTGGATCCACTACTGTTCGAGCCTCCACTCGAAGTCAGCGATGACCTCGGTGAAATCCACACCCGTGCCGGCGAATTTTTCGGGGAGGACGCGGAACATCTCCGTGCCCCAGCGCTGCAGTCGCCTGAGGTTTTCCTTCGTGGTGTAGTTCGATGCAGGGATGCGGTCCACCCAACGCTGCAACGCCTTGCGTGCGGGTCCGGCGAAGCGGGCTTGTTCGGCGGAAGTCAGTGTGGCATCGCGAACGAACGACAGCGCAGGTTCCACATGGCCGCTCTCCAGTTCGCTGGACAGACGCTCCAAGAACTGTGGATGCGAGCGTAGGCGCGCAGTGGCAGCCTCGCGCACTTCGCTACCCGCATCACCATTCGCACGCCAGAGCAGGCTTTCGAAATCGTTCTCCGGATCAAGCTTGGCGATCTCAGCGAGTTGTTCCGTGGATGCTGGGCCCAGGTTGCTGATACGGTGGGCGAAGCCGACCACACCGCGAACGCCGTTGGTAGCGATCCAGTAGCCGCCAACGGCCACGCAGACCACAAGGCTGAAGGCGGTGAACCACGCCCATGGCCGGAGCAACCACTGGGTTGGAATTGCGGCTGCGAGCTTCGGATTCAGGCTTCCGACCACCAACAGCACGGTGGAGAGGGTAACGAGGTAGAGCACTGGAGTGTAAAGCCCGCGCGGCGTGAAACCGGGCCGGATGTACAGGCCGATGAACAGGTAGGAAGCCATCGCCAGCGCGAACGCACCAGCCACGGTGAGCAAGTAGAGCTTGGTGCGGCTCAACCGGATCCAGTCGAAGCCGCCACTGGCTGTAACGCAGAGCAGCGCGACCATCAACAGCAGCCACAGGGGTACCAGGATGTACAGGGCGGGCATCACCCATTGATCTTTGCTCACCTCCCTTCGCGCCCATTCCCACAGGAACCGTTGCAGCGGCCACAGGAAGACGAGGGTGGCGAGACCGGCGCAGACGTTGCCGATGAGCTGTTGGGTGGTGGAAGGATTCATGTTCACGATGCGGGACGAGCGACGAGCAGGATGACCACGAAACTAGCCGTAAGCCCGAACGGCACCCAGCCCACGAATCTCGGCATTGTATCCACGGCCGCGTGAAGCCAGCGATGGGGGCACCACGGCCGGACCGTTGAAGCCGATAGTACTGAAGACCTTTACGCTGCACGTGGCTCGTGGCTGCAATGGAACGCTTGGATGCTGACGTCCACAGTGAACGACAAAGCCCCTGCTTAAAACAAGGCTTCGCACTTCGCCAGTTATAAAGACCTTAGGCCTTGTTCACGTGCATCCACATGGAACAGACTGCGCCCCTCCTATCGACGTGACCCCGTCACCGCTCCCGCATCAAACTTCCTGCAGCCAGTGCCAACGCCAAGGTGGCGTAGACGGCAAAAAGGGACCGACCGGAGAGCCGCTCTTCGAAACCGGGTGTGAAGCGTTTGGGCACCACATGGTAATCGGTGACGTAGGCGACCGCTGCTGTGGCTGCGCCGGTGAGCAGGGCGCGCGGCACCGAGGGTCTGCGGTTGCGCGGCAGCGCCAGCTCGAACAAGGCGGCCCAACTGGTGACGGCGGCAGCGTTGAGGCCTGCACCCACCAGGGTGTGGCGGGCATCCACCGCATCGGTACATGTGGCTTCCTTGCCCCAAAGGATATGGCTCACGGCATTGATCGGTCCGGCAGCGGAACCATTCTCCACCCGGCCCAATACGGCGGCGGGCGCTGTGGTGGCGGCGCTGGCTACGGCTCCGGTGGCCAGTGTATCCTTGATCCAAGTTCCCATATCGTTGGTGTTTGTCGGTACGGGTGCAAAAGCCCTGCCCTTCCATCCCGGGGGGCGACCAACGGTTCCGAGCGGCTGTGCCAGTAGGCTGGAATGGACCGGATCCCGGAAGCCGTTTCGCGGCGGTGTGGAGAAAGCACGCTTTGCGACCTTCGCACTATGCCATCGTCCAGCACCCTCCCAGACCACGCCACCCTCCGCGCCGCATACCCCGCACTGAACGACGTCACCTACCTCGACACGTCGTCCATGGGGTTGATGGCGGAAAGCACCGTGCAGGCCGCGAACCTGGAGCACCAACGCTTGATGCGCGAAGGGAGTGCCCGTTTGTTCCAGTGGATGTTCGGTGGCAATACGGATGTGGCGCGCACGGTGGCGGCGAGCATCGGCGGCACGGAGCAGGGTACGGCACTGGTGCAGAGCTTCACGGTGGGCCTCGCGCAGCTAGCGCCTTTGTTCAAGCATCGACCCAAAGTGCTACTGATCGGTCACGACTACCCTACGTTGCACGCACCGTTCGCCTTGCCGGGTTTCCAGCGGGTGGTGGTGGCACCGGAAGCGGATGGGACCATCTCCCTCGACACTGTCCGCAACATCTTGGAACGCGAGCGGCCGCAGTTGGTGGCCATCAGCGAGGTGCAGTGGTTGACGGGCTTCCGCATCGACCTTTTCGCCCTCACCGCCTTGTGCCGTGCCTTCGGTGCATGGTCGTTGGTGGACATCACGCAATCGTGGTGCGCGGTACCCTTGGATGCACAGGCCGCTGGTATCGACATCGTCGGCGCAAGTGCTTACAAATGGCCCTTGGCGGGTTTCGGCAATGGCTTCATGCACCTCTCCGAAGCGGTGCGCGCGGAGCTGAAGGAGCACAATGGTGTGGATCCGATCGCGATGCTCAACGCCGGGCATCGCGACCCGGTGGCCCTTACGCGTTTGCAGCACGCGTTGGAACGGATCGCAGCCATCGGTCCGCAACAGATCGCGCATCACGTGAGCGCGTTGTGCTCGTATGCGATCGAACGTTTCGATGCGGCGGGCATCGCGGTGTTGCAGGGGCGCACACCGGAACAGCGCGCGGGCATCCTGGTGGTACAGGGTGAAGAGGCGCAGGTGAAGCGTTTGGAGGAGCACGGGGTGAAGGTGGCCTTCCGCGGAAAAGGCATCCGAGTAGGGATCCACTTCTACAACAACACGGCGGACATCGACCGGTTGGTGGAGGTGTGGAGGAAGTAGTGTCCGTCAGGTGGATGGGGCCGAACGCGGGTTGACCGTCTACGGGGCCTCTGCCTACTCAACCCTGTCCAGATATGGGATGTTGGTGGACTGCGATAACAGAAAGCATGGTAACGGCCTCATCATAGTGCCGTTGAAGTGAGGCCTAGCTGCAACTGTGGGCAGGCGTACACGGCTGCGCGCAACTTCAGGCCCCTACCCCCTACCACCCACCTCCCCCGCCACCACCGCCACCACCCCCCGAAGAACCACCGCCACCCGACCCACCGCTCTTGCTCCGCGGTGTGCTGGAGGAGTTGACACTGCTGCTGAGCGACGACGACATGCTGCGCGAGAATGCGCCATAGTGCAAGATGGAACCGCCGTACCAACTGGACTTGTAGTTGGGATCCACCAGCGCGCGGCTGATCATACTTTGGAAACGGTCGCCCCAGATCTTCTCCACCTTGAAGGCGATGGCGTAGGGTAGGTACTTCTCAAAAACCTCCGGCGTCATGGCGGGCGGGTTGAAGTGCTGGAGCTGTTTCTCTTCCGCTGCGCTCAGGTACATCTTGAAACCGAGCAGCCGGGAGCGCAAGGCCTGTTTCTCCTCGCTCGGCCGTTGGATCAGGTAGACGTAGAGCAGGAAGAGGATCACGTTCGCCACAAGGAAGGCTGCTATGTAGACCACATCGTTGTCGCCCAAGTACGAATTGTGCAGCACGATCATGGAGATCAAGCACACGGCCACGGTGAGCATGGGGATCCACCAGAACCGCCAGTTGTTGCCTTTGCTGAGGAAGGTGTGCCACTGGTCGCGCAAGGTGCCTCGGAACGCGCTGGCCATGCTCTGTGTGCCCGGGTCGTAGGTACCATCGAAGACGTAGTCGTGCTTACCGGTGCCGAACATGCGGTTGAGCAGTTCCTGTTCTTCGCGCGGAAGGCCGGAGCCGCCTTTCAACTTCACGATGGTGTAGGTCTCCTTGCTGATCAACCCAAGTAACACGTCCTCCTTCTTCTCATCGATGCGGATGTGCCCCTTCACGGCCAGGCTGATCATCGCCGGGGTGATGTGCGCATTGTCGGCACCGCCGTTCATCACCGTGGCCACCGATGCGGGCGAGAGGTTGTCGGGTGGTTCGAACAGCGGGATCACGGTGGGCAGGTCCGGATCGCGGCCGTGGCGGGCCCAGGTGATGAAGTAGTAGAGGAGCAAAAGCACGGTGATGATGCCGCCCACCAACAGCACCGCGTACTTCTCCCAGAACGTCGGCGGGGGTGGTTCGGCCACCACGCCTTTCTGGAAACCGACGGCCACGGTGAGGCCTTCGTAGTAACCCATGGAGCGCCCTTGGAACCGCACGGTGCGCGCGTCGATGACGGAATCCGAACAGGCGTTCTCCGTGCTGCCGAAGGTGCCCGTATAGCAGGCGGTCTGCTTCACCTGCGCCGTGGCTGGCAAGTGGATCAGAGCCGAAATGCTGTCGATGTAGAAAGCCCAACCGTTGCCGTTGACGTTCCAATAGATCTCGTCGTAGTCGGGGAAGAAACCCACCTGGCCTTGGGTGGTGTAGGTGATGCGGTAGGCGTAGCTACCTGTCTCTAGGTAGGTGTCCTTCTCGCCGACGTACAGCACGTAGTCGTCGCCCTCCGTTGCAGTGTGGTAGGGCGAGGTGACGCCGCCTTGTTGCACGCCGGTGATGTCGTACCGAACCCGGTTCTCGCGGCCATTGTGGTCGGTGAAGGAGAGCGGCAACCGGCGCACGATGCCGCGTTTGAACTCGACACCTGCAGCGTAGATTTCGATGTCCTCGATCACCGTGAGCTGCCCATCGGGTGCTACGGTGAGGTCGGTGTGGAAGGAGGTGATCCGTTCGGATTGGGCATGGGCGAATGCAACGAACAGAAGCGTTATGAGCAGTAATGCACCACGTAAGATGTCGTGGCCTAGTTCTCCGAAGAGCAAATGATCAAGATCCGAAATGAACGATCCACTTCCACCTTTTGCTTCGCCAAAAGGTGGAGCCAAAAGGCGACCACGATCCAAGTCGCAGTCCGGCTCGCACAGACCCGCAGCACGGCCTCCCGAGCCGGAGGCGACCGCGCGGATCGTGGACAGCCACCGCACGTTGCACCTGTGAGGTCGGAGTTGACCGCTGTGTAGGCGGGTCATATCAATGATGGAGTTGAATACCATCGCACGCGATGGAACAGCCAGCCTCGCAGAGACACCACCACGCATCACGCGAACTTCACCGTTGGGTTCTCCTTGTGCGCTGGGTTGTCCAACTCGAAGAAGGCGGACTTCGCGAAGCCGAACGCGTTGGCGATAAGGTTGCTCGGGAAGCTTTCGATGAGCGTGTTCTGCTCGCGCACATTGCCGTTGTAGTAGCGGCGCGACTTTTCGATGTCGCCTTCCACCACGCTCAACATGTTCTGCAGCTCCAGGAAGTTCGTGCTCGCCTTCAAGTCAGGATACCGTTCTGCAACGGCCATCAGGTTCATCAGCGCACCGTTCAACTTGTTCTCCGCCGCTTGCTGGCCTTCCACTGTGGTGGCCTGCTGCGCGGCAGCACGTGCCTTGGTCACGTTCTCGAAGGTCTCCTTCTCATGAGCGGCGTAGCCCTTCACCGTTTCCACCAAGTTGGGGATCAGGTCGTAGCGTTTCTTCAATTGCACATCGATGCCGCTCCACGCCTCGGCCACCAGGTTCTTCAGCTTCACCAGTTTGTTGTAGATCGCGACGGCGTAGAGGGCGATCAGGGCGACGAGGGCTAGGAGGACGAGGAGAGGGAGCATGGGCGTGGTTAGTGATGGATCGAATATACATGTGCTTGTTGAGTTGCTCAGTGATCGACCACCATTGTGCATTGCTTGAACCGCATATCCGATCTCCTCAGCGAATTCAATAGCGTCCGCCAGCGAAACGCTTCCACCAGCGAAAAGTGCCAGCATACACGGCATCTGTGCATTGTGCACGGTTCGCCCTCAGATGAGCTTTGTGCCGAAACAAACTCCAATGGCAACCCGCTCACTCCTCTCCCGCCTCGGCCCTCTTCTCTTTTCCACCGCACTCCTACCCCCTAACGCGCTGCACGCGCAAGACCCGTGCGACAGCGTGGAGGTGGTGTCGGTGAGTTATGCGCCGTTCTCCGACACGGCCATGCAGGTGGTGCTGCGGCATACCAGCAACCAGTTCCTGAGCTACCCGCATTGCTGGCTGGTGGACCAGGACGCTGATACCGTAGCGCGCGAGGGCTTGACGCTCTTCGGCCTGAGCGGACCTACCGAGAGTAGGCACTACCTAGAGCTGGACAATGACACCGACGTGCCTGCCACGCCGTTCACCGGCACGGTGCTCTTCTTCTTCTCCGAAGTGGAAGGGTTCAACTACTGCGCGCTGCCGGTGACCACGCCACTGTGCCCTGCGGAGTGCATGCCGTTGCAGGTATTCGTGCAACCACAGACGGGGAATGTGGTCACGTCTTCGTTCCCGTGGAGCATGACCGATAGCACGGGTGCGGTGGTGAGCATGGGTAAGCTGAACATCGATGCGGACATGTGGCAGGACGAGGATGCACTGTGTTTGATGCCAGGGCCGTACACCTTGCATATTGAACAGCCGGTGGCGGCGGGCACGGGTTTCCAAGTGGGTGTTATGCAGCAGGGCTTCCTCAGCAGCACACCGATGGCCACGCTGGCCGCGGGTGCAACGCTGGACCTGCCGTTCGACTTCTACCCACCGTGCTTCGACCGCCAGACCGGTGTGGTGGAACGCGCGGAGGCGCCAGCGGTGATCAGAGTACACGACAGGCTGCTGACCATCACGCATCCGGACCATAGGCCGTTGGGCGAAGTGGCGCTCTTCGATGCCACGGGCCGCTGTGTGGCACGCGCGTGGGCGAACGCTTCAACGTTGACCATGGACCTTACCTCCTTCGCTCCGGGTGTGCATCTGGTGCGCTTACACAACACGCATACTTCCGTGCAGCGCATCGTGTTGCCCTGACCCGATGTGGAGCATTAGTTCCCTACCCAACGACCCCGCACCCGTGTCTCCAACATACAGCATCGACCGAGTTCCGTCTACGGCATTCTGCAAGGTGCCTCTGTCTTCGGTCTGGTCCACATCGCATGGATGCAGGTATTCTTGAAGTACCCATAGAAGGTGAGCCCGGGGCAACCTGGGAATACAGACCGACATGCCTGCGGACTAACACGCCTCGTTCGAACGCTCGCACGCAGTGCACAACGAAGCCGGGCGATAGTCTGGTTACACTTCAAGCGCCAGACCGTAAACTTGGCGACCCATGAAGCCCCGCATCATCTCGCTGGATCTGTTGCGCGGCATCATCATGGTGATCATGGCGCTGGACCATACGCGCGATTTCTTCCACCACGGACTGCTCTTCGGCAACTCACCCACCGATCTGTCGACCACTTCACCAGCGCTCTTCTTCACACGGTGGATCACGCACTACTGCGCACCGGTGTTCGTGTTCCTCGCGGGCACCAGCGCTTTCCTCTATGGCAGTACACGCACAACACAGGAACTTAGCCGCTTCTTGTGGACCCGCGGCGCGTGGATGATCTTCACTGAATGTGTGATCGTGGCGTTCGGATGGACCTTCGATATCACGCTCTCGTTCACCATGCTCGCCGTGTTCTGGGCCATCGGCGTAAGCATGATCGTATTGGCGATGCTGGTGTACTTGCCCTACCGCGCCATACTCGCGATCGGTGCGGTCATCGTCCTATTCCATAACCTGCTGGATACGGTTGGTGTTCCACACGGTACCGTGCTCGGTGTCGTCTTCGATGCGCTGCACCGGGGTGGCCACTACGCGATTGCAACGGACCGGTCGCTGGTGATCCAATATCCGGTGCTCCCGTGGATCGGTACCATGGCGTTGGGGTATTGCCTCGGAAGGCTCTTCACTGCGGAAGTCACTAGCGTTGTTCGTCGGCGCAGGTTGGTGCAACTGGGCGTTGGAGCCATCACCCTGTTCATCGTTCTACGCGCCATCAACACCTACGGTGACGCAGCGCTGTGGGTGGATCAACCCACGTTCATGTTCGACCTGCTGTCCTTCCTCAACACCACGAAGTATCCGCCATCGTTGCTCTACCTGTGCATGACGTTAGGGCCTGCCCTGCTCTTCCTGGCATGGGCCGAAGGACGGCAGTTCCGTTGGTCAACACCCTTCGTCACCTTCGGACGTGTACCATACTTCTACTACATGTTGCACATCTACCTGATCCATGTGTTGGCCACCATCGCCATGCTGCTGCAAGGTCAGCCGATGAACGAAACGGTGCTCAGCGCTACCATGGACGTAACACGTTATGCTGACAATGGATCTTCGCTCTGGGTGGTGTACGCCGTGTGGATCGCCGTGGTGCTGATGTTGTNNCTTCCCGTGCCGTTGGTATGCGGCGTATCGCGCAGCGCACCGGGATAAGTGGTGGTTGAGCTATTTGTAAGGATAGCGGACTCCCCGATCAGCCAAATTGGTAACTGACGATATACGGTCGACGTGTTCCAGCCGTTCTATCCGTATGCGCAAGTCCATCCTTCTTCTCCTCGTGGTGATCCTCTTTTCCGCCTGCGCCTCGAACAATGGCATGGTGCGCAAATGCGATGGGAAACGCGGCACACGGGTTCCAATGGGTACGCTTTAGGTGTGCGGTGGCGTGTTCCGTGGTGATCAAACCGGTCATGGCTACGAACTTGGTAACCTTCCCTTGATCATCGGGTAAACTAGGTGGCGCTGCTTTGCGTCATGAACCGCACCGCATCTTTCCTCCTTCTCTGCCTCTCGGCCGTGGCCTGCAGCAAACAGGACGAAATGTTGCCTCTACGCGATGCCTCGGTGCCCATCCGCATCAACGAGGTGTTCGCTGCCGGTGGCCATAAGCGTGCGGCCGATGAACGTGTTTCCAGCGATTGGCTCGAACTCTTCAACGCGGGAACCGCCGTACCGTTGGATGAAGGGGATTGGTTCCTCACCGACGACCGCCACGATCTGTTGAAGTTCGAACTACCTGCGATCACGCTAGGCGAACAACAACACCTGCGCATCTGGTGCGATGCAAGCGATGGTGAAGGGATCCATGCATCGTTCAAGCTTTCCAGCAAAGGAGAATGGATCGCCTTGGTGCACCTGAAGAACGGTCGACCTGCCATCGTGGATTCCGTTTCCTTCCCCGCGCAGACCCGTCGTCGCATGAGCACCAGCCGCTACCCCGATGGAGCTGAAAATTGGGTGAAGGCGAGCATGGCTACACCGGGCGCGGCGAATGCGTCATCTGCTATACAGAACGAGGTGGCCGGCGAGTGAGCCATCCCGCGAAGCCGCCCGAAGCACCAGGAACTCCAAGGTTGTCGCCTACAATTCCGAAGGTGCCTCCGTTCCTGACCGATCGCTGGGCGATCAATCAACCCGGATCACATTGCCCACGCCGGTATCGTTGATGTTCACCTGTGGTGTGCCGTGGTAGTAGATGCTGCCCACTCCGCTCAAGTAGCCGTGCAGCAATTCGTTCACGCGCACCTCCACACTTCCTACTCCGGAAAGCCCCACTTGGCAGGTGTCCACGTTCATGCCTTGCGCATCGAGCCGACCTACGCCATGCTGGGTGATCAATAAACGATCAGCAGAACCGTGCAGGTCCAGGTCGCCAACACCATTGCTGATCACCTCCAACGTCTGTAGTCCGAAGAAGCCGGAAAGGCGTGTATCGGAAACGCCGTTCTGCGTGAGGCGACCGATGGTGGGCATGTACACCGTGGCCTCGAACCGAAGGCCATTGCCGTAGTTCGCTTGATCCAACGATAGGATCAATGTATTGTTGGAGACCGTGGTGCGCATCTTGGAAAGTGCGCTCACATCGGTGCGTACCATCACCTCCTGCGTAAGGCCGTAGCGGATCTCGGCATTGATCGGGCCTTCGATGCGGACATCGGTGAAGGTGGGTACCGAGCGTACCTCGGTGGAGATGACCCCGGTGCTGCGGATATCCTCTTTCCGGCAAGCGGTGAACAGGAGTGTGGTGAACGAAAGAAACAAGAAGGTGTTGGTGCGTTGCATGGTTCTGTTGGTTGTTCGGATGTGCATCATCCTGACCCTATGACAACGACCTCCACGAATACCCCTATCCGAGATCCGCAGGATATCTCCAGCGGCGGGTCTGGACAGGATCGCTACCCGTGGGACCTACCTTTAGGCCATGCAATTGAAGATCGCGCTGGTGCAACTGGAGATCGCACCGATGGACCCGCTGAAGAACCTGGCACGTATGGAGGAGTTCACACAGCAAGCCTCCGCTGCGGGTGCCGACCTGGTGGTGTTCCCTGAAGATGCCGTTTGCGGACCCTTGGCGGGACAGACCGCCTTCGTGCACTACGCACCGGAATACCTGCAACGTATGCAAGCCCTTGCACTGCGGTACCACATCGACGTGGTGCCCGGCTCGTGGACCGTGGCGGAGAACGGCCTGCTCTACAACCAGACACATTACATCAACGCCGATGGCTCCTTGGCCGGATGGTACCGCAAGGTGAACCTCTGGGACACGGAGAAGCTCCACATCACCCCCGGTGCTGGCGTGAGCGTGTTCCCCACACGGTTCGGACTTACCGGGTTGATCATCTGCTGGGACATCTCCTTCCCGGAAATGTTCCTGGCCATGCGTGCGCAGGGCGTTCGCCTGGTGATCTCCCCCACCTATTGGTCCTTCCCGAAAAAAGCCATGCGTTCCGAAGCCAAGTTGGACGATGAAGTGCTGCTGATCGACTCGTTGTGTACCACCCGTGCGTTCGAGAACAACATCCTCTTCGCCTATTGCAATGCGGCTGGTGAACTGGTGAACCCCGACGGCAGCGTGGCCGTGCTCAGCGGTCGTAGCCAAGTGACCCACCCGCTGGACAAGGTGCTGGTACAATGCGAGGAGAATGCCGAGGAGATGATCATGTGCAATGCTGCGCTGGCACCGTTGCCTGGCAGCGTTGATCCTGTGCCAGTGATCTGAGATCCCGTTCACCGGTCCCAGTGAACGTTCCCGACCAGAGCGGTGGGCAGCCCTGTTCTTGCTGGCGATCTGCCCGACAACGTTCACCCGCCACATGTTGATAGCTATTCCAACCTGGGCCAACCGCGCTTTGACGTCCCCTTAGTTTTGCCGTCTCATACCGACACTTCGTATGGCCAAGAAGAAAACCACCAAGAAGACCGCTAACAAGTCCCTGCTCACCACGGGCTCCATGGATTTCATGGAACGCTACTTGAACAATGCCTCACCCACGGGATTCGAGAGCGCGGGGCAGAAGATCTGGCTGGAATACCTGAAGCCCTTCGTGGACGACCATTTCGTGGACCCATACGGCACCACGGTAGGCGTGATCAACCCGGAAGCGAAGTACAAGGTGGTGATCGAAGCCCATGCCGATGAGATCAGCTGGTTCGTCCACTACATCACCAAGGAAGGCTTCATCTACGTGCGCCGCAACGGTGGAAGCGACCACATCATCGCGCCCAGCAAACGGGTGAACATCCACACGGACAAGGGCATCGTGAAGGCGGTGTTCGGCTGGCCTGCCATCCATGTGCGGAACGGGAAAACGGAGGTTACGCCCTCGTTGGACAACATCTTCCTGGATTGCGGCTGCAGCAGCAAGGAGGAAGTGGAGAAGCTGGGAGTTCACGTGGGCTGCGTGATCACCTTCGAGGACGAGTTCATGATCCTGAACCAGCGCAACTTCACCGGACGCGCACTGGACAACCGCATGGGCGGCTTCATGATCGCTGAAGTGGCGCGCTTGCTGAAAGAGAACAAAGTGAAACTGCCGTTCGCGCTGTATGTGACCAACAGCGTGCAGGAGGAAGTGGGCCTGCGTGGAGCGGAGATGATCGTGGAACGCATCAAACCCGACCTGGCCATCATCACCGATGTGACGCACGATACGCAGACACCGATGATGAACAAGATCCAGAATGGCGACATCGCTTGCGGTGCAGGGCCTGTTCTGTGCTACGGCCCTGCGGTACACAACAACCTGCTGAAGCACATCGTGAAAGCCGCGCAGGACGAGAAGATCCCCTTCCAGCGCATCGCCGCGAGCCGCGCAACGGGAACCGATACCGACGCCTTCGCATACGGTGCCGCTGGTGTCCCGAGCGCGTTGATCAGTTTGCCACTTCGCTACATGCACACCACCGTGGAGACCGTGCACCGCGATGATGTGGAGAACGTGATCCGGTTGATCTATGCCTCGGTGAAGGGCTTGAAGGCCGGTGCTGACATGCGCTATTTCAAGTAGGCCAAGATGAAAGTGGAACTGGACGAGACCACGTCCGACGGCATCCAGTTCCTGCTGATCGGTGTGGGCAGTTTGCTTGTGCTGCGGTTGCTGTTCGCGGGTGTCCTCATGTTGATGGGCGTACCCGATGGCGATGAACTAGCCATTGCCATCGCACATTTCCGCAATGGCTATTGGATCAGTGACACGGATGTGCTGGTGACCAGTGCAGGCAGTATCGGCACGCGACTCGCACTGGCGGTATGCGTTCCCTTCATCGTCGCTTTCCTGGCGGCAGGTATCGTCTATCAACTTGCTACGCTGGCAGGCAAGGAGTCGATAGGTTCATGGTTGTTCGCGTTACGAACCACACTGGCCGTCGTACTCGCCTGGTCCCTGTTCGCGGCTTTGCTGCTGCCGCCTAGCTCGATAACACTCAATGTTGCTGGCTTCACCACCACGGAGCGCCCTGCCCTCTTCGGTGGACTAAGCCTGCCGTGGACTTCGACCACCACGACACATCCCTGGAGCACGGTGCGCTCCATCACGGTGGAAGACACGGAAGAAGGCTCCACGGTGACCGCCATACAGTACGATGGCACCCGCGTGCGCCTCGCCCATGGCGCGAAAGATGATGCTGTGCTTCCCGAACTGGCCAGGCTGATCAAGGTGCGCTACTTGCGCAACTAGCGGGATCGGGCATCCGTGTTCCTCCATGTGGAACCACGAATGGACCTGGATCCAAGCGATCCATTCCTACCGCGCATTCCATTTCCGTTCATCCACGTTCATTCACGGTTAACGAATTGGGGCCTTCCCCTAGCAGCCACGCTCACCTAACTTGCCGCCATGCGCGTGCTATTCATCAAGGCGGCAGACACCTATCCGCTACGCTTGAAGGTGTTGCGACCCGGCGGCATCGAAGAGGATGTCCACTTCGCGAACGACCGGCTGGAAGGCGCTTTCCACCTGGGCGTGAGTATCGGCGGGCACCGCATCTGCGTGGGTTCGTTCTACCCCGAAGCACATCCGGAACTCAGCGGCTGGAAACAATTCCGGCTACGCGGCATGGCCACCCACCCGGACTTCCAAGGCCAAGGTGCGGGTGGGCGATCGTTGCGTTTCGCTGCGGAGCATTTGAAGGCGCAACATGCCGATCTGCTCTGGTGCAACGCCCGCATCAAGGCCGTCCCATTCTACCAACGCGCGGGCCTGGTGATCCATGGCGAAGCCTTCGAGATCGCGGGTATCGGGACCCATTACGTGATGTACCGCCGGTTGTGAACGGAGCCGGTAGCTTCGCGCCGTGCCGTTGAACACCAAAGAACGTTGGGGCCTGCTGGCCTTGGTCGCGCTCAACGTGGTGCTGAAATGCTGCTGGCTCGGTGTGAACGAGCTCGCGCACGACGAGCCCTTCACCGTGTACTGGTCGCAACGCCCATGGAGCGCGTTGTGGGCCATGTTCGCTTCGGAGAACAACCCGCCGCTCTATTTCCTGTTGATCAAAGCATGGAGCGCGTTCACCCCGTTCGAGGTGGCCTGGCTGCGTGTGCCCTCCGCTTTCTTCAGTGCGCTCACGGTCTTGCCGTTGTTCCTGCTCACCCGCAAGTTGTTGGATACGCGTGCCGCAGTGCTCGCCTCCCTCCTTTTCACCTTCTCGAACTATCACTTCGGTTTCGCGCACGAGGTGCGTGGCTATTCGCTGTTCGCGTTGTTGGCCACGGCTTCCATGTGGGCCTTGGTCAACGCGGGGCACAAGCGCAGCATGGGTTGGCTGGCCGTGTTCAACGTGCTGTTGGTCTACACGCATTTCTTCGGTTGGTTGTTGATCGGCGTTCAACTCCTGGTGGTGTTGTTACCGGAACTGCGCACACGACGTAAAACATACTTCACCGCGTTGGGCCTGACGGTGATCGCCTACATCCCTTACGCCTTCGTCTTCGCGCAACGATTGGGGCAGAGCGTGGCGCAAGGCACATGGCTGACCCCGCCGGTACCCGAAGAGCTGTACAACATGATCTGGCGCTGGAGCAATGCACCGGTGCTCGCCGTGGTGTTCCTTGTCGTGGTCCTTGCCGCGTGCATCAAGGATCACGTGCGTTCCATCGGCATACGCCTCGGCCTCATCTGGACCTTCGTCCCACTACTCGGCATGTTCGCGGTGTCGTTCAGTGTGCCCATTTTCTTGGATCGCTATCTCGTGTATGCCGCACCGGGTTTCGCGTTACTGGTGGCCACATCCACGATCCTTCTTTTACCTGTGGGCAGGGTCGGGAACCTCGTTGCCATTGCCCCATCCGTGGCCATGTTGCTCACCTTCACGCCGTGGAAAGCGGGGCAGTACCGACCATCGCGTGTGGTGGCGCAAGCGAACGTTTGGTGTGCAAGTGGATGTACCCACCATGTGTGGCCACCATGGTACCACCTCACTTACAGCAGTGCGCTACGGTTGGATGAACTGAAGGAAGACCAAGACGCGTACCTGCACTTCGACATCAATGCTGCCGGGGTGCTCACCCACGATCCCACACGGCCGACCATCGTTGTGGACGCCAGCGGGAAGTCCGCTTCAGCCGATCAACAGTGGTATCGCACGCTCCGCCAGGTATATCCGCAGCTGGATTCCGTGCAAGCTGACCACAAGGTGTGGGTGTATCGGTTCCGGCAGTGAAGGAACACGCTGTTCATCCGGCCTTCCAACCGTTCGTGTATCGCGGGTGACTGGATCGCACCAGGAACCGACCTTTGCGGCCGATACCGAAACCTTGATGACCCACTTGACCAAACGTAGATCCGGACTGGCCGCCATGGTGGCCGGAACGCTCCTGCTCGCCTCGTGCAGCGGAGACCACGAAACGAAGAACGGAACACCAGTCGCTGCACCTCCGGTGATCGACATGAAGGAGTTCTTCAAGAACCCCGAGAAGTCCAGCTTCAGCATGAGCCGCAACGGGGAGTACATCGGCTATCTCGCACCGTGGAAGAGCCGCATGAACATCTTCGTTCAGAAGGTGGGCAGCAGTGAAGTGACGCAAGTGACCATGGACACCATCCGCGACGTGGGTGGTTTCTTCTGGAAAGGTGATCGCATCCTCTACAGCCGCGACATCAACGGTGACGAGAACTACATCGTCTTCAGCGCGAGCCTCGATGGCAAGGATGTGAAAGCCCTGACGCCTGAAAAAGGCGTGGTGGCTGGTGTGTTGGACGATCTTGACCAAGTGCCCGGCATGGAGCAGAGCGTGATGGTGCAGATGAACGACCGCGACGCGCGTGTGTTCGACCCGTACGTGATCAACATCGTTACCGGCGAGCGCAAGGCGATGTACGACAACACGAAGGACAACTACGAAAGCTGGATCACCGACCACAACGGCGTCATCCGCATGGCCACCAAGACCGATGGGGTGAACACCACCATCTTCTACCGCGCCGATGAGAAGCAACCCTTCACCCCGTACATGACCACTGGTTTCAAGGACAGTTGGGCTCCCGAGATGTTCACCTTCGACAACAAGAACCTCTACGTGAACCACAACCTCAACGGCCGCGACAAGACCGCGATCGTGGAGTGGGACCTCGAAGGCAAGAAGGAGATCAAGGTGATCGCCGAGAACGACGACTACGACATGGGTGGTTTGAGCTACAGCCGCAAACGCAAAGTGTTGACCATGGCCACCTGGACCGGAGCGAAGAGCGAGCGTATGTTCCTGGACAAAGAGACCGAAGCGCGGTATGCCAAGCTGGCGCCCAAGTTCGAGGGACTGGAATACTGGTTCTATGGCGCAGATGATACCGAGACGAAATTCCTGGTGTGGGCCGGTAACGACCGCGACCCCGGCACCTACTATACCTACGACACCACCACGGACGAGTTGAAAGAACTGGCCAAGCCACGGCCATGGATCGATCCTTCGCAGATGGCCCACATGGAGCCCGTGAGCTACACCAGCCGCGATGGCCTCACCATCCACGGATACCTTACCCTTCCTGTTGGGCGCGAAGCCAAAGACCTGCCGCTGGTGGTGAACCCGCATGGTGGTCCGTGGGCGCGTGACCAGTGGGGCTTCAACCCCGAAGTGCAATTGCTGGCCAACCGTGGCTATGCCGTGCTCCAGATGAACTTCCGCGGTAGCACGGGCTACGGCCGCAAATTCTGGGAAGCCAGCTTCAAGCAGTGGGGCAAGACCATGCAGAACGATATCACCGATGGTGTGGAATGGTTGGTGAAGAGCGGTAAAGTGGATCCCAAGCGCGTTGCCATCTATGGCGCCAGCTACGGCGGATACGCCACCTTGGCGGGCATCACCTACACACCCGACCTCTACGCAGCTGCGGTGGATTACGTGGGCGTGAGCGACCTGTTCACCTTCCAGAAGAGCATCCCTCCGTACTGGGCTCCCTTCAAGGCCATGATGTTCGAGATGGTGGGCGACCCCGTGAAGGATAGCCTGCTGCTGGATGAAGCCAGCCCGGCCCGCCATGCGGATCGGATCAAGACCCCGCTGTTCATCGCCCAAGGCGCCAACGACCCGCGCGTGGTGAAAGCAGAAAGCGACCAGATGGTGGAAGCCTTGAAGAAGCAGGGCGTGGAGGTGGAATACATGGTGAAGGACAACGAAGGGCACGGCTTCCACAACGAGGAGAACCGCTTCGACTTCTACAGCGCCATGGAGAAATTCCTGGACCAACACATCGGCGGAGGGTACAAGCCAGCCGCAGAAAAGAAGTAGACGGACCACCCCTCAGAAAGCCATTTTAGCGAACGGCGGTCCTCGGGGATCGCCGTTCGCTTTTCCGGGTTGCCGGTCGATCCTCTCGGAAGCCCCGTGGTCAGGCACCGCCACGGCTCCCACCTACGTCTTTCCCAAGCAACGACCTGATGACATTCCAAGTACGGGACCTATGGAGGTGCGATCGGGAAGATGCTTCAGGTAACTTTCCGGTGATATCCACTCTTCCAGGCATGCAGCGTACGAGCGCCCTCCTTTCCACCCTGTTGGTTCTGGCCACCACAGCCCTGCACGCGCAAGTGGTGATCAACGAAGTGAGCGCTTCCAACTATACCGACCAGGCCAGCAGCTTCGGCGACTTCGACGATTGGATCGAGCTCTACAACACCTCGGGCACGGCCGTGGACCTCTCCGGCTGGTACCTCAGCGACAGCCAGAACAACAACACGAAGTGGGCATTCCCGGCAGGAGCTTCCATCGGGGCGAACGACTTTTTGTTGATCTATTGCGACGGCCGCAACACCACGGTGGGCGATGAGCACCACACGAATTTCAAGCTGAACCAGACCTCCGAGGAATGGACCGTGCTGAGCAACCCCGCAGCGGCGATCGTTAGCAACTACGAACTAACGGTGCGCACCCAAGCCGACCACAGCCGTGGGTTGGATGTGGACGGCACCGGCGCGTGGTCATTGTTCATAGACCCTACGCCGGGCGCCAGCAACACCGGTGCCGTAGCGGAATACGCTGCCAAGCCCGTGCTCAACACACCTGCCGGTGTGCAAGGAGGGCCGTTCTCGCTTGTGATCAACACGCCTACACCGGGGCTCACCGTGCGCTACACACTGGACGGATCCACACCCACTGCGACTTCCACGGCCTATGCAGGCCCTATCGCCATCAACACCACAACGGTGGTGCGCGCGCGGTCCTTCAGCGCCAACCCCAACGTGCCGCCCAGTGCCACGGAGACCAACACCTACTTCATCGGCACCAACCACACTGTGGCCATCCTTTCTGTCGCTGGTGATGAAGTTCAGACCCTTTTGGACGGCACCCAGATAGAGCCGGTTGGCAGCATGGAATATTTCGGCGAGAACGGCCAGCTGCGCGATGAGGCCACGGGCGACTTCAACGAACACGGCAACGACTCCTGGGCTTACGATCAGCGCGGCTTCGACTATGTGGCGCGCGACCAGTTCGGCGACAACGACGCGATACACTACCCCATCTTCCGCACCAAGAACCGCGACGAATACCAGCGCTTGATCATCAAAGCCGCGGCCAGCGACAATTACCCCTTCGAGACCGGTGGTGCGCACATCCGCGATGCCTTCGTGCAGGCCTTGTCGCAAGTGAACGACCTGAAGGTGGATGAACGCAGCTACGAGCCTTGCGTGGTCTATGTGAACGGTGCCTACTGGGGCGTGTACGAGATCCGCGAAAAGGTGGACGATGCCGATTTCACCGACGAGTACTACGACCAACCCGAAGAGGACCTGTACTTCCTGAAGACCTGGGGCGGCACATGGCAAGAATACGGTGGCCCTCCCGCGCAGGCGGATTGGGATGCATTGGTGGCGTACATCATGGCCAACGACATGAGCGATGCTGCGGCATTCGCCTATGTGGACGGCGAACTCAACTGGAAAAGCCTGGTGGACTACGTGGTGCTGAACAGCCAGGTGGTCTGTGCCGATTGGCTCAACTGGAACACCGCGTGGTGGCGTGGCCTGAACCCCGCTGGTGATGGCAGACGTTGGCGGTACGCGTTGTGGGACATGGATGCCACCTTCGGGCACTACACCAACTTCACCAACATACCGGACCAGACCGCCGCCGCCGACCCGTGCGACCCGGAATTCCTGCCAGACCCTGGTGGACAAGGCCACATCCCCATCCTGGAAAAGCTCTTGGCGGAGAACGAGACCTTCAGCAACTATTACATCAACCGATACATCGACCTGAACAACACCACGTTCTCGTGCGACTACATGATCGGTTTCCTGGACAGCTTGGTGGCGATGATCGAACCGGAGATGCCCGGACATATCGCCCGTTGGGGTGGTAGCATGGCCGAATGGCAAGGGAACGTGCAGAACATCCGCGACTTCATCACTGACCGTTGCGTGCTGATCACCACCGGACTGCAGGATTGTTACGATGTCACCGGCCCGTACGATGTGGTCTTCAACGTGGATCCTCCACTGAGCGGGCAGATCGTGATCAACTCCCTCCAACCAGCCGAATACCCGTTCAGCGGCCAATATTATGGTGGCATCAACACCAACCTGGCCCCGATCCCTTCCGTGGGCTTCGGGTTCGAATACTGGGAGGTATTCAGCAACAACAGCATCGTCCCCAGCCTTACCGATTCGTTGGTGACCATCGATATCCTCTCCGCGGATAGCATCGTGGCTCACTTCGCACCGCCCACCCGGTACGATGTGGTGTTGGATGTGGAGCCGCGCATCGAAGGCACCTCCATCTTCTTCGATGGTACCACCTACACCTCCTTCCCGGCCGTGGCTTCCGTTGCCATGGAGACCGACGTGCTCTTCTACGTGGACCTGCCCCAGTACTACGACTTCAAGTTCTGGACCTTGGAGAACAACGCGTACACGCCGGGCGACAGTTCGCTCATCATCCTCAACACCCTGGTGCTCGGCCCGGACACCATCGTGGCCCACCTGCGTCCACAGGAATACGCCTACTACCTGCCCAACTCCTTCAGCCCGAACCAGGACGGCATCAACGACGCGTTCATCCCCATCCAGAACGTGGTTGACCTGAAGACCTACGACATGCAGATCTTCAACCGCTGGGGCGAGAACATCTACAGCAGCCAGGACCCCGCCAAAGGGTGGGACGGCACCTTCGCCGGCGCTGATGCACCCATGGGCGTGTACGCCTACAAAGCCTACGCGGTAGACGCCATCAAAGGCGACATCTACGACCTGCGCGGCCACGTGACCTTGGTCCGCTGACCGGCAAGTGCCTCTTGTAGGGCCGGTGCTTTGTCATGTGATCGTCAGCTTTGTTCAATCATTCTTCTCTTTTGTTGAACATTTTGAAGATTTGCGTGTTCTCTTTCAAATTCTCTAAAACCACATTGAACATGCAACGAAAAGCGACCCTATCCGCTCTTCTAACAGGCGCCGGATGCCTGCTCGGTTCATTTGCCATAGCCCAGACGGCGCGTGTGCAAGTGATCCACAACTGTGCTGACGCCGCGGCCAGCGTTGTTGACGTTTACGTTAACGGCGGTGCGGAACCCCTCATCGATGATTTCGCCTTCCGCACGGCAACTCCTTTCACGGTAGTTCCTGCTGGCGTGGACCTGGAGATCGGGATCGCACCGGGCAACAGCACCGGCCCGAACGACATCATACCCGGCCTCACTTTCACGTTCAATCTCGCCGATGGGGAGTCCTATGTGCTGGTAGCGAACGGTATCGTAAGCGGTAGCGGTTATACACCTGCACCAGCCTTCGAACTAAGCGCTTTCGCTGGTGCTCGTGAAGCAGCAGGCACAGCCGGTAACACGGATATTCTGGTGATGCACGGCAGCACCGATGCACCGACCGTACAAGTGGCTGAAACAGCAGCATTGGGTGGCGCTGTGGTCGTATCCCCTTTCTCCTACGGTGACTTCAACGGAAGCTACCTTGAGGTACCCACCGGGGATTACGTGCTTGAAGTACAACTACCGGACGGTACACCCGTGGTAGCTTATGATGCTCCCCTCGCCACGTTGGGCTTGGATGATGCGGCCCTGGTAGCGGTCGCCAGTGGCTTCTTGGCCCCCGGCAACAATAGCGATGGTCCTGCATTCGGCATCTGGGTAGCACTTCCCACAGGTGGCGACCTGGTGGAGCTTCCTGTTGCCGAAGACGCCACCGCTCGCTTGCAAGTGATCCACAACTGTGCAGATGCCGCAGCCAGTGTTGTTGACGTGTACGTGAACGGCGGTGTGGATCCGTTGATCGACGACTTCGCTTTCCGCACTGCGACCTCCTTCATTGATGTGCCTGCTGGTGTTGATCTGGAGATCGGCATCGCACCGGGCAACAGTGCTGGTCCCCAGGATATCATTCCAGGTCTCACCTTCACCTACAACCTCGCGGACGGTGGCAGCTACATCTTGGTGGCCAACGGTATCGTGAGCGCCACAGGCTACAGCCCTGCGCCGGCCTTCGGTCTGGACGTATTCCCGCTCGCCCGCGAAACGGCAAGCATGATGGGGAACACCGACGTGCTGGTGATGCATGGTAGCACTGATGCTCCGGTGGTGGATGTCGCTGAGACCAGTGTACCTGCCGGGACCGTCGTGGATGACCTGGCCTACGGCGAATTCGCTGGTTATTTGGAACTGGGCACGGCCGACTACGTGATCGAAGTACAGACCGCTGACGGCACTCCCGTCCAGGCTTACCAAGCACCATTGGCCACCTTGAACCTCGATGGTACCGCGCTCACCGTGCTGGCCTCCGGTTTCCTGAACCCAGCGGTCAACAGCGATGGTCCAGCGTTCGGTCTTTGGGTGGCATTGCCTGGTGGTGGCGACCTGGTGGAACTACCCGTTGTGATCGCACCCCCTACCGCAAGTATTCAAGTGATCCACAACTGTGCTGATGCTGCTGCATCCACCGTGGATATCTACGTGAACGGTGGTGCATCGCCCTTCATCGACGACCTCGACTTCCGCACCGCTACAGCCTTCACCGACGTACCTGCAGGTGTTGACCTGGAGATCGGCATCGCACCGGGCACCAGCACCGGTCCACAGGACATCATCCCAGGCCTCTCCTTCACCTTCAACCTGGAAGTGGGCGGTAGCTACATCATCGTGGCCAACGGTATCGTGAGCGCTACGGGCTACAGCCCTGCACCTGCTTTCGACCTGGATGTCTACGACGCAGCACGCGAAGCCGCGAACATGATGGGCAACACGGATGTGTTGGTGATGCACGGCAGCACCGATGCTCCTGTGGTCGACGTGGCTGAACTCGCTCTTTTGGGCGGTGCGACCATCGTTGACGACCTGGCCTATGGCGATTTCGCCGGTTACCTGGAAGTGCCCACCGCGGACTATGCACTGCAAGTGCGTACAAGTGACGGAACACCTGTGGTGACCTACTCCGCACCGTTGGCGACCCTGGGCCTGGATGATGTAGCGCTCACGGTGCTCGCCTCCGGTTTCCTCACGCCAGCCAACAACAGCAACGGTCCGGCTTTCGGCCTCTACGTTGCGCTGCCAGCTGGTGGTGCGCTCGTGCCATTGGCCGTGATCACCAATGTGGGCCTTGCCGAAGGGCTGGAGAACGCTACGCTCGCTGCTTGGCCGAACCCCGCCAGCGACGAGTTGAACGTTTCGATCAACACCACACAAGCACGCAACATCGCTGCAACCTTGGTGGACATGGCGGGCCGCCGCGTGTTGGATGTTCCAACCACCGACCTGATCGCTGGTGAGAACCGCCTGCTTATCGGCCTGAACGATGTGCCCGCTGGAGCCTACACGCTCCGTATCGTTGACGAGACCCGCAGCGCATCGATCCCTGTCCACGTCGTGCGCTGATCCTCGCTGTAACTGCTTTTGAAGAGGCCCCCGGGTAAGTTCCTGGGGGCTTCTTCTTTGTTCTCCAGCGAACCAATCACGATCCCATCTGTTTATCCACGAAACGTTCGATCTTCGTACTTCACGATCGAACAGTATCCGACGCAGGTATGTCTTTTTTCCAGACCAAGTTCAAGATCCGCGACCTGGAGGAATTCTCCGGTGTTAAGGCCCACACCATCCGCATTTGGGAGAAGCGCTACGGCCTGCTTTCTCCTGACCGCACGGGTACCAACATCCGCTACTACACCTTGGATGAAATGCGCGTGATCATGAACGTGGCGTTCCTGAACGGGCGCGGCCATAAGATCTCGCGCATCGCGGCCATGACACCTTCCGAGCGGGAGCGCTTGGTGCGCGAATCCGCGTCGGCGCAGGATCCGGTGGAGGATATGATCAACAAGTTGAAGATCGCAATGCTGGCCTTCGACGAATCGGATTTCGATCACGTGACGGCGACGTTCGAACGCGTGCATGGGTTCCGCGCTCTGGTGGAACAGCTCTTTGTACCGCTCCTGGAACGTATCGGTCTCTTGTGGCAAACGAATGCCATCTGCCCGGCGCACGAGCATTTCGTGAGCAACCTAATCCGGCAACGGTTGATCGGTGCAGCCAGTTCCCTAGCTCGACCCGGGACGGCGAGGGACCGGACCTACATTCTCCACCTCCCGGAGAACGAGATCCATGAGCTGGGCCTCCTGTACGTGAATTACATCCTGCGTTCCCAAGGCGAGCGCACGATCTATCTGGGGCAAAGCGTACCGGAGCAGGACCTGGAGCAAGTGGCCGCCAACCGTGTGGGTGAGTTGGTGTTCATCAGCGTGATCACCGCGCAGCCCGTGGTATCCGAAGTGCCCGCCCACTTGGCCCGGCTACGTAACCTGTTGCCCGATAGGCGCATCACCTTGATGATCGCGGGAGCCCAACTGGCCCAGCTGGAACCAGGCCATGTTCCAGCCGGGATCCGCACTTACGGTTCGATGAAAGACCTGTTGAAGGCGGTGTCGGCCGCCGCGTGACCTAAGGCAAGACCTTACCGGGATTCAAGATCCCCTGCGGATCGAACAAGGTCTTGATGCCGCGCATAAGGCCGAGCTGGTTCTGATCGAACGCGATATCCATGTAAGGCCGTTGTACCAAGCCGATGCCGTGCTCCCCGCTCAAGGTCCCGCCCAACGAAACGGTAAGCTCGAAGATCTCGCGAATGGCGTTCGGCAATCCGTTCTTCCAATAGTCATCCGAGAGTCCTTCCTTGATGATGTTGATGTGCAGGTTGCCATCGCCCGCATGGCCGTAACAGATGCTGCGGAACCCGTGCGCCTGGCCGATGGCCTTCACCCCTGCCAGCAATCGCGGTAGCGCATAACGCGGCACCACGGTATCCTCCTCTTTGTACACGGTATGCGCCTTCACGGCCACCGCCACGTTGCGTCGGAGTTTCCACAGGGCATCCTTCTCTGCGCTCGTTTCTGCGAAAAGCACCTCGCCACACTCGTGCGCTTCCATCACACCCAGGATGGTCTCGCATTCGCGCATGAGCACATCCTCATGTTGCCCATCCACCTCGATCAGCAAGTGGGCTTGTACTGCATCCGGGATCTGGAGATTGATACCCTCCACATGTTGCAGGGTGAAGTCGATGGCATCACGTTCCATGAACTCCAACGCACTTGGTGTGATCCCCGCTTGGAATACAGCGCTCACCGCTTCGCAGGCCCGTTCCGGACTGTTGAACGGCACCAACATCAGCCGCGAAGCCTTCGGCAGGGGGATCAGGCGCAGCACGGCTTTGGTGATGATGCCCAAGGTGCCTTCGCTTCCTACGACAAGCCTGGTCAGGTCGTAGCCTGTCGCGTTCTTCAAGGTGCTCGCGCCGGTCCAGATCACTTCGCCGTTGGCCAACACCACCTCCAGGTTCAAGACGAAATCACGTGTAACGCCATACTTGACCGCCCTTGGCCCACCGGCGTTCTCCGCAAGGTTGCCTCCGATGGTGCAGCTTCCCTTGCTGCTGGGATCAGGAGCGTAGTACAGTCCCTTTTCCGCAACGGTATCCATCAACACCTGCGTGATCACACCAGGCTGAACGGTCACTTGCAAGTTGCGCTCATCAATATGCTCGATGCGGTCCATACGATCCAATGCGAGGCCAACACCGCCATGGATGCTGAGCGCGCCACCGCTCAAACCCGTACGCCCACCGATGGGTGTGATGGGGATGTTGTGCTGTGCGCATACTTTCACGATGCGCGAGACCTCCTCGGTGGAACGCGGCCGCACCACCACTTCCGGAGGATGCACCAGGTCTTCGGTCTCATCATGGCCGTAGTGCCGTAGATCGTCCTCGTGCGTAAGCAGATCACCTTGATCCATCGCCGACCGCAGCGCGGCCAGCACAGCTCCGTTCACCGTTCCGAATGCCATGCGACGAAAGTAACCGGAAGCATCAGCGCACCAAGGTCACGTGGCCGATGAAGTCCTTCGCATCGCCATCGCGCTCCATGATGACCTTCCACACGTACACGTCCACAGGTGCTTCCCGGCCTTTGTTGGTGCCGTCCCAAGCCGCCGCACGATCACGTGTATCGTACACGGGCATTCCCCACCGATCGAAGACCATGAACCGGTAGTTCCACCCCACGAAACCATTCAGGATCGGGCGGAACGTGTCGTTACGCGTGTCCTCGTTGGGGGTGAATGCGTTCGGCACGAAGACATTCGGATCGCCGGGGATGTTCAACCCGATGCACAGCGTATCGGGGCAACCCAGCTCGTTGACCGCCACGAGGCACACCACGAATCCACCGCCATCGGAGGGGAACACATGCATGGGATGCAACTCTTCGGAGAACTCGCCATCATCGAAATCCCAGCGATAGGAAACGGCACCTTCGCTCTCGTTGCGGAATCGCAGCGCATGGGTGATGCTCTCCAACGTATCGTATGCGAACGCAGCGAGCGGGCTTGTAAGGATGTGTACCGCCTCTGGCGTCTCCAACGTATCCGAGCAGCCGCCTTCGCCTTGCACGATCAGGCCAACATCGTAGGTACCTGCGACTTCGTACGTATGCATCGGGAAGGTCGTGTTCGAAGTAGCACCATCGCCGAAGGTCCACGCGAAGGTGATGCCGTTCTGTGATGTGTTGAGGAAGTTGATGGGATACCCTTCACAACCAGGCTCCGGCTCGGTGATGAAGGAAGCGACCGGTGTAGGATACTGGATGAAGATGGCTTCGGAAATCGCTTCACAACCGAACTGGTTGGTGGTGGTCAACGTTACGGTGAAGGTGCCTGGCTCGTCGTAGATGATCGCGGGTTGGTTCAATTCGGAGGTGGTGCCATTGCCGAGATCCCACTGATAGCCGATGGCACCTTGCGAACCGTTCACCGTCTGCACCGTGGTCTCCGGGCCGCAGGACTCGTTCATGGAAAGGGTGAACACGCTTGTAGGTAATGGGTGCGCTACGACCACTGCGGTAGCTGTATCCGTGCAACCGTTGAGCGACTCGGAAACAAGTTGGATGGAGTAGGTGCCCGCCACGCTGTACGTATGGAATGGATCCACCAATGAAGAGGTGTTGCCATCGCCGAAGTCCCACTGGCTGAAATCGCCGCCATTGCTGGTATTCTCGAACTCCACTTCCAGATCGATGCAACCGCTTGCCGGATCAAGGATGAAGGATGCTTGTGGCGTTGCTTCCACAACGACCTGCTGGGTGATCGATGAAGTACATGCCGTGCCGATCAAGGTGGCAGTGAGCGTTACATCGTACGTTCCACTCTCCGCGAAACTGTGAACAGGGTTGGTCAATGGCGACGTGCTCCCATCGCCGAAGTCCCAATTCAACCCGCCAACATCGGCCGTACCATTGAAGAAACTGAAGGGCTCCCCAACGCAAGCCGTGGCCGGCGTGAAGGTGAAGGCCATTTCCGGCGCGGGGAACACGGTGATGTCGGTCGTGTAACTATCGAATCCGCAGCCGTACGCGAAGAGTTCGATGGTGTAGGTGCCGGGCTCCGTGTAGGTCCACTGGAGATCGTGTTCATTGCTCACGTTGCCATCGCCGAGATCCCAATAGAACGTGGTATCGCCTGCGGAGAACTGCGTGAGGTTGACGGTAACAGGCGAACAACCCTGCACGGGATCCGCATTGAAGAACGCGTTGACCTGGTTGGGCAGGATGGTGATGTCCTGGTACGCCGTATCGGTGCCGCAGATGTTGGTCGCGATCAACGCCACGGTGATCGACAGCGGATCATCGCCGGCCTCATACGCGTGTGTGACCACCGGACCGGGATCCGTGCTGCTGGTGCCATCACCGAACAACCATTCGATGGATGTTGGCACTCCATAGCTCGCGTTGCCGAAAGGAACCTCCGTGAAGGAACAATACTCGTTCAAGTTGGGGCCGAACTCCGCTGTGGGCGGTGGGATCACGGTGACTTGTCGTGTCGCTACATCCTGCCCGCACACGTTGGTGACGGTAAGAGACACGTCATAGGTCACCGCTTCAATGGTGTTGGGCGGAAAGGTGAACGGCGGTGGTGCTTGATCCGCAGAGCCGTTGAGGCCACCGAATTCCCAAGCGTACGAAAGGCCTTCGCCCGTGGAGTTGTTGGTGAAGCTCACTTCCAACGGACCGCAACCGGTGTCAGCGCTGAGCACGATGTCCGCGACGGGTACATCCCACACCTCCACGCTGCTGAAGGCCGTATCGCGGCACCCGGCACCGGTCTCCACGATCAAGCGGATATCGAAGGTGCCTGAGGTGTTGAAGATGTGTTCGGGCGACTGCGTGAAAGAACTGCCGCCATCTCCGAAGCTCCATTCGTAGGTATTACCTCCGGTGCTGGTGTTGGTGAATGGGAAGGCGAAATCCGCGCACGCGACAGGGTCGTGCGTGAAGTCCGCTAACGGCAAGGGATTCACCGTTACCAGTGTATTGTCGCTGTTGCTGCAACTCGTTGTAGGATCGGTGTAGGTGTACGTCACCGTGTTGCCGCCGGGTACCGCGAGCAGCGGATCGAAGTTCCCTGCGGCATCCACACCGGTACCGCTCCAAGTGCCGCCAGCAGGCGTTGCCGTAAGCACTTGTTGTCCACCATCGAGGCATGTCGCGATCTGGTCGCCTGCATCCACCACCGGCAAGGGATGCACCACCACCGTTACCTGGTCTTGCAACAAACACGTCGCTGAACCGAAGGAATAGGTGAGCGTGAACGAACCTTCTGCAGCTGCACTGAACGTACCGCTGCTAGAAACCCCAGCTCCGCTCCATGTTCCACCAACAGGCGTTCCTACCAGTTGCAGATCAGCGCTGCCCACACATACCGCCGTATCGTTCCCCGCGAATGCCGGTTCGGTGATCGCTACCACGGTAACGGTGATCTGATCGGAACCCGAACAACCTGCACCGTCGGCATAGTCGTAGGTGAGCACATCAGTGCCCACACCGTTCGGCGTGATCACACCGGATGCGGTAACGTTCATCGTTGTTGCGCTCCAAGTACCTCCGAGCGGGCTGGCGGTCAACTGGAACGGGATCGGTTGGTCGCAGAGTTGGACATCGTTCCCTGCGTTCACCACGGGCAATGCGTTCACCGTTGCGGTGATGGTCCCGGTGGACGTACACCCCGCGCCATCGCTGTAGGTGTAGGTCAATGTATGCGGGCCAGCACTTGCACCAGATGGATCGAACACGTACGGCGGACCGCTCACACCCGTTCCGCTCCAAGTTCCACCAAGTGGCGTTCCGCCAAGAGCGACAGTTGCGGCATCCGCGCAGCGCACGAAGTCCGCCGGCAAATTCAATGTGGGCGCGGCGAGCACCGTCACGTTCACCTGATCGCTCGTGGCACAGGTGCCGGTGCCGTAGTTGTAAGTGACCACCGTGGAGCCCACGGCACTCGGGGTGAATTGCCCGCCAGGCCCTGCCCCTACCCATGTTCCGCCCAGCGGCGTGGCTGGAAGTGTAACCGTGGTGGTGCCTTGGCAGAAGGCCGTATCGTTGCCCGCGTTGGCAATGAGCGTGAGGTCCTGTACGGTCACCGTCATGTCATCGTCGTTCGTGCAGCCGTTGCCATCCACGTGCGTGTAGGTCAACGTTACCGGGCCCAGTTGATCGGGCACCGGCGTGAACAAGCCTCCCGCTGTCACATTCGGCCCGCTCCACGTTCCTGGTGCAGGAAAGCCGGTCAGTTGCACACCGATAGCCTGGTCGCAAAGCGTTTGGTTCGCACCTGCGTTCACATTCGTTACCGGGAACACGGTGATGGGCACTGTTGCGCTACCGGGGCATCCACCCAGATCGCCGGAAACCGTGTAGGTGGTGCTGATCGCCGGGCTGGTATTGAAGAGCGGCCCGGTGCCCACGAGCGTGGACCCGATGAACCACTGGTAGTTGCCCGCACCGCTCACGGTGAACGATGCCATTTCACCGTTGCAGATCGCATCGGTCGGCGGGGTCACCGTCAAGGTTGGTGCAGGGATCACTTGTACGGATACCGTCGCCGGAGGTCCCTCGCACCCCCCGTTCATCGCGACCACGCTGTACGTACCTGCATTCACCGCGGTAACGCCAGAGATCGTCACCGATGGTTGATCGCTGGTGAAGCCATTGGGGCCCGTCCACTGGTATGTCAGTCCAGGAATGGTGTTCGCCGAAAGAGAGAGGATCTGTCCAGTGCAGACCGGGCTGTTGGTGGAGATCACGGGCATGGCCGGAAGCGCACTTACCGAGATGGTCGTAACATCCGTTGCCGATCCGCAGGAGTTGGTGACCGTGAGCGAGATGGGCGCACTGGTGGCCGAATTGAAACAGACCGCCGCAGGATCCAACACATCCGCGGTGTTCGGCGTGCCACCGGGGAAGGTCCATTCATAGGTGATGATGTCGCCCCCGCAGTCCTGCACGATCGCACCCGGATCCACGCATTCCGTGGCGCAGATGCCGGGCAGGTCGAACACATCCACTTGCGGTGGAGCGCTGGCCACCACCACTTCACTCTGCTGGAAGGTGCCGCACGAATTGGTGGCTTGCAGTTGAATGGAATACGTTCCCGATTGGGTGAATTGGAACTGTGGTTCCGCACTATTGGAACTGGTGCCACCGGTGTAGTTCCAAGCGGGGCCACTTCCGCAGGCGCCACCTGACGTTCCAACGTTCCATTGATAGGTGGTGCGGCAACTGTTGGGGCTGGTGCTGGTATTGTCCACCGTGCTGGTGAAGGGTGCACACCCTTGCGCGGGAGCTAGTGTGAAGGCTGGTTGTGGTGGCCCTTCGATGCAGACCGTTCGATCCAAGGAGTTCACGCCGCAACTATTACCTGTAAGGTCCGTGATCGTATATGTACCCGGTACCGTGAAGGAAACTCCAAGTGCCGTAGCTCCAGTTGTCCATAATGTGGGATTGATGGGATTACCATTCGTACTTCCTAACGGACCTGCGACCACGGACCATCCGGTAGCTGGCACGATGGTCCACACGCGTTTCGGGGGTTGGCAACTCGGAGCTTGTGCACCTAAGCTTTGATCGGTGAAGGTCACGGTGGATCCTACACATGCGGTGTCGTTCGGGCTGCTGATGAACTGTGCCAGCGGTGTCTCGCTCACACGCACCGGACTGATCTGACCTTGTGTTGCATCACAGGGATTCTGTGCAGTGAAATACACCGTGTACTGCCCGCCGCCGACACCGCACGAGCTAACTGTGTACGTGTGATCGATGACCGCAGGTGGCGGATGTTGTAACAAAGTATCCTGACCATCGCCGAAGTCGATGAGGTAGGTGGTACCCGGACTATTTCCAGCAACCGAATTCAAATAGAATGGCAACGTCCCTCCAGTGCATATCGTGGTGTTCGGATCGGTACTGATCCCACCTCCTGGGTTGGTGCCTAAGAAGACGGTGTACAGTCGTGTATTCGTGCAACCACCAAGGACCACGGTATAGGTCAGCGTATACAAACCTTGATCGTAAGTGTGGTTGATCGCCCATCCTTGCGAAGGATTCTCAGTTGGACTGCCATCGCCCCAGTTAATGGTGTATGTGGCACCGGGCAGTGCAGCACTTTGATCTTGGAACGCGAAGGGCCATGATGCGCTCGGGTCGCAAATACTGAAGGTCGTGCGGCCTGCAAAGGTGGTTATCTGCTCGGGGCCAGTGGTGGTCAATGCCGCACTAGCCGTGGGGTTCACCGTAACAGCGATCACATCGGTATCCACACATCCATCATCGTCCGTAACGGTGAGCGTGAGGTTCACCACCGTGGCAGCGTTCACCGGAACAGGATAGTTCAGCGAAGTAGCCGCAGTGGTCGTACTGCTCAAATAGGGCGAGCCGGACCAAGCGTAGTTGAGCGGTGTATTGCCCGTTCCCGTACCATTCAGGTTGAACGCAACACCGGCGCACGTGCTGGTGGCCGTGGTGGTGATATCCGCACTGCACTGCGCAACTACGACACCACCATGCGCACCCAAAAGGGCGGCCATAGCGATGCCGAGTGGCCAACGAGGCAGGTTCATCATGGGTTCAAGGGAACGAAAGTACCCGGCCAGCGTGCGGGAAAAGTGGCAACAGCGCCCCGGATACGAACGAGTTCGTTGTGAAGAAGACGTGACCCAAGGGGCGATCGTTGCCTTGCGATGCCTCCCAAAAGGATGCCGTTCCTCGTTGATCGAACCTGATCGGGGGGGTGCGTGTACCACAGCAGGAGAACAGGCCGTTCACCCAACAAACCCCGCACCATGTTCACCACCTTGTTGATCCTCGTCTTCCTGCTGGTCACCGCGTTGCTCGCCACCGGAACCGGCTGGAACAATGTGCTCTCACCCGACCGCAACGAATTGGTCTTCGCCGGACGACACCGGGAATATGGGGCGTACAAACTGCGACAGGAACATCCGCGTACCATGGTGCTCGCAATGTTCATCGGGGTGGGACTGGTCAGCACCGCGCTGCTACTTCCCACGCTCTTCCGTGGTGAAGTGATCGTTCCAGACCAGGTGAGGATCGTAGAGATCAATGATCGGATCCTGGAGATCATCAATCCGGTAACACGCACGAAAGTGGATCCGCTTACTGGACCGAAACCAGCCACACCGCAGCCGAGCGGCCCGGTGCAAGGTGCTGGGCCTTTGGTTGCGGTGGACACCTTGGACAAAACCCCGATCGATACCGCCGCCGTGGATCCAGGACCCAAGCCCGACCCCAACCCCGGTACGGGTGGTGATCCCGGAAAGCTGCCGACCCCTAGCGGTGGCGAGACCGGCGGAGAAACCGGTAGCACCGGAGTGTATAGCCCATGGGAGTTGGATAAGAACCCCGAATACCCCGGTGGCGAGAAAGCACTAGGCGCATACCTAAGCCGTTCCATCCGCTATCCGGAGATCGATATCACCGCGCGCAACGAAGGCCGTGTGACCGTCGGATTCATCGTGCGCACCGATGGTTCGGTGACGGATGTGAGCGTGCTGCAAGGTGTGAGTCCCACCATCGATGCCGAGGCCGTCCGTGTGGTGAAGGCGATGATCAAATGGATCCCCGGAAAGTTCAAACAGCAGGAAGCGAACGTGCGCTACGCACTGCCGATCGTATTCAAACTGGCGAAGAACTGATCAACGAGCGTTCAGCTCGGGTTGAAGGCGGTCCGCAAGGCCGCCTTCACTTCTTCCCCTACTTCCTTGGCCTTGCTGAAGACCATGAAATGCGAGCCGCCGTGGATGCAATGTGCGTCGTGGACGTGGCCGATGGGCATCAAGCGGTCCTGGTCGCCGTGGATGTGAACGAGGTCCTTCACGGGTTCCGATGGCCCGTTCCACGTGATGCACGCGTTGATCTGCGCTTTCAACTGATCCACGGAATGCACGGTGATCAGATCGTTGAACAGGGCGACGTCCTCAGGCGATTCCACGCCCATCTGCCACCGCGCAAATGGCAGCGTCTGTTTCAAGATGGTCGCCGTCAGGATCCGCTCCGGGTGTGTGCCGCGCAGGAGCTTCAGGTGGCGCGGCATTTCATTCGGCCCCTTCCAACTGGAAACGATGATCACCTTCTGCGGGTGCGTGATCGCCGCTAGTTCTTGCGCCACCATACCACCCATGCTCACGCCGATCAACACGTGCGGCTTGGTCGCATCGATCCGCGTAGCAAGTACACGTGCATAGTCAACGAGCGTACTTTCCAACGGCATGGAAGGCCACTCCAGGAAATGCAGGTCGTGATCGCCCAGATCGAGCTTCGCGAACAGCCGTTTGTCCGCACCAAGGCCGGGGATCAGGTACAAGTCCAAAACTCAGCGGTTCAGCTTCACCACGTGCTTCTTGCGCGCGCTCATGTTCAGCAGTTCCACGGCGAAACTGAAGGCCATGGCCACATACGCGTAGCCCTTCGGGATGTGCGATCCGTGGATGGGTTCAAGTCCTTCGAAGAACAACATGAAGCCCACCATCACCAAGAAGGACAGCGCCAACATTTTCAACGCCGGATGCTTCTCGATGAAGCCGCTGATGTTGTTGGCGAAGAAGAACATCACGACCATGGCGATGATCACGGCCATCATCATGATCTCGATGTGTTTGGCCAGGCCGATGGCGGTGACGATGCTGTCGAACGAGAACACGGCATCCACCAGGACGATCTGCGTCATCAACGCACCGAACGTGCTGGCCTTGGTCTTCGCCGTGGGATCGGTCTCCTCCCCTTCCAGTTTGTGGTGGATCTCCTTCACCGCTTTGTACAGCAGGAAGAGCCCGCCGAAGAACATGATCAGGTTGCGCAGGTTGAAGGGATACCCGGCCACGCTGAAAAGTTCATTCTCGCCATTGGCCACCAACCAGCCCAATGCTACAAGCAGCGCACACCGCAGCGCAATGCCCAACACCATCCAGAGCCGCCTTGCCTTCAAGCGATCCTTCTCCGGCATGCGCCCGAGGATGATGCTGACGAAGATGACGTTGTCGATGCCCAACACGATCTCCAGTACGGTGAGCGTGAGCAGGCTTACGAGGGATCCGATGGTGAAGAGGTCTTCCATTGTGCTGCGAAGATGCACAGTGCAAGGCTAATCGCACATCAGGTGCGAAGAGTTCGACCCCCAAGGCATCATTCCAAGTGCTGGAGCTGTCTTGTCTGTAAAGCCGAACGTCATGAGACATACCACTACCCTTCTCCTCGGTCTTTTCAGCTGTTTCGCCAGCCAAGCACAACTCACCAATGGAAGTTTCGAGCAGGATGGCGCATTCTCCACGGATGGGTGGACGTCGACATGCCAAGAGCCCGGAGCCGGCACGGGAGGATCTCCTGGCGGTGGTTCATGGCACGCCTCCCTCGCACCCGGCCATTTCAAAGGGTGCTTCCCGAACTACCTCTACCAACCGATACCCGACGCACAGAACGGCGCGCGCTACCTCCTGGGCGCATGGGTCCGCTGCAACGGCGAGGAACCATGCATGGGTGGCTACATCGGGATCGGCCGCACGAACGACGGCATCATCGAGGTGGATGACCTGGCCGGTGGGCAGTTCAACGATTGGACGTTCATCGAGATCGTGGATACCGTTGAAGTGGACGACGGTGAAGATGCCGTGGTGGTACTTTCCGCCGGTTCCATCGGAGGGCCAGCACTGCTGGTACCCGCCTATTTCGATGGCCTCCAATTGGATCTCGCCATGGCCGTTCCTGCATCTGCGTCGACGAACATCCAGCATTACATGGACCTGGAGCAACGCACGCTCTTCATTTCAGCTGGACAGGAACCGATCAATGATCTGCAACTCTTCGACCTTACGGGAAGGCGACTGCCCCTAACGCTGGAACACACCAGCGCCACGACCGTGAAGCTGGACCTGAACGGAAAGCCCAGTGGGGCCTACTTCGCACAAGTGCGTACGAAGGGGGTGCAGCGCACGATCCGCTTCAGCACGTGGTGAGATCAATGCACCGGTACCTCGCGTACGAATTCGAGCGAGGCCTCCATGTGTTCGTGCATCACCACATCGGTCTTCACATAGGGCACCCGCTCGCGGAAGGCGCTGACGAAAGACTCCAGAGGCGCTGAACTGCGCGCCGGTCTGCGGAACTCCAGCGCTTGGGCCGAGGTGAACAGCTCGATCGCCAGGATGCGCTCCACATCCTGCACCACGCTCCACGTCTTGATGGCGGCGGCAGCACCCATGCTCACATGATCCTCCTGCCCGTTGCTGCTGTCGATGGTATCCACGCTGTTGGGCATGCAGCGCTGCTTGTTCGCGCTCACCAACGAAGCCGAGGTGTATTGCGGGATCATGAAACCGCTGTTGAGGCCGGGTTCCGCGACCAGGAATGCAGGCAGCCCGCGTTGGCCACTGATCAACTTGTACGTGCGGCGTTCGCTGATGCTGCCGATCTCCGCAGCAGCGATGGCCAGGAAATCCAAGGCCAACGCTAATGGCTGTCCGTGGAAATTACCAGCACTGATGATCAGGTCCTCGTCATCGAACACCGTGGGATTGTCCGTCACCGATTCCAGTTCGCATTCCACCACGCGCTCCACGTAGGCGATCGCGTCGCGCGAAGCACCGTGTACCTGCGGGATGCACCGGAACGAATACGGATCCTGCACATGCGCCTTCTTCCGCTTGATCAGCTCGCTGCCCTTGAGCAGATCGCGCATGCGGCCCGCCACCACGGCTTGTCCGGGATGTGGACGCACGGCATGCACGCTCGCATGGAACGGCTCGATACGACCATCGTAGGCATCCAGTGAGATCGCGGCGATCACATCCGCCAACTGCGCCAAACGTGTCGCCTTCAATGTGAGCAACGAGGCGTAGGCGTTCATGAATTGCGTGCCGTTGAGCAACGCCAATCCTTCCTTCGGACCGAGTTCCAGCGGCTTCCAACCGAGCTTCTTCAACGCTTGTGCGCTGGGCATCCGCTTGCCCGCAACAGTGACCTCTCCAAGACCGATCAAAGGCAACGACAAATGTGCCAGCGGCGCCAGATCACCGGAAGCACCGAGTGACCCGCGTTCGTACACCACCGGCAGCACGTCGGCATTGTACATGTCGATGAGGCGCTGCACAGTAGCCGGTGCCACCGCGCTGTGCCCGAAGGCCATGTTCTGCACCTTCAGCACCAACATGGCGCGCACGATGTCCTCCGGAACGGGATCACCGCTGCCGCAGGCATGGCTCATCACCAGGTTCTTCTGGAGTTGGGCCAGGTCCTTCTTCGCGATCGACTTGTCGTACAGCGAGCCGAAGCCGGTGTTGACGCCGTAGATCGGTGCATCGCTCCTCTTCAAGCGATCCTGCAAGTAGGCGTGGCTGCGTTTCACGGCGGCAACAGCCTCCTTGCTCAGGCTGATCGGCGTGCGACTGTTGAGGATGAAATCGAGCTCGCTCAGTTCGAGGCCGATGGTTCCGATGGGATGACTTCCAGTGGCGGTCACTCCCGCGAAGGCGGGAGTCTCGCCACTGGCCTTACTGCGCTTACTGGATCTCATGGATGAGTTCGTCTTGTTTGATCGCCTTCTGCTCCCCCGTCTTCATATCCTTCACGGTCACGATGCCTTGCTTCAGCTCGTTCTCACCGATGATGGCGACGTAGGCGATGCCCTTGTCGTCGGCGTATTTGAACTGCTTGGCCATTTTCACCTGGTCGGGATAGAGTTCGGCAGCGATACCCGCTTCGCGCACTTGGCGCAGGAGTTTCAGGCAATGCATGGCTTCCGCTTCACCGAAGTTCGCGAAGAGCAACTTGGTGCTTCCCCCAAGTTCCGCCGGGAACTTGTTCGTCTCCAGCAGCACGTCGTAGATCCTGTCCGCGCCGAAGCTGATGCCCACGCCGCTCATGTTCTTGAGGCCGAAGATGCCGGTGAGGTCGTCGTAACGTCCACCGCCGCAAATGCTGCCGGGCATGGTGCCTTCCGCTGCCTTCACTTCGAAGATGGCACCGGTGTAGTAATCTAGGCCGCGCGCCAACGTGGGATCGAATTCGAGGATAGCGCTCTTCATCGACCCGACGGCATCGAAGGTGAAGGAAAGATCCTTCAAGCCTTGTTGTGCGGTCACTGATGATGCGAGCCATTTCTCCAACAACGGACGTTGTTCGCTCCACGTTCCTTTCAACTCGAATAGCGGTGCGATGCCTTTGATGGCTTCATCACTCACGCCTTTCGTGCGCATCTCCTCCTCCACTTTCTCGCGACCGATCTTGTCCAGCTTGTCGATCGCGGTAACGATGTCGACCACCTTCTCCGGCTGACCGCTCACCTCGGCGATCCCGCTGAGCACCTTGCGATCATTGATCTTCACGACCACTTGAAGACCGAGCGCGGTGAAGACATCATCGAAGAGTTGCACCAGTTCCACTTCACTGATCAGGCTCCTGCTCCCGATCACATCCGCATCGCACTGGTAGAACTCGCGATACCTCCCCTTCTGCGGACGATCGGCACGCCACACCGGCTGGATCTGATAGCGCTTGAAGGGAAAGGCTATCTCGTTCTGATGCTGCACTACATAACGGGCGAAGGGAACCGTGAGATCGTAGCGGAGCGCCTTCTCCGCAATATCTCTTGTTCGATAGTACTTGTTGGTTGCAGCGCGAACGGTCCGAACTAACTCTTCACTGAATTCTACAACCTTCTCCTTGCTATCCTTTAGGTCTTCGAGAACGATGCTCTCAATTTGTTCCCGTATCTCTTCAGAAACGTCTTCGTCGTTCAGACCTGCCTTCCAATCCCCACTGTTCAGGATCTTGAAGATCAACCGGTCCCCTTCCTCCCCATACTTCCCCGTCAGCGTCTCCAGGTTCTCCATGGCGGGCGTCTCCAGCGGCAGGAAGCCGTACTTCTGGAACACCTTCTCGATGGTGCTGAAGATGTACTTGCGGCGCAGCATCTCCACCGGGGAGAAGTCGCGGGTGCCTTTGGGGATGGAGGGCTTCTGTGCCATGGGCCGCGAAAGTACGTGGCGCTGCACGATCGACCACCGGCGTCAGTCCTTCACGAAGCGCGCAGCTGTTGGCACCCCGCTAGACGTCACCAACCGCAACACATAACCACCCTGGGCCAGGGTTGAAACATCAACGCTACCATGCGCGCCGACGGCATTGCCTTGTGCTACGGTGCGGCCTTGCAGATCGCAAACCTGCCAGGTGGATGCATCGCTCACTCCATCGCGCGACCACCACAAACGATCAACGGTCGGTGAAGGTGAAACGCGCAACACACTGGCCATCTCCTGTTCAGCAATGCCGGTGAACTCGCCATCGAAACCGATATCGTCCACATCGAAGATGGTTCCTGCTTGTGGCGTTTCGCCACCGCCGCTGATGAAGGAAATGGAGACCGTGTCCGGAATGCCTTCCGCATAGAAGGTGATGGGCACGTTGAAGGCTGTCCAGTTCGGCGTGTTCACATCCGTGCTCAAGTAGCCACCGCCGAGTCCTTCACGAGCTTGCGTAGCGACGTCCCAACGGTAGAACGCCACGATGATCTGCGCCTCATCATCCCCTTGTGGATAGAAGCGATGTTGCCCCCGGAACGTTCCTGGGCGTGTGGTCCACGGAAAACCATCGTGGCCTTCATCCGCATTGCCACACACTACGATGGACGACAAGGGCGAACCTTCATCGAGATCATTCGCTGTCATGCGCAGGAACGAGTTACCCACCGCACCGGGTTGGCCCTGTTCAGCGAAGGTGACACCGAAGATGTCGCCGAGCGAGTTGAATGTGGTCCAGCCCACAGGCTCGTTGACACCTGATGCATCGCTCCATTCCTCGAACCCAGGATTCACGAGTTGAGCAGTGGACAGTAACGCAGAACAGAGCGGTAAGAGCAGGGAGATGGATCGCAGCATGAGCGCGAAACTACAGGTCGCCGCAACGACACTGTTCAATGTGCCACTACGAAGTCGGCCGATAGCCGTTCCGCGCCCGACCAAAGGTGGATCCGGTAGGTGCCCGGTGCGAGCCGTTGCAGATCAAGGTCCATGGGTACCGGTGCGCTCCAGCGTTGCAGGATGCGTCCCGTAGCATCCGTGAGCAGCATACGATCGGCCTTCCAGCCACCCGGCAGCTGCACGCTAAGCAGGTCGCGCGTGGGGTTCGGGAAAACGAGGACCTCGGCCGCATCCACAGGCGTTCGCACTTCCGTAGTGATGTCCGTTCCATAGCGCATCAGCAAAAAGGCCATGCCCGGACCGGTGAGCGTGTCGGTGGGCACGTTGATGTCGAACACCGCGGTATCGCCGAAGCTGCCGGTGACGAAGACGTTGCCCAGGTCGTCGGTGGCCAGGCCGTTGTAGGTATCGAAGACGCCGTGTGTGGCCACGCCGCGCGCCCAGCCGAAGCTGCCGTCGGGTTGGTACATCGCGAGGTAGAGGTCGTTGGCGATGGTCATGGGGAGGATCGTTTCCTCGGGCCCTGGATCGAAGTCCTGTTCCACGGAATGCGCACCGGCCACATACACGCGGCCTTGTGCATCACAAGCGATATCGCACACGCCATCGAAGTGGTTGTTGTTCTGCAGACCGTGCGCCCACAGTGCGTTGCCAGCGGTATCGAGCTTCGCGAAGTACAGGTTGCCGCCAACGCCGTAGGGTTGCAGTTCGATAACTCCCGCGCCCGGATCAGCATCGGTCACGTCGGTATACGAGCCGGTGATGTAGAGGTGCGCCTCGTCCGCACGGATCGCCTCGCCGATCTCGCTCCCCGTGCCACCGTGCGCCTTCAGCCACTTCACTTGACCCACCGTGTCCAACTTGCAGAGGAACGCTTGGTTGTTGTTGCCTGCGGAGACCGAAGCCACGTTGTCCGCATGCGTTTCGCCGGAGCAAACGCCGTAGACGTACACATGCCCGCCCGTGTACGTGATGCTCTGTGCGCGCTGCCCGCCCGTGCCTTGGATGCCGCGTACCCACGCGAGTTCACCATCGGGACGGTAGCTGGCGCAGAACGCATCCCACGTGCCGGTCTCATGCGCGAGTGTCACGGGTTCTTCCGTGGTGCCGAAGTTCACCGAAGCGCTCATCTGCCCGGCCACGTAGATGTTGTCCTGTTCGTCCACCGTCACACCGTAGGTTTCATCATGGCCCACGCCGCCGATGCGTTTGGCCCACCTGAACACTCCGCTGGTATCGTACTTCGCAAGGAAACCATCGGTGCTGCCGGTGCTGGTGAAGGCGGTCTCCCCCGCTCCCGGATCCCAATCGAAGTAGCTGTCGAAGCGGCCCACCATCAACAGGTTGCCACTGTGGTCCAACGCAAGTCCCTTGGGGATCTCGGTGCCCGACCCACCGATGCAGATGTGCCAGATGTAGTTGCCGGCCGGTCCATATTTGATCAGGAAGTGATCGCCATTCAGACCTGCGCTGACATTCAGCACGGTATCCGGACCAGGATCGATGTCGGCCACGCCGTTGATGTTTCCGCAGACATACACATTGCCCCATTCATCGGTCACCATGGCCATACCCCGCGAAGCCGCGCCAGTGTGGGTGATGGCCCAATCGTAGGTCTGGGCAGAAGAGATGTAAGCGAGCGCGAAGAAGAGAATGATCGAAAGGATGCGCATGATGGTGCTGGAATGAAGAACGGCGGGCTAAGATGAGGGGTTGATGGAAGCGTTCACTCGGCCAACGCGGCGCGCACCAGCGGAACCACTTGCGTACCGTAGAGTTCGATGCTCTTCATCATGTTCGCATGCGGTAAGGTTCCGGCGCTGTACTTCATGTCGAAGCGTGCAAGCCCCAACGCCTTCGCCGTCCTCGCGATCTTGGTGGCCACGGTCTGCGGCGACCCCACGCACAACGCGCCATTGGGTCCAGCCATTTGTTCGAAGGCTTGCGGTGTGAGCGCAGGCCAACCGCGTTCGCGCCCGATGCGGCTGTGCATGGCAGCGAAGTGCGGCCACAATTCCTCCTTCGCTTGCTGATCCGTGGCGGCCACGTAGCCCGGCGAATGCGCACCGATGGGCAACTGCTCCTTGCCCAATTCCTTCAGCGCATTGCGGTAGTATTCTGCATAGGGGATGAAGCCTTGCGGATCGCCGCCGATGATGGCGAGCATGAGCGGGAAGCCATAATGCGCGGCGCGAGTTACCGAGGCCGGCGTTCCTCCTACCCCGATCCAGGTGCGCAAATGGCCCGATGCTGTTGGCGGGTACACCCGCTGGTCCTTCATGGCTCCGCGCGTCTTGCCGCTCCACGTGATAGACCCTTCCTTGAGGACCTCCGCGAATAGTTCGAGGCGTTCGTTGAAGAGCAACTCGTACTGGTTCAGGTCCAACCCGAACAAGGGGAATGATTCCGTGAACGAGCCGCGACCGATGATCACCTCGGCACGTCCGTTGGAAAGCGCATCCAGCGTGGAGAACCGTTGGAATACCCGCACGGGATCATCGGAGCTGAGCACCGTGACGGCGCTGCCCAAATGGATCCTCTTCGTCCGCGTAGCGATGGCGGCCAGCACCACTTCCGGCGCGGAAACAGCGAAGTCGTCGCGGTGGTGTTCACCCACACCGAAGAAGTTCAAACCAACTTGATCGGCGAGTTCGGCCTCGGCCACGATGTTGCGGAGCACTTCGGCGTGGTGGAGCGGTTTTCCGGCGGCATCAACGGTGACATCACCGAAGGTGTCGAGGCCGAGTTCGAGTGTTGCAGGCATGGCCGCAAAGCTATCGCTCGTTGCAGGTGCGGATCCCTGAACACCGTCGCCGAACCCCAGGTGGTGATCCTGCGTACCAACGACTCCATTCCGACCACCATGGCACAACGCTCCGCTTTCCACGACGACCGCCTCTTCCTTCCTTCACTGCAGGCACCCGAAATGGAGTCGACCAGCGCACGCCAACGGTTGGCTGAGCTTGAACGCTTGTTCAGTGCGGCACAGGAAGAGATCGCATTGCTCACCGGAGAGCGGGACGAACTGGTGGCAGCGATCAAACGATGGGCGAAAGCGGACCGCACCGAGCGCCAAGAGCTGCTGCTGGAAGCCACCACGCTGGAACTTCGCACGGAAGTGAAACAGCTGCGTGCCGAGACGAAACGGCTGAAGCGCGAGAACACGGCGCTCCACATGCGTTTGAACGGCGATCAGCCGTTGCGCCGCCTGCGCGCTTAGAACCTGTTTGCAATAGCCACTTTTGAAGCGAGCGTTGAGAATTTGGCGATCAGACGAGATGCGGAAAAAGGAGCATAGCCAAAGCTATGTGACTGTTTCCGCAGCGAAGTATGGTCGTCAAAGGCCAGCGCGCAGCCAAATGCGGCTATTGCAAACAGGTTCTTAGGTACCGCTTCCTCGGCACGGACCTTGCCACTACCTTGGCACCGTTCCCAGCCGATGAACATGATACGTACCCTCTCCCTTTCCGCTCTTGTGATCACTTCGTGCGCTTATGCACAGAACTACGACCTCGAATTGATCCGCAACGGCGGTTTCGAGAATGTTGACAAGGAGCCGACCACCTACGATCAATTGAAATTCGCCACGGGCTGGCGCGACGCCAACCTCGGCCTTGCCGACCTGTTCGCGCCCAGCGCCTCGCCCAAGACGGTGGGCATTCCAGTGAACGACTACGGCGACTGCAAACCCTTCGAGGGGGACTACTACGCCGGCTTCTGCGGCTGGAAGGCCGATGTGCAGCGCAATTACGAAGCGTACGACCAGAACGACATCTTCAAACCCGCTTGGGGAGCGTACTCAGAGTACCTCAAGGGCGAACTGATCAAGCCGTTGATGGAAGACTCCACCTACGAACTCACCTTCCACGTGGCCTTGGCAGGCAACAGCGACCGTTCCATCATGGGCGTGGGCGCCTTCTTCACGCAACAGGACCTCAGCTACCAGAACCGTAAGTTCATGGAAGAGTCGCCGCAGGTGTACACGGAAAAGATCATCGAAGAGCGCAACAAGTGGACGGAAGTGAAGGGCACCTTCGTGGCCGATGGCAAGGAAGAATTCGTCATGCTCGGCGTGTTCCCGTACGTGGGCCTGGAATCGAAGAACATGATCGAAGGGGCGGATAACCGCTACGCCTACTACTACATCGATGGCATCTCGTTGAAGCAAGTGCCGAAAGAGGACTGACAGCTGATGCAACGCAGAAAGCCCCGTCCAACGACGGGGCTTTTCATTGCTATCCAGCGAGGATCACTCCGCGGTCTTGCGCTCCCGTTTCGGGGCGGTCTGTCCGGCGGCTTCAGCTTTAGCTTTCAGGCGGGCGATCTTGATCGTGGCTTTCCGCTTGGCGTTGAGGCGGGCGTTCGCGTCTTGGGGCATGGTCGGTAAAATGAGGCGCGAAGGTAATAAGACTGGCCTAGATGGTCGAAAAACTTGGACCCCGCCAGGCAACGGACCAGAATGTCAGGTACTTTCCCCGCATGGCCGGCGTATTCCTCGTTCTTCTGTGGACCTTGCCAGTGCTGGCCATCCTGCTCACCGGGCACCACTATATCCTCCCCTACGCGGCCGTTCTCGGGGGCATCCTCGTGGGCCTGGCGCGTGTACCGGGGTACCGCCAACACCCGGGTCGCCGCACCTACGACCTGCTCTTCCTGGCCTATCTGTGGGCCGTGGTGCTGGTGCGCTGCAGGCCGTTCCGCTGGTCTGCTCCGGTGGAATTCGCGCTGAACATGGCCGAGCACATCGGCTTCGCACTGGTGATCGGGCTGGTGTTCTACCTGGTGTTCCTATTGTTCGTTCGCTGGCCGCCGCGCCAAGCCCTCATCTCCGGGCTGGTCTGCTTCAATGTGCTTGGCGTAGGTATTGAATTGTACCAAGATGCCTGGAGCGGAGACATCCTGCAAGGCTTCGATACGGATGCATGGAAGGATATGGCGATGAACATGGTGGGGTCGGTGATCCTGTTCATGATCCTCCATCGCTCTTCGGGGACTGTGCGCTCAACAGCGAACCGCACACCTGCTTAGCCCTCACACCAGCCCCTCGCGCACAGCCAAGCTTACCGCGCCAGCCACGCTCTTCACCTGGAGCTTCTGGTAGATGTGGCTCACGTGCGTGTTCACCGTGGCGTAGGAGACCGCACACTTCTCAGCGATCATCTTGTAGCTGTAGCCGTCAACGAGGTAACGCAGGATCTCCACTTCGCGATCGGTGAGGTTGAAGTCAACGGTCTTGGAGGAACCATTGCCGCGTTGCGCGAAGAGCTTGAGCACCTTGGAAGCCACGATCGGTGTCATCGGCGCGCCACCTTGGGCCACTTCGATGATGCCATCGATGAGCTTGGTGGGTGCGGTCTGCTTCAAGAGATAGCCGTTGGCGCCGGCACGTATGGCGTCGAAGATCTTCTCGTTGTCCTCGAACACCGTTTGCATCAGGATCTTCACGTCCTTGAACTGCTTGCGGATGAGGACCACCCCCGCGATGCCGTCCACATGCGGCATGTCGATGTCCATGAGCACCACATCCGGTGTTGTCTCGACGATGTGACGCACCACGTCGCGGCAATCGGGCCAGCTGCCCACGAATGTCATGTTCTCCGTGGAGTCGATGAGCAACTGAAGCCCTTCGCGCCGCTTGGCGTTGTCGTCGAAGATGGCCACGCGCAATTCCATGGGGCAAAACTATCGCGCTTGTTCGGCGCCCGGCGTCATTGGTTCCAATGACCTTTTACCTTCGCCCGGCAAGAAGCGGAGTTCCACAGTAGTCCCCTTTCCCGTTGCGCTGGTGATGCTGAGCGTACCGGGGATCTCCGCTGCACGGTTGCGCATGTTGCCCAGACCGTTGCCGCCGCCCACCCTTTCATTCAGCGCATTGGTATCGAAGCCCTTGCCGTCATCTGCTACACGCAATACGATGGCCGAACGGTCACGCATCAAGTCCACACGCAGGTTCAAGCAGCCGGAGTACTTCATAGCGTTGTTCACCGCTTCCTTGAAGATGAGGTAGAGGTTCTTGCGCTGGGTCATCCCCAGTCGCCAGCTCTTCAGTTCCTCATCGGCATTCAGATGAAGTTCGCATCCACGCGCTTCAGTCACACTCACGGCGAAGGCGTGCATGCGCTTGATCACGCTGACCATGTCGTCGTTGTCGGCGTTCACGGCCCACACGATGTCGTTCATCGCCTCGAGCACTTGAGTGGTGCTGTCGGTGATGCGGCCCAAAAGCTCGCTTGCTTCGGGCGCTTTGCCAGCGGCCTTCTTCTGCGCCACGCTACTGAAGAGCGATACGCTGCTGAGGGTGCTGCCGATCTCGTCGTGCAGGTCGCGGGCGATGCGTTCGCGCACACGCACCACTTTCACGGCTTGCGCCAGGCGGTAACGATAGAAGGCGACGACCCCGGCCGTGATCAACAACGCCGCAAGGATCCTGAACCACCAGGTGCCCCACCACGGCGGCGTGATGATGAGTTGCATCGCCGCGCCGCGCTCGTCCCACACACCCGCGCTGTTGCGCCCTTGCACACGGAACGTGTAGGTGCCGGGATCGAGGTTGGTGAAGGTGGCCTCGTGCTGCGTGCCCACCTCCACCCAATCGGTGCTGAAGTTATCCAGCCTATACCGGAAGGTGTTCTTCAGCGGTGCGGTGTGGTCCATGCAGGCGAAGGTGAAGGTGATCATGCGCTCGCTGTAGGGCAGCGTGATGCTGCGCACGAACTCGATGGGCGCGGGCAGTTCGTAACCTTCGCCATTAGTGCTCCCGAGGCCCGCCACAGCAACAGCCTTACCCACGAGCTTCAGGCCGGTGATCACCGTGGGCGATGCGGGGATGGCCTCGTAGAACTCTTCGGGGTTGAAGTGGAAGGCACCGCCCATGCCCTCGAACCAGAGTTCGCCGTTGTCGGTCTTCGCGTAGCAGTAGCGGTTGAATTCGTTGCTCGGTAAGCCGTCCTCCTTGGTATAGATCGTCATCTTTCCCGTGCTGGGATCGAACTGGGCAAGGCCCTGGTTTGTGCCGATCCACAGGTTGTTGTGCGCATCCGGGAGGATGCCATAGATCACATTGTTCGGCAAGCCATCCTTGGTGGTGTACGTCTTGATCTGCTGCGTGCGCAGGTCGAAACGCGCGAGACCTCCACCGTTGGTGCCCACCCAAAGCAGATACGGATCGCTCGGATCGAGGCAGGTGGTGAAGACCATGTCGTGCGGCAATGAAAGCGGATCGTGCTCATCATGCTTGTACACGGTCCACACACCCGTCTTCGGATCCAGGTGATGCAGGCCGGCCACCGTGCCCATCCACACCGTGCCATCCGGGTGGTGGGTGAAAGAGGAAATGGAGAGGTATTCACCCGTGCCGAAGGAGATCGGTGGTACATAGCGCCGAATAATGTTGCCGGTGCGCGCATCGAGGTGTGTGATGTTGGTGACCACATCCTCTTCCGTTGCGGAGACCATCCACATGGTGTTGCCCGGCCCCGGGAAAATGTCGCGCAAGCGTTCGTTCGCCATCGCAGCGACATAGGACAGACCCTTCTCGTCGAGCACAGCCGCCCGCACTTCACGCGTGCCACGCACCGCCTCTCCGAGCCAGAGCCTGCCTTGTTCATCTACCACGCCGCGTTCCATGTGATCCGGCTCTCGATGGAACGGCAAACTGGCGCGCGCAAAATCCACGGTCTTGCCGTAACGAAACGTAAGCCCTCTGCTTATGAACCCCAGCAGTACAGAGCCGCTTGAATTGGCCGGATATACCCCGGGGAGCAAACCAGGATCCACAGGCTTGAAACGCTCCCGATGAAGACCCGTGCGGAAGACACCGTAACCGGCAGTGTTGAACCACAGGTTACCAGCACGGTCCTCGAACGTGGGACGAATGCCGTTCGTCCGCTTGATGCCCTCTGGGAACGCGCCGTGTAGTGTGATCACCTCCAACCGCTCGTGTACCAGGTCCAAGCGCTGGTCCAGGCGGAATTTAGGGCCGCCCCAGATGCGGCCGCGGCTGTCCAACAGATCGAACTGCTGGAAATCCGAGCCCTTGATGTGGATGGTATCGGAGGGTGCTGTGTGATCGTACGTGCGGCTGGTGATGGAGCCGTGTTCGGCTACGAGCATCTGCCCGGTGATCGGGTCAACGACCATCTGCGGGGTCTCACGTACTCCGTCCATAGCGCGCCAAGGGATCTTATGCGGATGATCGATGACCTGATGGGAACCATCCGCCAAAAGATGGACACACCGGATGGTATCCGCATTGGCGATCCACGGATCACCTCCAGGGCCAATGAAGACAAGTGCATCCTGCATTGGAACCACCGGCCGGGGCAACCGGCGCGCGTCCATCGCCACCAGCTCCTTCTCCCGTCCGGGCTGCACTATGCGTGTACACCAACCTTGGGTGGTGTGTGTGTTCAACCAGATCCGGCCAAGACCATCGGTACACAGGCGTGACTGCAATCGGGACGATACGCCTTCTTCCAAGTGCTCCATTCGCACATGCGCGAAGCGCCCCGTTCGTGGATCGTACCGGTCCAATCCGAAAGGTGCAAGGCCCACCCACAGGAATCCTTCGCGATCCACCAACAAGCTGCTGATGTGGTCGCCGCCGATGCTGTTGGTGTCCTGCTCGTTGTGCCGGAACACCTGGAACTCGTACCCATCGTAACGCGCGAGCCCATCCTTCGTGCCGAACCAGAGGTAGCCGGTGCTGTCCTGCGCGATGGCCTGCACGTAGCCCTGCGGCAGGCCGTCTTCCACGGTGATGGCGTCGAGGTGGACATCCACGGTGTCCAGCTGCGCGTGGGCGGTAACGCTGCACAACAAGGTGTATAGCAGGCTCAGCCGGGTCTTCCAGCGCATGCGCAATAGTTGGGAGAGTAGAACAGCGCGGCCACTACACACCGAACATACGCAGATAAGCGCTAAGGCGGTGGGGAGGTCATTGGAATCAATGATGCGGTCACGTCAACCTCATTGGTATGAACGATTGTGGACGAGGCGCGTTCGTGGTCTGTTTGCATTGCCGGTCCAGTCAGGTCCGGGGAACACCAACAATGAAACCATGAAAAAGACATCTACGCTTCTTGCGGTCGTGGTGGCGGCCTGCGCCATCCATCCCTCACAAGCACAGTATGGAACGGACGTGATCAACAAGACGATCAACTTCGAACTGCACGTCGTGGAGAGCACCTACCAAGGCGATTTTGATGGCGATAGTTGGGCGGATCCCACCATATCCACTGAATTAAGCTTGAACGGTGAGATCGCTGGTGCGTATACCTGCGAAACATGGGATTGTGAGGGCCTCCCCTGTGCAAAAACCGGCACTACGGAAGGTTGGTGGGCCAGGACCAATATTCCTCACGACTCGTATATCTCTCTTCGAGGCAGGACATGGGAATCAGATGGTGAATTCGACTGCTATTATGACCCCACCTACGACGATTGGTATTGGGGTGGCAACTACACACTACGCGATGGGGCGACCGAAATGCCCATCATCTACCCCAGTCCGGATTTCGCGCCGGGCGGCTGGAATCCCTGGCTTGCCAGTGGCACCACTTGGCTCCTGCCCAACAACCCGATCTTCAACCAACGCATGGAACTGACCTGGCGCTACACGGCCGGATCCGGATGGGACAACCTGCTCAACCTAGGCACCGTTGACATGAACACCACGAAGCGGGATGTGAACAGCAACCGTATCGTTCCCAACCAGCGCAGCCTGGTCAATCTCAATTACACGAACCAGCAAGGGGATGCCGCGCCGGACGTGTTCTACCGGTTCCACCTGGACGAGCCCAGCAGGGTCACCATCACCACGAACTGCAACCCGACCAACTTCGACACCAAGATCCATCTGTTCGCGCTGCCCAGCACCGGGCTGATCGTATCGGATGACGATGGTGGCGGCGCCGGTGGCACCTCCCAGATCATTCGCGAGCTCTGCGCAGGGGATCATGCGGTCATCGTGGAGGGTTACCAGGCCAATACAGGTACTTTCTGCCTGAACGTCACCGCCCAGGCGCCCACCCCACTCGCCATTTCAGTTGTGGCGAGTTCCGGCACGTCATGCCCCGATGCGAACGACGGCGCGGTCTCCTGGGCCGCCAGCGGTGGCATTGGAGCGCTCCAGTATATCATCAACGAGGTGGATGTGATCACCGCGACCTCCGTCGGGAACCGACCGGTAGGCCCCTTCAACATCAGGGTGATCGACGCCTGCGGATCGTCTGCGAACACCACCGTGAACGTGGTGAGCATGGACAACACACCTCCGACAGCCCTTTGCCTGGCGGGGCTTTCCATCGACGTGATCGAGGGCGAGAATACCATCATCACCGCACAGGATGTGGACAACGGCAGTTCGGACAATTGCGGGGAGATCGCCCTCAGCGTCTCGCCGAGCTCGTTCAGTATGAGTGATGTGGGTTTACAAAGCGCTGTCCTCACCGTAACGGATGAGAACGACAATGCCAGTACCTGCACATGCGCAGTAACGGTGGAGAACGTAACGGGGATCGAAGAGAGCGCTACCTCCGCGATGGTCCAAGTACTGCCCAACCCGAGCGACGGCCATTTCCGCATCGACCTTGCAGAACTCGGGCTATCCCCGGACACGCGACTGGACATCCATGATGCACTGGGGCGTGCAGTCTTCAACACCAACCCCAATAAGTCCATCCTAGATGTGGACCTGGCCCACCTGCCGAATGGCACCTACATCATGCGTGTGAGCGATCCACAGTGGAGCGCTGTGAAACGGATCGTCGTTCAGCACTGAGCGATCGAACGGCACCACACTAACGCACAACACCACCGATCATTCACGTCCCTCACCCCATCCACCGCTCTCCCATGCGACCCCATCCACTACTGACCAACCTTTTCGCGGTAGCGTTGAGCCTGAGCTCATCCTTTCTAGCGGCCCAGACCCAGGTGGGCCAGCTACACACCGACAACAGCGGCTACGTCAACGTCACCCAATGCAATATCATCAGCGGCCCCGCACAATGCAGTGGCGCTTCCAACCCGCTCTATTCGGTGGCGGACTTCGAACAGGCCTGGGGTGGAAGCTCACAGGGCGTATCGCGGTATTACAGCCTGCGGGGCGGCGGCGGTCTACAGTCCTTCCAGATGCGCATGACCTGGCGTGCGAACTTCATTCAACCGGCGGTGCAACCCAACTGGAAACTCTACGTGGATGGTCAGCTCTGCACCTCATGCCAGATCGCCACGACCGTTGAATCGTTCGACGACTATACCGTACCACCGGACGGCTACGGTGGCACCTCGGTGCTCACCATCACGCATCCCTATGGTGATGCCTGGACACAGAACGGTGTGCGTGAGTTCGCGTTGCGCTTCATCCGGCCCACGGACCAAGCACCGTATGCGGACCTGCGCTTCCAAGCCGTGATGCTGGGGACCAGTTACACGAGCGTGCTGGGCCACTTCAATGCGCCGCAAGCACCCTTGTTCATCCTGCGCGATCCACCGGGCGACCAGAGCTACAGCTCCATGTCCACCGGAGAAACCACGTGCTTCGGCCAAGCCTATTCCGTCACCACGGATGAGCAGGCTGGCGTCTGGGGAAAGGTCACGGTGGGAACGGAAGGATCCGTGGGCCTGATCGTGGAGACCGATTACGACATCTACGCTGAAGCCGGGGTGGATCTGACCGTGGGTAGGGAGGAAACGGAATTCGGTGAGTACAAGACCTGCTTGTCGACCACGAGCACCTTCGAAACACCGCATGATGACGATGTGCCGAACGATGTCTTCATCGGCAGTGCGATCCGGTATGCCTATGGGATGGGAAAGATCATCACACGACCCACTTGCGCGGCGGTGGTAAAGGATGCCCGGCTGGCGATGACGCCCGAGAACCTGATCAGCAGTTACGCGCATACGGAACATCAGATCCGCACGGAAGTGATCCCGCAATGGGAATCGTTGGTGGCCTCCCTAGCCCCGGGCAGCGCGCAGCGCCGCGATGCACAGAACCAGTTGAGCGTATGGCAACAGACCCTGGCGATGAACGAGAACATCAAGGCCAACGCACCGTTGGAGATCACCCGTGATTTCAGCG
>DLGQ01000012.1:14663-27142 GCA_002482775.1 Flavobacteriales bacterium UBA7690 | reverse complement strand
CTCCATCACCCAAAGCACCTCCCAAAGCCAGAGCATTGAGATGAGCGTGTTCCTGGACGCCGGACTGAGCCTGGAGTTCGGTGCGTATGTCGGCGGCAGTGGGGTATCCGTGGGTGGTGAGATCCGCATGCGCAGCGAATTCGGGCGAGGCCAGAACGCATCCAACGAGACCACCAACACGATGTCCTACTGGCTCGGGGACAACGATCTGGAGGACAATTTCAGCGTGAACGTGCGCCGCGATGCCGTCTACGGCACCTATGCGTTCGACCTGGCCGAGGAAGTATCGGCCACGAGTTGCCCGTACGAAGGTGGCGACCAGTTGGATCGACCGTCCCTGTCCGTAGGCGCACCCGGCAGCACCAGCATGGTCATTGATGAAGCCCCCATCGGCTCACAGGTGAATTTCCCTCTGCACATCTGCAACGAAAGCAATGAAGTGCGCTCCTACTACCTGAAGTTCCGTTCCAACACGAACACGGAAGGGGCCATTCTCCAAGCCTTCGGCAATACGATCAACGGGAACGACAACGGTGAACACCTGGAGGATCTCGGTCCGGGTGAATGCCTGACAGCGAACCTGACCCTGACGCAGCCGAACCCATCGGTCCTTGATTTCGAGGATATCGAAGTATACGTGTACGCCGAATGCGAACCGGAGATCCGCTCGGTGGTGAACATCAGCGCCTATTTCGGCGAAGGCAACGTGAACACCGAACCCTATTGCACACCCACGAGCGATGGTGATGTCATCTACGGGCACTGGATCGACGGGGTGCGATTGCGTGCGATAGACAACACCGGAAGCGGGGCAACTCCCCTACCCGAAACCTATGTGGATCATACGGCGGATATGATCACCGGACTTTCCCGCAACAGCCAGGAGATCTTGACCATCACCAGTGGGACATCGGATGGAGCCACACGCTACGCAGCGTGGATCGACTATGACCACGACGGCTCGTTCGAAGCCGGAGAGAAGCTCGGGGAGTTCACGAGCACCCGCAGCGGGGAGACCATGGACCTACCGTTCACCGTTCCCGTGTCGGCATTGACAGGGACCACGCGGCTGCGCGTACGAGCGGCCTATGTCTTTGACTGGGAGCCATCGCCCTTGGATGCCTGCTATGGCTATGTGTACAGCGAGATCGAAGATTACGGCATCGTCATCGATGCGAACACCCCGCTTGATTGCGAAGGCACCCCCAATGGCACTGCCCACCCCGGCACCAGTTGCGATGATGGGAACGCCCTGACCGGCAGCGATACGTACGACACGAACTGCAACTGCGCAGGCACACCGTTGGATTGTGCAGGGACAGCTGGAGGCCAGGCGTTCCCCGGCACTCCTTGTGACGACAACGACCCGGCCACGGTGAGCGACACCTACGACACCACGTGCGCTTGTATCGGCATCGGCGCTGATTGTGCAGGCTTACCGGGAGGTAATGCACTACCCGGCACACCCTGCGACGACGGCGACCCGAATACCGGTGATGACGTCTACGGACCCGATTGCACCTGCGCCGGCCAGGTGATCGATTGCATGGGAGTGGCCGGTGGCAGCGTCCTGCCCAACACACCCTGCGACGATGGCAACCCGCTCAGTTCCGATGACACGTACAACAGCTTGTGCCAATGCGTAGGCACGTTGACCGAGGACTGCCTGGGCGTGACCGGCGGAACAGCCCAACCCGGCACGGCCTGCGATGACAATGACCCCGACACGGGTTCCGACACCTACGGGTCCGATTGCATCTGCGCGGGCCTGCCGCTGGATTGCAACGGTACGCCTGGTGGTCCCGCAGCGCCCGGCGTGGCCTGCGATGATCTGAACCCGCAGACCAACAACGACGTGTACGCTACGGATTGCATCTGCGCGGGAACGCTCGTGGGCAATGATTGTGCAGGAGTGCCCGGTGGGCCCGCGCAACCTGGCACACCTTGCGATGATGGCAATGCAGACACCGGGAACGATGTGTACAACGCATTCTGCAACTGCACCGGTCAGTTGATCGATTGCCTCGGGACCGTTGGTGGCAACGCCCTGCCCGGTCTGCCCTGCGACGACGGGAACTCGGCCACCGGCAATGATCAATACATGCCCGACTGCGTATGCGTAGGACTGGTCATCGATTGTACCGGTATGCCGGGCGGCAGCAACCTGCCGGGCACCATCTGCAACGATGAGAACCCGAACACCACCAACGATACCTGGAACGCCAACTGCCTCTGCGCGGGAACGCTGGCCAACGATTGCGCAGGCACTCCGGGCGGCCCGGCACAACCCGGAACGCCCTGCGATGACAACGACGCCACCACGGGGAACGATGTTTACGCAGCGGATTGCACTTGCGTTGGTGTGTTGATCGATTGTGCAGGTGTAGCGGGTGGCCCAGCATTGGCAGGCACACCCTGCGACGATGAAGATCCCTGCACGATGAACGACGTTTGGAACGCAAGCTGTGCATGCGCTGGAACGCCGACACCGATCGGCGCTGTGAGCGGGCCCACCGTTGTGAATGGGTGGACGATCAACACCTTCTACATCACCCCGGTGGCTGGTGCGAGCGCGTACAGTTGGACCCTGCCCGCCGGTTGGAGCAGCACGAACACGTCGGATTTCGTACTCATCGCTTCTTCAGGGAACACGGGAGAGAGCGTCGAACTCTGTGTGGATGCAATAGTTGGCGCATGTGTGCTCACGACATGCGTGAACATCACTCAGCAAGTCTCCATCGGTATGGCGGAGAACACGACGGGCGATCAGTGGTTGCAGGTGCAACCCAATCCTTCCAACGGCGTCTTCCAGATCATTCCATCAAAAGGCAGTGCGGACCGTATGCGTGTTTCGGTACACGATGGTCTCGGTCGCGAGGTGGTAACAACCTTCACGCTTCCGTTGGATCGTGCCTTCCCGTTGGACATGAGCGCGATGGCCTCCGGTGCATACTACATGGTCGTGACACGCAACGATCAGCAGCAGGTGTTGAAACTCCTGGTGCAGCGCTGATCGATCTGAACAACTAGACAGAACGAATGAGGTCCGGTAGTTCGCCTGGCCTCATTCGTTCCAAAGCGGAGAGATCCAACCCCGATCACATGAGAACCATCACTCTTCCACTCCTTGCGTGCATTGCATTTTGTGCCAGCGGCCAATCCACCATGCCCAGTGTGCTGGGCAGCGCCGGTGGCCATGGCGCAAGCTCCTCAGCGAACGTCACCTGGACCGTTGGTGAAACGATCACCGAAACCGCTGTGGGCACATCGGCCAGGCTCACACAAGGATTCAACCAACCACGGTTCAACTTCACCATCGGTATGGGCGAGAACGATGCGGACATGGCCATCGCCGTGTACCCGAACCCCTCGGCCGATCGGATCGTGGTGGAGACACGTGATGCCGTGCCCAGCGGCGCGCTTACGGCCATCTTCTTCGACATGGAAGGCAGACAAGTGCTGGGATCCCGCCTTGCGGATCAGCGCACAACGATCGACATCTCCACCCTCGCCCCGGCCAATTACCTCATCGATCTGCGCGATCAAGACGGCCGTTCACGCGCACGGTTCACCATCAACAAGATCAACTGACCATGAAACGCATCCAACTCTCCCTGCTGGCCTTCGCGCTGGCATCCCTGGTGGTGGCACAGGCCCCGCAAGCGATCAAGTACCAATCCGTGGTGCGCGACAATGCCGGTGTGGAACTCGTGAACCAGAACGTCGGCTTCCGCATCAGCGTGCTGCAAGGCAGTGCGAGCGGTGCGGTGGTCTATTCCGAGACCCATGCCGTGAGCACCAACGCCTACGGCCTGGCCCACTTCAACATCGGCGAAGGCAACGTGGTGAGCGGAGACTTCGCCACGATCGACTGGGGCGCGGACACGTACTTCTTCAAGGTGGACCTGGACGCCACCGGCGGCACCAACTACCAGTTCATCGGTACGTCGCAGGCGCTCTCGGTGCCTTACGCGCTGCATGCGCGAACGGCTGATTCCGTGACCGGTGGCGGCACGGGGCAATGGACCATCAACGGCAACCACCTCCACAACGCCAACACCGGCAACGTGGGCGTCGGCATTACCGCACCAGCGCAGAAGCTGGACGTACAGGGCAGTGCGTTGTTGCGCGGCGCGGAATTCAACGGGGTGGGTGATTCGGCCGCGCTCTATCTCGGGGATGCGTCCACGCGGGTGAAGAACACCTTCGGTACCGGCTTGCAGTTGTACTCGTTCCCCGGTACGGCTCCCGCGATGACCATCCGTACAGCGACGAACAATGTGGGCATCGGACTGGACATGCCGATGAAGAAACTCGATGTACAGGGCAGCGCGCTCCTCCGCGGGACCGGCTTCGATGGGATCGGCGATTCGGCGGCGCTCTACCTGGGCGATGTGGCCACACGGGTGAAGAACACGTTCGGTACAGGCATGCAACTCTACACCTATCCGGGAACAACCCCGGCCATGACGATACTCACTGGAACCAACAACGTAGGCATCGGCACAGCTGCGCCAACGGCCAAATTGGATGTGGCCGGAACGGTGAAGATCGCCGACGGAACACAGGGCGACGCCAAGATCCTGACCAGTGATGCCGATGGCAACGCCAGCTGGCAGAGCCTGAGCGCAGAGAACTTGTTCGGCAGCGGCAATGTGCACCCTGCCGACTTCAGTTGTCTGAACAAGGTGGCCACCATTCCCGCTGGAGACTCCCCTACTTCTTCTGCCGTGGCGGGTAACCATGCCTACGTGGTGAACCAATACAGCAACAACATGATGGTCTTCGACGTCAGCAACCCGGCAGCACCCAGCCTCATTGCCACCATCGCCACCGGGGACTCACCCCGAGCCGTGGCCGTGGCGGGTAGCCACGCCTACGTGGTGAACAACAACAACGACAACATGATGGTCTTCAACATCAGCGACCCCACAGCGCCCAGCCTCAGTGCCACGATCGCCACCGGGGACTCACCACAAGACGTTACCGTGGCCGGTAACCATGCTTATGTGGTGAGTTTCAATACCGACGACCTGATGGTGTTCGACATCAGCAACCCGACCACGCCCATCAACAGTGCGACCATCGCCGTCGGATCCTCTCCAAGAGCCGTAGCCGTGGCGGGCGACTACGCCTATGTGGTGGGCCAGAGCGGCGACATGGACGTGATCGATATCAGCAACCCGGCAGCGCCGATCTCCATTACCTACATCGCCACGGGAACTGCACCCAATTCTGTAGCCGTGAGCGGCAACTACGCTTATGTCCTGAACTACTTCAGCAACAACATGGCGGTGGTCGACCTCAGCAACCCAGCGGCACCCAGCATCAGTGCAACCATCGCCACCGGAGAGAATCCAATAGCTGTGGCCGTGGAAGGCAACTATGCGTATGTGGTGAATACCACCAGCGACAACATGATGGTCTTCGAAATCAGCAACCCGGCAGCGCCCAGCCTAAGAGGCACCATCGCCATCACCGGTGGTCCACTTTCCGTGTCCCTTGCATGTAACCACGCCTACGTAACGATCCACAATGCAGATGCGCTGGCGGTCTTCAACCTCTCCTGCCCGAACATGATCACGATGGACCCAGCGACCGGGGAACTCACTTCACAGACCGCCGCATGGTCCAATTCGGGCGACAACTTGGTGAACACCAACAGTGGCAATGTGGGCATCGGCACCTCCACCCCCGGCCAAAGGCTGGACGTGAACGGTGGTCTCCAATTCAAGGACCACCTCGTTTTCAACTCATCGAACGGCGTGATCAATTTCGGACCCGGAGGAGACCTCCTGATGCGCAGCCTTTCCACCCAAGGTAACATCACGACCTACACGGACCGGATGGTGGTGATGGGCAACGGCAACGTGGGCATCGGCACTTCCACACCCAGCCAGCGCCTCTCCGTTACGGGCAACATCTGCTACACCGGCACCATCGGCGCGTGTTCGGACCGGCGTTACAAGACGGACTTCACGCCGCTGAGCGGTTCGCTGGCCAAGGTGGGACTACTGAACGGCCTTTACTACAACTGGCGTACAGAGGAGTTCCCGGAGAAGCAGTTCTCTGCTGACCGGCAACTCGGCTTCGTCGCGCAGGACATCGAAGCGCTCTTCCCCGAAGTGGTGCTCACCGATGCGCAGGGATACAAGTCCGTGGATTACGGCCGCCTGACGCCCGTGCTGGTGGAAGCGATCAAGGAGTTGAACATGATCGTGGAAAAACAACAGGCCACCATCAATGACCAGCACGCGGCGATCAACACCATGCGTACCCAGCTCGATGCGAACACCACGCTGATGCAGCAGCTGCAGAGCGTGTTGGAAGCACAGAGCCGCAAGTGATCGTGCCCCAGCCCGAAAGACATACGCCTTGAACAGTAGGGCGCTTCACATCGGAACGGAATTCACGATGAAACTTCTCATGCAATGCTGATCGTCCTTCACTGTCCAGCGAACGATCGACCTACAACGAATGCAGAAGCCCGGCTCATCACCGGGCTTCTGCATTCTGATCAAGCGCAAGGGCTCACCCCCGCACCAGCTTCTTGTACTTCAAGCGCTGCGGAACGATGTCGCCCACGCGCTTCTTGTAGTTCTCCTCGTAGTCGGTGAAGCCGCCTTCGAACCAGTAGACCTTGCTATCACCTTCGAACGCAAGGATGTGCGTGCATACGCGGTCCAGGAACCAGCGATCGTGGCTGATGATGACGGCGCAGCCGCTGTAGTTCTCGATGCCTTCTTCCAGCGCGCGAAGCGTGTTCACGTCCAGGTCGTTGGTCGGTTCGTCAAGGAGGAGTACGTTGCTGCCGTTCTTCAGCGTCATGGCCAGGTGCAAGCGGTTACGCTCGCCACCGGAGAGCACGCCCACTTTCTTGTTCTGGTCGGGGCCGGTGAAGTTGAAACGCGCCAGGTAGGCACGGCTGTTCACCAATGTGCCGCCGATGCTCATGCTCTCCTGGTCGTTGCTCAGTACTTGGTACACGGTCTTCTCGGCCAGTAGGTCCTTGTGGCTTTGGTCCACATAGGCGAGTTGTACCGTTTCACCGAGTTTCACGGTACCGGCATCGGGCTTCTCTTCGCCCATGATCATGCGGAACATGGTGGTCTTACCAGCTCCGTTGGGGCCGATGATGCCGACGATACCAGCCGGCGGTAAGGTGAAGCTGATGTCCTCGAAGAGCACACGATCACCGAAGGCTTTGGACACGCCGCTGAACTCGATCACCTTGTCGCCCAAGCGCTGGCCGTTGGGGATGTAGATCTCTAATTTGGCTTCCTTCTCCTTCACGCTTTCGCTCTGCATCTTCTCGTAATTCTCGAGACGTGCCTTGCTCTTGGTGCGACGGGCTTTCGCGTTGCTGCGCACCCATTCCAATTCCTGTTTCAGGATGCGGTTGCGTTTGCTTTCCACCTTCTCTTCCAACGAGAGGCGGGCGGTCTTCTGCTCCAGCCAGTTGGTGTAGTTGCCTTTGTACGGGATGCCTTCTCCCCTGTCCAATTCCAGGATCCAGCCGGCGACGTTGTCCAGGAAGTATCGATCGTGGGTGATGGCGATAACGGTGCCTTTGTAATCCGCCAAGTGATGCTCCAACCACGCCACGCTCTCAGCGTCCAAGTGGTTGGTAGGTTCGTCAAGCAACAGGATGTCCGGCGCTTGCAACAGTAGGCGGCAGAGTGCCACGCGACGACGTTCACCACCAGAGAGCACATTGACCTTCGCATCCGGCTCTGGGCAACGGAGCGCATCCATGGCGATGTTCAGCTTCTGGTCGATGTTCCACGCATCGGCCGCTTCGATCTGGTCCTGCAACACCCCTTGGCGAGCGATCAGCTTGTCCATCTTGTCCGGATCGTTCAGGATATCCTCGTCGGCGAACTTGTTGTTCACGTCCTCGTACTCCTTCAGGAGGTCCATGATGGGTTGCACGCCTTCGCGCACGATGTCGATCACGGTCTTCGTCTCGTCCAGCTCGGGTTCCTGTTCCAGGTGCCCAATGGAATAACCGGGGCTCAGGTGAACGTCGCCATCGAAGCTCTTGTCCTTGCCGGCGATGATGCGCATGAGCGTGGACTTACCGCTACCGTTGAGACCGAGGATCCCGATCTTGGCGCCGTAGTAGAAGCCGAGGTAGATATCGTTGAGGATCTTCTTTCCGGAAGGCAGGGTCTTGCCCACCTTCACCATATTGAATATGATCTGACGTCCTTCTTCGGCCATTTTTGTTCGAGTTGGGGCCGATGATCATCGGCCCGTACGTTTTCGTCCTTTGCTCCTCAGCGGCGAAGATCGCCATTACGGGGCCGCGAAGATCTTCAATCTTGGGCTATCCTGTATCAGGCGGAACGGCGGATGTGTCCCCGGGGGTACCCGCTGGTGGAGCAGCACGCCTTCCAAGGTCTGCTCGTAGTCCGGCCCTACCGCCACCCACAGCGTGTTCCCAGCGGGGCACTGACCGTACATCAGGTCGCGATCGCCCCCCATGGCGAGCAGGTGGAATTCGATGGGGGAATCCCACGGATACTGGGCGTACAGCTTGTCCCCGGGCTTCAGCGTGTTCAGTGCTTTGCGGGCGCAAACCTCGGCTTCGGGCATGCCCCCTTGGCCGATCCGCTCCACGCGCAGCCCCAGCCAGCCGAAGACGGCCAGCACCATGGCACTGGCCAGGATGGTGCGTTGCCGCTTGCCGGACGATGGCCAGAACCGCTCCTGCACCAGCTTCAACAGGTAGAACAGCGCGATGGCCGATCCGATGTGGAAGATGAAGACGCTGTAGAACCAGACCCGTGGTGGTGCCACCAAGGCCTGGAAGATCACCAACGGGACAGCGCCCAGGAACAGGCCGATGATCAACGTCCGGAATTTCGAAGAGGTATAACCCGCATACACCAACGCCACGATCCCCACTAGCACCAACCACAGCGCCGAAGTGTCCACCAGGGCGGCCCACAGTTCCATGGCACCATCGGCGTAGCTGCGCGCGAACAGGTCGCGGTCCGGTATGCCGTAGGTCTCGTGGGAGACGATGCGATCCACCCCGTGCACCAGGATCACCGGGAGGTAGAGCACCAACGTGGCGAGCAGGAACACAACGCACGACAGAGCGACGTTCATGAATTTCTTCTGGATGGACTCCTCTTGCCTGCCCACCATCGCGATGATCATCCCACTGTAGACCATTCCGGCGATGTACGCGAACGACGGAATGGTCCACATGCCCAACGCGCAACAGAGCCCCAGAAGCACGGCTGCGCTGGTGCGCTCCTGCTTCACCAGGTAACGGCCGAGCAAGAGGGCCAGCACCATGAACAACCAGGTGAGGCTGTACCCACGTGCACAGGCGCTGTAGTCCAGCAGTGGACCCGAGCCGCACGCCATGGCCAGCGCCAACAGGGCGATGTAGCGGTTGAACAGGACGCGCACGAACAAGTAGAACAGCGGCAGCACGGCCACTCCCGCTAGGAACGCGGTGAGCCGAAGGCTGACCTTGCCCACCCCGAAGAGCGTGGTGATGACGTGAGCCAACACGCTGTGCAGGATGTGGTTGTTCGGGTAGGAATAGTCCGAAACGATCACATGCACCGGGCGCGATGCATAGTACGTGTAGGTGAACGCCTCGTCGTACGTGATGGGTTGCCACAGCAACACGGCGCGCAGCACAGCGCCCACTACGACCAGGAGCAATACCATGCGCATGTGGGCACGCGAGGTCTGCCTGCGCAGGTCCCGCAAGGCTTTGGCCATGTCCGCACGCAGGGAGCCCAACAGGGCCACACCCGGCAAGGCCACCACACGCGGCATCCGGATCCGGTAGAACAACAGGATGGCGCCCAACACCCCGCTAACACCGGCCAAGGTGCGCAGGTTGGAGCGGACGTTACCATGGAAGAGCAACGTGTAGCTCTCCACGTTCCCGTCCGGTGCCAGACCGTTCAAATGGGCCAACACGTCCGCGTGCGACAGGTGGCTACCCCACCAACCAAAGGCGGTGAGGCCCGCCAGAAGCACGAGCCCACTGTGTACTATGGACCTGCTCGCGGCCACCTGCTGGTCGTTGATGTCAGACCTAGCGGTGCACGTCCTCCATGGAGATGATGCTGTCCACCACGTAGCGCGTATTGCCACGCCACGGCAGGGCCCCCTTGTACTCCTTGTAGTGCAGGTTGAACTGGTTGCCGCTGTGCTCCATCAGTTGCTGGGCCACGGCTTCATCTTCCACCGAGAACAGGAACTCCAACCCTTGCAAGGATCCACCCTGCGCGCGCACGCCCGTCTGGATCATCTTCCCTTCGTAGGTCTTGAACAGGTAGCCCTTGTGCGTGATGTAATTCAGCTCGCCGGACTTCGCGCCCGTGGCGAACACCCAGAAATAGCGGAGATAGAACACGATCCCGAGGATCAATAGCAAAGGGATCAGGATCTTCCAAAGCAGGCGCATGGGCGGGGTTTGATGTGTGAAAGGTAATCGCCCGTTCGGATTGGCACACTGTCGATCGCCATCCATCATGTTCCAGCGACCGTTCGTCAATCAACAGTACTTTGTCTTGCATAGTACCAACCCATGCCCATATCTTTGCGTCGTCAAGAACCTTATGCACGACCAACGCCATCGTCCGGCACCGGAAAAGACGACCGAAGCATGAATGTCGAGAACACCAAAGCACAGATGCGGAAAGGCGTGCTGGAGTACTGCATCCTGAGCACGTTGGCGCAGGGCGAGCTCTATCCATCGGACATCATCAGCAAGCTGAAGGACGCCAAGCTGATCGTGGTGGAAGGCACGCTCTACCCCCTGCTCAGCCGCCTGAAGGACTCCGGCCTGCTCACCTACCGGTGGGAAGAATCACGATCCGGCCCTCCCCGCAAGTATTACAAGCTCACCACCGTGGGCGACAAGTTCCTCACCGAACTGGACCAGACATGGGACGAACTCTCCCAAGCCGTTAAGAAAACCACCCGCCGAACCAACCGTTGATCAATGCCAGCGTGCGCCAGATGGTGTACGACACGAACCATGAAAAAGACCCTCACAGCCAACATCAGCGGCACGGTGTTCCACATCGAAGAGGACGCCTACGAGAAGCTCCAGCGCTACCTCGGCAACATCCGCAGCCAGTTCACCGGTAGCGATGGCCGCGACGAGATCATGGCCGACATCGAAGCCCGCGTGGCCGAGCTGTTCCAAGAACGCCTCGATGGCAAACGCCAGGTGGTGTCGCTGCTGGACGTGGACCATGTGATGGCCGTGATGGGCCAGCCGGAGGACTTCGTGGACACGGAGAACGCCAGCACCGCAGGCAGTACGGGAGCCCAACAAGCGCCACCCTTCACCGGCACGGGCAAACGCCGCTTCTTCCGCGATATGGAGGACAAGTGGGTGGGCGGTGTGCTCAGCGGCCTGGGTGCGTACATCGGCGTGGATCCGTTGTGGTTCCGCATCGCCATGATCGTATTGGTGATGGCCAGCGTGGGCGGCCTCATCCCCATCTACATCCTCTTGTGGATCCTGGTGCCCAAAGCCGAGACCGCTGCGGATCGTTTGCAGATGCGCGGCGAAGCGGTCACCGTGGACAACATCAAACGCGTGGTGGAAGAAGGTGCCGAACGCATGAAGCAAGGTGGCGAGCGTTTCGCCCACGAAGCCAGCGCCCTAGGCCAGCAGTGGAGCGACAGTGCCTATCGACGCAAGAACCGCGTGGCGGACATCTTCGCCAAGCTCATCGGTGTGGTGCTCATCGTCACGGCATTCGGCATGCTCATGGGCCTGATCACAGGCGTCATCGGTGGCACCGTATCGGTATGGCAGGGCATCTGGACCAGCACCGACACCGGCATCCTGGACCTCGGAGAACTGCTCTTCGCCAGCCGCGCACAAGCCCTGTGGTTCGGCATCGGGGTGTTCACCTTGCTGGTAGTGCCTGTGATCGGCCTCTTCCTCGCCGGCTTCCGCCTCTTGCTCAACACCCGCACGCCGCGCTGGTTGGGCCTCTCCCTCACTGCTATCTGGTTCGCCGCCTTCATCCCCACCATCTGGGGCGGCGTGGGCCTGGCCAACGAGTTCAAACGCGACAACAGCACGCTTACCGAGATCCAACTGGTGCAACCCACCGCCGGCGTGCTCTACCTGGATGCGCTGAACCCCGCCGACAGCACCGGCGACTGGAGCGTACGTTTCAACGATGGCGATCTGGACGTGGATCTCGATGGCCTACACCTGGAAGAAGGGATCGTCTTCGGCGCATGGGCCTCGCTGGACATGGAGCGCAGTGCCGATACGCTCTTCCACCTGAAAGTGGAACGCGAAGCACATGGCGTTACGCCGAAGGTCGCACTTGGCCGCGCGCAGAACATCAGCTACAACTACCGGCAAGATGGTGATGCCCTCTTCGTATCACCCGTTATCCGCTACCCTGCCGCCGACAAGTTCCGCTGGCAGGATGTGCAGTTCACCCTGCAGGTGCCGCTGGGCAAGAGCG
>DLGQ01000012.1:2465-14634 GCA_002482775.1 Flavobacteriales bacterium UBA7690 | reverse complement strand
TCCGCGCCGGCAGCGAAGACGTGATCTACGACATCAAGAACGTCCACAACACCTACGATGGTGACATGATCGGCCGCACCTGGACCATGACCGAAAAAGGCCTGATGGACCTGAACGCACCAACGGAGAACGATGCGGACGACAAGCGCGCACCGGAAGCACCGGCAGATACCATCAAAGCTCCCCAACAGGTGGCCGCCGTGGTGTACCGCGGAGCACCGAAACGCAAAGCACCCGCACCGCGCCCCACACGCACCGTGCACGAAGCACCAACAAAGTTCGCATCCACCACCCCGCAACACGCCAGCTTGGTGCCCAACCTGCTCGCGTTGTTCGCCCAACAGCTGCGCTGATCATAAGCCGCCCCAAAAGGGATACGGGACCAACGAGGGGTCGATGTTCCGTGATCGCCCTGTCCGGAGGTGCATTCCGCATACGTGCGGAAGGGCACGCTGGGCGGGGCGGCTTCTTCTTCTGAGTAGCGAGGCGCACTTCCAATGAATGGGAATGCCGTGATGAGTAAGCTCACGAGTGATCCGTTCCTTGGTTCCTGATGGACAGGAGCAAATGAGTTGGAGAGTGCAGCTTTAAGGGCGACGGCTGCCTATCGGAGGTAGGGCCTCTCCTTCCTCATGAGAGCCGGCGGAGGTTGAAAAAGGTGCATCGCCGCTACCGCTGTTGTTCACGCGCGTCCTTCTTCTCCTTGAAGTATTTGCGGAAGAACCAGTTGCGTTGCAAGGCGCGCAGGTCCTCGGAGAGCGTGGCCGAGCTGGTGTCCAGGTGTGCGATCACACGTTTCACATCCGCGACCACCGCAGTGTCGCGGGTGAGCGTATGACCCAGGCCGCCCGGAGCGTTGAGCCCTTGTGAGAACCGGCTGATGTCGCCACTGACACGTGCAAGCGAATCGGAAACGGAACCCAGCGTGGACAATAGATCGCGCACTTGTTGCTCCGCCGCAGGATCGCTCACCAAGGCCCCCAAGGCACCTTTGCCCGCTTGCAGATCGCGGACAAGCATGTTCACGCCAGCGGTGATCTCCCGTGCATTGGCGGCCGCATCCACCATGCCCCGCAACGTCAGACGCACATCCTGCGCCAACATGGTATCACTGAGCAGGGCGAGCGGTCCATTCACCGTGTTCATCCGTTGGGTCAATTCACGCAGGTCTGTCGTGATGGTCACCAGGTTCTCATTGGAGCTGCCGAGCGTGCGCAGCATGGCGTCCATATCCAGCCCTTTCACGGTGCGGAGCACGGTGCCGTCCACCACGGGAAGGCCGTCGCCATCGCCCGGCTGTAGGCTCACGAGCTGGTTCCCCATGAGGCCGTCGGAGGCGATGCGGGCGAGCGCGTTCGTGCGGATGTGCTCGGCAGCGTCCTTCCGCACCATCATGTCCACCACCACTTGCGTATCGTTCACGATGGTGATGCGCTCCACGGTGCCCACGTCGATGCCCGCGTAACGCACGTTGTTGCCCACCCGCAGGCCGCTCACCTCGTTGAACCATGCATGGATGTCCACCGTACGGCTGAACAGGTCCCGCTTCGTTCCCAGCAGGTACAGGGCCAGCATGAGCACGATGGTGCCGCCGAGCACGAATGCACCGAGCTTGATGTTGTTCACACGTTCGGTCGCCATCACATGAAGATAAAGAACTGTTTCACCGAAGGATCAGTCATGGCGCGCAGTTCGTCGTAGGTCCCTTCGGCGTGGTTGCGGCCCTCGTACAACACGGCGATGCGGTTCGCGGCGAGCTTCGCCACGTTGAGGTCGTGGGAGATGATCACGGACGAGGTGGCATACTTCTGCTGCAAGCGCAGGATCAGTTCCACGATCTCTTTGCCGGTGATGGGATCGAGGCCCGTGGTGGGTTCGTCGTACAGCACGATCTCGGGCTTCAGGATCAACGTGCGCGCAAGGCCGATGCGTCGGCGCATGCCGCCGGAGAGTTCGCTCGGGTACATGTCGATGGCGTTCATCAGTCCCACGTTCTCCAGCGCTTCGTGTACCAACGCCTCCCGATCGTTGCCTTCCTGTGCGATCCAGTGGCGCCGCAAGGGGAACTCGAGGTTCTCGCGCACCGTCATGGAATCGTAGAGCGCGCTGCTCTGGAAGAGGAAGCCGATCTTCACCCGTAGGCGGTCCAGCGCTTCGGGGTCCAGCGCCAGGGTGTCCTGCCCCAGCACGCTGATGCTCCCGTTGTCCGGGCGCAGAAGGCCGACGATGCACTTGATGAGCACCGACTTGCCCGAACCGGACTTGCCCAGCACCATCACGTTCTCGCCGCGTCGTACCGTCAGGTCGAACCCTTGCAGCACCTTGTTCGCCCCGAACGCCTTGCACAGGTCGCGCACCACGATCACTTCTTCCGTACCGATGCGGTCGGCGAGCGGTGCATTGCTCGCGAAGGGTGCGCTGGTCCCCATCAGTTCAGGTCGAGTATCTCGGTGACCTGCACGGCGATCAGATCGAGGATGAAGATGAGCAGTGAGGCGAGCACCACCGCCGAGTGGGCAGCACGGCCCACGCCTTCTGTGCCTTTCTCCGTGGTGAAGCCCTTATAACACCCCACCACGCCGATGGCCAGCCCGAAGAACACCGACTTGATCAGCGCCGGGACCAGATCGGTGAACACGAGCGAATCGAAGACCTGTTGTTGGAAAAGGCTCCAGCTCACCGTACCACGCATGTTCACGCCGATGTAGCAAGCCCAGATGGCGATGGCGTCCGCCAGCACCACCAGCAACGGCAGCATCAAGATGGTGCTCCATACCCGGGTTACGACGAGGTACTTGAACGGGTTGGTGCCGCTCACCTCCATGGCATCGATCTGTTCGGTCACCTTCATGCTGCCGAGTTCCGCGCCCATGCTGCTGCCGATGCGTCCGGCACAGATGAGCGCCGTGATCACCGGGCCGATCTCGCGCACCACGGAGATGGAGACCATGGCCGGCAACATGGTCTCCGCACCGAACGCCGCCAGCGTGGGACGCGATTGGATGGTGAGCACCAGACCCATGATGAACGCGGTGATGGCCACCAGCGGCAGCGAGAGGTATCCGTTCAGGTAGGCCTGTCGGAACAGTTCACGCCATTCGAAGCGCGATCGGAAGGCTTCGTGGAAGAACCGGCCGGTGAAGCGGGAGACCGCACCCACCTCTAAGAGCGTTCCTCTCAATGCCCCGGTCGCGCGCTGTGCCGTCATATTCGTGAAAGGTATCGCTATCGAGCACTACCGCCGAAGTCGGTCCAACTCCGCCTCTCGTGCGGCACGTATGGGGCAGGCTCCACTACCCTACTGCCTACCATGGGATGGAAGTTGTGCACCGAACCTACGCACACCGCTGGGCACCTGTGCTGACCGATGTCAATGCTGTGCCCTTCAGCATGTTCGAACGGCCTGCGTTTCCAGAAGGGATCCGCGATGGTCATGGATCATGCCAAGTGCCGGATCCGATGGACCGGCACTTTCGGGATGGTTCTCCTACACGGCCTTGGGAGCGGCTGGTGGCAAGGGGTGATCCGCCATAGAACGAGCTCACCGGACAGAACAGCCCTTACACGGTCCTAATGCCGTACACTGATCCGCGCGGTCACATTGCGGCCCTGCACCATCGCCCTCAGCGAATAGAGGCCATCGGGCAGATCATCCACAGGAACGAGTGTCGTGGGATCCGTGATCCCTTGTGTACGCAGTACCCGTCCGGCCATGTCCAGCACCAGCAGTTCACCTTGGCCGTGCATGCCATCGGGCAGCACCACCTGCACCGTGTACGATGCGGATTGCGGGAACACGGTGAGTCCTGCCAGGGGCTGTTCAATGGGCCTTATATCCACCATGCTTTCATCGGCGATGATCAACGGGAAGCTCTGCACTTTTTAAATCTTGGCAGGGTGTCCGCCGTTCGCCACTCCACCCCCAAAACCTCCGCCGGGTCTGTCCCGCACGGCGGTGAGCCTGTGCGGGACGACCCTGCGGCCTCCCACACGTGATCGCTACCTTGGTGTGATGTCCACCCGCAAGCTGCGCCAGAAGGACGGTGCCGTCTACTTCGCTACCTTCAGTTGCCACCAATGGGTGCCCCTGTTCATGGAGTTGCAGGCGTACGACATCGTGTACAACTGGATGCACCTTGCCCATCAGAAGGGGTATCACTTCTTCGGCTACGCCATCATGCCCAACCACGCCCACTTCGTGATCCGCGTGCCCGAAGGCGGAACCATCAATACCGTGCTCGGCAACGGCAAGCGGTTCATGGCCTACGAACTCGTCAAGCGCCTTGGGCAAGCTGGTCGGCAAGACCTGTTAAGTCGTTTGCAAGAAGGACTGCGCCAATCCGATATCGCTCGCGGACAAAAGCACCGCGTGTTCGCCACCTCCACCGACATGGTGGAGCTCTTCAGCGGAAAGATGATCGAGCAGAAGCTCAAATACATCCACGCCAATGCCGTCAGCAAAAAGTGGCACTTGGCCGATGATGCCGTGGAATACCCGCACTCCAGCTTCGCGTTCTACGTGCGAGGAGAAAATCGATCGGCTCCATTGACACCGTACCAAGAGTTCGGGTTCCTCGATGGGAAGGGAGCGCCGTGGTGAGCACCGCACAACAACGAAGCAGGATGCATACCTTCGGCTGGAATGATGGTAATAGGGTGGCGAGCGCGACTTCGAGACCGCAGGGTCCCCTCGTTCCTCGGGAGACCCTGCGGAGGTTTAAAGAGGCGATGTCATACGACTTACAGATGCCCCTACTGCAAGGAATATGTACGTCGGTGGGGAGGTCAAACCGGAGAACTTGAACTTCTTTGGAAGAGAAGTTAACTACCTTAAGGAGAAAGGCTACACGATTGGAGATAACGGAGTAGCAACTCCTAGCGGCCAGTGATATGCAGGCGGTCAACACACCCTTCCGCACAGCAGTTTACAATGCCTTTCAAGCGTTGTTGGATGAGTTTGGAATGCGCATCGTTGAACATGATGAATCATGGTTGGAAATCAAAGGCCCTAGATTGAACATCCACCTTACCTATGATAGGGGTGATGTTGAATGTGCGGTTACAATACCGGATCAGGGTATTGAGAACGTTCCCTTGCGTGAGGTGTTTCATCAGATTAGTAAGGAACCTGAACCAGCCCCTCCTGCGAACCTTTGGGCGCTGCCTGATGTTCTAAACTGGTACGTGATATTGTTGAGGCGGGGAGTACTCCCCCGCTGACGCGGATCTTTAGCGCTGCCGTTGATCCCGCTTTGGCGGGACAGGTCCTGCGATCAGTGCCCCGCTCCCGCGAGTCTGTGACTCGTGGTCATGCAACAAACTCTCGCGTTAGGATTCCTACCGTACACCCGGTAACGCACCAGAATGTCACTTTTCACCATATGCCCCTCTGGAACCCGCGTCAACAGGGGCTTTGACCGTCCGGCCAAACCGTCGCTGACCTGTAAGCTTCCCCATAGTTCGGCCAAGTGATAGTGGAGGTCAGGCGTTAGTCTAGGCCTAGCCTCAAGCCGGCCCCCCCCCACAAGCACGAAGCCCCCATCCGAATGAACGGACGAGGGCGACGTGACTCTTCAGATTGACCTCTGAACTACTTGGACAAGCGGTTGAACGGGACCGACGCGGCGAAGGTTTCACGGGACTGAAAAAAGTGCTGGGGACGGGGATGGGCCTAACGGAAGAAGGGCGACCCGTGGTCGCCCTTCTTCCGTTCGTACGGGTATGGATCAATTCTCGTCCGGCAGGAAGCTGTGCTTCTCGCCGTACATCAGCATCTGCTTCACGAAATCCTCGGGGTAGCTCAGCTTCACGTCGGTGATGTTGCCGTTGGCGTCGGTAACGGCGGTCATTTCCGGCTGGATGAAACCGGCGTAGGGTGCGGTCTTGATCTGTTCAGCGCGCTTCAGCACTTGGGCGTGCAGCACGGGATCCACCTTCACGCCGTAGGCCTCCACCAGCGCTTTGCCGGCCGCGTAGTCGCCTTGGCTCTTGATGCGTTGCACCTCGCGCAGCAGTTCGCCGAAGAGCATGCGCAGCTTCTCGTAATTGCGGATGTCGTAGTACGTGTTGCCATCGCGCTGCACCTTCACCACCACACTTTCGGCCTTGCCTTTCTCCACCACCCAGGCGCTCACCCACTGGCGGTTGCGCATGTGGGCCTCTTCCAGGTTCTTGCCGGGTTTCAAGCGGCGCAGTTGCACCAGGAGCCCGCTGCGGATGTAGCTGTCGTATTCGGCCTTGCCCACTTCCAGGCTCGGCATCACCCCGATCTCCACCAGCTTGGGGTCCAGCATGTAGTACAGGGCCACCAGGTCGGCGCGGCCTTCTTCCAAGGTGCTGGCGTAGCTCTTCAGCGTGCCGTCCGTTTCGCCGATGCCCGGTTCCAGTTGGCCGCTGGCATGGCCCACCACCTCGTGCAGGGCGGTGTGCAACATGCCCGCGAGCGAGCCGTGCGTTTTGGCGCGTTCGATCTCTTCGGCGTCGTGGCAGAAGATCTCCAAGGTGCTGCTGCCGCTGCTCTGGTCGTAGGCGTCGCTGATGTTGCCCAGGCTCACGCTCTTGCTGCCCAGCTCGCGGATCCAGTTGGCGTTGGGCAGGTTCACGCCGATGGGTGTGCTGGGGGCCGCATCACCGGCTTCGCCCACGGTGTTGATGAAGCGGTAGGTGATGCCCACCACGTTCTTCTTCTTGTGCTCGGGCATCAGCGGCGAGTTGTCCTCGAACCACTGCGCGTTGTCCATGATCACGCTCATGTTCTTGGTGGCCACCGGATCGTTCACCTGGATGATGCTCTCGTAGGTGCCGCGTTTGCCCAGCGGATCGTTGTAGACCTCCACGAATCCGAGGATGAAGTCAACCGTGCTCTTGGTGTCCTTCACCCACGCCACGTTGAAGTCGTCCCAGGTCTTCAGGTCGCCGGTGCGGTAGTACTTCACCAACAGTTCCAGGGCGGTCTTCTGCTCGGGTGTCTCGGCCACGGTGATGGCTTTCTCCAACCACTTCACGCTCTCGGCGAGCGCAGCGCCGTACATGCCGTCCACCTTGTACACGCGCTCCATCAACTTGCCATCCGCGCCACGCACCAGTTTGCTGTTGAGGCCGTAGCTCACCGGCGTCATATCCTTGGGGTCTTCCAAGGCCGCATAGAAGGCTTCCACCTCCTTCTCGTTGATGTCGTCGCCGTAGTAGTTCACCGCGCTGGCGAGCACCAGGTCCTTGTCGGCATCCAGGCTCACCTTCTTCGCATCGATCTCCGGATCGAAGATGACCGCGAGCACGGCGGGCGGCAACGACGTGTTGCTCTCCTTCAACAACCCCTCGAAGTAGGTCTGCGGGAAGGCCGGCGTATGCTTGTCGTTGCTGTAGTGGTGGTGGATGCCGTTGCTGAAGAACACCTGCTTGGCGTAGGTCATGAAGGCGTCCCAATCGGCACCCGTGCGCTGGCCTTCGTAGTCTTTGATGATGCGTTCCAGTGCGCGACGGACCACCAGGTTGTACCGGTAGTTCTGGTCCCACAGGATGTCGCGCCCCGCGAGGCCGGCCATGTTGAGGTAGTAGCAGAGCTGCTTCTGTTGCAGGCTGAGCTGCTCCCATCCCGGTACGCGGTAGCGCAGTACGCGGACATCGGCGAACTGGTCGGTCTCCCACCGGAAGCTGTCGGCAACGGCGGTGGTATCGGTGGATGGGGTACCATCACCATCGGCGGTGCCACCACAGGAGGTGAGCAGGGCCACGGCGATGAAAGGCAGAACGAAGTTGCGCATAGAGGGGCGTTTCGAGTGAACGGCGAAGATAACCGGCACGTGCAGCTGGCCTAATGACAGGTGCCAGCGGGGGCGAAAGGGATGGCCGGTACACCGAACGCGACCGGTACGCATCCACGGGTGTGCGGTGAAGGAAGGCGGTGCCGCTCAGCGCACCTTGCGCAGGCCCGGCTGCATGGGCATGTTGGCCTTCGCCTCTTCCACCAGCTTCTTCATGCGGTGGTAGGCGGCGAGCTGCTTGTTGTAGCGCTTCAGGTCGGCGGGGTCCAGTTGCTCCACGTGCAGCAGGTCCATCTTGTCCGCCAGGTCGTGCAGCTTCACGCGGATGGCCAGGTTGTCCTGCACCACCCGATCGATGTACTGTTCGTAGGTCTCGCTGGGGATGCGTGTGATGTGCGTGAGGGCCTTCACCACGCGCGGCGAGAATTCCTTCTTCAGGATGTCATCGGCGGTGAGCTCGGAGCGTTCCAACACGTCATGCAGCGCACCCAGGATCTGCTCGTCCATGTCGTGGCCGCGCATCATCACCCGCATCACGTGCAGGATGTACGGCTTGCCGAACCGGTCCACCTGTCCGCGATGCACTTTGGCCGCGAGGCGTATCGCCGTCTCCAACAGGTGTACGTGTTCCATGGTTCAGGGCTTCTTCAACTCGATACGCAGGTCCAGCGCCTTGTCGTCCTGGGCGATGGCGGAGAAGTCGGTATCGAACTTCACCGAGCGTGCATCGGGGCTCTCCTTCGTCATGGTCGCCGCCGCTCCGGTGTTCACGATGTCGTTGGCGAAGGTGAAGCTGTACTTGTACTTCATGCTCGCCAGGAACTCGGTCATGTCCGTGGTGTCGCTGGCGTCCTCCCCTTTGCCCATGCCGCTGCCCAGCTGTTTCGCATGGTCGTTGTTGTGGCGCACCAGGGTGTTGCCTTCCCAGGTGAAGAAGGTGTAGTTGGTGCCGGTGGTATCTTCCATCAACACGTTCAGCGCGGCGTTCAACGCGTTCACATCGGCGAAGGCGAACGAGAGCTTCTGCACGAACTTGTCTTTGGCTTTCACCTTCACCTTCTTGATGCCCGGCACGCCTTTCAGCGCCGCCACCTCGTCCTTCAGGTCCAACTGGCCCATCTCCTTATCGCTCTTCTTGCCCCCTTTGTTCATGTCCTCGAAGGCCTTCATCATCTCGCCGATCTGGCTCATGTCCACCACGTATTCCATGGTGCCGCTGCCATCCTTCTTGAAGGTGTAGTTCTCCTCGATGGTGATGCAACCGGTGAAGAGGACCAGGAGCGTGAAGAGGGCGATGATCCTGGATCGGAGTGCTGCGGGCATGCGGTAAGGTGTTGCGGCGAAGGTAGGGTGCAGGGATCCAAAGCGCCGCCTTGCCTACCCCACCCGGCCGCCAGCTGCCAGGTCCTTCCACTCCGGGTTCATTTCATTGATCAGGCGTTCCTTCCATAGCCGGTTCCATTTCTTGATCTGTTTCTCGCGCTTGATCGCAGCGAGGATGCTCGTGTGTACCTCGTACCACACCAGGACTTCCGCATTGTACCGTGCCGTGAAGCTCTTCGGATCCAGGTGTGTCCTGTGCTCCGTGGACCGCCGCTCGATGCTGTTGGTGACCCCGATGTACAGCACCGTGTGCCGCTGGTTGGTCATGATGTACACCCAGTAGAATTTCTGTGGCATGTGCAGTGGAATGCGTCTCTCCTGTTGGGACTCACCGGGATCCGGTGCGTCACTTCTCCCACCGGTGACGGGTCGAACGGGCGGTCACGCCACACGCGGCGGGTGAGTACAATGGCGCTTCGCGCGCAACGGGACACCCGCCTTCGCGGGTGTCCCGTTGCGCGCGCGGGGGGGCGTGCGGGGGCCCGTCACCCCCGCGAAGGCGGGGGGGCGGGGGTACCAACGAAGGAGCCCCGCTTGTGGCGGGGCTCCGATCAGTATTGTGTAAAGTGCCTTAGCGGACCAGCGGCACACGCATGGTGCGCTGGGTGCCGGCGTTGCTCACGCGGACGAACCAAACGCCCGTGGCCAATCCATCTGCGGGGAGGTTGATGCGGGCAGGTACACCGGCCGCCTTACGCGTCAGGTGCAGACGACCCGTGGCATCCAACACGTCCACTACCACGGCCTCGCCGTTGCTGAAGCTGTGCTCCACCACGAACTTGTCGTTGGCGAACCACGCGTTCAGCGTGCTGGTGGCGGATACCGGTGCGATGCTCGTGCTCATCTCCACAACGACGCTGGTGGTCCAGGTGGCTGTGCAGTTGCCGTTGTCCACCGTCAAGGTCACGGTGTAGGTGCCGGGAACCGTCCAGGTGTGGACCGGTGCTGCTTCGTCGCTGGTGTTCGTATCGCCGAAGTCCCAGGTGATGCTGGTGCCTTCTTCTACCGTGGTGCTGAACGCCAACGGAAGGTTCACCTCCACGGTGTTGCTCTCCACGGTGGCGGTGGCTTCGAGTTCTTCCAGTACCTGGATGTTGAACGCTTGTGGTGCGAGCGCGCAGCCGTTCACGTCCGTCACGGTCACCGTGTAGTCTCCTGCGGCCACCATGATGTCCTCGGTGTCGCTACCGTTGCTCCATGCGAAGGTGTATGGCGCGGTGCCTCCCAGAATGGTGAGGTCCACCAAACCGTCTTCGGTGTTCGCGCACGTGGCAGCGCTGTAGTCGGCCAGCAGTTCCAGTTCAGCAGGCTCGCTGATGGTGAAGGGGCTCACCAATTCGCCGCAGGCGGTGTTGGCGGTGACACGTACGTTGTATTCCCCGGGTGCCAGGTCGCCGGTGGCAGCGATGCCGTCCGCGATGGTCTGTTGCAGGAAGATGCTGCCGCCAGCATCCGTCCAGGTGATGTCCATCTGCGATCCACCGGTGTTGATCACCGTGCCACGACCGTTGTTGGCGCCGAAGCAGGTGGCATCGTCCGTGATCATCGGTACCGGTGCGCTGGCACGCAGTACGAAACGGGCCACGGTATCATCGTCCTCCGCACCGGCCGTGAAGCTGTACGTGGCACCGGCGGTCATCGCAGTGATGGTGCCCGTGGTGAGGTCTTCCAAGCTGAGGCAGGAAAGGCCCACGTTGTCCAAGGCCGTCGCCGTGATGGTGTAGGTGCCGTCCAGCGCCACGTTCACCGCTACGGGGATGGCGATCTCCGTGGTGTAGGTGCCATAGGCGTTCACCATCAGGCCCACACCATCGTTGGTGCGCGTGGCGATCTGCGGTGCATCGGGGTGCGCGAACACGATCTTGCCCACGTCGTCGCCGTCCAACTCGGGGGTGCCCATGTGGAAGGCCACCACCGTCTCATCGGCGAACTGGTTGATGGTGCTGCTCACACGCAAGCGGATGCCTGCGAAGAGATCCACCTGCGAGCCGCCGAAGAGGCCGCCCTCGTTGCCGACGATCTTGTCGCTCTCTTCAATGTCGAGCACAGGCGAAGCGGCCGTGGCGCGCACGAAGAAGGCCTGGCTGCTTTGGATGGTATCCGATACGCCCAAGGTGCCGCCCGAGTTGATGGTGTACGAACCGGTGTTGCCCAACTTCGGGTTGAAGATGAACATGGTGGGGCCCACGTTCGTGCGGTCCAAATTGCTCCACAGCACAGGGCTCGGCAACGGGTTGCTCACCAGGTTGTAGCCATCGGCACCAGCATTGCCGGTGTTGGTGTAGGTGACAGGCAGGCTGATCGGCGTTTGCGCGATGTGCGGTGCACCCGTCACGTCGATCACGAAGTCCGTGGTGGTGTTCAGGTTGTCGCCGCACCAGGCCGCGAAACCTTGGCCTTGGGCCAACAGCTGGGTGTTGCTGGTGGCGCCTACCAGACCCGTATCAGGGCTGGCGTTGTTCACCGTCTCATCGTACCAACGGATGCTCGGCCAGAAATTGGTGCTGTTCAACGGCACGTAGAAGTTGGGGAAATGCGATCCGGGGAAACCCGCCGTGAAGAAGTCGTCCTTCCAATCGTTCACCGTGGCACCGTCCACCGCGCTGCCCAGCAAACGCCAGTTGGTGACACCCGCTGGGATGTAACGCTGCATGGTGATGTCGCCCGTGAAGGTGCTGCCCACGACCGGACCCAAGCGGCCCGTGCCGTTGCTGTCGCTCAGCATGATCACCGTGCTGGTGGTCTCGAACTCGCCCGATTCCACCGACAAGGTTCCGCGGATGCCGAACGGCTGGTCGGCCACGGCGGCGGTGGTATTGTTCACCGTTACATCGTAGAAGCTCGGGGTGTTCAGCAAGCTCATGTCCAAATCGTTGCCGAAGAGCTCCACCAAACTGTTGTCCTCTGCGGTGATGGTGCCCGTGTTGTAGAACACATCGCCGTTCAGCGTGAGGGTGCTACCCGTGGCCAGTACCAATACGCCGTCCACGTTCACGCCGCCTACCGTTACACTGTTCACGTTG
>DLGQ01000012.1:0-2428 GCA_002482775.1 Flavobacteriales bacterium UBA7690 | reverse complement strand
GTCGCCCGCCTGTACGTTCATGTTGATGCTGCCCGTCCATACCGCTGGACCGGCCGTGCCCGTAGGCGTGTCGCTCCAGATGGCATCGTCCACATCGCCGCTCGCACGGCTGTAGTAATCCGTGATGGTGGCGGTGAGCACCGCGATCTGGTTGCTGTTGCCCGGAGCGGCACATCCACCCGTGGCACGTACCACATAGTAGTAGGTAACGCCGGAGGTTAGACCGGTAAGCGTATGCGAGGTGTTGGTGCCTGCGTCGTAGTTGGTGTAGCCCGGAAGGTAGTTGGCACCAACTGCGCTGTAGGTGTGTGCACCAAGTCCAGACACATCATCGATGTTGAATTGGTCCCATTCAGTAGGCAAAGTCGGGAAGCCAGAACCCGGATTCGTTGTAACACCGCCCGCAACTGTTGATTTGCGGCGCAGGGTTTTATCCAAGGTCGTGAAAGCCCCTGACGTCCATGCAGAGCCAGGGTCTGAACCAATTCGACCGAAAATATCCACGTTACTAGCCGTATTGTTGTTGTACAGAACAACAGCATCATCTCCATTGAAATTCATTGAGGAGATGGTGGTAGTGGATCCACCATACGCTGCGTGCCCAGTTGCACTGAAGACTGCAGTTGCCCCATTGGCAAGAGTCCCGCTAAGTGGGTTATCGTTGGTAGGGGTTGCTGCACCATTAGCATAGAGGCGCATGTTGTAATCGCTCAGATCCACCGAGGCACCGGTACCATTGTAGATCTCGACATATTTGTTGTTGCTTGAACCTTCGACGTATTCCGTAATGAACAACTCCGTAGCCGGAACCACATCGATCGTGTACACATCCAACCGGTAGTTCGTCGCGCCCGGGATCGCATCCCAATTCGCGGTGAAGCTGGAAGATCCGATCGCGGTACCCGCTGTTGCCACAGGTGGTGCAGAGACTTCATCATCCGTGATGGTCAGCGTACGGTTCGCACCCATGGTGGGTGTGCCTTGGCCACCGGTGACGTTCGCCAACGAGAAGGTCAACACCTCGGTGCCATCGCAAACACCATTGTTGGTGATGGTGATGGCCACGTTCTGTGCCGTGCCACTGTTCGCCGGGAAGGTGACCGTCTGCGTGCTGTAGCCGTTGATGCGTGCGGCGGAACCGGAGCTCAACACCACATCCACCGACGTGGATTGCGAAACGCTGAAGTCGGCGATGTTCACCGTTACGTTGTACGTGGTGGAGTTCTCGCTCACCGTGGCGCTGGCTGCAGCGAAACTCACGTTGGTACAGATGTCGTCGTTGTTGATGGTGAGCGTGTGTTCGTCAACACCACCCACGAACGGTGTTCCTTGGCCGCCCGTTACGCTGTCGATGGTGAACACCACGTTCTGGTTGCCATCACACAGCGCGTTGTTGTCCAAGCTCACCGAAACACTGCCCGTGTTCTGGTCACCGGGGATCTTCACCAACGCGGTGAATCCCGAAATGCGACCCGTGGCACCCGCAGCGCTCACGTAGACGTAGGCGGTATCCGTTGCGGCAGGACCTTCGTTGGTGACGTTGATGTCCAAGGTGGCCGGACCAGCATTCTCACCGATGGAGCTGCTAGCGGCGTCAAACTCGGCGGAGGTGTTGGTGCCGCCCGCGCCATTTGCAACAAAGGAGAAATCATCCACGCCCATTAGATCATCGGCACCAGTTGCATTAAAATCATTCCAACGAATGAAAATGGTATTACCATTCGCAATGGAAAGACCTGTGATCGTTGAAGAGACAGAAGCAGAGTGTTGCATCGTTCCATTACCCGTGGCTTGGCCAGGATTGGCGTAATCCAAGGCGTCGAAATCCGTCCAAGTTCCCGTAGTCAGCGAAGTAGCTGATGTGCTGTACTGGAAGTCCAACCTATCTGAACGGCTCGCAGCTCCAACACGCCATGTTTCTCCGGTGTAGCTGATATCAACCGAGGTAACAGTGCTACCCGTGTTGTTTGTTAAATAGAAACCAAACGTCGCGGTCAGGGAGCCAGAAAGCAGTCCACCTAATGCCCGTTCCGAATTAGAGGCTAAACCGATACTGTAGGTATCTCCCCCTGTGCCGGAACCTGTACCAGTAATTATGGTCGTATTAGCATTCGATCCAGCCTCTGAAAAGTACCAACCATTCAGAGCAGTATTCATGTTGTTCAGGTTTCCACCTGTAACACTTTGCGTCCCTGTAGAGATAAGGTTGTTGAAGTTCTGAGAATACGTGCTGCCTAGCGTGCCGTACGAATGTTGAGCTTGCACGGCCGATGCCAAACCAAACGAAAGTGCAACAACTGAAAAGGCAGACCGAAGCGTAAAAAGCTTCCTCATGGAAAAGGGGGTTTAGGTCCCGCCCAGGGGAGACGGGGACGGAAAGGTTCTCGTTAGGGAGATCGAAAGTACGCCATATCCCTTAGGTCACAAC
>DLGQ01000101.1 GCA_002482775.1 Flavobacteriales bacterium UBA7690 | reverse complement strand
TTGTTCGCCTCGATGCTGGCGGCAATGGCCTTGTCGTCCTCGGCCTTCGCCGTGAGCAACGCATCCACCGGGGTTTCGCCCTCCTTCACCGGCAACTTGGCGGCGAGCACGGCAGCGTTCACCTTCGCTTGCAGCGCGGTGAGGTTCTTCTCCGCTTCCGCCTTGGCGGTATCGGCATCGGTTTTCTCCTTGCGGGCTGCTTCCAGTTCGGTGCGCAGTGTTGCCACGGCGCCCAGGTCTTTCGCTTGGGAGGCGCTCACCATCACCATGCCCTCCATGCCGTTCTCTTTCAGGGCGGCGTTCGCCTCTGCGAGTTGTTCAGCATTCGGTTCGGTGGCAGCTTGCTTGAAGCCAAGTACTTCCTTGGCAATTGCCCATGCATCTTTCCAGTTCTTCGCCATGGCGTTGGGTGTTTCGGGGTTTTCTTGTGTGGCCGTTCCTCGGGCCTTTGCGATGCATTCTTCCAGGGTAGCGAAGCCATCGGCCAAGCCCGCATCAATGGCGTCCTGTCCGGTGTACATGCGGCCCTTCAGCGGGTCGTTGCCCTTGGTCACTTTCAGGCGGGTACCACGGCCGGTCTGCACCGTGGCCACGAAGGCTTCGCGGAGCGGGTTCAGTTCTTCGGACTTCAGCGCTTCGGGCTTGCCCTTCAGCGCTTCGTCGTAGGCGGCGTTCTTCTCTTCGCTGCCATCGGCCTTCACCTCCACGTGGTCCACGCCAATGGCATCGAACCACTTCTCGTTGTCGGCTTCCAACTCCATCATCACGCCGATGCTACCGGTGCTGGCCGTTTGGCCATCCAGGTAGATCTCTTCAGCGTTCACGATGCCCCACATGGCGCCGCTGCATGCGCGCTCCACGTGGGCGATCACCTTCTTGGTGGCCTTGGCCGCAGCTACTGCCGCTGCCAGGCGTTCGCAACCGGCTACCTGGCCACCGGGGCTGTATGCCGTGATCACGATACCGGTGATGCGCGGATCCATGGTGGCCGCTTCGATCGCTTTGGTCACGCGCTCCGTGGAGCACACGCCGAAGTAGACCTCGTACGAACGGGCTTCGCGTGCCATCAACCCTTTGATGGGGATGATGGCCACGGCACATTCGCGGATCATGTCGGCGGCACCGCTATCCATGCTGGATACTTCGGTGCCATCGAGGTTGCGGAAACTGGGTGTGCTGTGGCTGGCCTTCGCTTCGCGCCGCGAGAGCGGTGCTGCGCTGGCCAGTTCTTCTAGTCGCTGACGTAGCGGGAACGAACGTTCCAAGGCCCATGCGTTACCCGCTCCCCGTGCGATGGGAAGCGTACGCTTGATATCGGTATTGCTCTTCTGGGCCATGTTGGCGGTGCGAAACTGCCGCCATGCCGTGGCCCGGTCGGGGACAGGTCCGCGCTACTCGGGTGGCAGCTCCAGTGTGTAGTCGCTGGGCGATGCCAGCACCACGGGAGCAGGCCTGCGCGCGGTGGCGTTGATGGTCACGGTCCAGGCATTGCGCGCTGCCGTAGTACCGCCGGTGCCGTAGCTCACCACCAGTACTGCCGGTGAAGCCTGGTCTCCCAAGCGGCGCACCACGCCATTGTTATCCACCACTTCCACGATCACCTCGTGGCGCGATCCGCTATCCATCTCCATGCGCTGGTCAATGGTGTCACCCGCAACGCTCTGCTTGTAGTTCTGCTCGTAGATTGGTCCGCCATCACCTTGCGTCTCGTTCTCCTGGAAGTCCGCGGTGTCCTCGGTGGCGCGCCAGCTGATCCACTCCTTATCCGTGATCAGGTTGATGGTGCCCGGCACCACTCCCTGTATGGCGGGTGCCCAAGCCTGCACCCATTCCACGGGGACGAAACGCATGCCACGTGCACCTCCGAGGTTGTCGCCCTCGTTGAACGTGATGCCTTGGAGGTTGCCTTCGAACATGTGTGAATGTGTATTGCAAGAGTGCGGACAGTTTGGCCCAAACTTTTATCTCGATCCGACCGCTCGACTATTCGTTTCCATAGTTGCCGCGGTCGATGTTTCTGGGCGCGGACAGTTTGGCCCAAACTTTTTCCCGACCCATGCATTGTTCCTTCGCCTACTAATGGTACGGCGGAACGCATCCATCTCTATCCCTTCGAGGTCAACATCGTGTTGCTCAAGAAACTCCTTGATCGCATGGTTCTGGGTGAAGCCTTGCTCCATGCTCCACTCCACGTAGTTGAACATCTCGAAGTAGAAGAGATGTTCTACGAGCTTCTCAAAGTGGCCAGGCCGGTATATGTTGAACCCTCCGCGAACGCTGGAGTTAAGGTTGATGATGCCAACGAAAGGTTTCCGTCCATTGGAAAAGTCAGCTGACCTTCGATCCGATTTATTCGGCTTCGGTGTCATGCTGCAAAGCGCGAAGTTCCCGATGATGGTGTAGCTGTCGATAACGAATACGTCCTGTCCGATCACGTGTCTCACGTAGTCATGCAGGTACGGCTTCAAGTAGAAGGTCACCGTAATGGCCTTCCTCTTTCCTGCTTCCTTCTGTATTCTCTCGATCATCGGTAGATGCCCACACCATCGATGGTGGTGATGTGCGTGCGTTCGTGCATGGTGCGCAAGCTGTCGGTGTCGTACACCACGTTCACGGCCATGCCGTGCGGCACCACCAGGTACAGCGCCACGTTGCCTTCGCGCACAGCTGGTGCGCAGGGCACACAGGCTTCGGTCTCTTCCAAGGGTTCCGGCCTGGTGTGTATAGGAACGCAACCCGGCAAGCTGCTCACGTAAGGTGTTATGCGCGTGCGCATGCCACCAGCACAGGTTGGCCACGGGCCGGGCGCACCCAGTACCCACAGGCAATACGGCTGCTCCTGTGCGGCGATGCGATCGCTTGCACAGAGCACCAAGGCCAGGAGCAATACGAGCGTGCGCATCAGATAGCGAAGTGGATGATGGTGAACAATGCCATTGCGATGAACAACGCGGTGAACTCCATGCGGTAGGCATTGGTACCAGCCTGGTGGATCTGTTCACGGATGCGTGGATCATCGTAGTAGGAGAGGTACTTCTCCTACTACGATGATCCACGCA
>DLGQ01000118.1:49741-49869 GCA_002482775.1 Flavobacteriales bacterium UBA7690 | reverse complement strand
CTGGCGGAACGTGGAGCGGACCGAGCGCTGTTGCCGGTGGCATGATCGATCCGGCCACGATGAGCGCTGGTATTTACACCTATACCGTGGCGGGCACCGCACCGTGCCCCGATGAAACTGCAACGGTA
>DLGQ01000118.1:49450-49631 GCA_002482775.1 Flavobacteriales bacterium UBA7690 | reverse complement strand
CTTCGCGCAACTTGGCGGCACACCTGATACTGGCGGAACGTGGAGCGGACCGAGCGCTGTTGCCGGTGGCATGATCGATCCGGCCACGATGAGCGCTGGTATTTACACCTACACCGTAGCTGGCACCGCACCATGCCCCGATGAAACCGCAACGGTGACGGTGACGATCAACACACCGCCG
>DLGQ01000118.1:21381-49372 GCA_002482775.1 Flavobacteriales bacterium UBA7690 | reverse complement strand
CTTCGCGCAACTTGGCGGCACACCCGATGCTGGCGGAACGTGGAGCGGACCGAACGCGGTGGTTGGCGGCATGATGGATCCGGCTACGATGAGCGCTGGTGTCTACACCCACACCGTTGCTGGCACCGCACCGTGCCCCGATGAAACCACAACGGTGACGGTGACCATCAACACACCGCCGGACGCCGGAACGGATGGAACGATAACGCTGTGTTCGTCGGATGCAGCCACTTCACTCTTCGCGCAACTTGGCGGCACACCCGATGCTGGCGGAACGTGGAGCGGACCGAGCGCTGTTGCCGGTGGCATGATCGACCCAGCTACGATGAGCGCTGGTGTCTACACCTACACTGTGGCAGGCACTACACCGTGCCCCGATGAAAGTGCAACAGTAACGGTGACCATCAACACGCCGCAGGATGCCGGAACAGATGGATCGATCACGCTGTGTTATTCGGATGCAGCCACTTCACTCTTTGCACAACTTGGCGGCACACCCGATGCTGGTGGAACATGGAGCGGACCGAGCGCTGTTGCCGGTGGCATGATCGATCCGGCCACGATGAGCGCTGGTGTCTACACCTACACCGTAGCAGGCACCGCGCCCTGTCCTGATGAAACCGCAACGGTAACGGTGACCATCAACACACCGCCGGACGCAGGCACTAATGGAACGATCACCCTGTGTTCTTCGGATGCAGCCACTTCACTCTTCGCGCAGCTCGGCGGCACACCCGATGCTGGTGGAACATGGAGCGGACCGAGCGCTGTTGCCGGTGGTATGATCGATCCGGCAACGATGAGCGCTGGTGTCTACACCTACACTGTCGCAGGCACTACACCGTGCCCCGATGAAAGTGCAACGGTAACGGTGACGATCAACACACCGCCGGATGCCGGAACGGATGGAACGATCACTCTGTGTTCTTCGGATGCAGCCACTTCGCTCTTCGCGCAGCTCGGCGGCACACCTGATGCTGGCGGAACGTGGAGCGGACCGAGCGCTGTTGCCGGTGGCATGATCGATCCGGCTACGATGAGCGCTGGTGTCTACACCTACACTGTTGCAGGCACCGCGCCGTGCCCCGATGAAACCGCAACGGTAACGGTGACCATTAACACACCGCCGGATGCTGGAACGGATGGAGCGTTGGCCCTTTGCGCAACAAGTCCTTCCACATCGCTCATTACCGCATTGGGAGGAACACCGGATCCGGGCGGTACATGGACCGGACCAAGTGGGATCGTCGGTGGTCTCTTCGACCCAGCAATAATGGTCCCCGGAGACTACACCTACACTGTTCTCGGTGCAGCACCATGCGTTACTGCGTCGGCGATCATCACTGTGAACGTGGTCACCGATCCTGACCCTGGAACACCCGGTTCGCTCACTGTCTGTACATCGGCATATACGCTTGACCTCTTCGCAGAACTTGGCGGCACACCGGATGCTGGTGGAACGTGGAGTGGTCCAAGCATACTCGACAACGGCTTGTTCGACCCAGCCACGATGAGCGCTGGCATCTATACGTACACGATCACCGTGCCGCCGCCGTGTACTAGTGTGAACTCTACGGTGACGGTTACAACGGTACAACCACCGGATGCGGGCAACGATGGATCGCTCACACTTTGCATCAGTAGTCCGGCAACTGCGTTGATCACTTCGCTCGGTGGAAGTCCTGACGCGGGTGGAACTTGGAGCGGGCCGAGCGCTGTGTCCGGAGGATCGTTCAACCCAGCGACGATGTCCGTTGGCACATACACCTACACCGTGGCGGGAACTTCACCCTGCCCTGCGGATGTGGCTTCGGTTGATGTGAACGTGGTGGCCGCGCCCGATGCGGGAACACCGGGTACGACCACGGTATGCTCCACGGATGCAGCTTTCGATCTCTTCAACGAATTGAACGGCACACCGGATGCCGGTGGAACGTGGACCGGGCCGAGCGCGATCACCGGAGGACTGTTCGATCCCTCCACGATGCTGCCCGGAGTTTACACCTACACGATCGCCGTTCCACCACCTTGTGTGAATGCGACCAGCACGGTCACTGTGAACATGGTGCAACCGCCGCACGCTGGAGAAGATGGATCGCTCACACTTTGCATCAGTAGTCCGGCAACTGCGTTGATCACTTCGCTCGGTGGAAGTCCTGACGCGGGCGGCACCTGGAGCGGGCCGAGCACAGTGACCGGAGGATCGTTCAACCCGGCGACGATGTCCGTTGGAACGTACACCTACACCGTGGCAGGAACTTCACCCTGCCCTGCGGATGTGGCTACGGTGGATGTGAACGTGGTGGCCGCTCCCGATGCGGGAACACCGGGTACGGTCACGGTATGCTCCACGGATGCAGCTTTCGATCTTTTCAACGAATTGAACAGCACGCCGGATGCCGGTGGAATTTGGACCGGTCCGAGCGCGATCCAAGGAGGTCAGTTCGATCCAGCAACGATGCTGGCTGGGATCTACACCTACACGATCGCTGTTCCGCCACCTTGCGTGAACGCGACCAGCACCGTCACGGTGAACATGGTACAACCACCGGATGCAGGCAACGATGGATCGCTCACAATTTGCATCAGTAGTCCGGCAACTGCGTTGATCACTTCGCTCGGTGGAAGTCCTGACGCGGGCGGCACCTGGAACGGGCCGAGCACTGTGATCGGAGGATCGTTCAACCCGGCGACGATGTCCGTTGGCACGTACACCTACACGGTGGCGGGAACTTCACCCTGCCCTGCCGATGTGGCCGCGGTGATGGTTGATGTTGTTGCAGCGCCCGATGCGGGAACGCCTGGCGTGATCGCGTTGTGCACCACGGATGCTGCACTGGAATTGTACAATGCACTTGGTGGAACGCCTGATGCAGGTGGAGTATGGAGCGGCCCGAGCGTGCTGGACAACGGGATGTTCGATCCGGCCACCATGCAGGCTGGTCTTTACACCTACACGATCACCGTACCGCCACCCTGCATAAATGCGAGCAGCACGGTCACTATCACAGTTGCCACACCACCGGATGCTGGACTGGACGGCGGGCTCACCCTTTGCGCCACCAGTCCACCGGATGCACTGTTCAATGGCCTAACCGGCACACCGGAGATTGGTGGTATATGGAGCGGGCCAAGCACCCTGAACGCAGGCCTCTTCAACCCGGCAACGATGAGCATGGGCGTGTACACCTACACGGTCAACGGCACAACTCCTTGTCCATCCGCTTCAGCGAACGTGGAAGTGAACGTGGTGGACAACCCCGATCCTGGCGGACCCGGTTTCATCACACTTTGTTCCACGGATCCGGCAGTGGACATGTTCACGTGGATCGAAGGCTCACCAGATGCTGGTGGTACGTGGACAGGCCCGAACAATGCGAACGCTGATGCGCTTTTCGATCCGGCCATTGATCTCCCCGGTGTATACACCTACACCTTGAACGTCCCCCCCCCCTGCACCAGTGCCAACACCACGGTGACAGTTGATGTGATCACACCGCCGAACGCCGGCGATGATGGTGCGATCACCTTGTGCATCACCAGCGGCGGCACACCGCTCTTCCCTGTCCTGTTGGGCACGCCCGATGCGGGAGGTACGTGGGCCGGTCCAGGAGGTGCCTCGTTCAACGGAACATTCGACCCGAACACCAACACACCTAGCACTTACACCTACACGGTCCCGGGAACTACACCTTGTCCTGCGGATATGTCCACGGTTCTTGTGAACGTGGTGACCGATCCGGATCCCGGCATCGATGGCATCTTGACCTTGTGTAGCAGCGACGCGGCAGCATCCCTTTTCGGCAGCTTGAACGGAACACCGGACATCGGTGGAACATGGACGGCCCCGAACGGACAGCTGTTCAATGGGAACTTCGATCCGAGCATTGATGTTGCGGGGGTTTACACGTATACCATTGAGGCACCACCGCCGTGCAGTAATGTCAGTGCAACGGTTACCGTATCCATCGTGCAACCGCCGAACGCTGGCGTGGATGGAGCGTTGGTGGCCTGTGCCACGGGCGCATCCGTTGAACTCTTCACCGTGCTACAAGGTGGTCCGGAAAATGGTGGTTCTTGGACCGGCCCAAGCGGCGAGGCGTTCAGCGGAATGTTCGATCCTGCATCGGACCTACCGGGCACCTATGCATACCTCGTGACCGGTACGTCACCATGCCCGAACGATGTGGCCAGTGTACAAGTGTCCATCACCGAGGAGCCCTTCGCCGGTACGGACGCCATCCTGAACCTCTGCATCACCGGCGACGCGGTGGATATTTTCCCGAGCCTTGGTGGCGCGGATCTTGGCGGAACATGGAGCTCTCCGGACGGTTCGGAATTCACGGGTGTCTTCACACCGGGCACCAGCGCACCAGGTGACTACGTGTACGACGTGAACGGCACAGCACCTTGCCCGAACGCTTCAGCGACGATCACCGTGACCCAACTGAGCGATCCCGATGCGGGAGAAGATGGGTCGATCACCCTTTGTTCCTCCAACGCCCCCATCGCGCTCTTCGACCTGCTTGGTGGAACGCCGGATCCAGGTGGGACATGGTTCAACTTGAACGGTGATGAGCTCGGCGATACGTTCGATCCATCCACGCAAGACGCGGGAACGTTCACCTATCTGCTCACTGTACCAGCGCCCTGTTCCAACGACACTTCCTTGGTGGTGGTCACGGTGGTTCAAGCATCCAGTGCAGGCGAAGATGCTACCACCGCGAGCTGCGCGAACGGATCAGTGATCGATCTGTTCGCCACGTTGAACGGCGCCCCTGATGCCGGTGGCACATGGACAGGGCCGAGCGCGTTGGTGGATGGCACGTTCATTCCGGGAACGAACACCGTGGGCACGTACACCTATACCGTTGAAGGCTCCGCTCCGTGTCCGGATGTTTCTGCTAGCGTTACTGTTGCTGTGGAACCCTTACCCGATGCCGGCGAGGATGGCGGCACCACGGTATGCCCGGAAGCACCGCCGGTCACATTGTTCAGCCTGTTAGGAGGTACACCGGATCCGAATGGAACATGGACCTCACCGGACGGAACCAGCAACAACGGCACCTTCGACCCAGCGACCGATATAGCAGGAGCCTACACGTACACCGTTGCCGGTACGCTCTGTCCGGATGATCTGGCCACATCCACGGTGACCATCTACGCTGTGCCAGAACCCAATGCCGGTCCGGATGCGATAACATGTGGATTGAAATACATGCTGAGCGCCACCGGTGAATGGGCTAGTGGTTCTTGGAGCGGTCCGCCCGGAGTTGAATTCGGCGATGCCGATTCTCCGGAGACCGAGGTCACCGTGCCGGGTGGTGCCTACTTCACCTTCGTGTGGACCACCGTTACCGCCGAGGGATGCGCCAGTTCGGATGAAGTGACCATCCTCTTCACCAAACCGCTCGAAGGTGTTGCCACCACGATGGATGCGGTATGCCATGGAAGCTGCGATGGAACTGCTTCCGTGGAAGTCACCGGCGGCAACATCGGCGCGTACTTCTACATCTGGAGCGCTGGTGTAGCGGGCAATGTGCCGCACGCGATGGGCCTGTGCGCGGGTTCGTACTCGGTTCTGGTGGCCGATACGAATGGTTGTAACGTGAACATCCCGTTCACGATCGGGGAGCCTGCACCGCTGGTGATCGATGGCATAATGGCAACACCGGAAACATGTCCCGGAAGCTGCGATGGAACCATTACCGTAGTGGACCCTGAGGGTGTCCTCTTCCATGTGGATGGCACCGCGCAAGCCAGCCCCACGTTCACTGGTCTTTGCGCTGGTCCGCACTCCATCCTGATGACGGACGAGGATGGATGTACGGCCACTTCCGCCGCTGTGATCTCTTCGCCGCCGCCTGTTCTCGCGGGGTTCACCTACTCGCCGGATACCATTTTCATTTCGGACCCTGCGGTGATGTTCTTGAACACCTCCTCTGCGAACGCCGTGTCGTTCTCCTGGAATTTCGGATCCATCGGCACGAGTTCCGAAGAGAACCCGGTCTTCACCTTCCCTGATCGCGAAGCGGCCATCTACGAGATCTGCCTGACCGTGCAAGATGCCAACGGCTGTGCGAACGAGCTGTGCGCACCCCTGCCCATCTTCGATGTGTTGCTGGTGCATGTGCCCAATGCGTTCTCCCCGAACGGCGATGGACACAACGATGAGTTCCTGCCGATCTTCAACCTACCGCAAGTGAAGGACTACCAGTTCATGGTCTTCAACCGTTGGGGCGAACAGATCTTCGGAACGGACCAGCCCGGGAAGCCATGGGATGGTGGGTATAGTGGCGTGTTGTCACAAGTTGATGTGTACGTCTGGAAGCTCACCTGCAAGGATGCACTATCCGGCGAGCTCATCGAGCGCGTTGGCCATGTCACCATGGTGAAGTAGTCGGCTCGCGCTACCTTGCACGCTACCAAGCGCTTGGTGAACTAGAAGCCGAACGATGATACGTTTCATACTGAACGATACGCTTGTTGAAAGTGACGCGACAGCAGGGACCGTCCTGCTCGACGTGATCCGCTACCAACAGCAACTGAAGGGCACCAAGATCGGCTGCCGCGAAGGGGATTGTGGAGCATGTACGGTGCTGGTCGGCGAGTTGAACCAAGATCGCGTCGAGTACAAGTCGATGACCTCTTGCCTGCTCGCAATGGCAACCGTACACGGCAAACACATCGCGACCGTGGAAGGCTTGAATATGGACAAGCTCTCCCCTGTTCAGCAGGCGATGGTGGATGCGAGTGGCACGCAATGCGGCTTCTGCACACCGGGCTTCGTGGTGTCGTTGAGCGGATGCTGTTTGTCACGAGAGAAGGTCACGGAGGACCTCGCGGTGCGCGCCATCGACGGGAATATCTGCCGCTGCACCGGATACAAGTCCATTGAACGTGCCGCCTCTGACGTAGCGCAACAACTGGCGCAGAAAGACACCACGGACCCAATTGGCTGGTCGGTGAAGAATGGTTTCCTGCCAGCGCACTTCATTGGGATCCAGGAGCGACTACGGTCGATCACGAAACAGGAAATGGCGAATGACCCAACTGCGGTCACCGTGGCAGGTGGCACCGACCTCTACGTGCAGAAACACGACAGCATGCATCACAACCCGGTGCGTTCCGTGGCGAACGATACAGCGTTGAAGGGCACCCGCTTCGAGCATGGCGAGTGCATCATCGGTGGCGCCTGCACGGCTGCGGATCTGTTGAACTCAGCGGAGTTGAATACGCACTTCCCGAAACTGGAACAGCACCTCTTGCTGGTATCCTCCACGCCCATCCGGAACATGGGCACCATCGCCGGAAACTTCGTGAACGCCTCACCCATCGGCGATCTTACGGCGATGTTCATCGCGTTGGATAGCACGATCATCTTGCGCAATACCGAAGGCGGAACCCGGGAGCTGAAGTTAAAAGACCTCTACAAGGGCTATAAACAACTGGACAAGTCAGCGGATGAGATCGTCACCACGATACGTTTCCCACTTCCGAATACGGGAACGCACTTCCACTTCGAGAAGGTGAGCAAGCGCACCTACCTCGACATCGCCAGCGTGAACACCGCGATCCGGTTGGAGATGGACGGCGATACGATCCGTGAAGCGCATATGAGCGCTGGCGGCGTGGCGCCGATACCGAAGTACCTGGCGAACACATCGGCCTTCCTGACAGGCAAGCCGGCGAACAAGGACACAGTACGCGCCGCGCTCAAGGTGATGAACGGCGAGATCGCACCGATCAGCGATGCGCGGGGCACTGCGGATTACAAGCGCTTGTTGCTGCGCCAGCTGTTCTTCACGCATTTCATGGAGTTGTTCCCGGAGCGCTTCACGCTGAACGAGCTCGTCCAATGAAGAACATCGACAGCGCAGGGCACGTCACCGGTCGTTCCATCTACCTCGACGATATTCCCGTGCAACAGGGAACGCTGTATGCCCTGCCTTACGATGCACCATCGGCCCATGCGCACATCAAGAAGCTTGACTTGACGAAGGCCGCCGCGGTTCCTGGCGTTGTGCGGATCCTGACGTACACCGACATCCCTGGCGAGAACCAGATCGGCGGCATCATTCCGGACGAGCCCCTGTTCGCCGAGCACGAGATCCACTTCTGGGGCATGCCGGTAGCCTTGATCATCGCCACCAGCGAGGATGCGGCCGTGCAAGCGCGCAAGCTGATCACGATCGAATTGGAGGAACTGCCGGTGATCACCGATCCGCGCGAAGCACGAGCTAAGGGTGAACTCATCATCCCGCCGCGCAGTTTCAAGCTGGGTGATACCGCAAATGCATGGGCCAACTGCGCGCACGTTTTCGAGGGCCGCGCGGACACGAACGGACAGGAGCATCTCTACATCGAGACGCAAGGGGCCTATGCCTACCCTGCAGAGCACGACAGCATCCGCATTGCCTCGAGCACGCAAGGGCCGACCGCCGTTCAACGGACGATCGCGCGCGTGCTGGGCATCCCCATGCACCGCGTAGAAGTGGACGTGACCCGTCTCGGCGGTGGCTTTGGCGGAAAAGAAGACCAAGCCTCCGCGTGGGCTGCTCTGGTCGCGCTTGCTGCTTATGTATTGAAGAAACCCGTGAAGCTGGCGATGCACCGCATGGACGACATGCGCATGACGGGCAAGCGGCATCCGTACAGCAGCGATTACAAGATCGGTTTCGACAAGGACCTGAAGATCGTGGCGTACGAAGCCACCTTCCACCAGAACGCCGGCGCTGCGGCTGACCTTTCACCGGCCGTAATGGAGCGCACGCTCTTCCACGCGACGAACAGCTACGCCATTCCCAACGTGAATGTGACTGCTTACTGCTGCCGCACGCACCTGCCGCCGAACACGGCGTTCCGGGGATTCGGTGGCCCGCAAGGCATGTTCGTGATCGAAAGCGCGATCGCCCATGCGGCGGACCAGCTCGGTGTCAACGCAAGCGAGCTGCAGCGCCGCAACCTGATGGTGGAAGGCAGCGAGTTCAGTTACGGCCAGATAGCCGATCACGTGAACGCGCAAGCCTGCTGGGACCTGACGGATCGGAAGTTCGACCTCGACAAGCTGCAGGCCGATGTTGATGCCTTCAACACGACGAACGAGATGCACAAGAAAGGCATGGCCATCATGCCCATCTGCTTCGGCATCTCGTTCACAAACACACCGATGAACCATGCGCGGGCCTTGGTACACGTTTACCAAGACGGCAGCGTAGGCGTGAGCACCGGCGGCGTGGAGATGGGCCAGGGCCTCAACACCAAGATGGTGCAAGTCGCAGCCGCTGTGTTCTCTATCGATCCGTCGCGGGTGAAGATCGAGAGCACCAACACTACGCGCGTGGCGAACACCAGCCCCAGCGCGGCCAGCGCCACGGCGGACCTGAACGGCAAGGCGCTGGAGAACGGTTGCAACGCGATCCTCGAACGGTTGAAGGAGAAGGCTTCGCGCATGCTGAAGAGTTCACCAGAAGCGATCACCATCGTGAACGAAGCCGTGCTGAACAACGGCCAACCCACCGACCTCGACTGGAAGAAACTGATCCACGCCGCGCACTGGGACCGCGTGAACCTGAGCGAGAGCGGCCACTACGCCACGCCGAACATCCACTTCGACAAGACAAAGGAGAAAGGCCACCCCTTTGCCTACCACGTCTATGGCACCGCAGCGGTGATGGTCACGTTGGATTGCATTCGCGGCACCTACGCCATCGACGCGGTGAAGCTGGTACACGACTTCGGCAAGCGCATGAACGATGCGGTGGATTTCGGCCAGATCGAAGGCGGCCTGGTACAGGGTCTCGGCTGGATGACGATGGAGGAGATCGTGTACAACGACAAGGGCAAGCTGCTGAGCAATGCGCTGAGCACCTACAAAGTGCCGGACATCCACAGCGTGCCGAAGGAGATCACGATCGAAGCGCTACCGACCGACGGCCATCCGCTGGCCATCCGCCGCAGCAAGGCCGTGGGCGAGCCGCCGTTGATGTACGGCATCGGGGTGTACTTCGCGATCCAGAACGCGATCAAGGCTTTCCGGCCGGATGCGCGCATGGTGTTCGATGCGCCGTACACGCCGGAGAAGGTGTTGATGAGTTTGTACGGCTAGACATGTCTTACTATTGGGTCTATCCTCTCAAGGCTAGGAAGAGATGATCATCCCTGCATTTTCGATTGGCGAATGGATGGAGTGTCCACACTGCGACTTTCTCGCTGACGCCCCTTTTCTTCCAGCGGGTTGTACAACGGAGGATCCAGAACTTGTCCTTGGTAGTACGTTGGATAAATCTCTAGCAGTTCCGGATGGTGAGTGGCGAACTACAGTCTCATCCACATGTCCAAAATGCGGTCGGGGACTTTCCGCAGAGGCTGTCTTTCGCGGGCATAGACTGCATGCTTTCAATCCACTCACAAGCGCGTAATTACACTGGGCGCTGTTGGGCATTTCGCGTGAGCGATTGAAGCGGAAAGCCCGGAGCCGTCTTCGGCGAGGACTTGCAGCGGAAAGCGCGACCCGAGGCTTTGCGAGGGGCACGCCCAAACAACCTACTTCTTCCTCCGCCCTTCGAGGATCTTCAAGAACGATCGCGTGCGGATCTCCGCCAACGACAGGCCCGTGGCCAGCGCCTCCTGCTCGCTGATGGCGTCGCAGTTGAGCCCGCGCAGGAAGTAATTGAGCAAGCCCTGACCGGTCGCTGCATCGTCGAAGACGTCGCTGGTGAGCGTTGCGCGGGCGGCGCGTTCCACGAAGGCTTTGAGGCGCGCGGCGGCATCGTCGTAGCTCTCTAGGAAGAAGCTGTAGACGGCGGCGTAGCGCATGGGGAATTGCGCGGGGTTGAGGTCCCAGCCCTGGTAGAGGCCTTTCCAGAGCGAGTGGCGCGTGTGGTCGTACGCCTTCTTCCAGTTGCGGTGTACCACGGCCTTGTTCTCCGCGCGTTGCTTGAGTGTGAGTTTGGCGCCTCTGTGTGGGCCGATGGGCATCACGTTGGTCGCGCCGTCGCTGAGCCAGATGCCCGTGGCGCCGAGCGAGACCTTCATCATCATGTGGGCGAAATCGCACACGGCATGGCCCATGTCCTGGTACTTCGCGGTGATGTTGTTGGCGGCCGTGTAGTCGTAGGTACCGAAAGCCGTGGCGATCATGCGGCCCTTGCTGGCGAGCACATAGCGGCGGAGCGGGTTGCTGCCGTCCGCGCCGATCACGCTCTGCGTGGTCTCCACCATCATCTCCATCTTCAGCGCGTTCTTCGGAATCTTGGTATTGGCCTCGATCGCTTCGAAAAGTTGCACTAGCGCCGTGATCTGCTCGGGGATCGTCACCTTCGGCAGCATCACCACGAAGTTGTCGGGAAGCTTGCCGTTGGTGGCCTTGGCGAGCGTGGTGAGGAAGATGTCCAGCGTGCGCGCGCCGCGTTCCTTCAGGTCTTCGGTGAAGGGCTTGATGCGGATGCCGATGAAGGGCGGCAGCGACTTCGTTTTCATGCCCTTGGCCACTTCCAGCGCGGCCTGCACGGCGGTGGCGTCCTCCTCTTCCCAGCTGCGGTTGCCGAAGCCGTCCTCGAAGTCGATGCGGAAATCCTCCAGCGCCTCGGTGCGCAGCTTATGGATCACCTTGTTGTAGGTGGCGTAGGCAAGCCAGCCGGTTTCGTCCTTGCGCTCGGCGGGCGAGAGCTTGTCGAAACGCTTCACGAGTTTGGCGATGTCGGCCGGTTTCTTCGGCAACTTCTCATGGTCGGGTAGTTCCAGTGCACGGGCGAACTCGGTGAAGTCGGCGGCGTTCTCCAGCAGCGTCTTCAGTGCGGCGTTGGCCATCTTCTGCGCGGTGTCGGCGCGGAAGAGATCGGCGCCGCCGTACACGGTATGCACGGGCTGGCGGTCGGGCCGGTCGCCGGGGTAGATGGCCTGGAAGGCCTTGTTGGCCTTGCCGAGCGTGTCGAGGATGCGGGACTTGTCCTTGGAGGGAACGCTGAAGTTCATGGGGTGAAAATGATGTCGCTCACAGAGTTTTACTCTTCGAGCGGGAGTAACCGGCCAAGGACACGACGATACCGAAGAAAATGAAACCTACCGGTATCAAGACCATGAGCTTGATCAGTAAGTACGAGGCTACCATCAGAGCAATGCCCACACCAAGCACGAGCAACCCATAGTTCATCAGATTGCGCCCTGACCTCTGCTTCGCCTTGATCACATCCAGGATGACATCATCAGTTGCCCGTTCAGCCAAGTCCTTGGGAATGTTCTCCAAAGCAATGCGCTCAGCCAGTTCGATACGGGAAAGCATTCCGCCCGATCCGTGGCGATGAGCCAGTTGATAGGCCCGATTGATGAGGTCTTGCGGATGTTCCATACTCTACATGTAATGGCGGCGTGAAGATCGGCACTCGTTCCCGGATCTCTCGCTGATGTGCCGTTGAAGATGTGGGCGTGCCGGTGTTGAATGCACACCGTCGCGCTTTCCGCTGCAACTCCGCGCCCTGAAGACAGGGCTTGCGGGGTTTCCGCTTCAATCGCTCACGCGAAACCCCGACTTCGCATCCAACCCTCCTATCTTCGTGAGAAGCACGTAAGCCATGGCCAGTAAACGCGAACTCACAGCGATCATCCAGAAGGAAGGGAACGGCTATGTCTCGTTGTGCCACGAGTTGGGTATCGCCAGTCAAGGGAATACGATCGAAGAGGCAGGTGCCAATCTGGTTGAAGCACTGGAGCTCTTCTTTGAGGTGGCTTCGCCTCGTGAAATCGAAACTAGGCTGTCGTAGCCTCAACTCCCCCGATACGTGGAGTACCCCCACGGGCTCAGCAGCAGCGGCACATGGTAGTGCCCATCGGCCGCCAGCTCGAACACCACCTCGATATAGGGATAGAAGCTCTTGGTCTTATGCTCGCTGAAGTAGGCCGAGACATCGAAGCGCATGCGGTAGATGCCCTCGGTCAAGGTCACTTCCTTCGGTACGAAGTCGGGGATTCGGCCATCGGCGTTGGTGCTGCCCATGGCAAGGTCGCCCCAGGCATCTGGGCCAGCAGAGCGCTGTAGCGTAACACGGATGCCACGCGCAGGCATGCCACGGGCGGTGTCGAGAACGTGGGTAGAGATCGTGGTCATGCGATAAAGGGGTTGGAACGCAGATGACGCTGATCGTTAAGATCTGCGCGGAGCTGAGGAGTTGCAGAACTGGCACTATCTGCGTTTATCATGATCATCTGCGTTATCAGCGTTCCATTCATACCAGCAGCTTCTTCAACCGTATGCGTGTGATCTTGATCTGTTCCTCCGCAGCGACCATCACTTCGGTCTTGGGGTCGTTGGGCATGCGGGCTTCCAGCAGGGCAAGCATCTCGGCCGCGCTTTTGCCTGTGGCGCACACGATGAAGATGTGCCCGAACTTCGCCTCGTAGTCGGCGTTGCCCTGGGCGAGGCGTTCCAGCACGGCGTGGTCGGCACCTTCCACACCTTTCTGCTCCCCACCAGCCCAGCCTTTGGTGTTNNCGTGTTGGCGTACTTCTTCGCCAGGCTTTCCACATCGCCGATGCGCGGGTGGCCTTCGAAGGCTTCGAGGTAGTCATCCACGTCGCATTCCTCCCAGATCCGGTCGCTGATCTCGAGCATCTCGGCCAGGCTCTCGAATGGGCGATCGATCACCATGCGTTCCACCCAACGTTGGGCGGCGCAGCATTGGGTGAAAGCCGCTGCGGCGTCGGCTTCGGAGAGGCGGTTGAGGGCGTCGAGGGTCATGGCTCAAGTTTCACCACAGAGGCACAGAGGACACAGAGGAGATCCTGTCGGAGTTCATAGTGCTACATGCCTTCAATTGAATTCTCTGTGCTCTCCGTGCCTCTGTGGTAAGTGTATTTAAACGATGGTCCCCCACAAGCGCATCCGGCTCACTCCACCGTCCGGGAAGATACTCAGCCTCACGTGTGATACCGGCTCCTTACACGATACCTCCCGCTCGTAGTGGTGCTCGTGGTCAGCCTGCAACTTGGTGCGCTCGATAATGATGGTCCATTGGGCGTTGGACAGGTCATCGGTGGCGCTGTTGGTGCCTTCGAGGATGAAAGTGTCCGGGTAGTTGCCCTTGAAGTGGCAGGTGTCGATCAGCGCCGTCTGGATGATGCCCTTGTGCGCCAGTCGCACGATCACCCAGTCGCGGTTGTTCGGCTTACGATTGCGCTTCGTTTCCCAGCCGTCGCCCATGTTCGCGCCACGGCCGGGCATGATCAGGTTGTTCATGTGGCTGAAGAACATGTCGTTGCATTGCACGGCCAGTGCGCCGTTCTGCGCGGAGCATAGGTCAACGATCTCGTCAGGTTTCACACGGGACCAGTCGCGTTGCACTTCGCCGTAGACGCGCAAGCGAGCCACACCACCATCCGGGTAGATGTGTAGGCGGATGTGCGTGGCCAACGGCACAGCGGGCTTGGCCTCCACGAAATGCTGGGATCCCGGGTTCAAGGTGGTTCTTGGCAAGACCTCCACCCACTGCGCGCCGTCGCCGTTCGGGTTCGGAAGTCCGTTCGGGGCATAGCATGCTTCGATGGAACACGCCTGCGGCTGGTTGCCGAGGAAGTGCGCCGTATCCACATCGAAGCCCTTGATCGTGCCAGCGGCGCCAAGCTGAATGATCGCGATGTCATGCCCTTCCGTGCGCTTGCGGCGGCTTTCCCAGCCGTCCATCCACTTGCCGCGGTCGGTGTACTTGTCGGCGATGAAGATGGGCTTGCTCGGCTTGATCAGGTTCTCCTTCTCGGCGAAGAAGTCATCGGTACACCACAGGACTTTGCCCCCGAAGCGCTCGGCGGCGAGGTCGATGAGGTGGGTGAAGGCGGGGGCGTTAGGGTTCATGTTACGAAATCTCCTTACCAGTCATTAGATCGTGGTAGCGTAGGCTACCCATTACATCGAGCCGCACTCTATTGGTATCAATCGACCACTCCCACGGAGGTTCTACAAAGGTGGACCACCGTTCGACCCCATCCAATCCGTACACTGCAAACCCGAGCTCTTCGCAGCAGATCACGACATCTTCCATACGTGTCCAATCCCAGAATCCTGCATTCGAAGTGCGCTGCTCTTTTACTTGGCCGGTTCGTAGGTCGAAGATCTTCACCACTTCCCCAGCCCCGATAAACAGCGTCTCGGTTTCTGGAACTATCAACACGTCCGGTCTAAACCCTGCTGCATCTAACGGACTCGTTCGAAACGCCACGACCAGGTCATACCAATCGGATCCTCTCCCGACCGCCAGGTGAAGGGCATCACCGTTATCCTTTAGGCCCTCGATATCCGTGGCTTTTGCATGTTCAACCCAATGATCGAACATGTACGGACGCTCACCTAGGTGAACAGCCAATCGATAAGGGCCTACCGTTAGTGCAACCATGGCGTGCTCATGAGTATTGATGCCTGTTGCCTAGAAACCTCGTCCCCGTTATCATACTGCACCACACCTTGCACCTGTACTTGCTCAAGAACACCCTTCAATCTAAGGCCCAGATACGGCGTGAGCTTGTGTCGGTGCTGGATGTCCTCCACCTTCACAACAAAGCTCGCCTCCGGATCCCAGATGACTAAATCGGCATCGCAGCCGGGAGCAATGCTCCCCTTCTGCTTCAACCCCAGGAATTGCGCCGGGTGTTCGCACAACAGCCGCGCAACATCCAACAACGATAAGCCCCGCTCCTTCGCTCCCGTCCAGAACGCAGGCAACAGGAACTGCAGTCCCGCGATCCCTCCCCAAGCCTTCATGAAGTCACCGCTCTGCTGCTCCTTGGTGTCCGGCGGCGCGGGCGAGTGGTCCGTGGCCACAAAGTCGAGCGTGCCGTCCTTCAGTGCTTCCCAGAGCAGCTCATTGTTCGCCCGCTCCCGGATGGGCGGCGCGCACTTGTATTCCGTTGCACCATCAGGGATCTCCTCCGCGCAGAACACGAGGTAGTGCGGGCAGGTCTCGGCGGTTATGCGCAAGCCGCGCTTCTTGGCATCGCGGATCAGCGGCAGGGCTTCAGCGGTGGATACGTGTACGATGTGGACGTGGACGTCGAACTCCTCGCTGAGGCGGATCATGAGGGCGATGGCGTCGGTCTCCCAGCGGGCGGGGCGGGAGGCGAGGTATTCCACGTAACTGCGGTTGTTGGGTGATGGTTGTTGGTTGTTCGGCAGGTTGGTCGGCAGCCCATCAACCAACAACGAAGAACCAACAACCAATTCGCAATGCACCAACAGCTTTGCATCGTGCTTCTTCAGTATCGGCAAGGCCTTGCGGAAATCGGCTTCTGTGACGTTCGGGAACTCGTCGATGCCCGAATGCGTGAGGAAGGCCTTGATCCCGAAGACGCCTGCGCTCAGCAAACCATCGAGGTCGTCAATGTTGGTGGGGATCACACCGCCATAGAAGCCAACGTTGACGTGCAGCTTACCCTTGGCTGCTTCCAACTTGACGCGTAGCGCTTCCGCCGTGGTGGTCACCGGGCTCGCGTTCAATGGCATCTCGATCAAGGTGGTGATGCCTCCAGCAGCTGCGGCTTTTGTGGCGCTCTCGAAGCCTTCCCACTCCGTGCGCCCCGGCTCGTTAATGTGTACGTGCGCATCGATCACACCGGGCATGATCACGTTGTCGCCGAAACTCTCGAAGGGGATTCCTTCCCGTTCCACACGACCGGGCAGGACGTCCTGGATCTTGCCATCGGCGAGGATGAGCGTGGTTTCGACCACACCGGTTGGAGTGACCACACGCGTACTATGGATCGCAACGGTCTTCATGTATGCGAATGCAGGTCAACCGCGACGACGCGACGACGCAACGGGACCGCAACGAAATACAAGAAGCTCGAACGCAATGCCACTATTGCCTTCGCGTCGCGAATTCGTCGCAGCTCCGAAGGAGCGGGCGAAACTCGCGAAGCGAGGTGCGACCATGCGTCGTCGCGGTTCATTGAATCTTGGCGCCTTGCAATATCCATCGTTTCAGGATCGTCCGCTCCTCGTCCGTCATCCCGGTCTTGTTCCCCTGCGGCATCGTCTTGGTCCGCACGGCACGCGTCATGATCTTATCGGCCATGGCCTTGATCTGTTCGGGTGTATCGTACATCACACCGTTGGGTGCATTGGGCCATTGGTCGTCGGTGGGGTTGGCGCTATGGCATTGAACGCAACGGGCTTGGATCACGGCGTTGGCCTCCTCGAAGGTAGCGGGGATGGCGGCATCCAGGGAATCCTCGAAGGCCGGTGAGATGGCGACGCTCATGAATACCAACGCGAGGATGCTGACCACCAACACCCACGTGCGCTTCAAACCCCGGTCAAGCAGGTTCCAGTAGTGTTTAATGCCCGCACTGCTGACCACCATCACCATCAGGATCAACCAATTCCAGCTGTGCCCGAAGGTGCTGGGGAAGTGATTGCTGATCATGATGAAGACCACCGGCAGCGTGAGGTAGTTGTTGTGCAGGCTGCGTTGTCCGGCCTTCTTGCCCAGCGTTTCATCCAGCGGCTGTCCGGTCTTCGCGGCGCGCACCAAGGCCTTCTGGCTGGGGATGATGGTGAAGAACACGTTGCCGACCATGATCGTCCCGATGACGGCGCCCACGTGGATGAAGGCCGCGCGACCGCTGAGCAAATGGGTAAGCGCGTAGGTCATCGCACCGAGGACCACCATCCCGACCAACGCGAAACGACCTTGGTCCAGGATCAGCTTCGAGCTGCACATGCGGTCGTAGATCACGTAGCCGAGGATGAGTGAACCGATACCGATACCCACGGATGCCGCCGGCGAAAGATCCGCGACGGTGGGATCGATCATGAATGAGCGCGCATCGGCGTAGTACACGATGAACAGTAGCGCGAAACCGCTGAGCCAGGTGAAGTAGGCCTCGTACTTGAACCAGTGCAGGTGCGCGGGGATCACCTTCGGTGCCACCTTGTACTTCTCCACGTAGTAGAAACCGCCGCCGTGGATGGCCCAGAGATTGCCTGCAAGCTCATCGCGCAGGCCGTGCGTGCGGTTCAGGTTGTTCTCCAGGAAGATGAAGTAGAACGATGCACCGATCCACATGATGCCTGCGATCACGTGCGTCCAGCGGACGGCGAGGTTGATCCACTCCATGGTGTAGCCGTACATCGGTGTGCCAGCTACTGCGATGTAGGTTAGGAAGCCGATGAGTACAGCCCAGAAGAAGAACTTGCACGTTTGTCGTGTGGCGATGGCGGTGGATCGCGCTTGTTCCAGATCGAAGCGGACGCCAGCAGAAAGGTCTTCCTTCTGAAGTTCGCCGTTCAGCGCAGCGGCCAGCCTGCGGAACCACAGGAAAAGTCCGAGCAGCAGCACACACAGCATCACGGCAGGCCAAAGCATAGAGCTTTGCAAGAGCTTGGTGACGAAGGAGACCTCGGCGGACATTCGTACGAAGATGCGCGTTTCCGTTCCTTCGCAGTGGTGTGGGCGACCCACACACTTTGAACAGTGCTATCGTGAACAACCAACGCGACTTCTGGCTGGAGGTGCAAAAGCGAGTGGTCGATCGTGATCCGCTCGCAGTATTGTGCGTGGTGGAGAGCATCGGCAGCAGCCCGGGGCGTGCGGGTTTCAAGATGTGTTTGCCACACCGGGAAGAGTTCTTCGGCACGATCGGTGGCGGCATCATGGAGAAGAAGCTGGTGGAGTTGGCGCAGGTGATGCTTAATGCCGCAGGGTCCTCTTCGAGAGACCCGGCGGAGGTTTTGACCGCTGACTTGATGGACCGCGAAGGCAGTTTCCCCTTCCTCAAGCGGCAAGTGCATCAGGCTGATCTTGGAAAGGACCGTTCTGGCATGATCTGCTCGGGTGAACAGACCGTGGCGGGCTATTTCCTCTACGACCAAAAGGCCATCGAACTGGTCACCAGCATCATCGCCGCCTTCGATGAGCGCGACAAGCCGAGTGAACTGGAGTTCAGCGCGACGGGCATCCGCATCGTTCCTGCTGGTGAACGGCGAGCTCTTGCTCCCGGTGAATGGTGCTACTACGAAGCCCTGCGCGATCAGCCGCGCATCGCCATCATAGGGGCAGGCCATGTCTCACTCGCACTTTCGCGACAAATGGATCTGCTCGGCTTCCACGTCAGGGTGTACGACGACCGCAAAGGGCTTCATACGTGGCACGCCAATACCTACGCACAGGAGAAGCACGTCGTGGCCTACGAACAAATGACCGCTCTCGTTCCCAGCGACCCTGAGCTGTATGTGGTGATCGCTTCCGTAGGCTACCGCACGGACGACCTCATCCTGCGCCAGCTGATCCGAAACCGTTACAAATACCTCGGCATGTTGGGCAGCGCGGAAAAGGTGCGGGTGATGTTCGAGGCGATGCGGAAGGATGGTTTCACCGAAGAAGCACTAGCGCGTGTGCAGGCGCCGATCGGTCTACCAATTCATAGCAAGACACCGGAGGAGATCGCGGTGAGCATAGCTGCGGAGGTCATCAGGGCGAGGAATCGCTAGGCGAACGGTCACAAAAAGAAACCCGGCACTGGGCCGGGCTCTTCGAACTTCAATCCGCCAACATCACACGTCCAGCTTCGCGTATACCGCGTTCTTCTCGATGAATTCGCGGCGCGGTGGCACTTCGTCGCCCATCAGCATGCTGAAGATGCGATCGGCCTCTGCGCCGTTCTCGATGGTCACTTGGCGCAGTGTGCGACGGCTGGGGTCCATGGTGGTTTCCCAGAGCTGTTCGGCGTTCATTTCACCGAGACCTTTGTAGCGCTGCACGTTCACGCTGGCGTCTTTTCCAGTGGCCTTCATGCGCTCTATCACGAGGTCGCGTTCGGCTTCGTTCCAGCAGTACACCTGCTCCTTGCCTTTCTTCACCAAGTACAGTGGCGGCGTAGCGATGTAGAGGTAACCGGCCTCGATCAGCGGCTGCATGTAGCGGAAGAAGAAGGTCATGATCAGCGTTTGGATGTGGCTGCCATCCACGTCGGCATCGCACATGATCACGATCTTGTGATAGCGCAGCTTGGTCATGTTCAGCGCCTTGCTGTCCTCTTCGGTGCCGATGTGGACACCGAGCGCCGTGTAGATGTTTCGGATCTCCTCGTTCTCGAGGATCTTGTGCTGCATCGCTTTCTCCACGTTCAGGATCTTACCTCGCAGCGGCAGGATGGCCTGGAACTCGCGGTTACGGCCTTGTTTGGCTGTTCCACCGGCGGAATCTCCTTCCACCATGAAGAGCTCGCTGGCACTGGCATCCTTGCTCTGGCAATCGGCGAGTTTGCCGGGCAGTCCACCACCGGTGAAGGCTCCTTTACGCTGCACCAGTTCGCGCGCTTTCTTGGCGGCGTGGCGGGCTGTGGCGGCCAGGATCACCTTGTCCACGATCTGGCGCGCGTCCTTCGGATGCTCTTCCAGATAATTCTCCAGCATCTCGGCCACGGCGATGTTCACCGCACCGCTCACCTCGTTGTTACCGAGCTTGGTCTTGGTCTGTCCTTCGAACTGTGGCTCTTGCACCTTCACGCTGATCACAGCGGTGAGGCCCTCGCGGAAGTCATCACCACTGATCTCGAATTTCAGCTTCTGCGTGGCACCGCTGGCGTCGGCGTACTTCTTCAGCGTACGCGTTAGGCCCATGCGGAAACCGGCCAAGTGCGTGCCGCCTTCGTGGGTGTTGATGTTGTTGACGTAGGAGTGGATGTTCTCGGAGTACGAATCGTTGTACACCATGGCGATCTCCACGGGGATGCCTTGCTTCTCCCCTTCCATGTAGATCACCTTTTCGATCAGCGGCATACGCGTGCCATCGAGGTACTGCACGAATTCCACCAGCCCCTTGTCGCTGTAGAAAACATCGTTCACGAAGCTGCCATCGGCGTTGGTGTGGCGCTCGTCCGTGAGGGTGAGCCTGATACCTTTGTTCAGGAACGACAATTCGCGCAAACGGGCGGCGAGCGTGTCGTAGTTGTACTCGTGTACTTGGAAGATGGTGGCATCCGGGTGGAAAGTCACGATGGTCCCCCGTTGATCCGTGGTGCCCACTTCCTTCACCGCGTACTTCGGCTTGCCTTCGCTGTATTCCTGCTGGTAGACCTTGCCCCCGCGATGCACTTCGGCGAGGAGCATGTCGCTGAGGGCGTTCACGCAGCTCACACCAACGCCGTGCAGACCACCGGAGACCTTGTAGCTGTCCTTATCGAACTTACCACCGGCGTGCAGCACGGTCATGACCACTTCGAGGGCGCTCTTGCCTTCCTTGGCGTGCATGTCCACGGGGATGCCGCGACCGTTATCCTTTACGCGAATGCTGTTATCCGGGAGGATGGTGACGTTCACCGTATCACAATGGCCGGCGAGGGCTTCATCGATGGAGTTATCGACCACTTCGTACACCAGGTGGTGGAGGCCTTTCATCCCGATATCGCCGATGTACATGGCCGGGCGTTTCCGCACCGCTTCTAGGCCTTCCAGTACCTGGATACTGTCGGCCGAATAGCTCGCCGCCGCTTTCTTCTGCTCGCTCATTTCTACTGCTGTCTCAGACATGGTTCCAATGGGTTCATCACCCCCTTTCGGAGAGGTTCGCGAAGATACTCCAGAACGGGCAGCGCTCCGGGCCGTTTTCCCAACAGCCGCGCGGGGTTTGTTGATAATTAACAGGGCCCGGATTTGCTTTTCCGGCTGGTGGTAGAATGAACCGGTTATGAGCCCTCGGAACGCGGTCTGGCGAGCAGCTGATACAGCGCGGCCACATGCCCCCAAAGCACGGCCGGGACCAGCATAGCGGGCAGCAGGATCCAAGGGGAATACACAACCAGGACAGTGGGCTGATCGAACGCCCACCGCTGCACGGAAGAGGGGATACTGAAGACCGCCGTTACCATCACGATGCCAAGCAAGACCAAGCCACCCAGATTCCAAGCCACCAATACCGCCTTTGCGGGTTTACGGCGCGATACCATCCAGGCGACCATGAACGCGGCGCTGAGGCCTGTGAGGATGTCGAAATTGTGCCCGCTATACGTCATGCTGCGCGGAACAAGGCCTTTCAGGTAGGCTTCGTGCAACACAAGCTCCACCGGGATCCGAAGCACATGCAGTGCGGTAAGTGCGGTGAGGTCCGTGCTTCGGAGCCAATTCCGACCCGCTGGAAAGGCGAACACGGCGGTGAGCCCCAGGACCATCGGCGCCAAGATGGCCAGTTGTGGCGGCGGAAAAGCTGCGGTATCCCGGTAAAAGCCTGCATCGGCCAACCCCCATTGCAAGACACCGACACCACACAGGATGGCCGGAAATACCCAGCCGCGCGAAGCTTTCGCCGTCCACAAGACACACCACACCACCGCGAGGCCGAAGAGGATGTAGGCGCTCGGACTTAGCACATCGACAGGTTTCGACCCTTAGAACGAATACGTCGCCCCGCCCAGCAACAGCCCACGCTGTACCGGATAGCGCACCCACCGCTCATACTTGCTGGCGCTGAGGTTGCTCATGTCCAGGAACACGCTGAGGCGTTTCGTGTAGCGGTATTCCAGGCCGAGGTGCAGGTCCAGGAATCCGTCGAGATCGATGGTCTTGGGTGGGATGATGATCTCCGAACTGGCATCGCTGGGGTTGGTGTAGTACCCGGCCTTCCGTTGCCCAAGGAACAGCGCTTCGGCGGTCACGATCAGTTTGTCTTGCATGCTGTAGGTGGCCCCAAGGGTCAGCTGGTAAGGCGGCAGGTTCCATGCCTCCAATTCATCATCCATCGTGTAGTTCGTCACGTCGATCCGGCCTTTGATGCGGAGCGCATCATCCATGCGATAGCTGAGTTCTCCGCTCATGTTGAACACGCCCACACGATCGTACACCGCTGCGAACCGATCGCCGAACGGTGCGTTGGGTGCCGAAACGAAGAGCGGACGGTCCTCGATCGCGCTCAGGCTCAACCGCACATCGAAACCGATACGGCTACTGAAACTGCCGCGCAATCCGCCATAGAAGTCGTAGAGCTGGCTGCTGTTCTGGAGGTCGGGCGTCCCGATGAGCCATGGGTTCTCGCGCGTTAGGCTGCGGAAGCTGTTCCGGCGACGTTCACCTTCCAGACCGATGTACGGCACAAGGATATCGTCGAAGAGGCTGTAGCTGGCGTAGGCGCGTGGGAAGAAGTGGAACGAGGTCTTGCCCTGTGCATCAATGTAGATGCCAGCACCCACACGCACCATGTACTTATCGCCATGGCGCGTGATGCTCGGCGTAAGGCCGATGAGCGTTCCGTTGATCCGCTGATCGCCTAACGCTGTGCTCCGTACCTCGCCGAAGACACCGTTGCTCAGTATCCCGCGGTAGGCGTTGTTGTCGATCAAGATGCCCAAGCCGTAACGATCGCCTTCTTCAGCTTTGCTCAGATCCGCTGTGATCCGCACGTTGGTCTCGCTGCTTTCGCTGAGGCTGCTGTAGTTGTGCACCTCCAGCCCGATGTCGTGCGCGATGAGGGTGCTGTCCTTGTAGAGGCTGCGGATGCGTGCTGCGAAACCGATGTCGTTGTAGAATTGCTTCAGCGCATCTTCGGGGACATCCGCAGTGTTGGCGATCACATCTTCCAAGCTGTCGGTGGAAGCGTATCCGTAGTAGCTCACACGTCGGCGATCATACATCAAGCGACCACCGATCTCGTGGTTGCGGATGTAGTGGTTGTAATAGCCATCGATGTTATTGAAGCTGTATCGGCTCGGACCAACATCGTTGATGCCACCTGCGCTGCTCATGTGCTTCACGTGCAGGCCCCATGCATTGTCGCGCGAACGGGTCTGGTCGTAGTAGAGTTCGCCCAAAGGCGTGGTGTACAGGCCGAACCCGGCTTTCACATAACCCTTGTAGAGCTTTTGTTGCGACTGTTTCACGTCGAGCTTCACCGCCACGAGGCTGTCCACCTTGGCGTCTATATTGGCCTTTACGGGAAGCACATCGAAGCTGACCGGACGATCGGGCAGGATCGTGTCGATCGGCTCGGGACGCAGGTCCTTCTTCTGCGCATCGGCGATGGTTGGGCTGAAGATCCCTTGGATCACATACTCGCCGCCTTGCCCTTGGCCGAATACGACGGCAGTGGTGAAGAGCGCCGCGAGCAGGATGGAACGTTGCTTCAGCGTGCTCATTCTTCGTAGGTGTTATCGGTACCGGGCATGGGCACGAGAAAGTCTTCTTGCGGGGTTGGTGTGGTCTGTTGCACCTCGCTGGCGTTGATGGTATCCAATCGCTGGCGGGCCTGGGCCACGAGTTCAGCATCCTCGCTGTTGTCGATCACGCCTTGCAGCGCGGCCTTGGCTTGGAAACGATCGTCCAGCTTCACGTAGGCATCGGCGAGCAGGATGAACGACTTCGCTTTCCAGTAGTCGTAAGGCGCGTATTTCTTCACCAGATCGAAGACCTCCTTCTCGGTATCGGAATACTTCAGCTGCAGGTAACGGACGTATGCCATGTTGTATTTGGCCTCGGCGCCCAATGCGTTCGTGCTCTTGGCCGTGATGGCTTTGAACTTGGTGAACGCACCATCAAGTTCGTTGCGATCAAGCAGATCCTTCGCCACGACCAGTTCGGCTTCAGCCTTCAGGTCGGCGGTAGCATCGGAGTTGGCGGCCACTTTCGCAGCGGCCTTCGCAGCATCGGCCATTCGCCCGAGTTCTTTCAAGCAACGCATCTGCCCTACTTGTGCAGCAAGCCTGTTCTGCGGGAAACTGGCGACCGGTTCCAGTTGAACGAAGTAGTCCAACGCGCCTTCCCAGCGTTTGTCGCGGTAGAGGATGTCGCTCGCACCGAACAACGCGCTTTCCATGAACTGCGCCGCACCGGCATCGATCGTGGCTTCCAGATCGGGCAGGGCTTGCGTGTACTTGGCATCGCGGTACAGGCAATCGCCACGGTAGAATTGCGCGTTCACTACAAAGTCACCCTGTGGGTATTTGCTCAGATAATCTCCGAATGCACCCACGGCCTGTGCACACTTGCCATCGAAGTAAAGTAGCTCTGCGCTCTTATAATAGTTCTCATCCAATCGCGCTTCTACCTCATCCTTGTTCCCGAATGACAAGCCTCTGAAATAAGCTTCCCATTCCGCAACGCGTCCCTGTTCAACATATATGTTCTCCAATGCAACGAGGGCTTCGCGCGATTCATCCATGGTCGGATACTTGGCGATGATGGCCTTCAACTGATCGATGGCTTGTGCGGTGCTTCCTTTCCGCTTCTGGATCTCCGCAGCCTGCAACATGCTCAGACGCACATGTGGACTGTTCGGGTGCTGTTTGATCACCTGGTCGTAGTAACCGAGCGCCTCGTTGTCCTTGTCAGTGGCCACATAGGTTTCGGCCAGTTGGAATTTGGCATCTGCGGCGTACCGCGAATCGGGCTGTGCGCTCAAGAGGTTCTTCAGCGTAGCGATCTTCTCCGGGAACTGACGCTCCAACCCTTGGCACACACCCTTTTGGAAGAGCGCATAATCGCGGTCATCGGCACCGGCCTTCACGGCATCATCGTACCACTTCACGGCTTGCGTGTTATCCTTCGTTACGAAGTAGCAATCGCCCACGCGCACCATGGCATCCGTACGCTGCACGGTGGCTTTCTTCTCGGCAGCAACGAAGCGGCGGAAGGCTGTTGCGGCCTCGCCGTATTGCTTCATTTTAAAGTAGGTGTAGCCCATGCCGTAACCCGCCTGTTCGTAGAGGTCAGTAGCATACGCACCGGTGGAATTACGGAGGTCGTCGTATTTGCGCAGTGCTGCGGAATAGTCGCCTTGTCCGTAGTACGATTCTGCCATCCAGAAATGCGCTTTCGCGTTCACACCGGGATTCACCGGGTACTTCAGCGCCTTCTCGAAGAACAGCGCAGCATCCTTGTACATGCGGCCTTCGTAGAGTTCAACGCCACGATCGAAGGCCAGCTTCTGGTAAGCCTCCTGCAAGCGGATATCCTTTTCCTTGATCTCATCCAACGAGGCCAGAGCGGCTTCGTAATTCTTCGTCTTCAAGTACACGCTCAGCAAGAATTCGTAGGCCTCGTTCTTGCGGGGTGTGTTGGGGTAGGTCTTCAGATAATTCTTCAGCGCGTTGATCGCTTCGTGGTACGGGTCCAGGCTGAGGTCGTAGGCCAGCTTGGCGTAGTTGAAGAGCGCATCTTCGGTCACCTTCGGGTCCTTACCGATATCGTAGGCCTTCTTGAACGCCGTGCGCGCGTAGTTCTTCTCGTTCAGCTTCAGGTAACAATCGGCCATGTGGTAGGTGGCCAGTTGGGCGAGGCTGTCATTGCCGTTCGCCACCAGGTTGAATTGTTCCAGCGCTTTCTTGCAGTCGCCGGACTTCATGTAGGTGTAGCCGAGGATGTACCGATCCTCCCTCGCCACACCCACACGTTGTGCGCTCTTCTCCAGGAACGGCAAGGCTTCCGCATACTTGCCCGTGCGGTAGTTCGCTTCACCGGCCAGGCGATTGATCTCGTTCGCCCGCTTCACGCCATCCGGATCGTTGAGCAAGGGCTTCACGTAGGTGTCCAGCTCGTCGTACTTGCCTTGCAGGAAGAGGATCTCGGCGATGTAGATCGGCACCACCTTCCCGAAATTCTCGTCGTTCTGTAGCTTCTGGAAACCCGTGAGCGCCGTTCCGTAGTTGCCGCGTTCGTAGTTGATGTGCGAAGCGTAGTACCCGGCAGGCACGGCATACGGCCCGGTCCCATTTTGCACCTCGGCGAATTCCACAATGGCCTTGTCGGACTGTTCGCTCTGGAAATAGGCATATCCGCGTTTGAAGCGATACTCCTCCAGTTCAGTTGGTGATAGTGCCAAGCGATCCACTTTCTCGCTCCACAGCAACGATTCCTTCCACTTCTTCTGTGCGAAGGTGTGTTTGAAGAGCTCCAGCTTCACGGTGCCCACATGCAGATCATCCGGATGGTCCGCCATGAACGCGTGCAGGCGGTAACCGGCATCGTTGTGGAAGAGGCGCACGGCACAGATGGCGCTGTAGAACTCGGCTTCCACGCGGGAAGGGTCGTGGTCGTCGGTGATGCGTTCCAGCACGCGCTCCAGCTCGAATTGGGCCGCGCCGTACTTGGCCTTGTCGAAGAGTTCCAAGGCATGCTCCAGGTCGGCATCGCGGTGCTCGTAGTGGGCCGGACGCTGCGCCCACACACCGCCAGCGAGCAGCACGGCGACCATCAGCGACAGGCGTCGCCGAGGGACGGTAAAAAGGGTGTTCATCAAGCGATCAAAGTTCTTGGGGGGCGGAGCGGGGATCCAGTGGTACGGCCGGCACTTTTCCACGCGCGCGTGTTCACGTAATGCGTGAGGAATTGACAGGTCATGCAACGGATCACACGGATAACGGCAACCTTCGTTCCGAAATTTTGACCTTTGCAGCCAATTAGCTGATCAGCCGATGTGGCAATTAGCTGATGAACGCAAGACATCCTTGGTGAGACAACAGGCCATGCCATCAGCAAATCCACTTCCTCATCAGCCAATCAGTTAATCTCAACGATGAGCGACAGCCCCATAATCCTCCTGCACGGTGTGCGCATCTTCCAGCGCGAGAACCTCATCCTCAACAACGTGGACTTCTCCGTGTACAAGGGCGAGTTCCTCNNCTCTACCTGATCGGCCGCACAGGTAGCGGCAAGAGCAGTTTGATGCGCACGCTCTACGGCGATCTGCCACTGAAAGAAGGTGAAGGGCATGTGTGCGGCTTCGACCTCCAGAAACTGAAACGCTCGCAGGTGCCCTTCCTGCGCCGGAAGATCGGCATCGTGTTCCAGGACTTCCAGTTGCTGACCGACCGCAGCGTGAACGACAACCTTGTTTTCGTATTGAAAGCCACCGGCTGGAGCGATGCCAAGCGCATGGACGAGCGCGTGCAACAGGTGTTGGAGAAAGTCGGCTTGGCCACGAAAGGCTACAAGATGCCGCACGAGCTGAGCGGTGGCGAACAGCAGCGCGTAAGCATCGCCCGTGCCTTGCTGAACGACCCCGAGCTGATCCTCGCCGACGAG
>DLGQ01000118.1:0-21328 GCA_002482775.1 Flavobacteriales bacterium UBA7690 | reverse complement strand
CGCAGCGTGATCATGGCCACGCACGACTACACGCATATGAAGAAATTCAACACCCGCGTGGTGCGGTGCGAAGATTCCAAGCTGCTGGAGTTGAGCGCGGCGGTGAACGCCTGAAACGGCCAGTAAGCAGTTGCGAACGGCGCGTGCTGCATGTTCAAGCAACACGCACACTCTCCTTGACCCTTACTGGATCAACCTGAGTATGCGCTCCGCGTTCCGCTTGTTGCTGAACCGCTCCTCCAGCACTTCAACGCGTTTCTCGATCGCCTGCCCGTTCGCAGGCGCCCCCATGCACGCGATGATGCTCGTGCGCATGGCCTCCGGGCTGTCGTGAACATTGCAGAGTGCTGCCAGGCCGGTGCCTTCCACCATCGGTGTGTTGCACACCACGTGGCGGCCCGTGTAGAGGCAGAGTAGCAGTTTCAGTTTGATGCCCGTGGCTTGGAAAGTGGGCAACACGTTCACCTGTGCGGTGCGCACGAGGCGGTGGATCTCCGTGGTGTCCACGTTCTCGCGCAACTCCACGTTGTTCGCTTTGGCTGCTTCGCGCTTCAGTTCGGCGCTGGCGTTGCTCCCGGCGATCACCAGTTTCACCGACGCCCCTTTGAAGACCTTCTGCACCAGGAACAACGCCGCCTGATCATTCTCTGCAACACCCAAGGCACCGTGGTAGAACGCGAAATCGCCGAGGCCGTCAGCCACGGATACCTTCTCGCAAGCATGGAAAGCGGGAATGTGCGAGACGTGCTTGAAATGCCCCGCGAAATAGGCTTCGTCCTTGGGGCTGATGGCGAGTACGTGATCCGCCTCGCTCAACACCGGCTCGAAACGGAGCAGTTTACGGGCTTCGTTGAGGAAGTAGGTCCTGCGGAACGCGTTGCCCTCGGCTTTCGCCAACGCGGTGTAATAGTCGTGCTCCACGTTGTGCGCGCGCACCAACCGTTTGCGACCATGCAACCGCGGATCGCCGAGGCTGTAGCAACTGTGCAGCCCTTCGAAAAGGATGGGATGATCGTCCTTCAGCAAACGACCCATCAGCACATCGCTGCGGCGGCTCACCACCACATAGGGCAGCGAATTCAACAACTGGTGTTTCCCCAGATGGCGCGGGTAATAATGCACCGAGGCGCACATCCGTTCCAAGTCCTTCGACGGGCCGCGACCATACTCGAAACAATGCAAGTGGACCTTCGCCCCCACCTCGGCCAGCGCCTTCACCTTGAAATACACATCGATCACGCCCCCGTAGTCCGGCGGGGCCGGCACATCGAAGCTGATGATATGGAGGTGCTGTTCAGACAATCCGTTGAAAGACGGCCTTCAGCGCGTCCTGTTCGCGGGAACCGTCCAGCGAAGCGGCCGCGAAAATAGCATTCTGCCGAAGGGCCTGCCAGCGGGCGGTATCGGCTTGCAATTCCTGCACGGCCTGCACGATGACGGACGGTTCGACACGATCGACCACCACACCGGCATCATATTTCCGCACGATCCCCGCTACCTCGGGCAGATCGCTCACCAGAACGGGTATCGATGCCCGGAAATAATCGAACAACTTATTGGGCAGGCTGAAACGGTAATTGAGGTTCGTGTCCTTGTCCAGCGAAAGGCCCAGATCCGCACTGCGGGTGTACTGCATCATGCGTTCGTAGGGCATACGTGGCAGCAGACGCACACGATCCTGAAGGCCGTGCTGTTCCACCAAACGCTCCAGCACGGTCCAGGCATCGCCGCCACCGACCAGCAACAGCAAGCATCCCGGCAATTCGCACATGGCTTCCACCGCTTCTTCCCCACCCCGCTGCACGTTGATTCCGCTGCCTTGCATGATCAAGATGAACCGATCGGCAGGAAGATCGAGCGCTTCACGGGTTGGCAACAGGCCCAATTCACGCGGCATGGGGATGTTGCGCACCACCGCGAGTTCCTTCCCGTAGCGCTCGCGGTAAGCGTTGGCGATACTGTCGTTCACCGTGATGATGTGCCTCAGCTTGGGGAATATCCACCGCTCAATGCCCAACCACACGCGCCGGACGTTCGGACGTTCCACCAGTTCTGGAACTTCGGTGTAGAATTCGTGACTGTCGTAGACCAACTGTTCTCCGCGCAGCCGGGTAGCAACGAAGGAAGCGAGCAGTGTATCCAGATCGTTCGCCACCACCAGCTTGAACCGCGCGAAGAGCAACAGGAGCAACAGCCGCAAGTTGTACTCCGCATAGAATAGCGCGCCTTTGCGGAACACCAGCCGCATGCGCTTGGTGTCGTACGGCCTATCCAACGGCAAAGAACCAGGCAACTGCCGTCCGACAAGGAGAACTTCATAGCCCAGTTCACGCAACACCATGCACGTCCGGTGCACCCGGTTGTCCGTACTAAGGTCGTTGGTAACGGCTACGATGGCGCGTGGCATGGATGTTACCGCAGACCTGTGAACAAGCCGCACGGCGATCGCCCAAAGTAACGGGAGCGCGCCCAGTAAACTTGTGGTCGTTCCCATGGATCTCCAACACAACGCACGCCTTCAGGCCTTCAACACCTTCGGTATCGAAGCTTCGGCCGAAAGGTTAGGCCGGTTCTCTTCTGCGGATGAATTGCGCGCCCTGCTTGCTGCGCCAGCGGTGAAGAACGGGCCCTTGCTCATTCTCGGTGGGGGCAGCAACATCCTCTTCACCCAGGACTTCCACGGCACGGTGCTTTTGAACGAGGTACCCGGCTTCGCTGTGGTGGAAGAAGAAGAGGACCATGTGTGGGTGAAGGCGGGTGCGGGTGTGGCGTGGCACACCTTCGTATTGAATTGTGTGGAGCAAGGCTGGGGCGGCGTGGAGAACCTCTCGTTGATCCCCGGCAAAGTGGGCGCGGCACCCATGCAGAACATCGGAGCGTACGGCGTGGAGATCAAAGACACCTTTGATTCGCTGGAAGCACTTTGCATTGCCGACGGCGAGATCGTCCTCTTCAACAAAGAAGCGTGTGCGTTCGGCTACCGCGAGAGTTTCTTCAAACGCGCGGGAAAAGACCAGTTCGTCATCCTTTCCGTCACCTTCAAGTTGAACAAGAAGCCCACGCTGAATACGAGCTACGGCAACATCCAGCAAGAGTTGGAGCGCATGGGGATAACAACACCCACGTTGCGCGATGTGAGCAACGCGGTGATCGCGATCCGCCGGAGCAAACTCCCCGACCCGACCGTCCTGGGCAATGCCGGCAGCTTCTTCAAGAATCCGGTGGTGCCGCAGGAATTGGTGGATCGTATCACCGCCCAGCATCCGGACATGGTCTCCTACCCTGCTGGTCCGGGCCACGCCAAACTCGCGGCGGGTTGGTTGATCGAGCGTGCAGGCCTGAAGGGCTTCTCGCGCGGAACCCATGCGGTACACGATCGGCAAGCACTGGTGCTGGTGAACCGAGGCGGTGCCACGGGGCACGAGTTGTACGACCTCAGCGAGCACGTCCTGCGCACCGTAAAGGAAAAGTTCGGTGTGGAACTGGAACGCGAGGTGAACATCCTTTGACGTAAAGCACCGCGCGTTGATACGAACTTCGCGCTGATGGTCCCCAAGCGGTATGTGCTATTCGGTACGCTCGCGGCGCTGCTTGCCGTGTTGCACGCTTGCACCATGGATCGCGCCACGTCCAAAGGAGCTATCAACCTAGGCCCGACACCGTTGAAGTTGAGCTACCCCGCTTGGGCGGCGGACTCCGCACACAAGCCGGACATCCCGTACGACAACCCGACCACCGTTGAAGGTGTAGCGCTCGGGCGAAGGCTCTTCTACGAGAAAGCGCTCTCGCACGACGGCAGCATGTCGTGCGCCTCGTGCCACATCCAAGCGCATGCCTTCAGTGACCCACGGCGGTTCTCTTCGGATGTACATGACGGCGGAGCACCGCGCACTTCCATGGCGCTGATGAACTTGGCGTGGAGCCACTTCTTCTTCTGGGATGCCCGCGCGCACAGCTTGGAGTTGCAGGCGTTCGAGCCCGTAACCGCGCACCAGGAAATGTTCAATGCATGGCCGGAAGCGATCCAACGGCTGAAGGAACGACCGGGCTACGAAGCACAATTCCAAGCGGCCTTCGGCACCATGCTGTTCGACAGTCTGCATGTGGTGTACGCACTCGCACAATTCGAACGCACGTTGATCTCCTTCGATTCACCCTTCGACCGGTTCCACTACGGATGCGACAGCACAGCGTTGACACCTACGGAACAACGCGGCATGGCGCTCTACTTCGGCAAGGCCCATTGCGCGGATTGCCACGAATTACCCGTGTTCCAAGACCACGCGGTGATCAACATCGGATTGGACAGCATCCCCACGGACAAAGGCATGGGCGCGCGAACGGGCAAAGCATGGCATGTGGGCCGCTTCAAGACACCGACCGTGCGCAATTGCGAGGTGAGCGCACCCTACATGCACGACGGCAGGTTCGCCACCTTGGAAGAGGTCGTGGATTTCTACATGGATGATGTCCACCTGAACACACCCAATTTCGACGACCACATGTTCGCATGGAAATTGGGCGTGGTGGAACTGGATCAAGCCGAACGCGCAGACCTGGTCGCCTTCCTGAAAGCGTTGACCGATACCACGTTCCTGAACGATCCGTCCCTGAGCGACCCGAACGCGGTTGGGCACCACTAGTTCAAGATCCGCATCTTCGCGGTCCTATCTCGTACCAGATCATGACACGCCGATCCCTACTCGTCCTTCTCCTGTTCATTCCGTTCGCGCTGAATGCCCAAAAGGCGCTCACCCTGCGCGATGCCGTGTTGAAGGCCGGTACCGACTTTGCACCGGAACGTTTGCGCGGCTTGCAATGGATCGAAGGGGCAGCGAACTACAGCTATGTGAAGGACGATAAGTTGATGCGCGGCACCTTGGGCAAGAGCGTTGACACCTCGATCCTGGATGTGGCCGGCTTGAACGCGTCGATCGCGGATAGCACTAAATTGAAAGCACTACCGCCCATGGAGTGGCTCTCCCCGAGCCGTGTCCGTTTCTTCCACAACGGCCGGTACCATACCTACGACCTCGGTGCGAAGACCACCACCCCTGTTCAATTGCCAGAGGGTGCCGAGGACGACGACTTCGAGCCTACGACCGGGAACATCGCCTTCACCGAAGAGAATGACCTCTACATCCGCTCCGGCGCGAACGGCAACGTGGTGCGCGTGACCACGGACGGCGCGGATGGCATCGTGAACGGCAAAAGCGTGCATCGGCAGGAATACGGCATCACCAAAGGCACGTTCTGGTCACCGAAAGGTGAGCGCCTCGCCTTCTACCGGATGGATGAAACGATGGTGTCACCTTACTTCTTGGAAGACATCAGCACCAAACCGAGCACCTTCGACAAGATCCGCTATCCCATGGCCGGCGGGACCAGTCACCACGTAACGGTCGGCATCCACGACGTGGCCACGGGCAAGACGGTATTCTTGAAGACCGGTGAGCCGTTGGATCAATACCTCACGAACATCTCGTGGAGCAGCGATTCGCGTTACGTGCATGTTGTTCACCTGGACCGCAAGACCGAGAACCTGAAACTCGTTCGCTACGACGCAAGCACTGGCGACCCTTTGGCCACGTTGCTTGAAGAGCACGATGCCAAATACCTGGAACCGCAACATCCTGCGCACTTCCTCAAAAGCAAGGCCTCCCAATACATCTGGCAAAGCCAACGCGATGGCTGGAACCACCTCTACCTCTACGATGCTTCGAAAGGCCTTGTGCGCCAGCTTACGAAAGGCAATTGGGTGGTGAAGGAAGTGGTGGGCTTCGACCCCAAAGAGACCTTCGCTATTGTGGAAGGCACGGCGGAGATCGTTGCCGGGAACCCGAAGGGCGCGATCGAAACACACATCTACCGCATCGATCTCGCAACGGGAAAAACGACGCGTCTTACCACAGAGTCCGGCACACACCACGCACAACTAAGCACCGATGGCGCCACCATCATCGACACGTGGAGCAGCACATCAACGGCCAACCGAATCGTGTTGCGCGAAAGTCGTTCGGGCAAGATCGTGAAGGACCTGCTGACCTCGAAAGACCCGTTGGCCGGCGTCACCGTGGGCAGCATTGAACTGTTGACCATCCCCGGCGAAAGCGGCGACTTCCTGAACGCGCGCCTGATCAAACCGAGTTTCTTCGACAAGGACAAGAAGTATCCCGTGCTGATCTATACCTACAATGGCCCGCATGTGCAGTTGGTCACCAACTCGTTCTTGTGCGGCGCCTCGCTCTGGATGCTGGAAGCAGCAGAACGCGGCTACCTGGTCTGGACCGTTGATGGCCATGGTAGCGACCATCGCGGACGCGACTTCGAGCAAGCCGTTCACAGGCACCTCGGGGAGACCGAAGTACGAGACCAGATGCGCGGTGTGGACTTCTTGAAAGGTCAGCCGTACGTGGATGGAACGCGCATGGCCGTGCATGGCTGGAGTTTCGGCGGCCACATGACGACCGCCATGCTCACGCGGTATCCCGGCACGTTCAAAGCAGGTGTGGCTGGTGGTCCTGTGATGGACTGGAGCTTGTACGAAGTGATGTACACCGAGCGCTACATGGATACTCCCACGGAGAATCCGGAAGGCTACGCGGCCACCACACTTCCCACTTCGGCGGACAAGCTCCAGGACGACCTGCTCATCATCACCGGCGGAAAGGATGATACGGTACTACCGCAGCACGCCTACTCGTTCTTGAAGGCCTGTGTGGACAAAGGTGTGCCGGTGGACTTCTTCGACTATCCCGGCCACGGCCACAATGTGCGCGGCAAGGATCGACTGCATTTGATGGACAAAGTGCTGGAGTACATCGATGCACGCCTCCAGCCACTGCGCTGATCGGGAACCCTAGTTTCGACGATAGTTGCGCGCCGCCGATCGCACACCCACAACCTAGCTTGCGCTCAATGAACCTAATGGGAATGAAGATCCTCGCCACACTACTAGCTGCTATTCCTGCTGCGCTCCTCGCACAGACCATCCACCAGGTACAAGTCGGCGGAAGCAACCTTGGTCCCACGCCCTATTACGCACCGGACACGGTGACCATTCCCGTGGGCGACATCATCCGCTGGAACAACGTGAGCGGCACCCACAACGTGAATGGTGGCACGTTCCTGTTCCCGGACAACCCGGAAGCATTCGGCTTCACACCGCAACAAGGGGACAACGATTGGTCGTTCCAGTTCACCTTCACCATTCCGGGAACGTACCGTTACCACTGCGATACTGAAGGGCACTCCGCCACACAGAAAGGCGTGATCATCGTGGAGAGCGGGAACAATGTCGGGGAGAACGAGGCGGCACATGAGTTGAAGCTCTTCCCTTCACCCGCCGTGGACAATGTGATGGTGGATGTCGGTCCACGTGTGATCTCCAGCATAGAGATCACCAGCATCGATGGACGTGTGCTTACATCACCCACTGTTACCGCAGGTCGTTTGCTGCAGATCCCTGTCGCCGAACTGGTACCGGGGAATTACCTGTTGCGCCTCACCGAGACAGGCAAAGGCACCAGCAACCTGCGCTTCACCAAGAAGTGATCACGGCGTGCGGACCACACGTTGCGTGGTCATCACCCGATCACTGTTCCGGATCGAGAGCACATACGTGGCAGGAGGCAGATCGCTCAACACTAATGTGAATTGGTGCGCGCCTTTGGAGAGCGTAGTGTAGGCGATCGTCTTCACGTGTTGACCAAGGGCGTTCGAGATGGAGACCGTGTATTCATCGGTTCTTGCCACATCGACCACCAACGTGGCATCGCTGCTGCTTGGGTTCGGGAACACGGAAAGGTCCGTGGCGCTAACACCGCTCACGTTCGGCACCGAAGACGTCGGATCGAACGGGATGGCAAGTGTGGCCAGGCTAGCAATAGAAAGCTTGGAAAGTTTCTCGAAGTAGGGAACATCGAAGTATTCGGTCAGGTCGGTAGGTGTGTGGTAGTGTGGATTGCCGTCCGCAGTGAACTCTTCGATGATCAGTACTGCCCCGTAGCCACTGCTCCAGAACGAAGCGTGGTCACTGTACACCGCCCCGGGTGTGGTGAGGAGCAGGTCGATATCGATATCGTACCGATCAAGCACAGCGAATACCGTATCCGCGATCGCTGAACTGTTGGCTGCTGTCGGTCTTGCGTGGAGGCGGGCCTTCTTGTCACCGTTCCCATCGTACGCGATCGCATCCATGTTCACCACGCCTTTGATGATGGCGTCATCTCCGGCGGCCTGTGTGGCATAGTAGATGCTGCCGATCTTGCCTTGCTCTTCTTCATCCCAGAAGGCTAGCACGATGGTGTACTCGAACGGGATGTCACGCAGGACCCGCGCCGCCTCAAGCAAGGCACCACAACCGCTGCCATCATCATCCGCAGCAGGCGCAAGGAATGGGCTGCTCACGAAGGTGTCGTAGTGTGCGCAAAGGATCACCACTTCATCCGGATGTACGTACCCCTGTTTCGTGGCCAACACATTGCGTCCAGTGGTACTGAACTCTTGCACGCTGACATCATATCCCCACGCGTTCAGGTTCTGCTCCAAATAGGTCTGGGCCAGCGCATTTCCTGGATCGAACTTGTGGCGTGTCTCAATGGTGAGTTCACCGCTACCCAGATCCACCGGCAACTCCCCGGCGATCTCGCGCACATACAGCATCATGGAATCGACGTTCACGGCATCCACGATGGACTGCACCACGGGATCCTGCGCCTGCACGCTGATCGTGAACGAAAGCAACGACAGGGCGAGGAACTTCTTCATCAGATGGCGATCAAGGATGTGACGTTCGCGAACCTACGTACCTCAGAAGGCCACGACGCGTTCCACGAAGCGCTGTGTTGCTGTCCGGATCACGACCACATACGTGCCGGACCCTTCCGGAAGGCGCAGCTGCCAGGTCGAAGAAGCTGATGGAGCACGCTCGGCGATCAACGCACCGCGCACATCGAACACCTGCACGGAGGTGATGCGTTCGTCCAAGCCATCGATACGCAATTGGCCCTCGCGCACCGGGTTCGGGAAGATGCGCACCCCGAGTTCCTCCAGGTCATCGATACCGGTGGATAGGTCCACGATCTCGTGGCTTCGTATCAGCACCGGCGAGCCATCCTCGGCAGCATACATCGCACGGAAACTCTCGATCTCCGGGGTGCTCACCGCGAACATTTCTTCCATCCAAAGCGGTGGTGCACTTTGATACCACACATTGCTGCGGATGGTGAGCGCACCAGTGTAGCCGTTCAACGCCACATGGTAGTGGACATCATCCGTTCCGCTTCCTTCGCCTCCACCAGCATAGCGGTTGAAATCGACATCCGTTGCCGGTATGCCGACCACCAACATGGTGTCTATGCTCGGGTGGCTGGTGGTGAACCCGAGCGGGGCAAGTCGGTTGTCCTTCAACGATTCCTTGGCGCGCTCCAGCACGGTGGTCTTGTTGCCGTTCACGTCGGCCATCACCATTTCGTAGATCTGCGCTTGGCCCTCTTCGCGGATCACATCGTGGTGCGGCTCCCAATCTGCATCGTGGCCTATGACTTCATAGGCATCATCCCATCCGCCACTGCGGAAGATGGTGTCGCCTTGTGCGTTCTCGACAACGAGCTCCACAAAGGCCCGACGAGCAGGATAACCGCTCGGGAACTTATGTCCGGCAAGGTTGGTGAGCTTCACATCGATGAAGGCACTGTCCAGCGTGCGTTCGGCCACGCTCGTTTCCAGCAGTAGTGTGCGGTTCTGCAACATGCGTGTCGTACGCGCTATCGTGCTATCGAACTGCACGGAGCTTGCCGAGAGCAACAACGCTGCGTTGTTGTTCTTCAGCAGGTTCAACATGAAGGTGTTGCCGCCCACCAGTTCGTGTTTGCCATAAGGAGTGCGGCGGTATTCATCCGCAGCGAGGAAATCATACAAGGCCGAGATCACCATGGGATCGTAGATGCGCGGCATGTGGCAGCCTTGGCAGGAAACACCGCCTTCGGGGTCCACCGCCGGATTGAACACCGAGTTCAACCATTCGTGATATGTGGCCTGTTCCACGAAATGATCGCCGGTGGCATTGCCGTTAAGGTCCGCCGTTTCCGTAACGAGGGTGTGGCAACCAGCGCACAGGCCCGCATCATTGATGTGCGCGCCATAGTGTGGTGCGAATCCTACGAACGATTCCATCGGTGCGCCGAATAGGTTCGCCGCGTTATACGGACCATAGATCACGTTGGTGGTATCGAAGATCAGGTGGCCGGAGAAATTCAGGCCGATGCTATCCGGGCTTTGCATGTGGCAGGCCAGGCAAGACACACCGTCCATCGCCAACGGATCTTGGATCATTTCCGCCATGGAGTAAGGGCCATCACCGCTGAGGAACTTATCGTAGCGTCCGATCGGCGCATGGCAAGAGGTGCACTTATCCTCCAAAGCGCTTTGGTGCGCTGGATTCACGGCTACTTCATGGCTCACCTTGGCCCGCCAGAAGGGATCCTTTGCGGAATTCGCCATCATGGAGGAACGCCACATGTCCACCGGATTCACATCCACGCCATCGGCGGTGTGGTTCGCCAAGACCGGTGGTACATCATCCAGTCCATGGCAGCCTTGGCAACGACCGCTACCGGTGAAATACTCGTTGTCTTCGATGGGCAGATCCAATCCACCGCGATACATCGCCAACTCCTTCTCGGAATGGTACGCATGTGCCTTCGGAAGCCGATCGCCCGTCCAGGCTACGAAGAGGACCACGGTGCCGGCGAGGCCAGCGATGATCAGGGAGCGGGTAAGGAGCGTAGAGTTCGAAGCCATCTAGTTCGGGTAAGGCCAACAAATTACGAAAGCATGACCGTCGTGTGCGTGACGAAGCTGTGCCCGCCCTTGGAACGCTTCAAACCGCTCTTCGGTTCAAAGCGCATCCAACTCGGCGCTCACGAAGCCGATCAATTCGCGCACGTAGTCGGCTGAAAGGTCGAACCGTACGCCTGCAGTAGCGTAGATCTCGGGAAGTGGCCGTGTGTAGCCTAAGGAAAGCGCCGCTTTGTACTGACGCACAGCTTCCTGAGGATCACGCTTGTAGTTACGCCAGACACCGATGGCCCCCAGTTGGGCGATGGCGTATTCGATGTAGTAGAACGGCACCTCGAACAGGTGCAATTGTTTCTGCCAGAGCTGGCTGCGATCACGGTCAAGCCCGGTCCAATCCACTTCGGATCCGGAGAAACGAGCATGGATGGCGATCCATTGCGCCGAACGTTCGGCCATGCTCCACTCCGGATGGGTGTAGAGCGCGTGTTGGAAAGCGTCGATCGTGGCTACCCATGGAAGTATGGTCAACACACGTTCCAACTGATCACGTTTGGCACGGCGCAGATCCGCCGGATCAGGGTAGATCAAATGCCAATGGTCCATGGTGAGCAGCTCCATGCTCATGCTGGCGAGTTCGGCCACTTCGCTCGGGAAGCTCTTGAAGCCCGTGAGCGGCAACGGATGTGTGAGGAATGAATGGATCGCATGCCCACCTTCGTGTACCATGGTGATCACATCGTCAGTAGTGCCAACTGCGTTCATGAAGATGAACGGTGATCCCGATTCGTAGAGCGGATAGTTATAGCCGCCCGGTGCCTTGCCATCACGCGAAGCCAGATCCAAACGGCCGAGCTCCTGCATGGTACTGATGCACTCGGCGAACCATGGGTCCAGCTTGTGGAAGACCTTCTTGGTGAGTTCCACCAGCTCTTCGGCATTCTTGAACGGACGCAGTGGTGGTTCCCCGGTCGGGTCCACGGCCAGGTCCCATGGACGAAGAACGTCCAGTCCAAGGCTGGCTTTCCGCTCGCGGTGCAACCGATCCACGATGGGCAATACCTCCTTCTCCACGCTTTGGTGGAAAGCCTCCGCATCGGCCGGGGTGTGGTCGAAGCGCCCTAACGCGCTGTACATGTAGTCGCGGAAATTGGCGAAGCCTGCATTGCTCGCGATCAGCTGCCGCTTCACCACCATGGCATGGAACAATTCGTCCAGCTTCGCACGGTCTTCGGCCCGGCGGTCGTTCATCAACCGGTGGATGCTTTCGCGTTCGGTGCGGTCCGGGCTTTCGAGGATCGCGGCTGCTTGGGGCATGGTGATCTCTTCGCCTTTCCAGGTCACCTTCATGGCACCTATGGCGGCGCTGTATTCCTGGGCCATGGCCCGCAGCTCGGCCTGGATGTTCACGTTGGCTTCGCGGTAGATGCGCAACTGTTCGCGGATCCCACGCAACAGCACCGGATACCCGTCGCCAGTAAGTAGCTCCACTTCGGGCAAGGCCATCAACTTGCGTTGGAGCTTGTCCGTCCATTGCTCCACGTTGGGCAATACCTCCCCCACGAAAGCTTGGTACCGGGCGCTCACCTCAGCATCACGCGTATCCAACGTCATGCGGATGTAGCGCCATGCACCTTCCTCGCTCACAACGGCCTCCACTTCGCTCAAATTACGAAGCCACCGTTCTAGCTCTGTTGCGCTGTTGATGGAGCGTTGCTCAAGCTCCTCGAAAAAAGGTGCGATATCACCCCACGCCGAAACGGAAAGCTCAGCAGGCAGGTAGCTACGCTGTGCAGAAGTGTTCACCATGCGTCAAGTACCACGCTGTGCGCTCTTGCGCATCGTTGTGGTCTTGGCCTTGGAGGTACCGGCGGGCTTGGGGGCTGCGGCCTTCTTAGGTGCATCGCCTTTGGCCTTTTTGTCACCTTCTTTAGGTGCCTTGGCCTTGGCGGTCTTTTCGGCTTTCTCCTCCTTCTTCTCTTCTTCCTTCTTCGCGAATTCACCGGCCTTCAGCAGTTGCTGGTACCAGCCGAACAGTTTGCGCACATCGCTGGCATAGATGCGCTCGCGATCATGCTCGGGCAATGCTTCGGCCAACTTGGCGAAGAGCTTATCGTCGCTCTCCTTGGGGTCGATGCTCTCCTTGCCCTTCTCCAGTGCGAAGATGTTCTCCAGAACCTTCTTCAGCGGCACATCATCACCAGTGGTGAACATGCTGATCTCTTCCAAGGAACTCACCTTGGAACTGCTGGGCACGGGGATGCGTTTGCCATCGAGCAGTGATTCGGCGATCACGGCTTGGCGGCCTTGTGCTACTACGCGGAACAGACCGGGCTTGCCGGCAACGGAAATGATCTTGCTGAGGTCCATACGGGGAACTTGTTGCGTCAAAGCTAGTGATCGGCGGGGCCGAAGCTCATGTCTTCTGCTTCTTCTTCCGCGCGGCGGGAAAAAGAATGTTGTTGAGGATGAGCCGGTAGCCGGAGGAATTCGGGTGCAAACTGAGGTCGGTCGGTGGGTCGCCCACCATGTGCTGGTAGTCTTCGGGGTCGTGGCCGCCGTAGAAGGTCCACTGGCCAAGGCCGAATTCTCCGTGGATGTATTTCGCTGTGCCTTGGGCCTTGTTCTCGCCCATGACAAGCACGCCGGGTTTCACCAGGTCCTTGCGGAACGCGGTGGTCTGTCCCATGAAACCGCGCACCACTTGTTCGTGGCTTTGGCAAAGCATGGTGGGTACAACATCCCATTTCGCACTGAAGTCGAACAGGGTGAAGAAGTCGCGCGTTTGCCCGATGGTACTGTGAATGTCCGTAGCGTCGATGTTGCTGAACTCGTAGGTCATGGGATCCGTCACTAGGCGGAAATCCTTGAAGGCGAAGGAGCGGGCGAAGTCGATCTTCTGCTGGGCTTGTGGATCGATGGCGTCGTGATCGAATTCCGGGGTGCAGATGTCCACACCTTCAGCGGCGAGCGCGATATCATACGAGTCCGTTCCCGAGCACATCGTGAACAAGTAGCCACCGCCGGAAACGTAATCGCGGATCTTGGTGGCCACAGCGAGTTTCATCTCGCTCACCTTGGCGAACCCCAACGATGCCGCCATGGTCTCGCTCTCCTGCACTTGGGCTTGGTACCACGGTGCACTGCGGTACATACGGTAGAACTTGCCGTACTGGCCGGTGAAATCCTCGTGATGCAAATGCAGCCAGTCGTACTGGGGTAGTACGCCGCTGATGATCTGCTTATCGTAGATCCGTTCGTAGGGGATCTCCGCGTAGGTCATCACCAAGGCCACGGCATCATCCCACGGCTGGAAACTCTCCGGTGCGTACACGGCGATCTTCGGTGCTTTCTCCAGCTTCACCACTTCCATGTTGGCCTCCGGATCGGCGATCTCCGCGAGGATGGAAGCGGCCTGCCCATCGGCGATGATCTGGAACGTGACACCCCGGATGGTACACTCCTGCTCCACCTCCTTGTAGTGGTCGATCAGGAAACTACCACCCCGGTAGTTGAGCAACCATTCGATGGATGCGTCGCGGCCGAGGGTCCAGAATGCGATGCCGTATGCCTTGAGGTGGTTCTGTTGCGAACCATCCATGGGGATCAGCAGCTTGGTAGCGGAAGCCGGAAGTACGGCCACCAAGAGCAGCCCGAAGAACAAGCCACGGAGGCTAGAACGGAGCGGAGTTGTCGTCGAAACTAGTGTCATCGTTCATCCGGCTAGGCCGTGTGATGGTGCGGAACGGATTCGGGTCCAACCCATCGGATCCCGTGCCATCTCCCCCAAAGTTACCGGACATGCTCTCCAGATCCGCGAATTTGGCCAATTCGGGGATGAACCGCAGCCTCACGGTGTCCACAGCGCCGTTCCTGTGCTTGGCCACGATCACTTCGCCGATACCGAGCGTGCTGCCATGCTCGTCCTCGTGGATCTTGTAGTACTCCGGACGGTACAGGAAACACACGATATCCGCATCCTGCTCGATGGCGCCGGATTCACGCAAGTCACTAAGCATAGGACGTTTGTCCCCACCACGGGTCTCCACGGCACGACTGAGCTGCGAAAGGGCGATGATGGGGATGTCCAGTTCCTTGGCGATGCTCTTGATAGAGCGGGAAATGCTACTGATCTCCTGTTCGCGATTACCGCCCTTGCTGTCGCCACCGGCGCTCATCAGCTGCAGATAATCGATGATGATGAGGTCCACGTTGTGCTGGCTCTTCAGGCGGCGGGCTTTCGCGCGTAGCTCGAAGATGTTCAGGCCAGGGGTGTCATCGATGAAGATGGGCGCGTTGGTGAGCCGCGCGATGTGTTGGTGGAGGATGGTGAATTCCGCATCGGATAGGTCGCCTTTCCGTAGCTTCTCTGAACTGATGCCAGCTTCGCTCGCGATCAAACGGGTAACGAGCTGTGTACTGCTCATTTCCAAGCTGAAGACGGCCACCGCGTGTTTGTGTTCCACGGCGATGTTGCGCGCCATGCTCAACACGAAAGCCGTTTTACCCATGGCCGGACGTGCCGCCACGATCACCATATCGCTGCGTTGCCAGCCCGCGGTGAGCTTGTCCAACTGCACGAAACCTGTTGGGATACCGCTTACACCACCGGTCTTCGTCTTCGCGTTCTCGATCTGCTCGATGGCTCCCTGGATAAGGTCGCTCATCGGCTCGTAGTTGCGTTTCAGGTTGCCGCTGGTGATGGCATATAGGTCCTGCTCGGCCTTGTCCAATAGATCGAACACGTCGGCGGTATCGTCGTAGGCATCACGCGTCATTTCCGCGCTTATGCGGATCATCTCGCGCAGGATGTGTTTCTGGCTGATAATGCGCGCGTGGTACTGCACGTTCGCGCTGCTGGCCACCTTGTTGGTGAGTTGGCTGATGTAGAACGGCCCACCAACGATATCCAGTTCGCCGGTCTTTTTCAGCTCCTGCGTTACGGTGAGGATGTCGATCGGCTGATCGTTGCGGAAAAGGTTGAGGATCGCGGTGAAGATCTTCTTGTGGGCCTCCACATAGAAACTTTCGGGCTGCAGGATGTCGATGGCCTCGTTCACCGCATTGCGTTCGAGCATCAGTGCACCCAACACGGCTTGCTCCAGATCCGTGGCCTGCGGTGGAAGTTTGCCGGCCTCGAGCGCAGAATCCAGTAACGAGGAAGCCTGTCGGCGGCCGACTGTGCCGCGTGTGCGGTCGGTGGAACGGGTGTTGGAGAGATCGGCCATGGACTATGTCGAACGTAGGCGACCCGGTAGCGGCCCGGACGGTTCCGGACAGAAGAGCGACAGGATGCTTGCGTGGGTGGGCGGCAAAAGTAGATCCATTACGATCCCTTCACCGGAACGAATTGAACAACTCACCACCACCCGATCAACAAAGCGATCGTGGAGATCATTCTGCATTTTCTACAAGCCATGACCAGTCTACCTTTGAAGGATATGTGGTGTGAAAAAGTCGCGCTGTTGCTGGTATTCTTGGCCGTTGGAATCCTCGCTTGTAAGAAGGACAAGGACGAGACAGCACCCCGTGTCCGCATCATCGCGCCCGTGGCGGGAACCTCCATAAATGTCCCCGATACCTTCACGGTGCGCGTGGAGGTCAGCGACGACCACATCGTGGAAGCTGTGACGATCGAGCTGTTGGACGCGGATGGCATCACGGTGGCCAGTGCTGGGAGCATTTCTGTGAACGCGAGCAGTGGAACCTTCGCCCGGGACATCCAACTAACGGATGAACGCCTTCGTTCCGGATCATACACCCTTGCCGCTCGTGCTTCGGATGGGGAGAACGATGGGCGTGGCTTTCTGGGGATCAACGTGTTGGAGGCGCCGCTCCGTCTTCGTTCCATTTTCCTCGCACCGCCCTTTTCCACCGGACCGGTCAGCATAATGAGGATCGATAGTCTTGGCGAACTGTCCACCTGGGCCACTTCCCAAGACTTCAATGGCATCGCTGTGGACAGTTATGGGCAACACCTCATCGTTGCTGGATCACGATTCGCTCCATTACAGGCACTTCCCACGGCCGCGAGCGCTAACCTCTGGCAGGTCAACGCACCCGCGAACGACCAAGAGGAGCAATTCACAGCTGTCACCGTGGACCCCAAGGATAGTAGGGTCTACTTCGCCACGCGTGACGGGTTCATCCGAGGCTATACCGGAGCAGGCATACAACAGTTCATAGCGCAATGCCTTGAAGGGCACCGGTGCGAAGCGATCGTGGTGCTGGACGGTGAAGTAGCCACATGGCAGCGGGCGGTGGTTGGTGGTGCCTCTCAGATCGTGAGCTATTCCGTGGCGGGTACGGTGTTGCACCAATTCCTGCTCGAACATGAGCGTGTTGCGCTCTTCCACAGAACAGGAACCAGCTTGGTCCACTTTGCGAATGAGGCGGGCTCGGGGCTGATCGAGAACATGAACGTGAGCGTGGGTGGCACACCCGAGGTGCGCAACTTCCCGGGAGAGACCATACGCGCCGTGGTACGGCTCGATGCCAATACCTATGTGATCGCGTTGGATGATCGGTTGGTGCGCTACACCTACTCCACGGATCTGGTATCGCAGATCAGTGCCGGCATTTCCGCTGATGCACTAGCGTATGAGTCGGCAACCGGGGCACTCTACGTTGCAGAAGGTTCCACCCTGCACTCGCTCGATGCGAGCACCGGAATGGTCATCAACACGGTAAGCACTGGATCGCCCATCGGGCACATCCTGCCCCTGCTCAACCGCTGAGGGTCAACGTTTCCTGTCTGAAGCTTTCGCTTTCAGTACAACGCCCATATCACAGAACTTCTTGATCCGGCGCTCCACTAGTTTCTCCGGGTCGGTCTTCACCAACTTGTCCAGGTGCTTGATCACCTCGGCCTTCACCTTGCGGCCGGCTTCTAAAGGATCCGCATGTGCGCCACCGAGGGGCTCCTCGATGATGCCATCGATCAGCTTGTTAGCGAGCATGTCCGTCGCCGTTAGCTTCAAGGCTTTGGCGGCCTGTTCTTTATAGTCCCAGCTACGCCAAAGGATGGACGAGCAGGATTCGGGAGAGATCACACTGTACCAGGTGTTCTCGAGCATCAGCACTTTATCACCCACACCGATCCCCAAAGCCCCGCCGGATGCCCCTTCACCGATGATGATGCAGATCACCGGGACCTTCAACTGCACCATCTCGATCAAGTTGCGTGCGATCGCTTCGCCTTGGCCACGTTCTTCGGCTTCGAGTCCAGGAAATGCCCCCGGCGTATCGATCAAGGTGACGATCGGCTTGTTGAACTTCTCCGCCAGCTTCATCAAGCGTAACGCTTTACGATAGCCTTCAGGATTGGGCATTCCGAAGTTGCGGTACTGGCGCATCTTGGTATTGATACCCTTCTGCTGGCCAACGAACATCACCGTTCGCCCATTGATCTGCCCGAAGCCGCCCACCATGGCCTTGTCGTCCTTCACGGTACGGTCGCCATGCAGCTCTACGAAGGTGTTGTCGGACAGGATCTCGATGTACTTCAGTGTATACGGCCTATCCGGGTGGCGGCTCACTTGCACGCGCTCCCACGGGGAAAGCCCAGCATAGATGGTCTTGCGGGTCTCGGCCAGTTTCTTCTCGAGGTCTTTCAGCGTAGGCTGAACGTCCACGGCACTTTGTGCGGCCACTTCCTTCAACTTATCGATCTGCTCGATCACGTTCTGGATCGGCTTTTCGAATTCCAGGAAAGTCTGCATCTTCTAGCGTTGGGAAGGGCGAAGGTAGAAGGAACAACGTTGATGGGGAACAGAAGACGTACAGGTACCTTCGCTCACAGATGATCGTCTTCCCGAACGCGAAGATCAACCTGGGCCTCAACGTGTTGGCCCGTCGTGAAGATGGCTATCACGACATCGAGAGCGTCTTTGTGCCCATCCCGGTACACGATGTGTTAGAGGCCGTGATCGCTCCAGAACTGGGCACCAACGGCTTGGAGTATACCCGTAGCGGGCTCCATATCCCCGGTGCGTTGGAAACCGACTTGTGTTACAAGGCCGTGCGAAAACTGCAACAAGACCATGCTCTACCGGGCCTACGGCTTCATCTCTACAAGGTGATCCCGATGGGTGCCGGGTTGGGTGGCGGCTCCAGCGATGGTGCGTGTACCCTGAAGCTGGTGACTGCCCTGTGCCATCTGGGCCATACCACCGAAGTGCTAAGTGCCCTCGCCCTTGAACTAGGTAGCGACTGTCCTTTCTTCCTGCGCTCTGGAACACAGGTCGGTCGAGGCCGTGGGGAGCAGATGGCCAAGGTGGATCTCGACCTCAACGGCCTGTGGCTCGTTCTTGCGAACCCTGGCGTACATGTGGGCACCGCTGAAGTCTACCGCAACACCGTACCAACGAACGCTTCCTGGCCGATCGAAAAGATCGCCGTTCGGGAACGCATCATGGAATGGGAACACCTCCTGCCGAACACGATGGAACCATATGTTATAAAGGCTTATCCGGTCGTTCGTCAACTAAAGACCATCTTTCATAACAGTGGCGCTTCCTACGTGTCCATGAGCGGATCCGGGTCCAGTGTTTTCGCCTTGTTCAGTGAAGAACCCGGAGAGATCACATTTCCAGAAGGCACCTCTTCTTGGAAGATGAGGCTCTGAGGTTCACTTGGTGTTAGCAAGGAGGAACGCCCGTAATTCTTCGTGGTCCATGGGCTTCGCACGGATCATCCCGGTACGATCAAGCACGAACAACGATGGGGTGGCCTTCACATTGAAGTCCTTGGCGCCTTGTATACCCCATGCTTTCAATTCGGAGTAGCAGGGCCAATTGATATTTTCCTCGGTCAACGTGGTCCGGAACTCCTCCTCGGTGACATCCAAGGCAATGCCGATCAGGTGGAAGAACGAAGGCTTCATATCCGCTACCAGTTGGCGTAGTCCTGGCATTTGAGCGTGGCAATGGTCACATGTGCTGGAATAGAAGAAAAGTGCTGTGAAGTCATGCTTCGGCATCACTTCGGATAATAGGAGCGTATCCTTTGCTCCCGGAGTGACCAGGATCATGTCCGGTGCAGGTGCACCGTTCACCAACCTTAATTGTTCAGCCGCCACCTGCAACAATGCGTGGTCGGGTGGCACCAGCGCACCAGAGCCGACCACATAATGATCGACCAGGTGCTGTGCGACCTCATCCGGGCCGTAGGTGACGAACATGTCCACCAACTGCGCGCGCATGTAGGCCCAGCACGAAGTATCACGTGTTGCCGCCATCAACAGTGTGTCGCTGGCCCGTTGAAAGGCATCTTCTGTGGTGAACGGTGTTGTCTGTAAATAGACCACGATGGCTTTCGCGTAAGCTGAACTCCGCAGCAGGCGTGGGTTCGCGAAGTCGAATGCCTTCCGGATCATCGGTGGACCGCCACTAATGGCATCGTCCAATCGTCGGTCGGCCTGGACCGCGTACGCGAATTGACCATCTGGCGCGATCACGATCAAACTATCCAGTGCCCTCGCCATACCTGCACGTATCGTTAGCTCCCGGCGATCGAGCGCGTATAACAGGGCCGTATCAATAGGAGAAGCACCATCCCGTTGTTCCTTGACCTTCGCAAGTAGGGCTTGTCCCTCGCGGCTCTTCAGCTTGAATGCCCACAGCCGCTGGTTCTCGCCGGACCGGATAACATTGAGGTTGCGTTGAAGTGGAGTCCCGTGAAAGGCGAACTCAATCACTGCCTCGGAAGTGTCCACGACAAGATCTACCCGATCATCGCCATTGATCCCGACCTGATAGAATCCCGGAAGAAGTTCACGATCGCCGAAACTGAACCTTCCGTCGTCACCGATGATGGCGGAGTCGATCGCCAGATGAGCATTACCACGTGTATTGTACAGCACCACGGTCTTGGCTGGCAGCGGCCTTTCGAAAAGGCCGGTGATCTCCTGCGCGCGAACACTTCCGTGGAAGTATGCGATAGCGAAGAGGAGTATGATGCAACGTACGTTGTTCATGGCGCGGGATGTTGCAAAGATCCTGCCTGTTCGGGTAGGTACAAAAAAAGAACCCCGCTACTTGCGTAACGGGGTTCAGATCGGCGACGACATACTCTCCCAGGCTTGTGGCCCAGTACCATCTGCGCTGGTGAGCTTAACTTCTCTGTTCGGAATGGGAAGAGGTGGACCTCACCGCAATAGTCACCTAAAGCTTTGAATAAGCTATGACTAGTTGTTGGACGAAACAAGAACAGCCGAGGACCGTTCCAAAGAGCGATCTGTACGGATCGAAAGTCGACGGGTAATTAGTATCACTCGGCTTTGCCATTGCTGACTTTACACCTGTGACCTATCAACGTAGTAATCTTCTACGACCCTTAGAAGAAGTCTCATCTTGAGGTGGGCTTCGTGCTTAGATGCTTTCAGCGCTTATCCCGTCCGAACATAGCTACCCAGCGGTGCCCCTGGCGGGACAACTGGTACACTAGCGGTTCGTCCACCACGGTCCTCTCGTACTAATGGTAGCTCCCCTCAAACTTCTAACGCCCGCAACAGATAGAGACCGAACTGTCT
>DLGQ01000091.1 GCA_002482775.1 Flavobacteriales bacterium UBA7690 | reverse complement strand
TGGGTTTGTTGATGTGGTTGAAGGAAGCACCGGCCCAGAACTGTTCGCTGTAATACAATCCGCCAGCGGCGAGATCGAGGTAGCTGGTGCTTGGCACCATGTTGGCCTCGATGCTGGTAGGTGCGTTGTCGCGGATGATCTGGTCGGCGAACAGGTAGCCGTCCGGTGCCACGTTGCGCATGGTGTAGCCTGCACGGAAGCCGAAACGTAACGCCTGCCTGCGGTTGAGACGTGCCTCGTAGCTGTAGCTCATGGCCGCTGTGGTGAAGGTGAGGCCGTAGGTGCCCGCCTTGTCGCGGATCAGGAAGCCGCCCAGACCACTGTGCGCGCTGGCGAAGTTGTGGTCGTAGGCGAAGGAGTAGGTCTCGTAGCCGGGTTGTACGCCGGGCCATTGCAACCGGTAGTTCAGCGCGATACGATCCTGGAACGTGTTGCCGGTAAGGGCGGGGTTGAGGTATTGCGACGCGGCATAGAACTGCGAGAACTGTGGATCCTGGGCCACAACGGCCGATCCCAGCGCTAGCAGAAGAAGTATGATCGCGTGTCGCAGTGCCTTCATCGGAACAAGGTCAGGTCGCTCAACTTCTCCACGGTCTTCCCATCCACGAAGCGGTACCACGTTTGTACCACGTACACATCCTGCGGACTGATCTGGTCACGGTAGTAGCCGTCCCAACCCACGCTCAGGTCCGTGCTTTCGAAGATCAATTCACCCCAGCGATTGAAGATCCGCATGCGGAAGTCCTTCACGAAGCGCACGAAGGGGTAGAACACGTCGTTGCTGAGATCACCGGTCACCCAATTACCACCACCGCCGGATCCGCCGCTGCCACCGCCACCGGGGCCATTGGGGTTGGGCGTGAAGGCCGTGGGGATCACCACATCGTACACCGGCGTGATCGTCACGACCTGTACCGTTTCGTTGGAGCAACCATTCTGGTCTTCCACATACAGCACCACTTCGAAGGTGCCGATCTCGTTGTAGGCGTAGCTCGGGTTCATAACCGTACTGGTGCCGCCATCGCCGAAGGTCCAGTCCTGGGCGACGATGGTTCCCGTGCTCTGGTTGCTGAAATCGATGGTGGGGGAATCGATGTTGGTGGTGAACGGCGAAGCGGTGAAGGCCGCTGTTGGCGAACCGAAGGCGCGGATGGTGCCGCCACCGTTGCTGGTGGAGGTACAACCGATCGGGGTGGTCACCGTGAGGCTCGCCGTGTACGTGCCTTGTTGGTAGATCAGGTGCGGCGCGGGCGAATTGCTCGTTGTGCCGTTCCCGAGGTTCCAGGTGTACACCACATTGCCCAAGTCGAGGTTCGGGAATTGCACGGTGAGCGGTGCGCATCCTTCAGCGATGACAGGAGGTAGGGCGAAGGTTGGTGCGATGTCCAACCGAAGCCCGATGGTGCGTTGTACGGAGTTGCCACACACATCACTGATGGTGACCGTGTGGTTCTGATCACCGGAGATGGGCATGGTGTACGGCCCCATGCCCGTGTAGCCTAGCGGGGCCCAGCTTACACTGTACACACCGGGATATCCGGTCAGGGTAGCCCCCACATGACCAACACCGCCGACACAAACGGTGGTGTCGCCATAGGTGTCGAAGTTCGCCGAGGCGAGATCCAACACAGTAACGCTCACGGGTGTAGTAGGTCCGGCGCAACCGGCTTGATCGACCACCGTCAGTTGGATCGTTTGTGACTGCGCGAAGGCGAGTTGAACGGTCTGGTTGAAGCCGAAGCCGCCCCAGTTGTAGAGGTATCCACCCGCGCCACCAGTGACCGTTGCCGTGTAGGTAGCCGGAGTGTTCACGCACACCGTATCGGGGCCGGTAACACTTACCACCATCGGGATGGGTTGCTGTACGTTGGTGCTCGTTTGGGCCACGCATCCATTGGCATCCGTGATGTTCGCGATATAAGTGCCGGCAGCCAAACCGTTGATGGAAGCACCGGTCTGGCCACTGAGCCAATTCACGCTGTAACCGGGTGTGCCCCCTTGGATGGTCAATGCGATCGAACCGTTGTTGCCATTCGCGCAAGTCACATCCGTGGCATTCACATTAGCCACAACGAGTGATTGCGGTTGAGCGATTGTGGCGGACATCATGGTGTCGCAACCAAGCTGATCGGTCACGGTCACCGAGTAGTTGCCTGCGAGAAGCCCTGTGGCCGTTGGCGTGCTCTGTGCCTGTGGATCATTCCACTGGTAACTGAAGCCCGGTGTTGCCGGTGCAAATGCGATGGTGCCGTTGGCGTTCCCATTGCACAAGGCGTTGGTGGTGCTCAGCGCGGCGTTGAGGAAGCTGTTGGAGAGCTCGATGTGTACGACATCCGTGGCAGGTGGGCAGCTCGGGTTGCCGCTCGTTGTCAAGGTCAGTTCTACACCACCGGCGAGCACCTCTGCCGTGGTAGGATAGTATTGAATGTTCAAACCGGTACCAAGGATGGATCCAGCCCCACCGCTCCACTGCCCGCCTGTGGCATTCGTAACCGTTCCTTGCACAGCGATGGGGTAGGCGTTCATGCATCCGATCAGATCCGGACCCGCATCGGCCGTGTTGGGCTGGCCTGTCGCAGCTATGGTGCCCGAAGCCACCACCGGTGCGCAGCTGTTGGCATCGGTAACGGTAACGGTGTAGGTGCCAGCGCCAGCTGTGATGGACGACCCCATGGACCCATTGCTCCACATGTAGAGGTAGGGTGATGTGCCTCCAGCCACCACCGCGGTCAACGTTCCGTTCGCTTGGCCAGCGCAGGTCTCGTTGGTGCTGTTCACCCCGGAGACCACCAAGGCCGCGGGTTGTCCGATGGTCACGTTCAGCACGGTATCGCATCCGAACTCATCGGACACTTGCACGCTGTAGTCGCCGGCTGCTAGCGCGGTCACATCAGCTGTTACCGCCCCACCCGGAGTCCACAGGAAGGTGAGCGCATCGTTTGCCGTGTTCACCCGTGCCGTACCGGTAGCGGTGCCGTTGCAGGTAGCATCCGTATGCGTTACCGTGACATCCACGAAACTGTGTGGGATGGTGATCACCATTTGATCCGAAGCCGGTGGACACGTGGTATTGCCAACGGTGCTGAGCGTGAGCGTAACGGACCCCGCCGCGATATCACCCGCGCCCAAGGTGTAATCGATGTTCGGATAGGTGCCCGTGAAAACACCATCACCACCGCTCCAGGCGCCGGTGGGTGCGTTGGTCACGCTTTCATTCAGGTAGATGGGGCCGTTGTCGGCACAAGTGATAAGATCGGAACCTGCATCGGCGGCGTTGGGATGACCCGTAGTCTGGATGATGCCGCTGACCGAGTAGGAGGGGCAGCCGTTCACATCCGTAGCCACTACGCCATACATGCCTGCGGTATCCGTTAGCAACGGACCGGTGGCACCATTGCTCCATGTGTAGGTGTACGGTGCTGTTCCACCGGTAGCGCTCGCGGTCAGGGTCCCATCCCCAACCCCAGCGCAGGATTCGTTGGTGGAAATGATCGGTTGCACGGTCACTGCCAACGGTTCGCCGATGGTGACGTTCATCGTGGTGTCGCATCCCGAACCATCCGAGATGATCACGGAATAGACGCCCGCCTCCAACCCAGTGGCCGTGATGCCCGTTTGTGCATTCGCATCGTTCCACAAGAAGGTCAAGCCATCCACGTTGGGGATCAACGTGGCGGTGCCGGTCTGCCCACCGTTGCACACCGCATCGGTATGCGTTAGCTGTAGGCCGTGGAAACTGTTGGAGATGTTGATGTGTACGGTATCCGTTGCTGGCGGGCATCCGGCATTGCCCACGGTGCTCAACACCAAGTCGAGGCCGCCGTTCGCGATCTCCGTGGCGGAAGGCGTGTAGGTGTTGTTCGGCCATGCGCCACCGATGGAACCGGATCCATTGCCCCATGTTCCACTCGTGGCGTTGGTGACGGTGCCCACCAAGGGGATCGGCCAGTCGCCGTTACAAACGGGGATATCGGCTCCTGCATTGGCCTGGTTCGGCTGTGCACCAGCACCGATCGTAGCGTTCAGCGGTGCAGAAACGCATCCGTTCGCATCCGTGATCTGTACCGTATAGCTGCCAGCAGCGGCCATGATCATACTTTCGGAACTGCCGTTGCTCCACACGTATGTGTACGGGTTGGTCCCTGCGCTCACATTGGCCGTTGCGCTACCGGATCCATCGCCCAAGCAGGACTCGTTCACCACATCGATCGTGGCAGCAAGACCGGTGAGCACTTCAATGGAATAGACATAGGTCTGGAATGCCGGGATCGGGCAAGCGCCATCGCTCACGTTCACGATCAACGGATAGAAGCCCGATGTTCCGGGTTGCGCTGTCCAGCACAGGCGTGCGGTGATCGGGTTGGTGCCGGTGTAGGTGAATGTTGCACCCGGTAGTACCTGAGCTGCGTTGCTGAACCCTTCCAGTACGTTGGTGGCATTGACATCACTGATCACCATATCGAAGCAGAAGTTCCCCGATTCGCATACTTGGATCGCCCGCGGTCCGGTGAGTACGGCTTGCCCGGTAAGGTTGGTCACCAGACCGGTGGCAGCATCAGGCGGAACGTTCGCACACGGATATGCGACGAATTGCATGTCGCGCATCATGGAGCCGATCACGTTGCCGTTATCGTCGTATTCCGTTACCTCTACCACCACCACCCAGTTACCGGCTTGGAACAACGTGAAATTCAAAAGCCCCGTCACCGGGTCAAGGGTAAGGCCGGGAATAGGATCAGCCGGTGTGTAGGGGACAACATAGGGTATCGGGTTGCCATTGATCATCCGGGCACCGATGAGCGCGTAGGACAAGGAATCCGCTTCGGCATCCACTGCACCATAACTGTAGCTCACCGGGTAGCCGAGGCATACATAAGGAATGGCACTGTTGGTGAAGGTGGGTGAATCGTTACAAGGGGCCGCAGCGCTGTTGAGCACCGACTCGATGTACATCTGCCGTGTACCCGGGTTCGTCAGGTTCACGATGGCGTTGTTCCGGTAGATGTTCGTCCAGCCGATGTGCCAGCTATCGCACGGTGGAAGAGTAATGACGCCCGTGTAGATGTACTGTTCGATCCCTGGCAGGGTGCCGCCGTTGCAGGTGCTGTTGGGCAATTCCACATCGCACAACTGACTGAGCTCGGTTCCTCCGTTGGTGGACACTGTGAGGTTACGGTTGCCGCAAGGGCTGGTGAGCACCAGGTTGTACGTAGGGTCCACGTTTATGCCCGCGCAATCCCGATAGACCAACAGCCGAATGCGGAACTGGTTGGGGCCGATGCATTCCCAATAGATCTCGCCACCGCTCATGTGCGTGGCGCTTGCGCTCAGCGAGAGCAGCAGAATGACCAGAGAGAGTAGTGGTTTACGGAGCATCGGGCAGGGCGCACAAATGCGAAGGCCTGCCTGTTCCTACGGATGGTCCTCTGAAAAGTTCTGGAAGAGGGTTCCATAACCCACCGGGGTGTAATGCAAAAGCCTACTAATACTGGACTTTCTAGCGATCTTGTAGAATTTCTAGCAGCTGGGCGTTCAGCCGCTCACGCTGGCCAGGATCGCCCCGATCGTTGAAGTCCACATGGTTGAAACCGGGCATCGCGACGATACGGATACCTAGACGTGCGGCTTCTTCACGCGTTGGTAGCACGCCGGGGTCGGCTTCCACGTCCTTTGCGCGCAACGAAGCGATGCGTGGAGTGCTCACCCGGGGCAATGGCATCCTTCGATTATCCAGCGATATCGCCACCCGTACGCGTTCAGGATACTGTTCGGTGAAGAGCATGCTGATATCTCCGCCATTGCTGTGACCGATCAGCGCGACACGTTCAAGGTCCCACTGCGGATGGAGTTCCTTCAAAGCTCCGAGCACGAACCGGATATTGGCCACCCCGCGTTCCCAGTTGGGCGTTCGCGCCGAACGTAGGTCGCCTTTCATGGGCAGGGGCTCATCAGTTGGGAGTTCATGCTGGATGCTCACGACCGCATAGCCGTGTATGGCCAGGTGTTCCGCCATGGAAGAGAAGCGCAGGTAGGTGCCCGGAAGGTTCTCGTTGTACCCGTGGCTGATGACCACCACGTTGTGGGGGTGCTCATCCAAACCCGCCAACCTATATAAGGCAATGGGGATGGCCCTGTTCCGGGTACTGTCCACCAAGGTGATGGTGTCGCGCTGAATGGCACCGTGAGGGATCGCACAGCAGCGGACCGCACTTGAGGTGCTGGTGCCTCCCAAGAGCAGGAGTTGCAGGATCAAGGGGAGCAGGCGAACAAGCGCGAGGGGCATGGAGAACATCACGCAAAGATCATGCGCTTCTTGTACACCGTGGATCGCCGAACGTTCTGCGCTACATCGGCCCACGATCCACCTGCGCTTGGATCCGATCGTTTCAACGTTGGATCACCACCCGCCCAGTACCTACCGGCTCTGCGCCGTTGTATAGCGCGTAGAAGAACACTCCGCTCTGCGGCAAGTGGACATTATGCAGCACAGTGGGAGGGAAGGTATCCTGCACTACCTCACTACCCAACGCGTTCACGATGCGCAGACCGGTAAAGGGCTGTTCGCTCCGTACGTTGAGCGCACCGTCCGAAGGCACCGGGTAAGCTTGCACACCATCACCATTCATCCGTTCGAAGACCAAGCCGGTATTGATATCCCCGCTGCGTGCCAAATAGATCGCCTGATCCTCCACATCCAAGGTCGGTGTGCCAGCGAAGGTGAGGGTGTCGTGGAAGCCTCCTGCGGTGTAGAGGTTGCCGAATTGGTCGCGGCCCAGGCCGTTCACCGTGCGGGGTAGGTTCTGCCGTGTTACCCACACCTCTTGCGCGACTCCCTCCTGATCGTATTGCGCGATGAACGCCCCGTAGAACGCTCCGGGTGTGACCTCCGACATGATCCCATCCCATTCGCAGCGGTTGGAGAATTGGCCACCGGCGAACAAACGGCCTTCATCATCCAGCACCAGCCCGTTCAAGTCGGTGTTGTAGCCGTTGTTACCCATGCGCGCCCCCCAGGCGAACACACCATCCGGATCCGACTTCAGCAATACACCGCGATAGATGCCCAGTGTTCCGGAAACGTCCAACGTGAGCTCCGGAAGGATGTACGCGCTTTCCCGGTGTATAGCGAGGTAGCAATTGCCATCCGCATCCGTCTCCAAGGCTTTGATCTCATCGTAACCGTATCCGCCGAAACCGCGTGCCCATTGGAAGTTCCCATCCGCATCGTACTTCGCCAGGATCCCATCTTCCGCTTGGTTGCCGGAGACATCGTTCAACACGGTATCGGTTTCGAAAAAGACCGTATCGCCCCGTAACCGCGCACCCACGTAGAGGTTCCCGAAGGCATCGAGCGTTAGTTCATCACCCTTCAAGGCGCCGTAGCTGTCGTCGTTCGTGCAGCCCGGACGTTTGGACCAGAGCGCATTGCCGTCCGTATCCAGTTTCATCAGGAACATGTCCTCACGCGTCATGCACGACTCCAGCAGCAATTGGCCCGGCACTTCCAACGTGTTGCGGTAGATGCCTGTGACATGGACATCGCCATCGTCCTCGGCCACGATCGCGCTGCCCATTTCCAACTGCGTGCTGTTGGATCCGTAGCGCTTCGCCCACTGGAACACACCGTCAGCGCTGTACTTCGCCACGAAAATATCCGTGAGCCCTGAGCGAACGAGAGGCCCGGCTCCGAAGTCGATGCTCGTGCTTTGGAAGTACCCGGTGATGTACACGTTGCCCGCACCGTCCACGCTCACCGCCATGGCCTCATCGAAACTGTCACCGCCCGTGTGTACCACCCAGAGCGCCGTTCCATCGGCATCGTATTTCACCACATAGAGGTCCCCTTGCAGCCCAGCCGTGACAGGTGGCAAGTCGCTGAAGGTGGCCGTGCCATAGAAACTGCCGGTCAAGTAGCTGTTGCCGCCCCCATCGGTGGTCATGCCATTGATGTTCGGGCCGCTGGTCTCCGTGCTGGTAGCGGTTACGCTCCATTGCCAATTGAAGGCTTGGGCGTGGATAAAGACCGTGAAGAGCAGGGCTATGGCTGTGGAGAATGGGCGCATGTTGGTGCGGTTGGTAGCGCGAAGATGCGATGCGTGCCGCATGTGCTGCCTATACACCCTGGGCTGGCCAAGGTTCATGGCAATGGACAGGTTGGCTACCTTGGTTCCATGTCCACATTGGCATCGGTCTTCGGCGACCTGCTTCATGCTCACGGGGTTCCCAATAAGCGGGTTGACCAATCGTGGCAGGAGATCGTGACCGCCCACGGCGGGGCCGGCCGTTACTACCACACCCTGCACCACCTGGAGGATCTGTACGCGCAACTCTCCGAAGTTCGCCCCGCGCTTCAAGAGCCGGATGCCGTGCTGTTGGCGATCATCTACCACGACTTCGTGTACAGCGTAACGCGGAGGGACAATGAGGAACGCAGTGCTGGCGTGATGCGCGATCGCATGTCGAAGTCCGGCCTACCGGTGCCTCTCTTGGAACGTACAGCAAAACACATCCTCGCCACCGCACAGCACACAGCCAGCAACGATCCGGATACTGACCACTTCACAGACGCCGACCTTAGCATCTTGGGTTCTTCGCCAGAGCGTTACCAGCTCTATGCCCAACAGGTGCGCCTCGAATACAGGCGCTTTCCGGACTTTCTATACAAGCCGGGCCGTCGCAAGGTCCTGGCACATTTCCTAGCCATGCCTAGGATCTTCAAGACATCGCACTTCTACGCACGGTACGAGCAGCAAGCGCGGTTCAATTTGAATGCGGAGTTGGGTGGAACTTCGACCTGACGTGGCACTCTGCGATGAACACGGGGTGCTCTGATGACACCGTTCAGCTTGCTTATCCCAACTCTTCCAACCGCGCCATGGCGATGCGTGGGTCGGACAGCACTGTTCCTTCACGTTGCCCCTCATCGCGGATCCTACGTGGAGCCGCGCCGGAAGCCATTCGGAAGGTGAGGCCGTACCGCGCAAGGTCGTAGAGCAGCACGGACCCCAGGAGCGCGGCGATGAAGAAGAACACCTTGTACTGGAACATGCTCGTGATGCTTCCGGCTACTACGCCGCCTGCCACATAGGCGGAGGCGATGGAGGCCAACAGCACGATCTTCTGCCGCACCTCGGGCTTCTCGCGCCAGTATTGTTTGGTGGCCATGGAGAGGTGGATCGCAAGATCCGTTGTCAGCCCGGTGAGGTGCGTGGTCTTCACCGCGAAATTGGAGATACTTGCCGTGAGCCCGTTCTGTAAACCCATCGCGAACAGCAGCACCGCCAACAGGAATTCGGTCTCCATCAGCGTTTCGCGGTAGTGGAAGTGGCCGTACCAGCCCACGGCCAGCAGGCACATGATCTCCATGCCTATGGGCAGCGCGTGGTTCAACAGTCGTTGGCGTTTATCGCCATGGATCACGATGAAGTTGGAGACGAAACTGCCTGCGAGGAACAGGAAGATCCACAGGAACACCACCGCCACTTGGTACCAATTGCCGTTGGAGATCTCTTCGGCGAGGATGGCGAAATGGCCGGTGATGTTGCTCACGAAAGAGAAGAAGAGCACGAGGGCGGCCACGTTGGTCATGCCTGCCGCGAACGCGGATAGCATCCCCAGTTTAAGGTTGTCGCCCATGCTGCGGTGTTCGTTGAAGCGCCTAAGCATTGTCTACACGTTTTAGAACGATCCGGACCACCCCGCGGGCGATCATGTCGTTGTTGAACTGGAGCACCATTTCATCATCCTTCACCTCGCGCACCTTGTACACCTCCTGGTGCTGGTCGCCGTAGACCAGTTCAAGCATGCGCCCGTACCCTTTCAGTTTCCATTGCAGGGTATCGTTGCGTTCGCCGTTCTTCTGCAATACCAGCGCTGCACCGGGCTCGAACCGCCACATCTCCGATTCGTGGATCACCAGACCTTTGGTGATCTCGTTGCGCAGCTCTTCACCGATCGAAACACCGGTGCTGACATCCACCGATGTGGGGTCCACCTTTTCGTAGGTCCACGATACCTCCTCCCATTGGCCGAGCAACTGCGCTTCGGGGCGTTTTCCGGTGATAAGAACGCCAACGGAAGCGGACACCAGGCCGGTGAAGGCCAGGATGGAGACCAAGGGTAGGAGGTCGCGTTTCATCGTTCGAAGAGGAGTTGGAGGTGGTCCATGGAAGGCTGCATGTCGCTGATGCGCACCATGGCACCGCCGTGTTCCACCACATTGACACTGGCCTTGTGTACGAACGGGAGCGGGTCCATCGCGCGATCGGTCAAGCGCATCTCGTAGGCGGGTGTGACATGGATCTCCTGCACACCGTGCCCCTTCACGAATTCATCGAAGGCGGTCTGCGTGATCCCGTGGAAGGGCAGGATCTCCAACCTGCTCAAGCTCTGCTCGAACCTGTTCTTCAACACCGCGACAGCTTCTTTGAAGGCCGGGCCCATCCGCATGTTCATCGCTTTGCGCGGCGAGTAGAAGAGCAGGTCGCTGATGCCCTCGGGTGCGTGCATGGTATGCATGAGGATGACCCGGACCTTCCCGTTGACGTTCTCGGCGAGGCAGGCTTTCAGTGTGCTAAGCGAACCTACGTGGAGGTCCGTGGGGACAAGGATCGTTCGTTCCATGGCGCTGTGTTTTGCGTTGATGGCGCAAGGTTCCAGCGGCGGTATTGGAGCGACTTCAGGATCCGGTGTGGATCGTGTTAGGATCGCATTAAGATCCTCTAATGGTCGTTAAAATGCATTATCGATCGTGGGCAGGTTCACCTGCACGGTGGTGCCAACACCTTTCTGGCTGGTCACCTGGATGGTGCCGTTGTGCAGCTTCACCACGTTGCGGGCCAAGGGCATGCCGATGCCGTAGCCTTCGAAGTAATTCGTGTTGGAAGCGCGGAAGAACGGGTCGTAAATGAATTGCAGCTCTTCTTCCGGGATCCCGATGCCCCGGTCCTTCACGAGGATCACCACTTCACGGTCCGCAGCGGCCACGCTCACGGTCACCGGCTTGTTGCTGCTGTACTTGAACGCGTTGTTCACGATGTTCGCGATGGCCAGGTGCAGCAGGTCGGCGTTGCCGTTCACCTTCAGCTTCCGCGGATCCTCGGGCAGCAAGCTCAGGTCGATGGTGATGTTGTTGCCCGGGTGCAGGTCGTCCATCATCTCCTTCACGGTCCACACCACGGCATCCATGCGTACGATGGTGAGGTTGATGGCCTTGTTGGAGTAGCCGGTCTTGGCCAAAAAGAGCAACGACCGCACGATCTTGTTCAAGCGCTCAGCCTGCTGCAACATGGCGCCGATGGACTCACGGTACTCTTGTGGGCCTCGGTCCTTGGAGAGTGCGACTTCGGCCTCACCGATGATGGAGGTGAGCGGCGTGCCGAATTCGTGCGAAGCGTTGCTGATGAAATTCTTCTGCGTCTCGAAGGCGGTCTCCATGCGATCCAACAGACCGTTCGCGGTCTCCACCAGGGTGCGGAGTTCCTTGTTGTTGCTTTCGTCGGCCAGCCGCAAATGCATGTTCTCCGTGCTGATGTGTTTCAAGCGCTCGGTGATGCGCGCGATGGGATCGAAGAGGTGGCGACGGAAATACACGAAGAACAGGAAGGTGAAGATCGCCGTGAGCAACATGAGAGCCCACAGCAGCCCGCGCAAGTAGGATAAGTGATGTGAGGCGTAATAGTTGTGCGCCGAGACCACCACCCAATTCTCCCGGCCTTTCACCCTATGCCGAACACCAGCGAAGAACGTCTCCCCCTTTTTGCCGGTTCCTACGCCTTCGGTAGCAAGGCCGTTCAGCACATCCCCAGGAATACCGGTCGCTTTTGAGGTGCTGTCCCTGGCTTCACTGGGCAAAGGAACCAACACATACTCCTTCTCCTCGGGCAGTTTTTCCAGATAGGCCTCTCTGGCCCGCAAGAGGTTCTCCACGTGCAGCGTGTCCTCGCTGAAGTGATGTTCCGCCGCGATCCGGGCACGCGTCTCCAGGCGCTTGTAGAGGTCGTTGTACGAGTACTTGTTCAAGAAGAAGTACACGCTTCCGCCGAACAGCCCCACCAGTGCCAGGAACGACAGGAACAGCAGGATGATGATGTGCGTACGCGTCTTCACGAGGTGGTGCGCGCAACATAGCCCATGCCCACCACGGTGTGGATCAGCCGTTCGCCGCCATCGGCCTCGAGTTTCTTCCGCAGGTAGTTGATGTACACGTCCACGTTATTGGTACCATGATCGAAGTTGATGCCCCAGACATCTTCCAGCAGTTCCATGCGCGAGAGCACCCGACCCTTGTTCTTCACCAGGATGTGTAGCAGGCGGTATTCGGTCGGCGTCAGGTTGATGGTCTTACCTGCACGTGTCACGGTCTTCGCACGGTCGTCGATGCTCAGGTCGGCCAAGCTGAGCTGCTCGCTTTCGTTGCGTTGTGGCGCGGTTTCGTTCCGCCGTAACAAGGCATTGATCCGCGCATTGAGCTCGATGAACTTGAACGGCTTGGCGAGGTAATCATCCCCTCCGGTATTCAAGCCCCACGCGATGTTCTCCGGCGTGTTCAGCGCGGTGAGGAAGAGGATCGGCGTCTTCACGTTCATGGCGCGCAGGTCGCGGCACACATCGATCCCGTTCTTGTCCGGCAGCATGATGTCCAACAGGATCACATCGTACACATGCGTAGCGCCTTGCAACGTGCCCGTGGTGCCGTCCGTGGCCACGGTGATATCGTGCCCTTCTTCCGTGAGGCCCTTTCGGATGAAGGAGGCCACGCTGTTCTCGTCTTCGATGAGCAGGATCTTCGCCATGGTGGGGTGCGAATTTATCCTGCCCTGCGTGTTCTTCCGATCCAGCGGTCTTGCCGGATGCCCTAGGCTCGCATTCTTCATCTCCTTGCAACACATGGGAACATCCAGTGTTCTTTACCCATTTCCACTTCATTGCGCATTTTACCTTTCGGCCCATGCTCATCCTGCTTTCCCCCGCCAAGGACCTCGCCCAAGAAACCCCCGTGATCAAGGAGGCCACCCAGCCTGTCCTGTTGGGTCAAACTGAGATCTTGATAGCGAAATTGAAGACCCTCAGTGCGAAGAAGCTCGCTGATCTGATGGACCTTAGTCTCAAACTGGGGGAACTGAACCGTGATCGGTACGCACGGTGGAGTGGTCCGTTCACCCCCGCGAATGCACGACCTGCAGCCTTCACCTTCAACGGCGAAGTGTATCGTGGCCTCGAAGCGCGATCGCTCTCCGTGGAAGACCTTCGCTTCGCCCAGCATCACTTGCGGATACTAAGTGGACTGTACGGCGTGCTTCGCCCGCTGGACCTGATGCAGGACTACCGTTTGATGATGGGCACACCGTTCGCGCTGGGCAAAGCCAAGAACCTCTACGCGTTCTGGGGTGATCTGATCACCGAGGCACTGAACAAGGACCTCAAAGTCACGAAGTCCGATGTGGTGGTGAACTGTGCCAGTACAGAGTACTTCCGTGCTGTGAACCCCGCGACGTTGAAAGCGCGTGTGGTCATACCGGAATTCAAGGACAAGGTCGGTGGCGTGTACAAACCCTTACAGACCTACGTGAAGAACCAACGCGGCGCACTAGCACGCTACATCATCCAGCACCGGATCCTGGATCCCGAGAAGATCAAGACCTACGAGGGCGATGGTTATCGGTTCTCATCAGCCGAAAGCACGCCGGAAAGAATGGTTTTCCTGCGCGAGAAGCGGCCGCCGTTGGTATCGAAGAAGCTTCAAGGAGGACGCGTGCGGTAGGCTAGTCACTCGAAGTCCCATCTGACCCCCTTCGCAGGTCGGGTTCATTCCACATCAATGATCTGCTAGCGACCGTTGGTTCGAACCCTTGAAATGGTGAACACCGCAACCCGATCGCTGTGAAAGTTCGAATGAATGCTCCATCTTCGATCCATGACGAACATGATCGGTGTAGTGCGGATGCAATGGGGCACCATGCGTCGCCATCCATGGACGGTGGTATGCATACTCCTATGCATTGTGGGTGTGTTGGAACTCGCGGTGCGCCATGCCGAGCTACCCAAAGCACTGGCCTACCTGGGTGCCATGCTGGCCTGTGCGTTCATCGTTGACCTCTTCGCTCGGTGGTTCCCTACACAATGGGATTTCCCGGTACGCCGCCCGCAGCGAGAAACGGCACTTGCAGTAGGTATCGAACTGCTCGCGATCGTGCTGATGATCCTGCTCTTCGTGGTGTTCCAACTGAACAACCTTTCCACGGCTTGGAAGATCGCCTCCTTGCCCGCGTTCGCCATCATTTTCCCGATCGCACTGCCCTTGATCCTGCTGAAACGGAAATACCGCCCAGTAGAACTTGGCATCCGCTTCAATGCGATGAGTTGGGTGTTCCTGCCCGTGCTGTTGGTCACCGCAGCTACGGCTTACTTGGCGGCTCCGGAAGACTTCACGCTGGGTTCACTGCTTGCATCCGAAGGTGTTGTCGGGGCATTGGTCACAGGCGTTATCACAGCAGGCCTTTCCGAGGAATTCGTTCGTATGGTCCTGCAAACACGGTTAGGAGCATACCTACGCAACCCGGCCATCGGATGGTTCATCGCAACGCTGATCTGGGCCTTCCTCCATTCCCCGAAATGGTATGCCGATAGTGGCGACCTTTACGAATCATTGATGGGCGCTGTCCGGATCGTGCCGCTCGGGTTGCTGTGGGGCTATATCACACACCGCACCAAGAGCCTGCTACCGGCAACGCTGGTCCATGGCTTCAACGTGTGGGGGTTGCAGAATTTCTGAAACGTGGATCGAGCACGGTCCACTCTCGCTTGCCCATCGAACACGAGCTTTGCCACCGCGACAACGTATTTCAGCCTGATCGCGTCTAGTAGATCGACCTACTACCATGCGCTCTCCCTCATTCCTCTTACTATGTGCAACCACTACGCGCCTTTGCGCCCAGTGGACTTTAGAACCCTCGGTCCCCAACTCGAATGTCCCCGCGCTTCATGTGCAAGGAGAGGACCTCTTCGTCGGCACCGATCCCGGCGTCTTCCACACCACGGACCCGACAGAACCATTCGCGGAGGCCGCCGATCTCCCGATAACACCGGATTATGTTGATGCCATCTGCACGTTCGATGGCCGCATCTTCGCTGGTACCGGAACACAAGGTGTTCTCAGCAGTGCGGACGATGGAGCCTCTTGGCAGGCCTTCTCCAATGGGCTGAACGGTCTTGGTGGCAACAGCATCCGTGCCTTCGCCGTTTTCGACGGAGCGTTGTACTGCGCTACTCTGGGGAATGGCACCTTCAAACTCGTTGGTGAGACTTGGCAACATTTCGGCACGCTCCAGAACCAAGTGGCAGCCAATGTGAACATGCTCCGAGCGGTAGGTGATACGCTCTGGGCCGGGGGGGGCGGCAACGGCTACATCTGGTACACCAACAGCGGCGCCACCGATTGGACCCCGGTGCTCGTAGCACCGATCACCAGCAATTCGCACAACATCACCGATATCATCCGAGTGCCTGGCGGTCTGGTCATTGGTACGAGTTATGGTGTCTACCACAGCGAGGATGGAGGTGCAACCTGGTCACCATCAACGGGAATAGGCCCTGCCGAGAACATCCGCTTCGCCCAATGGGGCGATACCCTTTTTGCGGCACGCAACACCGCATATTCGCGGCTGTACGCTTCCACCGATCACGGGCTTACTTGGGCGTTGCGCGAAACTCTTTCGTTGATCTATGCCGTCGCCGTCTACGACGATCGGCTCTACACGGGGCGTATCGATGGCCTGTGGTACCGCAGCAATGCAACCACCAAGATCACCGATCCCGAAGTAGCAGGGGATTTCCGGCTCTGGCCCGTACCGGCATCTTCCGAGATCTTCTTGGAACGTGGAAAGAAGAGTCCTTCAACGGTCACCATCCTCGATATGCAAGGCCGAGCGGTGATGCAGGTGCCGATCAATGGAGACCGTGAGCGGATAGCAGTGGAGGCCCTGTCCGCAGGCCTGTATGTGCTCCAATTGGACGGCGTGTTCGGGCAGGGCCGTCAGCCGTTCGTGGTGGAGTAGGGCTTTGCCGACACCGCCTTTCCAATCGACTGGTCAAAGCACGAAGGGGATGAATGACCCACGCCATCCTTTGGCTATTGCACCAATGCATCGCCCGAACCGTTCCGGCCCAGTAACTTCGGCGCCCGATCCGGAAAGACATGTTCGAGAACCTCAACGACAAGCTAGAGCGCGCCTTCAAAGTCCTCAAAGGCCAAGGCCAGATCACGGAGATCAATGTGGCGGAAACCACCAAGGAGATCCGCAAGGCGTTGCTGGATGCCGACGTGAACTACAAGACCGCCAAGGACTTCACCGACCGCGTGAAGGCCAAGGCGCTCGGGCAGAACGTACTCACGAGCGTGAGCCCGGGGCAGCTGCTCACCAAGATCACCAACGACGAGCTGGCCGAGCTGATGGGTGGCCAGACCGCGGGCATCAACCTGAGCGGGAACCCCACGGTGGTGCTCATGAGCGGCTTGCAGGGTTCGGGTAAGACCACCTTCAGCGGCAAGCTGGCCAACCACCTACGCAAGAAGGGCAAGAAGCCGTTGCTGGTAGCGTGCGATGTGTACCGTCCGGCCGCTATCGACCAACTGGAAACGCTGGGTAAACAGCTCGGCGTGGTGGTGTACAGCGAGCGCGGCAACACCGACCCGGTCTCCATCGCACAGAAGGGCATCGAATACGCCAAGATCCACGGCTTCACCCTGGTGATCGTGGATACCGCCGGTCGCCTCGCGGTGGACGAGAAGATGATGGACGAGATCGCCCGCGTGAAGAAGGCGATCAACCCGCAGGAGACGCTCTTCGTGGTGGACAGCATGACTGGCCAGGACGCGGTGAACACCGCC
>DLGQ01000025.1 GCA_002482775.1 Flavobacteriales bacterium UBA7690 | reverse complement strand
TCCACGTGAGCGGTGTTGATGGTGATACCGCGTTCTTTTTCCTCTGGCGCGTTATCGATGGAATCGAAGCTGCGTTTTTCGGAAAGCCCCTTGCTGGCCAACACGGAAGTGATGGCGGCAGTGAGCGTGGTTTTGCCATGGTCAACGTGGCCGATTGTGCCGATGTTGACGTGCGGCTTGTCCCGTTTGAAGGTCTCCTTTGCCATGGTCGATCGTTACTAGTTGTTACTGTTCTGGGTTCGTGTACTATGTTCCTTCTGCGTTGTACGGGCCTACCACATCGCTGCGGCACATAGCATTGGCTGCTTCGCTGAGCCTTTGCCGGGAATTGAACCCGGGACCTCTTCCTTACCAAGGAAGTGCTCTACCTCTGAGCTACAAAGGCCTATGACTTCGATGGAGAGCGGGAGACGAGACTCGAACCCGCGACGTTCAGCTTGGAAGGCTGATGCTCTACCAACTGAGCTACTCCCGCATTTATGATCGTGGATCCTTCCCCGTGCTTGCCGCTTGGATAAGAAGCGACTAGCGATTGGCCCCGTGAAGTAATGAGTGGGGAGAGCAGGATTCGAACCTACGAAGCTGTGAAGCAGCAGATTTACAGTCTGCCCCCGTTGGCCGCTTGGGTATCTCCCCTCTTCCGATCACGGAGCCAATGGACGGATTCGAACCCCCGACCTGCTGATTACAAATCAGCTGCTCTACCAGCTGAGCTACATTGGCCTGTACAACAGAAAAAGAACGTCTTTTCGCCCGCTTCTGGACCGAGAGGTCCCGAATTGGGCCTGCAAATGTAGTAAGAATACCTGCTCCACCAAATGAACGGGCCGCGACTTTCGTCGCGGCCCGTTATTGGATCCATCCGATCTCGGGGATCAGGGTGTTAAACGCTTGGTTCAGGACACCTTACGCGGGCTTTCTTTGGTCCGGGTCACTTGGCTGCGCAAAGCTTCCACCGTGGTAATGGCGGCTTCTTCGAAGCTTTTGCCGTGTCGTTTGGCGAACAGATCGTTGCCGGGGACCGCCAAGCGGATCTCCACGACCTTGTTCTCCCGGTTATCACCATCGTGCTCCAGTCGTAAGAACACATCACCCGAAAGGATGCTATCGTGGAACTGGGTCAGCTTCGAGAGTTTTTCCTTGATGAAGCTGACCAGTTTGGTATCAGCATCGAAGTGGATGGAATGCACGTTCACGTTCATGGTACTCTTCCTTTTAACTGTTGGTAAGAACGCCCTAGTTGCTCCCACGAGGGTGGGCCTGGGCGTGGACTTTTCGGAGTTTTTCCACCGTGTTGTGGGTGTATACCTGTGTGGCCGCCAAGTTGGCGTGGCCGAGTAGTTCCTTCACCGCGTTCAGGTCGGCGCCATGCTCGAGCATGTGGGTGGCGAAGGTGTGTCTCAACACGTGCGGACTGCGTTTTCGTTGGGTGGTGACCCCACTAAGGTAATGCGTTACGAGACGTTGTACGGTACGGCGCGCCAACGGTTCGCCTTGGGCATCCACGAGCAAGGCATCGGTTGTGGCAGCAGGCTTGCCGTTCGCAGTGCGTGAGGCTAGATAGCTCTTCAATCCATCGCATAGATCAGGCCCGATGGGGATGATGCGCTCCTTCTGCCGTTTGCCCATCACGCGCAAGGTCCCGCTCCGCAGGTCGGTATCGCCCACGGTGAGACCAAGCAATTCGGCTAAACGCATACCGGTCTGGTAGAGCAGATCGATCACCAAGCGGTCCGTAGCGCCTTTGTGGCCCGGTGGCCATTCCACCTGTTCCAACAGGCGGCCCATGCCCTTTTCGTCCACGAATTCGGGTAGGCGTTTCGGGGTCTTCGGCGGATCCAGCAACGCGGTGGGGTCACTGTCCGCTTCACCCACCATGCGGGCGAACTGGAAAAAGCCCCGGAGCGCGCTCAGTTTGCGGTTCACGCTGCGCGCGCCCAGACTATCTTCCATCAGGTGCATCATCCACCGGCGCACGTTCTTGTCCGTTGCCTGCTGCACCTTATCCACCCCGAAGGTGGCCAGGAACGCTTGGAACTGCTCCAGATCGCGCCGGTAGGCAACAACGGTGTGTGGGCTATAGCGCTTCTCGTAGGTAAGATGGTCTACGAACCGGTCCAGGAGCATGTCCCCGAAGTAACGCTTCTAGCAAGGGCAACATTGCGACCGGGACGTCCCAGTTGTTGACCTGTTCATTGTGAAATGAGAAAAGCCCCATCGCTGGGGCTCTTCGTGAGTTCACAAGGGAAAGGAGGGTTACTCCTGGTCCGTCTGAAGCGTAAGCTTGTACGCCGCGCGGATGATCTCCTTTCGACGGGAAACCGAAGGTTTCGTAAAGCTTTGACGCTTACGCAGTTGACGCATCGTTTGAGTGCGCTCGAACTTCTTCTTGAATTTCTTGAGCGCCTTATCGATGCTCTCGCCTTCTTTGACCGGGATGATCAGCATGGTCTGGTTTCCTTTTCGCTTAGGGGGTGCAAATATAGTGGTGGTTTCGATCCGTGCAATAGCGATCAGCCTTTCAGCACATTCCTGCTGATCACCAGCTTCTGGATCTCGCTGGTGCCTTCGCCGATTGTGCAAAGCTTGCTGTCGCGGTAGAACTTCTCCACCGGGAAATCCTTGGTGTAGCCGTAGCCGCCGAAGATCTGCACGGACTCGTTGCTGGCCCATACGCAGGTCTCGCTGGCGTAGTACTTGGCCATGGCACCGATCAGGGTCACCTTCTTGTTCTGGCCGGTGTTCTTGAAGTGGCTGGCCTGTTGGATGAGCAGTTCGGACGCTTCGATGCGGGTGGCCATATCAGCCAGTTTGAAGGCGATGGCTTGGAAGTTGGCGATAGGCTGGCCGAACTGCTCGCGTTCCTTGGCATATTTCACGCTGGCATCGTAGGCGCCTTTGGCGATCCCCAGGCTGAGGGCGGCAATGCTGATGCGGCCGCCGTCCAGGATCTTCATGGCCTGCTGGAAACCTTCGCCCACACTGCCTAGGATGTTCTCCTCGGGAATGCGGCAATCCTCGAAGATCACTTCGGCGGTCTCGCTGGCACGCATGCCCAATTTGTTCTCCTTCTTGCCCGCCTTCATGCCGGATGTGCCGCGCTCGATCACGAAGGTGGTCATGCCTTTGCTGTCGCCCAACTCGCCGGTACGCACGATGGCCACCACCACGTCGCTGCTCTTGCCGTGTGTGATCCAGCACTTGGTGCCGTTGAGCACCCACTCCTTCCCTTCTTTGCGCGCCGTGCATTTCATGCGCATGGCGTCGCTACCGGTGTTGGGCTCGGTAAGGGCCCAAGCGCCTAACCATTCGCCCGTGGCCAGTTTGGTTAGCCACTTCGTCTTTTGTTCGTGGTTGCCGAAGTAGTTGATGTGTCCGGTGCAGAGGCTGTTGTGCGCCGCCACACTGAGGCCGATGCTGCCGCAAATACGAGCCACCTCCACGATGGTCTCCACATATTCGTGGTAGCCGAGTCCAGATCCACCGTATTCCTCCGGGACGAAAACGCCCAACATCCCGGCCGGGCCGAAGTGTTTGGTGAAAAGCTCCTTGGGGAAATGCTGGCTTTCGTCCCACTCCATCACGTTGGGGCGCACTTCGCGTTCGCACAGGTCGCGCACGCTTTGCGCGATCATCGTCTGGTTCTCGGTCCGGGTGAATTCCATGGGTGTGTCGCCGAAGGCGGAGGGATCAATAGGTAGCAAGGCTCACCACATCGGCCCCGTAGGGTTTCAGGCGATCCATACCGTTAAGGAATGAAAGTTCGATCAGGAAGCTGAAAGCGGCCACGGTGCCGCCTTGCATGCGGATCAGTTCCGCGGCGGCAGCAGCGGTTCCACCGGTAGCGAGCAGATCGTCGTGGACCATCACGCGCATACCCGGTCTCACGCTATCCACGTGCATTTCCACCTCGGCACTGCCGTACTCCAGGTCGTATTTGTAGCTCACCGTCTTCCACGGAAGTTTGCCCTTCTTGCGTACGGTAACGAACGGGATGTTCAGCACCATGGCCAGCGGCATACCGAAAAGAAAGCCTCGGCTCTCTATCCCGGCGATGGCATCGATGCGTTGTTCGGCGAGCGCCCGGCGGAAACCGTCAACAGCGGCGTTGCAGAGGGCTGCATCTTCCAGCACGGGGGTGATATCACGGAACAGGATACCGGGTTTCGGGAAATCCGGGACGGCACGTATGGCCGCTTTCAGCCTGTTCTCAAGTTCTGTCACTCCACGGTGAGGTAGGGTGCAAGTTTACGGAAGACCTCCTCACTGATCACCGCACAGCCTTTGATATCGGCCACTTGCTTGAACGGCCCATGCTGGCTACGGTACGCGATCAGCGGCTTGGCGATCTTCCACCGGGCATAGGGGTGCGCGGCGAGTTCTTCCACGGTACAGGTGTTGATCGGTATCCGTCGAACGTTGAGCGTGTCAAGGATCAGAAGTTGCTTCAACTGCAACACGGCGTCCGGCTTGTCTTTGAGGATGTACACTTCGGAAAGCTGATCCAAGGAGTGGAAGCCACCCACCATGTCGCGGAACTTCACGATGCCTCGCGCAAAGGCCGGACCGATCCCCGGCAGTTCTATCAAGGCCGTTGTATCTGCCGAATTGACCTCTACCGATCGTGCAGCCTTCGGTTCGTAAGGTGCTCGTTCCCGGATCGTTGGCGATCGTTCTTCGTACTTCCGATACCCGTCTTGGCGAGGTCCATGGTTGCGCTCGGCATAGGCTTTTCGCGTGAACGAGTCGGGTAACAAGATGTACGGCTCCAACGCGGCGAACTGTTCAGGCTTGATGCTGTACATGCGCCCGAGGTCCTTCTTCGTGCGGAATTCGCCCCCTTTGTTCTGGTAGCGTTCCACCCCATCGATCTGTTTCTCGGTAAGCCCGAGCGCCTTCCACTCTTCCCTACCGATGGTATTGGGATCGAAGGGGAAAAGCTTCACCGGTATGGTATCACCCTGAGCCTCTGATCTTGATGCGATCCACGCTTCGAGGCGTTCGCGCTGGTCGGCAAGGTCGTGCTGCTTCGGGGGCCGCAGCCATTGTTCGTACACCACCCAGGCGGTAAGGCCCAACAAAAGCACCATGAGCACCAGCACGCCACGGCGCTCTTCGCGGTGCATATCGAACAGATCCTTGATCCGTTCCTTCAATCCAGAATGTTGTTGCTCGCTCCCCATGGCAGATCCTTAGGCCATGCTCCAGGTCAATTGGAACAATGGCGATAGAACACAAGCGCTTACCGAGGAGAGGGACGTTGGGCGAATGACGAAACCGACCCGTGGAGCCTGCGATGCGGAAGAGGATCAAGCAAGCCCCGAACAAGTGTACGTGATCCCGTTGGATCAGAAAACACCTGAATGCAGGAACGATCGGCTACTGTGTCCCAACAAGTTGATCGCGTAGCACCGCGAGGCCATCCTCAAACCCGCGTGGTGCATAGCCCAGTTCGCGGCGGGCCTTGTCCAAGATGAAGCCTGTCTTGGGCGGGCGTTTCGCCGGCTGGCTTAGCGAGTTACTCTTCACCGGGGACACCACGGATGTATCCAGCTTGAAGAACACCCCTACCCTATGCACCAGTTCAAGGATGCTCATGCCGTCCGGGCCGCTTAGATTGTAGATGCCGGTGGCGCCGCGCTTGGCGATGCGGATGCAGCCATCGGCGAGGTCTTCGGCGAGCGTAGGCATACGCCATTGGTCATCCACCACGTTGATGGGCTGTTTCTTTTCCAGCGCACTTTTAGCCCAGAGCACCACATTGCTACGGCTCAAGCCTTCGGCGATCCCGTACACGATGATCGTGCGTGCGATGGCCCATTTGGATAACCGGCTATTGATCACGATCCGTTCGGCATCCAACTTACTGTGGCCATAGATGCTTAATGGCGCTGGTTCATCTTCCTCGCGGTAGGGACCGTTGCGCCCGTCGAAGATGAAGTCCGTGCTCAGCAGGATGAAATGAGACCCGTGGTGTTCCGAAGCTCGGATCAGGTTCCCGGTCGCGGTCACGTTCTGGAGCTTACAGGCCAGCGGGTCCAGTTCGCAGGCATCCACATTGGTCATGGCGGCTGTGTGGATCACCACCTCGGGCATGAACGCCGCGAAGACCTTGTCCACCTCGGCCTCCAGGGTAATGTCCAGCGGAGCATACCTGGCCCCCAGTGGCTCCGGGGTTCGATCGGGTCCCCTGCTGGTCGCCAGAAGATCGGTCTGTGGATCCTTGCGTAATGCGGCAACTAGTTTTTGTCCGAGCAGGCCATTGGCACCGGTGATCAGGATACGCATGCGGCGCGAAACTATGGCGGTTGTCCGGTGAAGCTTCAAGACCACCCCAAGACTCGCAGGAAGAATAGCCAGATGATCCCAATTCAGTCTGAGGCCGAAAAGAGGTTCAGGCTTGTTGTCACGGAGCACCAGGCGAAGCCCGTCCCTATTCCTGTGCTTCTATGAAGATGATATACGGATCAACAGTGCCATCCGGATATCGCATTTCCACCCTTCGGTGTTCTCGGAAGCCACGGGATAGGTAGTAGGGCCTATCCTGTTCTATACCGATGGAGTAGTTCACCCGCGGATCAGCATCGGCAACATCCCTTACCACGTCCCAGGCTGCATTGTAGCTGATGCGGGCTCCACGGTACTGGTAGGGATTGACGACGGCATCGATGGTATTGTAGAGCCTGAACCCCATGGACCATCCACCTACGAATCGTGCATCCCCGAAACTGTTCAGGCCGATCATGAAGTCACGATGGAGATAGGTCCGATACCGGATCACATGCAGGTATGTGTTCACCGCCCCCGGCAACAGCAGTACGGCCACCAGAAGGGCCCACCACATCCTTGTTGAAAGCCAGTTGTAGAACAGGGCCAAGGCAAGTAATACCACTGCGATCAGGCTGAAAAAGCCGGTCAATGAAGATCGAAGTACCAAGGGCGTTTCGGAAGTACTGAGGCGATAATAGAACACCGCCTGAATAGCAACACATAGCACCATGGCCGAGAAGATCCGGATCCTGTTCCGGAAAAGCCACGAACCAAGGCCCCAAGCAGACGGCCCTTCGGACCAGTGCTCCCGAAGGATCGCCCCCAGGAGTAGAACGAAAGGCCAGATGAAGGTGATCTTCCGAAGCGGGAAGTCATTGAGGAAAGCACATTGGAGCAGGAACGCCACGGTGAACAGGTAGACCCCGGCCGCCGTCCGGCTCCACTTGCGTGGATCCTTCATGGGGATGAGCAGTAGAGCCGTAGTAAGCAGCAGTAACATGGCCGGATGGAACCGGAAGATGCCACCCATGGGAATGGTCATGATGTTCTTCACGATGTCCAATACCGTGATGCCCACCCGTTGGGTGTATTCGGTACCGCGGCGGAACATGAAGTCGTACTCGTTGATAGAGAAGAGCAGTGGAACGAGGAAATAAGCGACCACTGCCAAGATGACGCCTACACCGAAGAAGGTCAACGGAAGAAGAAGATGCCGGATCCATGATCTGGCGTCCCCCCTGACAAAGAAGCACCAGATGATGTAGAACGCTACTGAAACAAGGATGAACCCATTGGACGGATAGGCCGCCACTATGGAGAGCATCAACAAGAAACCCACCGCCATCCATGTCAGGAGCGAGGTGGTGTGCGAACGACCAGATATCCACAACACCGTGAGCAACGCGACAGCCATGCGGGCGATCGTGGGCTCCACAACGATGGTCGCGAACGTGAATTGGACATCGATGACCAAGAGCAGTGGGAGCACGTTCAGCAGCAGGACATCGCTCGTAACCCGGCGCAACAAGACCTGGAAGGTGAACAACGCGACCAGTCCCAAGAAGAGGGAGCCGAAGCGCATACCGAGGTAGTTATTGCCGAAAAGCTCCAACCCTACGTAGGCCATGATGTTGGTGACCATCGGTATACCGAACACCCCGCGTGGACCATCTCGATAGACCTGTCCATGCTCATGAAGGTCGTAGGCAAGGGCTGAGTAGAACCCTTCATCCTTGGGGTAGTGGGCGGTGATGGCAAGCACAGGAGGGTCCATATCGATGATGGCCAACCTCGCAAGGAGGATGACCACCGCCGCCAAAAAGCCATAGGATCTACGGCCGAACATCAGTTCTCCAGGATCGTCTCCAGGATCTCCGGCACCGCCGCACAGATCCGCTCCACCTCCTCGAGTTCCAGATCATGGTACAATGGGAACCGCACGAGGCATTGGGAATACCGGTCAGCGTTCGGCAATGCTCGTCCATCATGTTTCTCCGTGAAGAACGGACTGGCATGCAGGCTTTGGTAGTGGAACACGGCATGGATACCACGTTGTTTCAGCCCGGCGATAAGGCGATCGCGCGAAGCCGCGTCCGGGCACACCGCATAGTACATATGCCCATTGTTGGTAGCGAAAGTTGGAATAGCGGGCGCTTGGAGGAGCCCTGCGCGGAAACAACTTTGAAGTCCATCGGAATACCTGTTCCATAGCGCGATACGCTTGGTCTGGATCCGATCGATCTCTTCCAACTGTGCGAAGAGGTAGGCGGCGTTGATCTCCGAGGGGAGGAACGATGAACCAAGGTCCACCCAATTGTACTTGTCCACCTCACCACGCCAGAACGCCGAGCGGTTGGTACCCTTTTCCCAGATGATCTCCGCACGTGCCGCTAACGCAGGATCGTTCACCACCAACGCACCTCCTTCGCCGCACTGGATATTCTTCGTTTCGTGGAAGGAGAAGGCGCCAAGTGTCCCGATGCCCCCCAACGCCCTGCCTTTGTAGTTGGAAGCGATGGCCTGTGCAGCATCCTCCACCACCGGCACGCCATGGCGAGCGGCCACCTCCATCACCTTGTCCATATCACAAGCCACACCGGCATAATGCACCACCACGATGGCACGGGTGCGGGGAGTGATCAGTTCTTCGATGGCCTCTTCATCCATCCCAGGGTGGTCGGCTCTGCTATCAACGAAGCGGATGGTGGCGCCACGCAGCATGAATGCATTCGCAGTGCTCACGAAGGTGAAGGAGGGCATGATCACTTCATCGCCTGGCCGGATATCCAGTAGCAATCCGCACATCTCCAATGCGTCGGTACACGAGGTGGTCAGCAGTACGCGCCGAAAGCCCGATCGCTCCTCCATCAAGCGTTGGCACTTGGCCGTGAATTCCCCATTCCCGGAAAGTTTCTTCCGGGCCACGGCAGCAAGTACATACTCCTGTTCCTTTCCAGTGAGGTAGGGAACATTGAAATTGATCATCGCACGACCTCTTTGACCACAAAACTAGGCCTGTTGGTCGTTTTCTCATTGATCCGCGCGATATACTGCACCAGCACGGTTAGGCCGAGCAGGACGATACCGAAGCCGAAGCCCAGCAAGGCTACGAGGGTCGGGAAACCGATGAGCTGGTCATTCTGCAGGAACGCGCGTATCACCGTATAGGTCCCATAAGAGGTTGACGCTAGTAGTGTGACCACGGAAAGGATGGTGAGCACCCGGATCGGAAGGTCGGTGAAATTGAACAGGATATTGAACGTGTGTGCCACGAGTTTCTTCACCGAGTAGGAGCTGGTGGTCTCCGAACTCTCGTGGTGGCCGATCTCGCAAGAGGAGACGTTGGACGTGATCCACGTCAGGTATCCGTCAAGGAACGTATAGGAATTACGCAACAAGGTGGTTTCGTGAGCCACCTTCCGGGTGAGCAGGCGGAAGGAGGTATAATCGCCATGCAGGCCAGGCAGGCCGACCCGGAGCATGGTCTTCAGCCCGCTGCTGGTGATGTTGCGCCATACGTCGTGCTGGCGATCGGCATAGGCGCCGTATACCACATCGAAGTCACCTGTACGCTGATGTGCCATGAGCTTCGCCACATCTTCCGGGTGGTGTTGTAGGTCCTCGTCCAGTGTAGCGATCAGCTCGCCGGTGCAGTAGTTGAACCCGCAGATGGTGGCATTGTGCTGCCCGAAATTCCGGTTCAGTCGCACACCGACCACGGCCGGGAACTCGACCACCAGAGCTTCGATCTCGTTCCAGGTCTCCTTACGCCCATCATCGAACACGATCACGATCTCTTTCAAGGTATCGTGGTACGCGCGTGTCAATTGTTCGGTCAACATGCGCAACGAGGAGGTGGCGCGATAGGCGGGGATCACCACGGACAAGCTCATGGGCGCATGCGGTTGGTTGGATGGCCGAAGTAAAGCCCGGGCTGGTGGGCATCGGCGAGCACCACGCTACCGATACCGAAGCGGCAGTCGTTCGCGGTGGACACACCATCCCGGACAACGGTTCCGGTACCCATGAAACTCCGGCTACCGATCCGGCAGTTCCCGGAGATCACCACGCCAGGTGCAAGGAAGCTTCCCTCCCCGATGGCGGAATCGTGTGAAATGATGCAGCCGTTGTTCAACAGGACGTTCGCCCCTATGCGTACATGGCGATCAATGATGCATCCAGGGTAGAGCACCACCCCTTCTTCCAACGTGGCCGTGGGGTCCACCCATGCCGTGGAGTGTACCAGGGTGTGGAATTTGAACCCTGCTCGGGTTAGATCCTGGAACACCTGGGAACGGCGTTCCAAATGGTTGTAACCGATGGCCATGAGCAAATGGGGCGTTGGATGCTCACCAGCCGGAGGTTCCGTAGGGATCGGTCCGAGGACGGTACCGAGATCCTCGATCACGGTGCCTGTCGGACGCACATCATCGTAGAACCCGGCTACCGCTGTACCAGCCAGCCGTAGTTGGTGGGCCAGTTGCACACCCAGACTGCCTGCGCCGATCAGTGCTACCCGTATCATGGCCTAAGGAATTTCATGAAAGCAGGGGCATCAGTACCCACGTTGAACAGGAGGTCCAAGACGCTGACCCCATGCACGAAAGGCGGGAACAACTGGGGGTACTCCGTATACCCCGAATAATCCATCCAATGCACATCGATGCCCTCGTGCTGGAACAACGCGGTATCCAAATATGACCTGGCGGCGGGTCCGGAGAGGTATGCTGTTGCACCGAGCTTCTTGCAAGCATCAAGGAGACGGGCATTGCGGTCGCCCTGCAAGGCGAGTTCCCGCGAGTCGATGATCCGTGTGGTGATGCCTAGCAGCCCACAGATCATTCTGATCAGGCCGACGTTCACCTCCGACAGGAACTCCCGGGGCTGCGAAAGTTCATCGAACACCGTCTTCTTGTACTGCTCAAAGAAAGGCGCGCGCGCGTAGTTGGCCTGCAATGCTCCGATGTGCTTTCGGGCCCACGAAGTGTCCGAGATACGGGAATCGCAGATCCGTTGATCGAGGTTCACCTGACGCACCGGGATCGTGATCCACTGTGGGCCATTGGGTGTTTTGATCTGGTTGCGGTTGCGCCAATCATTCTTGGTGTATTGTACCTCGTCGTAGATCACGAAGATGTCCGCGGCCGCGATCAGGTCGAAGTATCCCTTCCAGGGGATGTAGTTGGATTGGAGGATGGCGACGGTGCTCATCGGTCGTTCGCCTCGATCTCAATGGCCTGTTGACCCCAACTGAAACCATCCTCGTGCGAGGCATGATACTCACCCACCTTCTGCCATGGTTTCTCCATCTGTTCGCGCAGGAAACCTTCCTCCCATTGAAGTGGAATATCGATCCGTTTCAAGAAGATTTCAAAGTGGCCCGCTTCGGGATCGTTCAGGTGTGTGAAACGGTACTGGTCCAAATAGCTGCTCACCCGTTCCAAATGATCAAGCTGTACGATCGCACCGGAAACACGGAAGGTATAGTTCACCCAAAAAGCACCACGGACATAGGTACTGGTCATGCCGTTATCGTCCAGAAGCGGCACAATCTCCCGGGTTCCATCGGCATCCACATGCACCACCTTCATGATGTGCTCATACCCTTGGAAGTGTGAATCCATGAAAACAGGATGGTGTGTGATCCCGGTGAAATTCACCATGGGTTGACCAAGGACATGGTCCGGCCAGCCGATATAGCCCATGATCCGCGGACCGAACAGGCTCTCTAGTGCTCCTTGTGTCAAAGGAGAAGCAAGTGAGACGATGAACTGGCAGGCGAACAATAGAGCGATGCATCCACGCCACCCGCGCGCACCGAGTTCTATCGCAGCGGATGCTGACCGTTGAACCAGGAAATCTGGTACGGTCATCGGGCTTCTTTCTTGACCTGGAATTCTGGACTTGGCCCATTTTTCCAACGCTGACCAATGGATGAAAAGCCTTGGAACGCGCAACAAGGGCATGGCATTCAAGACCGATCCCAACGCGAGGTCACCCTTTTGCGGCGCGGTACCACTGCCGATCGCCAACATTCCGTTGGAAAGCCCGCCGATCGCCAACAAGGACTGGGGAAGTGCCACATTGGACTTCACGGAATGGAAAGCAACCCTACCGCGCGGATCGAAATAGGCCAAGGCAGCGGCCAAGCGCCGTGCCCCGGGGTCGGAGCCATCGTAGTATACTTCCAAGTTGGCCGCGTTCCGATCGGTGGTGCTGAACAGGCATCGCCACCACCCTATGGGCACCATGAGCAGGTACAACGCCATTGTAGCCAGCGCGAACCACGGAATGGGGAATATGATCAGGATCCCCAAGTGGAAGAACATGCCGAGCATCAGGAATGGAACACGGAACCGCTTGTACCAGAAGGTGAATATGAATATGGTCTCGAAGATCACGACGAGGTAGCCGAGAAAGAGCATGAGCCACTTCTGGTCGAGCACCAAGGAGGCATCATTCCAGATCACCATCGGCAAGCTGGCGGGAAGCCACATGCCCAACCCCTTCAACCACATGGGGCTGGTGAATTTGTACAGGATGGAATCGAAATACACGAAACCCACGCCCACAAGAACTGGGACCAAATAGGTCGCGGCGAACACACGGGCGGGGCGCCATGGAGCGTCGGTGGCACCAGCCCACCTTACCCTGGCCAACAGGTCGTCCACGGAGCAGGTAGCGCCAAGGGGCAAGAAGAGAGCCACTAGTCCAACGCCGACATAGACGTAGAAAATGTGGTATTCGAAGCTGCTAGCAGAACTGAAAATGACCACCGAGAGAACGTAGTTCAGTACAGTAGCTACGCGGGTCTTGAAACCGATGAAGAGCGCCACGAGCGCCAGCCACCAGAACAGGAAGATGTACCGAACATCGATCTCGCCGATACCCCCGAAAGGAACCCGGTCGTACATGATGTGGCGGTAGGTGTACAGCTGGAACAGTTCGCAAGCGAGGATAACGCTGAACACCATCCGGAAAACCGCCAGTCCGATTGGGTCCACCTGCTTGAAAAGGACCCGTTCGGTCCAAGCGCGCATGATCTTCTTCACCCCCATGAAATACTCAGAGCCATGAACTTAAAGTGGAGGGGAGGAACACTCGGCGAAGCTACGGAATGCCCTGTCATCCTGTGCCTTGTCTACAATGTCCACGATGTTCAAGGCCGCGGTATGGATCAGCACAGCGGGTATCACCGCATTGAACACGGCATCCAAATCGGCAGCTACAGCCGAGACCGTGCGGGTACGTATGGTGGGGCGAAGTACCCACGCGTTGCACTTGAGGGTCGTAGCACTATGTCTCGATGATAGGGCACAGCAGACCGTTACCACGCACCGCTTGGGGCGAAGATCGTGACGCCTCAATTCCTTCTCGCTGGCGGCCCGGCCTTGGGGGCTTGTTCCTTCATGGGGCCGCGCATGTGAATGATCAGTCCGTTGAGGAAATTCCTGAGCACTTGGTCACCGGCTGGTTTGTAATTGGGGTGGTCCTCGTTGCGGAACAAGGCGCTCAATTCGCTTTCGGTCATCTTGAAGTCCACCAGTGCGAGGATCTTCACGATATCGGTATCGCGCAGCTTCAACGCCACGCGGAGCTTCTTGAGGATGTCGTTGTTGGTCATGCGTGGCGAAGATGAGGACCGTTCTCTAGGTTCCGCATACCCGCACAGCGGGAATTCACCAAGCAGCGCGTTTCCGGACGATAGCGCTATCACGCCTACACCACCATTTGGCAGGGCATTCCGGCACCAGGCAGCCGAACCCCTCCGTGTGCGCTGTACGAATTGGAGGGTCACCGTATGCGACCTTAACTACCTGATCCTTCTTTGTGCAAACCTGACACTTCGGTTTCAGCAGAGCCCTACTGGGCGTACAGGCAATTGAACGCACTGCGTCTTGCTTTATCCCTTGGCCGATCACAAGAGAGAAGCACGACGAGAGCAGCATGGTGAACGCTAAGCGCCAATGCTGATACCTGGGCCAGTGCATTTTCGGGGATCACAGCTCCCACACCGTGCTTCGCTTCCCAAAAGGCTTCTTGATGTGCTCTTTGTGTTCCAGCACGAAGGCCATGATCAGGTAGAAGACCAAGTGGGCGCCGGCGGTGATGAAGCTGAGGTAGATGAACGAAAGGCGCACCTGCTCCAACTTGATGTTGAGCTTGTGGGCCCACCATTCACAAACGCCGAATGCCTGGCGCTCGAAGAAGGTCTTGATGCGGTCGATCATCTCGAATAAGGTCATCAGTCCGTTGCTCCTTGGACGCTGGATCGGAGCAATTGGTTGCCGATGCCGCAAGATAAACACTTGCGTGCCGTGCAGTAGGAGTTCTTAAGCTCTAACAACGCCTGTCCCCGGGCGGCGGTATCGGCTTTCATGCCCAGCTGCGCCCAACCGTCCAGCACGGTATTCGCCTCGGGCGGAAGCTGTTCCAGCAGGTCCATGGCACGGTCTGCCAAGGCCTGATCGCCCCGGATCCGTCCCAACGCGAAAAGGACCGGAACGATGGCGTTGATGATGATGTGATCGGCGCCGACACGACCAAGGCGTTTGGGCTTCGGGGTTGCGGGTACGTCGAACTGGTAGTGTGTGATCCAGTAGTCGCTGGCCGATACATCGAGCAACTGATGGATCTCCCCTACCCGCTCGGCCTGGAGCAGGTCGGACAGGGCCCCTTCGCAGCGCATGAGCAACTGGGCCAGTTGTGCGATGCGGATGGTGGGGAAATTCACGGGGCGCATCCGTCCGAATTTCCACGCGGCCACGGGAGCTGGGCGGAGGTTATGCAGCCGGGCGAGCACAGCATGTTCCTGCTGCAACAGGCGCGGGTACTCGTCCACGAAGTCCACTTGAAGCAAGCCAGCTTGGCCGAACAACAGGGCCTCTGTACGCATGGCATCGTCGCGGTATTTCTGCACCGTCCTTAACGGCAACGCATGGGCCAACATGCCGAACGGCTCGGCGTTCACCTTCAGCCCGAACGCGCGTGCGAGCATGTGGTAGAGGGTCTCCGCAGCATCGCCACCTAGGGCGTGATACAACTTCTCCACCTCGATGGTCTTGCGTTCCAAACGCTCCACCAGCACGCGCTCCAACCACTGGCTAAGCCGGGCTTTGTCCACGCGACCCAATTTGGAGGCACACGGCACGAACCCTTGATCGCGCATCAGCCCATGGTGCAAGGCGATGCTCTCCGTGGACACCCGAGGAAGCAATTCGATAGTGGGCAATACGTTCCCGCGCAGGGTGCGCACTTCGCTATCGTGCTCGTAGACCACGTGGAGCACCACGTTCTCATAGGCCGGATCGAACTGGTGTCCATGTGCGTTCCATTCGCTGCTGCGCAAGTGGACTTCCACCGTGCCCGCCCAGAGCTGGCCATCGATGCGCACTTGGGCATCCAACAGGTCCGGGCCACTGTTCGTTTGGATCCTGCCCGGTTTCAGGATCTCCAGCGATCGGCCATCCGTTGTGCGCAGGGCGTGGTGCTCGAACAACCGCGAAGCCCAGATGAACTGGAGCAGGTCCTCGCCATAGGGAAAGCCCGGTTCAAGCAACAACGGACGCGCTGGGACCGTGCGCACCACACGCAAACTGGGGCCTTCACCGTCCGTGCGATCCAGCGAGGGGTATAACTCTGCGGTATTCATGGCATCCATGCGTGACGGAAAACTCATCACACACCAGACGCATAATATAGCAATGCGCCGTGGATGAACCAAAAAGCTAGAGGGATCCGCTATTCTCCAACGCTTGTTGCATGGCACGCTGGAGGTCTTGGGCAGCGGTCCGCGCAGCGGGAATAGCCGATTCGCCCTTGCCAGCATAGAGCACGCCACGGCTGCTGTTGATCAGCAATCCACCATCCTTGATCAGGCCTGCTTTCATCACGGCCTGCAGGTCGCCACCCTGGGCACCCACGCCGGGGACCAGGAAGAAATGGTTCGGCACCAGGGCACGCACTTCGGAAAGCACTTCGGGGCGGGTGGCTCCCACCACGAACATCAGGTCGTCGGCGGTGCCCCATTGGGCGGTGTTGCGGATGACGGTCTCGTAAAGTGGACGACCGTTCTCTGTACGGATGAACTGGACATCCTCCGCGCCGGGGTTGCTGGTTACGCCCAGCACGATGGCCCATTTACCCTTGCGCCCCACGAACGGCGAAATGCTGTCGCGGCCCATGTAGGGTGAGAGGGTAATGGCGTCCACATCCAACTTATCGAAGAATGCTTCCGCGTACTTGCGGGCGGTATTGCCGATGTCACCCCGTTTGGCATCGGCGATGATGAAACAATCGCCTTTGCTGCGGATGAAGGCGATGGTGGCTTCCAAGTCCAACCAGCCTTGGTCGCCCAATACCTCGTAGAAGGCGAGATTGAGTTTGTAGGCAGCGGTGAAAGGATGTGTCACCTCCACGATGGCTTCGTTGAAAGCCCGCACGGGGTGGCTCTCTTCGCGAAAATGTTCGGGAACGAGGTGTTCTTCGGTATCCAAGCCCACGCATAGCAAGCTCTTCTTGCGGCGTATGGTGGCAACGAGTTCGGCGCGTGTCACGGGCGCGAAGTTCGGTCGCCGGATCGGAAGATCAGAGGCCCGCTTCCGCTTTCAGTTTCTCGGTACGTTCTGCCAGCTGTAGGGCATCGATCATCTGCTGCAGATCACCGTTCATGACCTGGGGCAGGTTGTGGACACTGAATTCGATGCGGTGATCCGTTACACGGCTCTGGGCGTAGTTGTACGTACGGATCTTGGCGCTTCGGTCCCCGCTGCTCACCTGGCTCTTCCGTTGGGCGGCCACGATGGCTTCCTGCTCGCGCACCTTGTCCTCATACAGCTTCGTGCGCAACATGGTCATAGCCTTCATGCGGTTGCCGAGCTGGCTCCGTTCTGTCTGGCACATCACCACCATGCCGGTCGGTATATGCGTTAGACGCACCTTGGTTTCCACCTTGTTCACGTTCTGGCCGCCGGCACCACCGCTGCGTGCGGTCTCCATCTTCACGTCGCTTTCCTTCAATTCCACGTCCGTCTCTTCGGCTTCCGGCAACACGTTCACCGTGGCGGCGCTTGTATGGATGCGGCCACTGGCTTCGGTTGATGGTACGCGCTGCACGCGATGTACGCCAGCTTCGAATTTCATCACCCCATAGGCTCCCTCCCCGATCACGTTGAAGACCACTTCCTTGTAGCCCCCCACGGTGCCTTCGCTCACATCGGCCACTTCGATCTTCCAACCGAGGCCTTCGCAGTAGCGCGTGTACATGCGGTAGAGGTCCCCAGCGAAGATGCTGGCTTCATCACCCCCTGTTCCAGCCCGCACTTCAACGGTACAGTTCCGGGCATCGTTGGGGTCTTTGGGCACCAGCATCAGGCGCACCTCCTCCTCCATCGCCTCGATGGCCGTGCGGCTCTCCTCGCGCTCGGTGCGTGCCATTTCAACCATCTCGGCATCCTTCTCGGTGCGCAGGATCTCCTCGGCACCGGCAAGGTCGTCGTGGAGGCGTTTGAAACGCTGGAATGCTTGCGAGATCGGCTCCAGATCGCGGTAACTACGGTTCATCTCCACGAACCGCTTCTGATCGGCGATAACGCTGGGGTCGGCGAGCTGTTTGCCGATCTCTTCTCGACGGTCGTGGAGGGCGGAGAGCTTGGAAAGGAGGTCTGACATGATGTGGAATGCGTCCGCAGATTTCGCAGATTACACTGATGAATGCCTTGTTGGTGTGGGAATGCGTCCGCAGATCTCGCCGATCACGCTGATGAATGCCTTTTCGGTGCTGGAATACGTCCGCAGATGACGCACATCTCGAAGATGGGCCTACTGGATAGTGCGGGTGTGTAGATTTTGGAACAGGAGCTAGCGCAGGTGAATGCTTGGTCGCTCGGCTTTAGTTGTAAATGAACGTACCGTGCGGGCTGGTGAGAACGACTTCTTTGACCGGTGCGGTTTCCACCCGGCCGATGATCTTGGCTTCGATGCCGAAAGACTTCGAGATGGCTATGACCTCTTGGGCGCGTGCCTGAGGAACATAGAATTCCAACCGGTGGCCCATGTTGAAGACCTTGTACATCTCCTTCCAATCCGTGTTCGACATCTTCTGGATCGCATCGAAAAGCGGAGGTATGGGAAGCAGATCATCCTTGATGATGCGTAGGCCTTCCACGAAGTGCAGCACCTTGGTCTGTGCGCCGCCGCTGCAATGCACCATGCCGTGGATTTCGGGACGCATGGCTTTGAAGACCTCGTTCACCACCGGTGCGTAGGTGCGTGTAGGTGAGAGCACGGCCTTTCCGAAGTCCAGCGGTGTGCCGGGAAGTGGATCGGTCAATCGGGCTTGGCCGCTGTACACGAGATCGCTTGGTGTTCCAGGATCGAAAGTCTCGGGGAAGGCAGTGGCCAGTTCGTTGGCGAAGATATCATGGCGGGCGCTGGTGAGGCCGTTGCTGCCCATGCCGGCGTTGTAGCCGTCTTCGTAAGTGGCTTGTCCGTAGCTCTCCAGCGCCACGATCACATCTCCTGCTTGGATGCGGGCATTGTCGATCACCTGATCGCGGCGCATGCGGCACACCACGGTGCTATCCACGATCACGGTGCGCACCAGGTCGCCTACATCGGCTGTTTCGCCTCCGGTACTGCTGATGCCGATGCCCAGATCGCGCATGCGTTGCAAGAAGACCTCCGTGCCTTCGATCAACGCGCTGATCACTTCGCCGGGGATCAACCGCTTGTTGCGGCCGATGGTGCTACTGAGCAAGATGTTGTCCGTGGCACCCACGCAGAGCAGGTCGTCCAGATTCATCACGATGGCGTCCTGAGCGATACCGTGCCAGACACTAAGGTCTCCGGTCTGTTTCCAGTATGCATAGGCCAATGAGCTCTTGGTACCAGCACCGTCCGCATGCATCACGATGCAGTGATCAGGGCTGCCCGTAAGGTCATCGGCCACCACTTTGCAGAAGGCCTTGGGGAAAAGGCCCTTGTCCATGTTGGCGATGGCTTTGTGTACATCTTCCTTTCCGGAAGAAACTCCGCGTTGCGCGTAACGGTCAGGACTCATGGGGTGTAAATGAAGAAGAGCATCCCGCAGGTGCGAGATGCTCTATCATTCAGGGTGTTAGCTAATTGGCTTTCGGTACGTAATCGTAGTTCAGGACTTTGAAGTCCGTGCGGCGATTGACCTGGTGAGCGGCCTCCTTCTCCTCCTTCGTCGCCATCTTCTTGATCTGATCGTCGGAGATCTTGGTCTCTTCTGCACCGCGGCCTACGGGCACCATGCGCGCAGGGTCGATGCCTTTGGTCACGAGGAAGTTAACGCAGCTCTGCGCACGGAGCTGGGAAAGTTCCATGTTGCCTCCCTTGTAACGGCGTGTTGGTCGTGAATCGGTATGTGAGCGCAGTTCCACAACCATGGTCGGGTTGTCCACCAAAGTGCGGTATGCCAACTCCAAGGAATCCATACTGGCAGGCAGTAGCTCGAATTTGTCCACGTCGTAGATCACAGATGGAAGGTCTACCACACCACCTACTTCAGCAGGTTGCAAGAAGTACTCCTTCACGAAGGTGGTGCTTTCATTCAGTCCCACTGTGGTGATCTGGTCCTTCACCACCAAGTAGCCCTCTTTTTCAGCGAGGATGCTGTAGGTGGTATTCTCCTTGATGTAACGGTCTTTCCCGTTCTCCACGAAGCTGAAGCCACCCACATCATCCGTAATGGCGCTGAAGTTGCTTCCGTTGGTACCAACAACACTGACCTTGGCACCGGGGAGCGGTTGGTTGGTCTTCTTGTCGTAGACGGTGCCTTGCAAGGCGAACACCATGTCCGGCAAGTAGAAGCGCCAGATGTCGTCCTGACCTTTTCCACCGGCACGGTTGCTGGTGAAGAAACCACGCTCCTCCTCTCCTTCGAAGGCGATGCCGAAATCGTCGGAAGAACTGTTGATCGGCGACTTCATGTTGTCCACGGCGGTCCAAGTCTCACCGGACTTCTCGGCGTGGAAGATGTCCATGCCACCCATACCGGCGCGGCCGTTGGAAGAGAAGTAGAGGCTACCGTCTTGGCGGATGAAGGGGAACATCTCATCCTTCGGGCCATTGATATCGGCACCCAAGTTCACCGGAGCTCCGGTTGGCATTCCGTCTTTGTCCAACTTAACGGAGTAGAGGTCCTTTCCACCCTTGTGGCCGGGCCATTTCATATCGCTGGCGAACACCAGGACATCATCATCCTTGCTCAGGGCCGGGTGGCCGATGGTGATGGTATCGTTCTTCTCCGGACGTAGGTTCAGCTTCACCGGTTCGGCGTAGTTATTACCCACTTTCTTGCTCACCCAGATGTCGCAGCCGTACACCTTCTTCTTCTCCATGGGGCAGCGGGTGAAATACATCATGCTGCGCTTGCTGTTGAAGATCGGCGCTCCTTCGTTGCCTTCCGTGTTGATGGAGATGGGCAATTTGGTAGGCTCGCTCCACTTGCCGAGGCGATCGCGACTGCTGGTGAACAGATCGCTGAAGCTTTCGCCGATGATCTGGTCCGTTTCCGAGCCCGTAGCACCTGGGCGGGTGCTGGTGAATACCACCGTTTCGTTCTTCTTATCCGCGAAACCGGGGGTGAAATCGTACTGCTGGGTGTTCAAGAGCACCTCTGGATCCACGCTGTAGCGGGTGGGCGAATCCTTCCACGCTTGGGCCTGTTCGCACTCCGCGATGCTGGCGTCCGCGCGGGCATCACCGGGTTTCTTCTCCTTGAACCGGTTGTACGCCGCAATAGCTTCGGCATACTTCCCGTCCTGCTTCAGCATATCGCCGATGTACAGGTAGGTGATGGGGTCCGTGTACTGCGCTTTGTTGGCCTTTTCGTACCACACGGCGGCTTGCTGCGGATCACCGATGGCCTTGTAGGCTTCACCGACCTTGAAGATGAGCTCAGCCTTGGTGCTGGCCTTCTTCTCCACGGTGTACGCCTTCTTGTAGAGTTCGATGGCGTTGAAATAGAAGCCTTTCTTGAAGGCATCGTCCGCTTCTTCCGCCAGCTTGCTTTGAGCGGCTGCGGTGCTCACGAAAACGAGGCTAACGAGAAGGCTGGCAAGGAGTTTCCTTGTGGTCATCAGGTGCGTGTAGGGTGAGAGACGGGTTTTCCGGTTCCGGGCGAAGATAAGCAGATCCCGAAATGACAAGCGGAACGATCACCGTGGAACGTTCACACTTACTTCAGGCTTGATACCCTAACGGGTGAACATGAGCTCGCGCATCTTGGGCAGCGGCCAGAGCTCGTCGTCCACCAGAAGCTCCAGTTTGTCGCTGTGGTAGCGGATCCGATCGAAGTAGGGCTTCACGTTATCGCAGTAGGCGATGGCCTTGGCACGGGTATCGTCCAGGGCGTTCGCTTTTTTGCGGGCTTCGGTCATTTCCTCCACGAACGTGACGATGTGGTTGATGTGCTCGCTGATCTCCTCGATCAATTTCACAGGTGTGGCAGCAGCTTTCTTGGCCTTTTCGGCACCGAGGACCTCGCGCAGGCCTCGGACGTTCTCGATCAAGCGGTTCTGGTAGGCGATCGCCGTTGGCACGATGTGGTTCTGTGCCAGATCACCACAAACACGGCCTTCGATCTGGATCTTGAGCACGTAGCTGTGCAGCTCGATCTCATGCCGGGCTTCCAGCTCCACGCCGGAAAGCACGCCCATGGAGGCGAACAGTTCCTTGGTCTCTTTCCGTTCCCACACGTCCAACGCGCGGGGAGTGTCGGCGATGTTGCTCAATCCGCGTTTGGCGGCTTCCTTCTTCCATTCGTCCCCGTAGCCGTTGCCTTCGAAACGAATGGCCTTGCTCTCCACGATCAGGTCGCGGATCACGCGCAGCACGGCTTCGTCCTTCTTCACACCCTTCTTGATCAAGGCATCCACCGTCTTCTTGAACTCGCGCAGTTGATGGGCCACGATGGTGTTGAGCACCGTCATGGACGCGGCACAGTTGGCGCTGCTGCCCACGGCACGGAACTCGAATTTGTTGCCGGTGAAGGCGAACGGGCTGGTGCGGTTGCGGTCCGTGTTGTCCAACATCACCGAAGGGATGCGGCCGATATCCAGCTTCAGTTCGGTCTTGCTGGCGGGGGACATGGCGCCTTTGATGTTCTTCTCCAACCCATCCAGTAAGTTGGTGAGGTACTCGCCGATGAATACGCTTATGATGGCCGGAGGAGCTTCGTTGGCACCCAGGCGATGGTCGTTATTGGCAGTGGCGATGCTGGCGCGTAGCACATCCGCGTTGCTGTGGATGGCTTTGATCGTGTTCACGAAGAAAGCCAAGAACTGGATGTTCTCCTTCGGTGTTTTGGCCGGGCGCAGCAGGTTCTTGCCGGTGTTGGTGGCGAGGCTCCAGTTGTTGTGTTTGCCACTTCCGTTCACCCCGGCGTACGGCTTCTCGTGGAACAGTACACGGAAGTCGTGTTTCCGTGCGGCTTTCTCCATCACGTCCATCAGGAGCATGTTGTGATCCACGGCCAGGTTCAGTTCCTCGAACACGGGTGCGCATTCAAACTGGTTGGGAGCCACTTCGTTGTGGCGCGTTTTCACGGGGATGCCCAGTTTCAGGGCTTCGGTCTCGAATTCGCGCATAAAGGCCACGGCGCGTTCCGGGATGCTGCCGAAGTAGTGGTCTTCCAACTGTTGGCCTTTGGCGGGTTCGTGCCCGAACAAGGCGCGGCCCGTGGCCACGATATCCGGACGTGCATAGAAGAGCGACTCGTCGATGAGGAAGTACTCCTGCTCCCACCCCAGTGTACAGGTCACTTTGGTCACGTCCTTATCAAAATACTGGCAGACCGCCGTAGCAGCTTCGTCCACCGCTTTGATCGCGCGCAGCAGGGGCATCTTGTAGTCCAGTGCTTCACCGGTGTAGCTGATGAAGATGGTGGGGATGCACAGGGTGCGGCCCATGAGGAAGGCCGGGCTACTGGGATCCCACGCCGTATAGCCGCGTGCCTCGAAGGTGTTGCGGATGCCGCCGTTGGGGAAGCTGCTGGCATCGGGCTCCTGCTGCACGAGCATACTTCCGTCGAACCGTTCGATGCTTCGGCCGCCGCCGATGGGTTCGAAGAAAGCATCGTGCTTCTCGGCGCTGGTGCCTGTGAGCGGCTGGAACCAGTGGGTGTAGTGGGTGGCACCCTTACTGTTGGCCCACTCCTTCATACCGCTGGCTACCTGATCGGCCAGTTTGCGGTCTATGCGGCTTCCTTGGTGGATGGCTTGGCGCACGGCGAAATAGGCATCCTCGGTGAGGAACATGCGCATGGCGTCCTCATTGAACACGTTGGTACCGAAATACTCGGAGATCTTGGCGGAAGGCATCTCCACGGTTTTCGGTTCGCGGCCGAGCACATCTTCGAGCGCCTTATGGCGAATTCGGGGGGTGGTCATTGGAAAAGTGTGGTTTCGGCGGCGAAGGTATGTTTTACAATGGGGGGTGTCCATGAAAATAGTGAACATCTGTTCACATACCCCCTATCCTCGAAGGTTAGGCACTAAAAGTGAGCAGCCCGCTGGTCGGCGGGCTGCTCGAGGACTTGCTGGATCGGGATCAGGCCGTTGGCGGCTCGGTGGGTGGCGGCGGCTTCGGCACTTCCTCTTCGCCTGTTGGCGGGGGCGGAATAGCGGGCTGCTTGGGCGGTTCCATCTCCAGACTTTGCTGGAAGGTGCGTCGTTGGTCCTGCACGGCCCGGGTCACATCATTCGCTCCGCGTTGGATCTCGCGCTGCACCTCGTTGCTGGCATCGCGCACCTGGCGCATGGTGCGGCCGAGGGTGCGTGCGAGGTCCGGAATGCCCTTGGACCCGAAGAAGAGCAGTGCGAACAGCATGATGACCATGAGCTCGCCGCCGCTGATATCGAAGAGAAGGAATGGTCGCATGGGCGGTCCAAAAGTAGGAAGTCCCGCCAGCGAGGCGGGACTTCCCAAGACGAAGAAGCTCTATGCTCAGGCCACAGCCTCTTTCAAAGCGACGGTGGTCTTCTTGCGCAGGATCAGATCCACCGCAGAAGCCGAAGCCACGAAGATGGACGAGTAGGTACCCACCAACGTTCCCACGAAGAGGCCGAACACGAAGCCTTTGATGGCCACACCACCAAAGAAGAAGATGATGAGCAGAACCAGCATGGTGCAGACACCGGTGTTCAACGTACGGCTGAGCGTGCTGTTGATAGCCTTGTTGAAGAGGGAGACCACCGGTTCGCGCTTGTGCTCTCGGGTGTACTCGCGGATACGGTCGAACACGACCACGGTATCGTTGATGGAATAACCCACCACGGTGAGGATCACAGCAATGAAGGCTTCGTCGATCTCCATGGAGAAGCCCACCACGCCCCAGAGGAGGGAGTACAGGCCAAGAACGACCAGCACGTCGTGGATCAAGGACAGGATGGCACCCACGCCGTATTGCCAGTTGTTGAATCGGATACCGATGTACACGAACATGAAGAGCAGTGCGATGCCCACCGAGGTGAAGGCTTTGATCTTGATGTCGTCGCTGATCGTGGGGTCCACCTTGCGGGTATCGTCGGCGAAGGTGAATTCACCCACTTTCGCCAGCCCGGCACCGATGCGTGCTTGTACCACGGAGTCCATGGAAACGCCCGGCTCGTCGATCAGGTAGTTCGTGGTGACCTTCAAGCGACGCTCGCCGCCATAGGTCTTCACGTTCATGGTGTACTGCCGGCCATCTTCAGTGACCACAGGTTCCAACGTGGAGCGCACTTGTTCTGGATCCACGGGTTGGGCGTACTCCACCACGAAGGTGCGGCCGCCGGTGAAATCAACACCCCAGTTGAAGCCGCGGGTGAACATGGAGACTAGGCCGATGCCGATCAACACGAAGGAGATCGCGTAGAACATCTTGCGCTTGCCCATGAAGTCGATGTTAGTGCCATCGAACAAGTTCACGTTCCACGGGCGGGAGAAGGTAATGCTCTTGCCCTTTTCCATGCGCCACATCATCACCAACCGGGAGATGAAGATGGCCGTGAACAGCGAGGTGAGGATACCCAGGCCCAGGGTGGTAGCGAACCCGCGGATCGGGCCGGAACCGAAGAAGTACAGGATCACCGCCGTAACGAACGTGGTCACGTTGGAGTCGATGATCGCGGACAGCGCACCGGAGTTGGAGTAGGCCGTTTCAATGGCGCTCTTCAACATGCGGCCTTGCTTCAGTTCGTCGCGCACACGCTCGTTGATCAGTACGTTGGCATCTACCGCCATACCGATGGTGAGCACGATACCGGCGATACCGGCCAAGGTCAACGTGGCTTGCATGGAAGCCATGGTACCGATCAGGAAGAACACGTTGGCCAGCAAGGCGATGTCGGCGATCCAACCAGCACGGTTGTAATACAGCCACATCACCAGCAACACACCGATCAATGCAACAGCGAATGACAGCAGACCGCTGGAGATGTTCTCTTCACCGAGCGATGGTCCCACGATCGTCTCATCGATGATACGTGCTGGAGCAGGCAGGGCACCGGCCTTGAGGATGTTGCTCAAGTCATCGGCCTCTTGGATCTGTTTGTTCAGGTCGCCATTGCCCAGGCTGATGCTGGAGCGCCCACCGGCGATCTCACTCTGTACGATCGGTGCACTGTAGACCAGGTCGTCCAGAACGATAGCCACGGCCTTACCCACGTTCTCACCGGTCATCAGGCGCCAGGTCTGCGCGCCTTCGGGGTTCATCTGCATGATAACCTCCACATCCCCGGTCACGCTATAATCCTGGTAGGCATTGATGATGGAGCTACCGTCCAGGCGCGGTTCTCCGCCACGTGGCACTTTCAGCGCGTAGAGCGAAAGGAACTGTGACTTCTCACCGTTGGTGGTCTCGAAGGTCTCTGGCTTGGAATACCAAGCGAGTTTCACATCAGCGGGCAACAACGACTTCATCGTGGCCGAGCGCAGGTAAGCGTTCACCTGTGCAGTATCCGCAACACGTGAGGTTCCGACCAGCGGGCCTTGTGCCTGTTGCGATGGTGAGAACACGGCGAAGAGCGGGTTCTTGCGCCGCATTTCGGCCTTCTCAGCCTCGGTCATATCCTCGAAGGCTTTCGCCGTGTCGGCTTTGGTCGTGTCGGCAGCAGCGTAAGTAGCGCTGTCCACTCCGTTCTCGATCACACGCAGGGCCATGCGGCGGTTCTGTGCGCGGCCTTCCTCCGTGTCGTTGGGGGCAACAGCGTGATCGGAGCCATAACCTTCAGCCTCCAAACGCTCCGCTGCGATGCCTTTTGCAACGAGTGCCGCGGTAACGGCCTTCGCACGTTCATCCGAAAGCTTCTTGTTGGCAGCGGCATCGCCGGTGTTGTCCGTGTACCCACCGATCTTCAGGCGCACTTGCGGGTAAGCCTTCAGTACCTCGGCCAAGTTGTTCAGTTGCTCTTCGGAACTCACGGCATCCAGCGTGGCGCTGCCGGTCTCGAAGGTCACGCGGTCGA
>DLGQ01000028.1:769-3340 GCA_002482775.1 Flavobacteriales bacterium UBA7690 | reverse complement strand
TTGGCGACGGTAACGCCGTCCTTGGTCACCTGGGGTGCACCGAATTTCTTGTCGATGATGACGTTACGGCCTTTCGGTCCGAGGGTCACCTTCACCGCGTTCGCGAGGTGATCGACGCCACGCTTCAAACGATCGCGTGCGTCCAAGTCGAATTGGATGTTCTTGGCTGCCATTGCAGTTCTGGGGTTTTAGGGATGAAAAAGGGCGATGCATGCATCGCCCGGATCAATTAGTTGAGGACAGCGTAGATGTCGCTTTCGCGCATGATCATGTAGTCCTTGCCTTCGAGGTTCAGCTCCGTACCGCTGTATTTGCCGTACAGGATCTCGTCGCCCACCTTCACGGTCAGCGGCGTCACTTTACCGTCGTCGGCGATACGGCCTGATCCTACTGCGATCACTTTGCCACGCTGGGGCTTCTCTTTAGCGGTATCGGGGATGTACAAACCACCCTTGGTGGTCTCTTCAGCGGCTGCGGCTTCAACGAGCACGCGGTCCGCCAACGGTTTCACTTTGTTTGCCATGGTAGATTCGAAAGGTTTGAATGGGACCTTTTGGGGGTCGCCCGCGTTCGTCAACACCTGTGCCAATGAAAGAAGGCTGTCACTAGGACAGCCTTCTCGGTGTTCTGTGGGAAGATCGGCAGGGACGGCCTGCCAAGCTGACAAGACTTATGGGGCAGGTGCTTCGGTGGTCGGAGCGCCTTGGTCGGCCGGAACATTGTTCGCTGGGGCGGCCTCATCCGCCGGAGCAGCATCTACAGCCGGAGTATCCAGATCATCGATAACGCTGCTACCGGTGTTCTGCAGGCCTGCGGAGACCAGGCAAAGCACCATGAGCGAGGCCGCAAGGGTCCACGTTCCTTTCTCGAGGAAATCAGCCGTGCGTTGCACGCCGCCGATCTGTTGGGCACCGGTGAAACCGGCCGCCAAGCCACCGCCCTTGGGGTTTTGCGCCAAAACTACCAGCGCGAGAAGACCACAGACGATGAGGATGATGATGGAGATGGCGACCATGACTACTTGTTCAGTTGAGCTTCAAGCTCTTTTTGAAGGGCCGCAAAGTAAGCGCTTTTCTCCGGGTATTTCAATGCCAGCCGCCGGTAGGCCTCTATGGCCTTGGGCAAGTTGCCCTGCTTGGCATACACACGGGCCAACGTCTCGGTGACCATACCGGCCTTGTCGTCCAAGCTGCGTTTGGCCGCCTGCTGCGGGGTGAAGAACTCCGCTTTTTGCTGGGCTGGCGGCGTTTGCTGCTTGATGAAGTTGTCGATCAACGACCGGGTATCCACTTCCACCCGCTTTTCGAGGATCGGCTGGATGGGGGCCAGTGTAGAAGGGGCTGATTTCGGCTTCTCCTCCGGCTGCCGCAGCCAGTCCGAAGCGGCTTCGGGCACAACGGACTCCCTGGGTTTAACCACGGGCGGGGCCTCAGAAGGCGCGTCGTTACTTGCTGCTAGCCAGTCGGTGAAGGAAAGTTTGTCGTTGCGGGTGACGAACCGTGCGGGCTCCAGTGGTTGGAGCGGCGAGATCGGCACCACCGGGTCAGGCGCAGGCAGGTCCACGACGGGCGCTTTGTGGCTCTCCGGGCGAGGCTTGTTCACATCGGCCTCCACCCAACTGATGTCGTAGGCATGCGCAAGCGCCGACTCCATGATCTGCCGTTCCAACGGGTCCTCGACCAGGTCGTTATCCGCCGCAATTTGCTCCTCAGCAGGCGTGGAGTGAAGTTCTTCGATCGCGTCGATCAAGAACTCTGGTGCTTCCTCTACAACGGGGGCGATTTCGGCCACCTCCATCGTCGGCTCCGTTAGTTCGACTACCGCATCCGGGACAGGCGTGAATGGGACTACCTCCAGCACAGGTTCTGGCGCAACTATCTTCTCGGTTGGAGTAGGGTCTGGAGCAACTTCTACAACGGTCAGCTCCGGGATAGGCGTGGGCGGTGGAACTACCTTAGGCGTCGCAGGTTGGCGAGGTTCCGGGTCGACGGACAGTTTCGCCTCAGCTGGTTTCGCCGAACGGTGGATCAGGTCGAACAGGGCGGTGCGCGATGGCACGTGAGCAGCGGTGTTCCGCAGGTTCTCTTCCGAAAGCACATCGCCAGCCTTGTGTACGCCCAAGGAGCGCAACACCTGTGCTCCGGCGAACCACGGGAATTTATCCGCTAGGGCGTTCAGTTCGGCAAGGTCGCCGCGCTCTACCGCAGCAGCATCCTGTACCAACCGTGTCAGCCGTTCGCGTTCCATGTTACCAGTCGCCCAAAGTCCGGTCGAAGATATCCTGCGCCAGCTGCTTACCAATATCGCGCGCCAGTTGCTCTTCTACCGAGGTGATGTCCTGCGTGCTATCGTAATCGGAGAAACGCGAGACGGTGAACTCCTTGTTCTTCTTCGTATCCAGCGTGTTGATGTAGGTTATCTGCACGGTCATCGTCAACCGGTTCAAGGCGGCTGTTTCGTTCGCTTGGATGTTCACCGGCTGCACATCGTAGCCCACCAGCGCACCGCTGTATTGCACATCGCCCTCGCTCTGTTTCAACTTCAACGGTGTTTGTGCCAGCAGAAGATCGC
>DLGQ01000028.1:0-760 GCA_002482775.1 Flavobacteriales bacterium UBA7690 | reverse complement strand
ACCTGCGCGCTCAACGGCGTGGCCAACGGTGCCCGTGCTTCGATCAGGTCAACGGTCATCGTCCGCGCTTCGCCCACATCACCACCGGTGAAAGAGTAATTCACACGGCACCCAGCGAAGAAAATGAGCAGTAGCAGGCAACAGGCATATGGCAGGCAGCGCACACTGCGAACTGCCAATTGCGAACTGCGAACTGCCCACTGCGAACTCCTCACGGGATATCGTATTCCTTGATCTTGCGGTACAACGTGCGCTCGCTGATGCCCAATTCCGCAGCCGCGTTCTTGCGCTTGTTGCGGTGTTTGGTCAGCGCCTTCTTGATCATCTCTTTCTCCTTCTCTTCCAGGCTAAGGCTTTCCTCCACCTCGGTGTGGTCGATGTCCTCGTCCACCGGTGCATTGTGCGGAATGATGCTGACCGTTCCCGGTGCCGGCATGTTCTGCGGCATGTACAGGTGCTCATCGCGGTACACGGGTGCGATGGGTGCAGCCATGGGTTGCCCACCGGTGATGGCTTTCACCTGTTCCTTCAGCGCGTTCAAGTCGTTCTTCATGTCGAAGAGGAACTTGAAGATCAGCTCGCGTTCATTGATGCTATCGGTACCTGTTCCGCCACCCGCCGCTCCCGTAGGGATCAACGCCGTGCTCTGATCGGGTAGGTATTGCCGCAACGTCTTCGCATCCACCTCGCGCGTCTGTTCGATCACGCTCATCTGCTCCACGATGTTGCGCAATTGGCGCACGTTGCCCGGCCAGCGATA
>DLGQ01000016.1 GCA_002482775.1 Flavobacteriales bacterium UBA7690 | reverse complement strand
GTGGGCCTCATCATCGGCTTGGAGCGCGAGTTCGATGCGCAGCAGAAGGACGATCACCTCGCCGGCATCCGCACCTTCCCACTGGTCGCGATCCTGGGCTGTCTGCTGGCCTCGCTGGGCGGGATCGCGGGGTATGGATTGCTGTGGGCAGCCTTCCCGGCCTTCATCCTCTTCGTCGCGCTCACTTGGTACAGCAGGAGCAAACAAGGTCACACGGGACTTACCTCGGAGATCGCCTTGATCATCGCGTTCACGGCGGGTGTCATGGCTGGTGCGCACATGATCCGCGCAGCGCTCGGGGTGGCCGTGATCACCGCCGCCCTGCTTTCGCTCAAGGGCACGCTCCGTAGTTACCTGGCCCTGATCACACGGCCCGAACTCTTCGCCGCGATCAAGTTCGCGCTGATCGCGCTCGTGATCCTGCCCTTCCTTCCCGATCGTGGCATGGGCCCGAACGCGCTGCTCAACCCGCAAGACATCGGCGCCGTGGTGGTGATCGTGAGCGCGATGAGCTTCGTGGGTTACTTCCTGGTGAAGTTCATCGGAGAGGGCAAGGGCATATTGCTCACTGCCTTGTTCGGCGGCATGTTCTCCAGCACGTCCGTCACCTGGGTGTACGCGGCCCGCAGCCGCGAGCAGGGCGCACCGCTCGCACGGCCTTACGCTGCGGGGATCTCCATCGCATCGGCCGTCATGTTCGTGCGCGTGGCCATCGTCACCTTGATCTTCAATGCTGCGGTGTTCAGCTATGTGGTGCTGCCCTGCCTGATAATGGCCGCCGTGGAACTCGGCTCGGCCTGGTTCGTCATGCGCAAGGGCCTTCCGAAAGCCACCGGCAAGGCCTTGGAACTGCGCGATCCGTTGAACATCCTCAACGCCCTGTTCTTTGGTCTGCTCTACGTCGGCATCTCGCTGGCCGTGTACTACGCCAATGAATGGCTTGGCGATGGTGGCCTCGTGCTCTCCGGTATCATCTCCGGCTTCGCCGACGTGGACGCGATCACCATCGCCATGTCGAAGTTCGCCATGGACCCCACCAAACTGCGGATCGCCATGCTGGTGATCATCGCCGCCGTGCTCAGCAATACCCTGGTGAAGCTGGGGATCACCGTGATCCGTGGAAGCGCGGAGGTGCGTAAACTCGCTGGACTTTCCACGGGCGTCACCATGCTCGCCGGACTTCTGTACCTCCTCTTCGGATCCATTCTACAGCCGTCCGTTCCATGACACGCCGCGCACCGCACTTCCACATTGGCCGCAGGATCTTCCTGGTGGCCGCGTTCGCCGCGTGCCTTGGCGGTGGCGTGCGCGCGCAAGTGATGTCGTTGGACAGCATCCTCAACGTCATCGCATCCGCGAACCCGGAGTTGAAGGTGTACGACGCGCGGATCAAGGCCTTCGACAAGTACGCCGAAGGGGCGCGTGCGCTCGATCCACCAAGCGTGGGCGCGGGCTTGTTCATGGCGCCTTACAACACCACGCTGTGGAAGCCCGATGGCATGGGCGATCCGGGCATGGGATCCTTCATGATCTCCGCCGAGCAGATGATCGCCAACGCGCGCAAGCGCAACGCCAACAGGGACTACATGCTCGGCATGTCGAAGGTGGATGCCGAGATGCAGAACGCCATGCGCAACGAGCTGTTCAGCATGGCGAAGCGATCCTACTACGAGTGGGTGGTGCTGGTGAAGAAGAAGGACGTGCTGGTGCGCAGCGAGGCCCTGCTCCAATACCTCGTGCAGGCCGCCGAGATCCGCTACACCTACGGCATGGACAAGTTGAACGCCTACTACAAGGCGAAGGCGATGCTGGGCGACGTGCAGAACATGCAGCTGATGACCGACCTGGAGATCGAACAGATGCGGATCATGCTCAACACCGCGATGGCCCGTGACAAACAGATCGTGTTCTCGGTGGATACGGCCTTCGCGCCGCGCGCGCCCGAACAGCGCCCGGTGGACAGCACCTTGGTGGCTGAACGCCGCAGTGATCTGCGCGCCATCGATCGCAACATCGACCTGCTGCGCTTCAAGCAGGATGTGCAACGCGCGTCGTTACGGCCCGATTACGGGATCAAGTACGACCACATGGTCGGCTTCGGCACGCAGCCACAGCAGTTCAGTTTGATGGGCATGGTGTCCATTCCCATTGCGCCATGGTCCAGCAAGATGTACAAGTCGACCATCGCCGGATTGACCTTCGACATGGACGCGCTGAACGAAAGCAGGAACGCATTGGTGAACGAAACGCTCGGCGCGCTGGACCTGCTGCGCGCGGAGATCGCGAACAAACAGCAGCAATTGGATCTCTACGATCGCGCCATCGTGCCCGCCATGCGCAGCAACTACGAGACGGCCTTGCTGGCCTACGAGCAGAACACCGAGGAACTCTTCATGGTGCTCGATGCCTGGCAGAACCTGCGCATGGTGCAACTCGCGCGGCTCGACCTCGTGAAAGATCTCTCCCTCCTATACGCCACCTACGATGAACAGCTTGAGATCCGCTGACCGCACCGCGCTGCTTGGCGTGGCCGCCGTGCTGATCATATCGGCAGTGCTCGCAGGCTGTGGGAACAAGGGCGGGAAAGAGACGGACCACTCGGCCCACGAAGGCATGGAAGGAATGGAGATGCCCAAGGAGAAGGGTATGCAGGAAGGGATGGAGATGCCCATGACGGGCGACTCGACCACATTGGCCAAAGGCCTCGATGCCGCATTGCGATCGCCCAATGCGTTCGTGGTGGCCAACCTCGACACCGCGCGAATGGAACGCAAGGAACTGCCCATGGACTTCAGCGCGACCGGTGTGCTGGCCTATGATCCACGGAACCTCCAGGTGGTTTCCGCCAGGGCCGCCGGATGGATCGACAAGCTTTATGTGAAGTACCGCTACCAGCCCGTGCAGCAAGGACAAAAGCTCATGGACCTGTACAGCAGGGAACTGGTCACGGAGCAGGAGAACTACCTCTTCCTCACACGCCAGGAGCCGAAGGATCCGACGATGCTCGCTGCTGCGGGCAAGCGCCTCAAGTTGCTCGGCCTCACGGAAGAACAGGTGGCTGAATTGCGCAGGACCGGAGTCGTGCCGCGCGCGATCACCGTCTACAGCCCGCGCGCAGGGCACCTGCATGAGGATGATCGCGCGGCGGCGGTCGCGGCACCGGGATCCATGCCCATGGCCGGAATTGTCGGCCAGGAATTGACCTTGCGCGAAGGGGGCTACGTGGAGAAGGGCCAGACCATCTTCACCATCTACGGCACCCGCACGGTGCTCGCCTTGCTCAGTCCGCTTCCTGCGGATGGACAGGACCGCATTGCCATCGGACAGAAGGCGACGGTGCGGATCGAAGGAGATACCAGCGCGATCATGGAAGGCACCGTGGATCTGGTGGAACCGGTTTACCGCGCGGGCGCATCGTTGGTCTCCGTCCGCGTCTATCTGCCGAACCCCGGCGACACCTTGCGTATCGGATCGCGGATCTCGGCGGTGATCCATGCTCCACCGCGCAGTGCATGGGTCGTACCGGCGACAGCGGTCATCAGCACCGGCGTGCGGCAATACGTGTTCACGAAGGAGCCGGGTGGCTTCCGGTCGCATGAGGTGATCACCGGCGTGCGCTCGGGTGAATGGATCGAACTGCGTTCCGGGATCGATCTGCAGCAGGCGATCGCACGCAATGCACAGTTGCTGATCGACAGTGAGGGCTTTCTCAAAACCTCCTCTCCATGAGCGCCACCAGAACCGTATTGCTGATCACGGCACTGGTAATGGCCTTCGGCTGCGGCCGCAAGCCAGTGGATGTCGCGGAGGACGACGGTGTTTACTACACCTGTTCCATGCATCCACAGGTGATGGAGCAGCAGCCGGGCAACTGCCCCATCTGCAAGATGCCACTGATCGCCGTGCGGGAGAACACCACTCAGGAGGAGGGCGAACTGCAACTCAACACGTTGCAGGTCCAGCTTGGCAACATCAAGGTGGACAGCGCACGTGTGCGTACGATCCAGGAGGAGTTGCTCCTGCCCGGCCGGATCGTCGTAGACCAGCGACAGGTGACCACCGTGAGCACCCATGTGATGGGCCGCGTGGAGAAACTGTATTTCAAGAACATCGGCGAGCGCGTGGCGAAGGGCCAGCCGCTCTATGCCCTGTACAGCGAGGAACTGAACGTCACGGTGAGCGAACTGCTCTTCGCGCGCGACATGGCGAAGAAAGCCGATCCGGCGACGGAGGATCCGGGACGATTGGAACGCAGCGCACGCAATAAGTTGATCGCGTACGGACTCACGGAAGAACAGGTGGATGGACTCGGAGCCCTCAGCAACGCGCCCTATACGATCGACTTCCTAAGTCCGGCCTCCGGCGTGATCACCGAGCTATCCATACGCGAAGGCGAAACGCTCATGCAGGGCGCCATGGTGATGAAGCTTGCTTCGCTTTCATCGCTCTGGGCCGAAGCACAGGTCTATCCCATGGACCGCGCGCGGATCAAACTGGGAGCCGAAGGCCGCATTTCGCTGCCCGCGCTTCCTGACACCGTGATCAACGCCAAGCTCACATTCGCCAACCCGGAACTGGATCCCTCGTCGATCATTGGTCTCATCCGGCTGGACATTCCCAATGAGGGCGGACAAATCCTGCCCGGCATGCAGGCTTCCATACACGTATCCATCGGCGAAGTGACCACCCTCGCTTTGCCCACCGATGCGGTGATCCGCGACGGCCAAGGCGCTTCCGTCTGGATCGCGACCGGCCCTGGCCGCTTCAAGGTGGTCATGGTGACCACGGGTGTTGAGGCTGGCGGCTTCACGGAAGTCACGGAGGGCATCAAGGCTGGCGATCAGGTGGTGATCTCAGGTGCTTACCTGCTCAACAGCGAGTTCAAATTCAGGCAGGGCACGAATCCGATGGCTGGGATGGAGATGTAGAGAATAGCACGGCATGAATGATAGGTACGTCTTTCCAGAACTAACTGCGATGCCGCAAAAGGTCTACGCGAAACGGATCCATGATGCTCCCCTGCGGAAGCGGGAAGCAGTCGATTCCGTGAAGCTGTGGGCGGCGCTTGTACTTGCATGCTTCTGTGCGTGCGCATCGGTGTTCGCACAGCACGAACACACCGGCGTGCCGGTGCGCCCATTGGGGACCTACGCCATCGAAGGCGACTTCATGCCGAAGGTCGCGCGCTACGAGTTGACGATCACAGATACGGTCGTCAACTACACCGGCAAGCAGCGCAAGGCCTTCGCCGTGAACGGGCAGATCCCCATGCCCACCCTCACCTTCACCGAAGGCGATACGGCGCTGATCGTGGTGCACAATGCGATGAAGAGCGAGGAGAGCTCCTTACACTGGCATGGCATCATCCTGCCCAACCAGTTCGACGGCGTGCCCTACCTCACCACCGCGCCGATCAAGGCCGGCACCACTGTGGAGTACAAGTTCCCGTTGGTGCAAAGCGGCACCTATTGGTACCATTCACACACGCGCTTGCAGGAACAGAACGGCATGTATGGTGCGCTCATCATCCATAAGCGCCAAGAGGCGCCAATGCCCGAGCATGTCGTTATCCTGAGCGAGTGGACGGATATGAAGCCCTTCGAGGTCCACCGTCGTTTGCATAGCGCCAATGACTGGTTCGCAATCCAGAAGAACAAGCTGCGACCCGGCACTACACAGAGCTATTCCGAGGCGATACGGGACGGCTACCTGGGAACGAAGCTTAAGAACGAATGGAAGCGCATGAACGCAATGGATGTGAGCGATGTGTACTACGACCACTTCCTTGCGAACGGTCGACCCGAAACCGAAGTGCCGCAGTTCAAAGGCGGTGATCGTGTGCGCATCCGGCTCATCAACGGTGGTGCTTCCACCTACTTCTGGATCAGCTATGCCGGTGGCAAGATGACCGTGGTGGCAAGCGATGGCATGGACGTGGAACACGTCGAGGTGGATCGCTTCATCATGGGCATCGCCGAGACCTACGATGTGATCGTGACCATTCCCGCCGACAGCACTGCTTACGAACTACTCGCGACCTCCGAGGACCGCACACGTTCCACTTCCGTGTGGCTGGGTAGTGGCATCAAGCAATTGGCCATGCCCATGGCGCCGCTGAAGTACTTCGAGGGCATGGAGATGATGAACGGCATGATGAAGATGAACGGCGACCTGGATGACATGGGCATGAACATGAGCCTACAGCAGATGGACATGAACGTGGTGATGTATCCGGAGATCACCGGTGCCAAGAAGACAGAGGCGATGGACCATGCGGGGCACGATGGCATGGGTGAACAGTACAAGAGCAACGCGCGCTCTGATATCGTCACGCTCAACTACGCCATGCTGCGTTCCCCAGTGAGCACTGCGTTGCCACCCGGTCCGGTAAAGGAGATGCACTTCGAGCTCACCGGCAACATGAACCGCTACCTGTGGGCCATCGACAACAAGACCGTTTCCGAAACCGACCGCATTCTCATCCGCAAAGGCGAGAATGTGCGCATCATCCTGTACAACAACAGCATGATGCGACACCCCATGCACCTGCACGGCCATTTCTTCAGGGTGCTGAACGGACAGGGCGTCCATTCACCCTTGAAGAACGTACTGGACATCATGCCGATGGAGACCGACACGATCGAGTTCGCCACTACCGAGGACGGCGACTGGTTCTTCCATTGCCACATCCTCTACCACATGATGAGCGGTATGGGACGGGTCTTCACTTATGAGAACAGTCCGCCGAACCCGCAGCTATCCGACGTGCAGAAGTCGGCACGCCGCTTTACACGCGAGGACAGGGAATGGCACTTCATGGCCATGAACGACTTCGCCACCAATGGCAGCGATGGTGAGGCCATGCTGATGAACAAGCGTTGGAACCTGCAGGCGGAGTGGCGCCTTGGTTATACCGACCACCACGGCCAGGAAGCGGAAACGCACTTCGGTCGATACCTCGGTAAAATGCAGTGGCTCTTCCCGTACGTTGGTGTTGACTGGCGAAGTCGCACGGAAGAGCACGGGATGCCGGAGGACAACCTCTTCCGGCAAAGCAATACCAAGGACAGTAGAAGCGCGCTCTGCTTCGGCATCCAATACACGCTGCCCATGCTGCTTGTCCTGGATGCGCGCATCGACTCGGATGGAAGGCTAAGGACCCAGCTCATGCGCGAGGACATTCCGCTTACCCCCCGCCTGCGCCTGGACCTCATGGGCAACAGTGATCTGGAATACATGGGCCGCTTCCGTTACATCATCACCAAGACGTTCTCGGCAACTACCCACTATGACAGCGACATGGGGCTTGGGGTGGGAATATCCCTGGCGTATTGAAAACACCGACTGGGCAGAAACAAGGGGACAATTTCCCGTGCTTTTCGGGGTTTTTCCACACAGGAGCATCATGTAGGACCCCATTTCTACAATGGGCTTCTTCAGACAGAGCAGGTCTTAGAGATGGTCAGGTGGTTTTCCGGGAATGAGCATCCGACTTACCCCCTATAGATGGGGGGCGATCCTTCCCATCACCCATGAAGCTATCAAATAGATCCCGCCCACGTCTGCCAGATCCTGCTCTTGCCTTCGCCTTTGAAGGTCTTGGCGGCATAAATGACCTCAAGGCTGGTCTACGGCTCTTCTTGAGCCGATATCACCCCGCAGCAGTGGCACTGTTCATGGTGCAGGCCGCGAACTACAACGTCCTCCTTTCAAGAGATCGTTCGGAGAGAGGTATCATCATGACCGCCGATGGATCTCCGTTGGTCGAATCCATCCTGATAGACCTTTATGCCAAAATGATCCAGAACCGAAGCACCATTAGGACGCCACGAGCTGTCTATACAGTGACGATGGAGGGCCTGGTGGATATTCAGCGCGTCAATATCCTGTTGCATCACAACTTCCTGCTGTCCGAGGCATTCGCCAAGACGAACGAAGCCAACGGCGAAAGATTCCGGCTAAACTGAGCCGATCGGGGCCGTAGAACAACTTGGTATCAAACGCCAATGATGCCATTATGGAAAACTCGTTCGTGGTCCGGAAACAGTGGTCGAAGCGGGTGGTTGAGAGGATGTTTCCAATATGTGTAGTCCCTAATTTGGACGGTGAACCTGGGCCTAAACCAGAGGTCCTATTTAGCGCGTATCAATAATAAGCGGCTAAAAGGACGGCCTCCAGAGAGCGCCCTCTGGTGCTCACAAATTTTTTTCCTCCAAATTTCTGGACAGAATCGCACCCTCTTCTTTGACCCTTTTGAGGACTGCTTGATCCATAAAGAAAGGAGGGAAGGGGTTTCTCATTGACGCAGAGCGATATCAACGGCAAAAGAGGCGCTAACTTCCTTCAAATGATACAGCGCAGTGTAACGTGTATTTTTCTTCGCCAATGTTTCCTCATCTGAATCCAACCCGCGATAATACCTTCCTTTTCAACGCTCGATGACCCATCTGTGCTGAAAGATCCGTTCGCTCGTGGCTCGCTTATCAGGCCCCTACCGTTGGATTATTTGAACACAATTGCCTACCAACTGGAATGGAAGGATATCCTGTTCATCCATAACCTGGCGGACCAATAGTTCAGCAGACCTCTCAGGACTGACAGTCATGTAAGCCCGGTCGGCAGACTTGTCGCCGTAACTGTGACCGAACATGTCACATACCCGCTCTCGCGGGATATGAAGATCACCTTCGAGGAGAACCTTCAGCGAACGCCTACACGTGTGCGAGCTCACCTGCGTGTGGAGCGGGACCAATTTGTCCGGCATCGAACCATTCGCTTTCGGCTCACACACTTGGAATGCACGATCCAGTCCCATACGGCTACAAATAATCTTCAACCATGCGTTGTAGTCAGAATCGCTGATCATGTGAGGCTTATCTGGCCCGGATAGTAGGTCCCATGCCCCTTGAAAGATCGGGATCAGATGGGGCGTTTTGGTCTTGTCCCTGACCGACCATACTGCAGGGAACTTGATGTGCTTCCCGTTTATCAATGTGATCGGACGATCCAGAAGCCTGCGCATTCCACCCACTGGAACGCCCGTAAGTATTTCGATAAGGAACAGACGCCGCGTGTTCTCCAAGTAGTCCTGATCGAAGCGGGTGGTGATCACCTTGGCGATTTCATCGGCCTCAAGGTGCTCCTTCTTAGGTTCCTTTCTGGACACCTTGTCCAACGTATCGAGATCCAGCTTCGTCAAATTGCTCTTCTTCGCCCTTGCGAGGACTGTTTTCAAGTTTTGCTGTGCTTTTTCTAGGGTGTTCACAGAGTAGAAGGCGGGCTGAGTTTTCCCGGTCCACCTTAGGGCCGCAACGCCATCCATACCTTTTGATGTTGCTGCACGATAGGTAATGGTTACCATGCATGCTGCGCGTTGATACAGTGTCCGGAAATCGATCCAGTCGGCTTCACACATGGAATCCACATGGATATCACCTGAACCCAACATATAATCCTTCAGAATGTTTGACTTCCTAACCGCCACCAAGACATCGACCATATCAGCCAGTCCCCTGAATTTCTTTGCTGTACGATCGTTTGTCACGAGCGGGGACCTTGCGTGTTGGCGGATGTAGTCCGACAAACGGACACGGACAGCACTTACCGCCTTCCCCTTTACTGCGGTCAAGATCTGTTCAGGATGCGGTTTCGTGCCATTCTCCCGAAGGTGGTCGACGTAGTATTTGAAGATGCGTTCCCGCAATTGTTCTGCATCGGATATGATAATGCTGAGCAGGGATTTGTTCTTTCGTCGAAAAGCTGGGCTGAAGTCCCCTTCTTCATGTGAATTCCTTGGTTTCGTTTCCTCAATGGGGACAACCCAACTGCACTTGGGTATGGCGTGGCCGATACTCACCCTTAAGGTCCTGTATTTCGTCACGAACTCTCCGTCTGCTCCGATGTTTTGGACGCTGAACCCATAGTTCCAGTACAAGGAGAGATAGGTAGTTTCACCTTTTGGAATGCCGACGAGGCGGATACTGGTGGGCTTATATTGTTTCGTGTAGTTCATGTGTCGCTGGTCTTGATTTTCTCCCACAAGGATCGTGGGGATATGGATCTACTCTTTCTGCTAAGTTTCCGGCAGCATGGTGCATCTGTTGCGTAGTCCCTAGGGTCAGCGCTTTCCGGGCAAAATGTCAAACCGCCGTAGGGTGGTGTGGTCTTCCGACCATTTCGATCCATGTTGTACCTTTGTACGAAGGGGTACTACCCCCGCTACGAAGAAAGCCCGGTCGCAAGGCCGGGCTTTTGGTTTTTGGTACTCAGAGGCGAACGATCTTCGCGGCACGAAGAACAGCAATGGCGCACAAGGCAGGATACGTCAACATCATCGGTGAACCCAACACGGGCAAGAGCACGCTGCTCAATGCTCTGTTGGGTGAAGACCTGGTGATCGTGAACCCGAAGGCGCAGACCACCCGCCACCGGATCCTCGGCCTGTTGAACGGCGACGACCACCAGATCGTGTTGAGCGATACACCCGGCATCCTGGATCCGCAGTACCCGATGCAAGAGCGCATGATGGACGCCGTGAACGAATCGTTGAGCGATGCGGATATCCTCATCGTCATGGTGGAACTCGGCCAGCGTCCGGAACGTTCAGGTGAAATGCTCAAGCGCGCGCATTGGTTCAAAGGACCTACCGTGGTATTGGTGAACAAGGTGGATACCGGTGAGGAAGATGCCATCCTCGCAGCACTGGAGACCTGGCAAGTGGAATTCCCGGAAGCCAAGGTGGTGCCCATCTCCGCGCTGCACGGCCTCAATGTGAACGAACTGCGCGGCTACCTCATCGAGCGGTTGCCGGAACATCCGGCGTATTTCCCGAAAGATGAATTGAGCGATCGCAACATGCGCTTCTTCATCAGCGAGATCATCCGCGAGAAGGTGCTCACCATCTACAAGCAGGAGATCCCCTACAGCACGCAGATCGTGGTGAACAGCTACGAAGAAGCACCGGACATCGTGCGTATCCAAGCCGATGTGATCGTGATGCGCGAAAGCCAGAAGGGCATCATCATCGGAAAAGGAGGTGATGCGTTGCGCAGACTGGGTACGTACTCCCGCATCGCCATCAGCAAGTACATCGACCGCAAAGTGTTCCTGGACCTGAAGGTGAAAGTGGATCCCGATTGGCGCGAGAACGAAGCGAAACTGAAGAAATACGGCTACTGAACATGGGTAATATCGTCGCTATCGTAGGTCGGCCGAACGTCGGAAAAAGCACCTTCTTCAATCGCTTGATCGAAGAGCGGCAGGCGATCACGGACAACATCGCAGGCACCACCCGCGACCGCCACTACGGCAAGGCCGAATGGAACGGTATCGTGTTCAGCGTAGTGGATACCGGTGGATACATCAGCGGAAGCGACGATGTGTTCGAGGCTGAGATCCGCAAACAAGTGAACCTCGCCATCGAGGAATCCGACTCCATCCTGTTCCTGGTGGATGTTCACCACGGCCTTACCGCCATGGACGAGAACATCGCCAAGATGCTGCGCCGCGCGAAGAAGCCGGTGTTGCTAGCAGCGAACAAGGTGGACGACCATGCTCGCCAATACGACTCCGCCGAATTTTACGGGTTGGGACTGGGTGAAGTGTTCAACATCTCCGCACAGAGCGGCGCCGGATCCGGTGAACTGTTGGATGCACTGGTGAACACCTTCACCAAACCCACGGAAGAAGAGGATCCGGAGGTACCCAAATTCGCGATCGTCGGTAAGCCCAACGTGGGCAAATCCTCGTTCGTGAACTCCCTGCTGGGCCGCGAACAGAACATCGTAACGGCCATCGCAGGCACTACACGTGATCCGATCAATACACGCTGGAACGTGTTCGGTTTCGATGTGACCTTGCTGGATACCGCCGGCATACGCAAGAAGCAGAAGGTGGACGAGGACATCGAGTTCTACAGCGTGATCCGCTCCATCCGTGCGATCGAGGATAGCGATGTCTGTTTCCTGATGATCGATGCGCAGGACGGTGTGCAGGCCCAGGACATGCACATCCTGTCCATCATCCAGAAGAACGGGAAAGGCCTTGTTCTCCTGGTGAACAAGTGGGACCTGATCGAAAAGGAGACCAACACCATGAAGGCGTTCGAGGCCGATGTGCGCCAGCGTATGGAACCCTTCACCGACGTGCCCATCGTATTCATTTCCGTGCTGGAGAAACAGCGGATCCTGAAAGCCATGGAAATGGGCATGAAGGTGCACGCCGATCGCAATCAGAAGATCCCCACGCGCAAGCTGAACGATATCCTTCTGCCCATTATCGAACGGCAGCCCCCTCCGATGTACAAATCGAAGCAGGTGACCATTAAATTCATCACCCAGCTACCGACACGCGTGCCCACGTTCGCTTTCTATTGCAACTCCCCGCAGTACATAAAGCCCTCCTACGAGCGATTCCTCGAGAACCGCTTACGCGAGCATTTCAGCTTCACCGGTGTGCCTATCCGGCTCTTCTTCCGGAAGAAGTAGTCCGGGTCCTCGCGCCCGCACTTCTTGTTCTCTCACTAGCCATCGGCTCCGCCTGCGCGCAAGGGGTAGAGGCCATCAAGAAGCCGTTCAACTGGGGCGATGCTCCCCCTTGGGACGCCGCATGGAACGTTCCGTCCCAAGGGACAGAGGTCCTCGATGATCGGTTGGAGGTCCGGTTGAAGAACCTCAAACCGCGGTTCCTTTCCTTGTTCTTCGAGCGGCGAAAAGTGATCCGCTTCACGTCCGAAGAGGATATCGCGCGGTTCGCGTCCTTCACGCTTCCGGAAAGTCTTGACCCACCGTACGATGGCCGATGGAAACCGGGTGGAGCACAGACCACCGAGCCACGTCCGCAATGGTTCAATGTCCGTTTGGATGAGTTCGCTGCACGGATCATTCGACCGGACGGAACGTGGGGAGAGGTGGGCGCTTTTGCCAAGGTGGATCGTGAACTGGTGCGCACGTTCCGCACGATGGAGACGGCATGGACCTACGTCCTGGATCTGCAAGCGATCTCTCCGGGTGATGTTGTTGAAGTGCGGTGGAAGTACATGGTGCCCTACGATGTGAACGGCGACCGTACACAGGACTGGCGCGGATTCGAGTGGATGGATAACTGGTCGCGGCTCACCAGCTGGCGCGTGTTCTTCCATGGCGATCTTCCTGTGCGCAAGCAGGAGGTCACGTTCCGGTATCACGCAAAACACGGACTGGGACTGTGGAGCGAAGAACCCTTCGACATCCAGGAGGATGGTGATGAACGAACGGCACGATGGGAACTGCGTGACCTGCCCGCCTGCATCAGCGAGGTGAACGCGCGACCCGGTGCGGATCTTCCACACATCCGGGTGAAACTGCAATGTGATGATGGCCGCTATTGGACACGCGATCGCCTTTCGGGCATGTCCTATGTGCAACCCTATTGGCTTTACGTTCTGCGGTGGCGCGAACAACGAGCCTTGTGGTGGAGAAGGGTGGCGATGAAGAACGTACCTGATCGTCAGAACAAATTGTTCAGAGAATTCGTGGAGCGCACGGTAGCGGGAATTCCAGCGGGTAGGACCGATCTGCAGATGCGTGCCCTGCACAACACCATCGCTGAACGCTTCACGTATGCGGGTGATAGCTTGTGGTACGAGAACATCGATCAAGGCATGCCGAAGTACGGGGATCAGGTGAACGATGGTCGACTACGCGAGATCAGCCGGTACGACCTGTACGCCAAACTGGTCTATGCGGTGAAGGCCGGATACAGTACTGCTTATTTGATGGATGATCGTATCGGTTCCATGGACGATCGGTGGATGACGCCGCTGTGGGACAATGATATGGTGATGGGGGTGAAGGCCGTGGATGGGGTGCTCTGGATGCATCCCAAACGTTCCGCAACCGGGGAGTGGGCCAACGAGCTGCCCTTCTATTGGCAAGGTTCCAGAGCGTTGTTGATGGATCCTGTTCGGCTGGTGTCCGATGGTGTGGTGCTGCCGTTGTTCGTGGACCTTCCTGAAGCGGAGGAACATTCCAACCAACGGGTGCGCGAATACACGGTGAACGTGAACACTGCCACCGGAGCAGTGGATGGCCAGGCGAAAGTGCTGCTATCCGGGCAGTTCAGCACGCTCGGACGTGGAGCCTACATGGGAAAGCGTATGGACCCGACGGTGTTGCCGGCGTATGGCGACCCGCTGAAGGAAGTTGCTGGCTCGTGGAACATCAGTTCATCGTCGACAACAGCACCATTCCGTTCCCAAGCGGATCGGCAGTTCGAGCTGAGTAGTATGTTGCATGTGGAAGCCGATAGTACATGGTCCTTGGATCTGCGGGATCTATTTGCTCATGCCGTTCCACAAGGCTTCACGGCTGCCGATCGTGATCTGCCGTTCTACTGGGACTTCGAGCAGAACGATCGTGTGGTGTTCCATCTCCGATTCGACCAGCCTATGGAGTTCGATCCTGTTCCGGGCCTGGAGATCCTGGCCGCAACTTCCAACGCGCGCATCGAACGGCGTTTGACCATCCTCGACGCTGACCACCTTCGTATCGAAAGTACGTTGATCGTATCTGGTGAACGCGAGGAGGCGCAAGACTTCGATGCGTTGGAACAGCTCCTCCGCGCTGCGAATGCATCGGATGTTGTCCTGGGAGGAAGACCTCGGACCGGGCAGCCTTGAGCGCAACAGAACGGTCGATCCGCCGGAGCGATTGGTCGATCGTGGGAGCCAATGTGCAACGATGTGTACTAGTTTCGAGGTTATCCCTTGAAGCCCGGATCATGACCACACCTCTACTCCATCGCTCTCTCGTGTTTATCAACCTGTTGTCGAGTGCAATTCTCGCAACGGCTCAGATCACGATCGAACCCATGCCACCACTTGTAGTGTGCGGAAGCCCGACGTTAGAGGTGGAGTACACGGTGAACGACCCGTTCGGTCCAGGCAATGTCTTCACGGTCGAGTTGTCCGATGCGGTAGGTTCTTTTGACACGCCAACAAGTATTGGAACCGTTGCCGCCACCACCTCGGGTGCGGTCCCGTGTACGTTCCCCGCCGGCTTGACCGTTGGCACAGGTCGGGCGATCCGCATAGTGGCATCGGACCCCTCAACCATCGGTGTGGCCTATGTGCTTCCGATCACAACTGTTGAACCACCGAACGCCGGGTTGGACAACTTCATGAGCTTTTGTTCTTCGGATCAGCCTGTCATTCTGATCCAACATGTAGGCGGCATGCCTGATCAGGGTGGGTATTGGACCAGCCCTGCAGGCAGTGCACACAGTGGGATCTTCGTTCCGGACGTCGATCCCGCCGGTTGTTATACCTACACCGTAATGGGGTTCGCGCCTTGTGCTTCGGATGTTTCCACGCACTGCATCGTAGTAAGCCAAGCAGCAGATGCCGGTATTTCCGCCACCGATGTGGTCTGTTCTTCGGATCCGGCTTTCTTGTTGCGCGATAGGCTTGGCGGGGAACCACAGGTGGGTGGCGCATGGGCTTTCGGTGGTGCTCCGCACAGTCCCGTTTTCGTACCAGGAGTGGATCCACCCGGCTGCTATCAGTACACCGTTGCTGGAATCGCACCATGCCTTGATGCTACCTCATTGTTGTGCATCGTTGTGGAGAATTGTGTGCCGACCGGAATAGAGCAGGTCGTTGAACCAGGTAGTAGCATGCACGTGGTGGGTGGTTGGAATACCGATCGGCCCATCATCTCGCTCCCGGCGGATGTCGGGCAAAGTGCGATGCTGTCCATCGTCGATATCACAGGCCGCACACACGCTAGTAAGAAGGTTCATGCGTTCAGCCGCGGCTCAGGAATTGAATGGGATGTTTCGGCTCTAGCACACGGCGTGTATTCCATCCAGTTGGTGGATGATGCACGATCGTGGGTACTTCGCCTGTGGAAGGAGTGAAGTGCTCACATCAGCGCCAACGCTTGATCCAGATCGCTGATCAAGGCAGCGGGATCTTCTAGTCCGATGTACAAACGCACCATGGTGAAGGGCAGCTCCGTGAAGTAGCCGGCCGGACCCTTCAGGGCACAAACGGGCCACTGCAGGCTTTCGTAACCGCCCCAGCTCACGGCCATCAAGAAGCGATCCAGTCCGTTGCAAAAGCGTTCCACAGCTGCTTCGTCCGGTGCGTTCAATTCAATGGTCAGCAGCCCAGCCACACGGCGCATCTGTCGCTGAGCAAGTTGGTGCTGGGGATGGGATGCCAGTCCGGGCCAATGAACGCGCTTGATCCTGGGGTGACCTTCCAGGAAGTGGGCCACCGTTGCTGCACTATCGGCGCTGCGATGTACGCGAAGCTCCAAGGTGCGCAGTCCGCGCATGAGCAACCACGCGTCGTGTGGGGAAGGCACTGCACCAAGGGTCATGAACTCCTTGGTCATCACTTGGCGGATGTGCTTGTGGCTGCCGGCAAGCACACCTGCGACCACATCGCTGTGGCCGTTCAAGTATTTGGTAGCGCTGTGTGCCACCAGGTCGATGCCCAGGTCGATCGGGTTCTGGAAGAGCGGGCTGCTGTAGCTGTTGTCGCACAGGGTGATAATGCCGTGCTCCTTCGCGATGGTCGCTACCGCTGTCAGATCCTGTAGCTCGAAGGTGAGCGAGTTCGGGCTTTCGGTGATGAAGAACGTCGTGTTCGGCCGTATCGCGCGCCGGTAGTTCTCCGCATCGGTCCCATCCACGAACGTGTGCGATACGTTGAAGCGCTCAAGAAGCTCAACGAGCAGTTTCTTGGTCCAGCTGTAGGGCTTCTGTACGCATACGATGTGATCACCGGCCTTCACGAAACTCAGCACAGCTGCGGCGATGGCGGCGCTACCACTGCCGAACACCAAGGCATCCTCGGCATGCTCCAGTGCAGCGATCTTGGAACGTAGCATCGCCACGGTGGGATTGAAGCCACGCGTGTACAACGGCTTGTCCATCTCGTTCTGCACGGCAGCGCGCATGGCTTCCACCGTAGGGTACGTGAAATTCCCGCTCTGCACGATCGGCGGCACAACGGCATTGAAGCCGCTCTCCCGGTCCTCGCCCAGGTGGTTGAGGATGTATGACAGGTCTTCGCTCATGGGTCTCGGCGGAAGAAGACGAAACCGTTCTTGCGGCCGATCTCCTTCAAGGTAGGTATCGCGCCCACTTCTTCAACACTGGTGATCTTGCAGACCACGTACACCGGCCGATCGATGTCGCCATGGAGCAGCCACGTTTCGTCGTGCGCGCGTGCGTCGAGCACTGGTGATTTTCGGGTGTAGAAGAGTTGCGCGTAGCTCTTGTAGTTCTTGGTGATCACATAGCACGCTTCGCCTTGTCGAGCCTCGAAGAATTCGATCGCCGCACGTTGCGAATACCCCTCGATCCGGTTGATGAAGAAGTAGAGCGTGGTGGTGATGAAGAGCGCCGTTCCCGCGAAAACGAGGACAAGACTATGGCGCGTGCGGCCCCTGCTGTGCAACGAATGCGCGATGATCAATACGGCAAGAAGCAGAACTCCGGCCATCGTTTCCATGCCGGTCCAACTCACCTGCGCTGCGAGGTTAGCTTGGCCAAAGGGGTCTTTCGCCAAGAGCGGTTCAAGCAGTTCGATGCGTTGACCTACGAAGGGAACGATGATGAACACCACCGCTATCAAGGTCCCCAGGATGCCCACCACGAACCGTGACCAGCCGAAGCTCTCCTGTTTTCTCCAGATCCGTTCGAGTTGCAAGGCTGCGAGGTAGGTGAGCGGGAAATAGCAGAGGCTGCTGTAGTGGACGATCTTCGTTCGCACAAGACTGAAGAGGATCAGCACCACCCAGAAGAGGATCACCATCCAATGGCGATGGTCGTTCGCCAGCGGCTGTTCGCTCCGTGTGGGTTTTATCAGTTCTTGCAACGCGAAGACCGATGCCGGGAAACAACCGAGCAACAGAACAACGAAGTGGTAGCCGAAGAATCCACCGTGACCGGCATCTTCCGTGCTTAAGATGGCCACTTGCCGCCAGAAGAAACCGGTGATGAACTCCGGGCCGTTGCGGAGCAGATCGATCACGGCCCAACACCCGATCGTGATCAGCAGCGCTGCAACAGCACCACCGATCTGCACCATACCGAACGGCCGCTTGAACCCTGAGCGGATCCAGTACACCACGAAGGCAAGTGCTGGAATAAGGAGGCCGACAGGGCCTTTCGTCATCACGGCCAAGCCGAGGAACACTCCGGTGAGTGCCGCAAAACGTCCCCCGCGGCCGGTGGCAGGGGCGCGTTCCTCGCGGATCCAACCGATCAGCGAATCGATACCCAGGAAGATGAACAGGTTGAACCACGGATCGATGATGCCGCTGCGGAAGTAGAGGTGCGGAAGGATGGACCCGATGTAGGCCAGTACCCAAAGTGTCCCGAACAACGAGCCGCGAAGTCGGGCACCGATCCGGAAGATCACGATCAACGTGATGATGCCGCAGATCGCGTTCGGGAGCCGTGCCGCGAATTCCCCGACGCCGAACGCCTTCATGGAGATCGCTTGCATCCAGATGAAGAGCGGCGGCTTCTCGTGGAACGGCAGGTAGTCGATCAGGGGTTGCGCCCAGTTGCCGGTGACGAGCATTTCCCGCGCGATCTCCGCGAAGTTGATCTCGTCCCAATCGAAGAGATGTACCGCCCCGAGCCCGGGGATGAAGAACAGCGCCGCGGCTGCGGCGATGATCAACTGGATGCGACCCGGGGAAGGCATGGGCCGAAGGTAGCGGCCAACGCTCAGCGACTGCCGAGGATGGACCACTTCATCAAACCGATCCGCGCGAAGAAGTAGCGGAAGCTCACCGCCAATACACCCAGTCCGTAAGTCATGCTGCGGCTGAAGTTGATGCTGCTGGCCTCTTCGAAATACTTCGTGGGGCAGGTGATCTCCGCGATCGAATGGCCCTTCCAGAAGATCTGTGCGACGATCTGGTTGTCGAACACGAAATCGTCCGAGAGCTTGTTGTACTCCACGCTGCGCAACACAGCACCCGAGTAGGCGCGGTAACCCGTGTGGTATTCGCTCAGCTTCTCGCCCATCAACAGGTTCTGCGAGAGGGTGAGCATCCGGTTGAAGATGTATTTGTACATCGGCATGCCCCCTTTCAGCGCGCCACCACCGAGGATCCGGGAACCGAAAACCACGGGATAGACCTCGTTGCCGATCAACGTGATCATGCTGGCCAGCAGCTTCGGGGTGTACTGGTAATCGGGATGGAGCATCACCACGATATCGCCACCCAGTTCCAGTGCCTTGTCGTAGCAGCTCTTCTGGTTGCCGCCGTAACCGCGGTTCCTCTGGTGTACCACGATGTGCTTGATGCCCAACGTGCGGGCGACCTCCACCGTGTTGTCCGGGCTCTTGTCGTCCACCAGCACCACCTCATCCACCAGGTCGAAAGGGATCTCCTCGTACGTCTGCTTCAACGTGAGCGCCGCCCGGTAGGCGGGCAGTACGACGATCACCTTTTTTCCCTTGTACATGGCGCAAAGATGGCAAGTCTCTGGTTTCAGCCACGGACCTTGTCCGTTGCCGTTACCAGGTAGACGCCGCTGAGGACCAACCCGATCATCAGGATCTGCGCGAGGGAAACGGTTTCGCCATCCAGCACGCCCCAGCCAATGGCCACGATCGGCATCAGGTAGGTGACGGACGATGCCCACACCGCGCTCGTCCGCTTCAACAGTGCGTTCCACAGGACCAGCGACAGGGCCGAACTGAGCACGGCCAGCATTGCCACGAAGCCCAGCGAACGCATGGCTTGCGGATGTTCCACTAGTGTTGTGGGCAGGTCCGTGAGCAGGCAGCCGACCGCACCGATGGGACCCACGAACGTGAGCGCCAAGGCTGCCGTGGCCGCGGCCGGCAACATGTACAACTTGTGTTTCACGATGTTCGCGCTACAGCCGTAGAGCAGTGTGCCGATGACCGGGAGCACAGCATACGGCGACCAACTGACCGAACCGGTATCGGGGTCCATGATGATGAGGCCCACCGCGCCCAACAAGCCGAGCCCTACACCGATCACCTGCCCGGCACGCACCCGGCTGCGGAAGATCAGTACACCCACCACCAGCGTGAACAGCGGCGTCAGGCTGTTCAACATGCCACTGAGCGAACTTTCTATGCGCGTCTGTGCCATGGCATAGAGGAACGCTGGAATGCCATTGCCCAGTAGACCCGTGCCCAATAACGGTAGCCAATGCGCGCGGAACAGTCCGAAATGCTTGAAAAGCAAGGGGCTCAGCGCCAACCACGCGATCAGCAGCCGCGCCGAAGCCATTTGCCATGGGGTCAGCACCGGCTGGCCGTCGTGGAAAAGGCCGCGCTTCATCAAGATGAACGAACTGCCCCAGATCAGGGCTAGGATCAGTAAGAGGGACCAAACGGTCCGGCGGTCGGTCCCTACGGGCATCAGGCCGCGAAGATATCCGGAGGTGCCCGACACTATCTTTGTAACCTCTTCGTTGTTCGGACGTCCTACCACTGAATACCGACCGTTATGAACCTGCGCCACTTCCTTCCGCTACTCGCCGCCACCCTCTTCTCCTGTGCGGGTAGTGCTCCCGAGCCCATGCAGCAAGCCGCTACCAGCACCATCGAACGCGTGGTGGAGGAGGTGGCTGTTTCAAGTGGTGTACCCACGACCTTGGCCGATATCAGCATTTCCGGCATGAGCTGTGAGATGATGTGCGGTGGTTCCATCAAGAAGGCGCTGGCCAAGCTGCCTGGTGTCAATTCCACGGAGATCGATTTCATCGAAGGGGATGAGAACGACCATGCCATTGTGCAATACGATGCCACCAAGGTGACCGATGAGCAGATGATCGAAACGATCCAAAGCCTGTACGATGGGCAGTACAAAGTGGTGGCCGTGAAGATCACCAAACAGGTGGCCGCGGCTGGTGCTACTTCCGTAGAGGCGCCAAAGGCCGAGGAGAAAGGGGTAAGCGTGATCCCCGGTACCACCATGGCAGCCGGGTTGATCACGCTTACCCCTTTCTCCTC
>DLGQ01000017.1 GCA_002482775.1 Flavobacteriales bacterium UBA7690 | reverse complement strand
CTCCAAGCCGATGATGAGGCCCACACGCAGCGCCACATCCAGGGGGAGGAAGAAGGGTGTGAGCAATTCGTTCAGCAGGTCGTGCATGGCATGGGGCGTACCTTCCACGATGACAAGTGCCCCCCAGCTACGCCAAGCGAGCCGAACAGGCGCTCGCACACCAAGGCGTACGCTACACGCAAAGTACGCTGCACGGATCGAGCCATAGACTGAGGAATGTCATTGGTGCCTGGTGCGAGGTTCTTGGTTGTTGGTTGTTGGGCCTTGGTACTTGGTTCTGGGTTCCTGGCTTTGGTCGTTGGCCCTTGGTTCGGGGCTCAGGGTTCTTGCTCTTCGGTCCTTGGCTTTTGGTTCTTGGGCTTTGGTCACAGGTATCAGGTCTTCGGCCCGAAGGGAGGGGTTCAGCGGTAGAGGTTCAGGCTCTTGGCCTTGGGTAATAGGTATGGCGGCGTTCGGAATCGATGTCGCGACTGTCGGAATGACAGCTCCGACGTTCGTAAACGAGGCTTCGGGTGTCGGAATCGTTGCGTGAGGTCTCGGAAGGCTTGCTTCGATGACCGGAATGGATGCTTCGGGTGATGGAATGACAGGTTGAACCTTCGGAATGATCGCTCACGGTGCCGGAATGGATGCGTGACCTGTCATGATCGCAGTTCGATGTATCGGAACGCAGTTTTCGGTGACCGGAATGGATGTTTCGGGTGTCCGAATGCGCCCTCACCCCGGCCCCACTCCCCTGGGGTCGAGCCCGGGGCAAGCCAGAGAGGGGGGAAATGCCAAGAGCAACCAATAAGAGAAACACCAGCTCAGCAACACGATGCACCGCCCTGCATGCTCGGGCACTTCACCGTACCGAAGCTGCAATACACGCAGCAGTCGCCGGGCTTCGCCTTCAGCACAGCTCCGCACTTGGTGCAGTCATAAAAGAACTGGCAGGCATCAGTGGGCATCTCTTCGGCTTGCGCATGGCCGCACTGCGGGCAGGTGATCACTGAGCGAGTGATGAGGGCAGGTGTCGTGGACTGTTGTAACATGTGTAGTGCGGTCGTATGGTGTTCCACATTGTAGCGCGATCAGGCGCTTGACTGGTCCTATCACTCTGCGCAACAGGAGAGCTTGGACGGGTCTTTGAACCTAGAGATGGCAACGATCTTGAGCGCTTCGGCCATCGTCGGGTAAACATGAAGCTGGTCGATGAAGTCATGCACCGTGGCGTGAAAGCGTAAAGCCATCGCCGCTTCGTGGATGACCTCGCCCGCATTCACCCCGACCATTGACACGCCGAGGACTTCATTCGACCCGGCGTCAGCCACCATCTTGATGATGCCCCTGGTGTCCCGGATGGCCCCCGCACGTGGCACAAGGGACATCGGGATGGTATTGCACCAGCAGGCGTGGCCTGCTGCAATGGCCTCCACCTCGGTCATACCGACAACGGCGATCTGCGGGTCGGTGAAAATGGCCCTTGGGATGACCCGGTGGTTGACGGCCTGCGGTTCCTTGCCGGAGAGCGCGTTACGTGCCGCGATGCCCCCGTCCTGGCTCCCTACCGGGGTAGCCATCCGGCTTTCCTGCACCTGGCCGATAACGTCGCCAGCCGCGTAGATGTGCGGTACGTTCGTTCGCAGATGCTTGTCCACTTCCACTTCGCCTTTGCCATTGACCACCACACCAGCGCGGCCGATGGCAATACTGTCCGTGTTGGCGCGTCTGCCAGTGGTGACAAGCAGTTTCTCGGCCCGGTATTGCCGCTGTGTTCCTCCGACCAGGACAGTCGCCACGACCTCATTGCCCTCCTGCCGGACAGATAGGACCGAAGCCCCCGTGACGACCCGAATGCCCTCGTCCGTAAAGACCTTTCCGATGCTCTGACCCACTTCCGGCTCGTAGCCATGAGCGAGCAGTTGCTGGTTCCGGTCCAGAATGGTCACATCGGCCCCGAAGCGATAGAACATCTGGCCAAGCTCCAGAGCGATGTAGCCACCACCGATGATCAAGAGCGAACGCGGTAGTTCTCTCAGTTCCATCTGCTCGTCAACGCTGAGCAGGTCACTGGTCAAGTACGGCACATGATCGAGTCCATCGATGGCGGGGATGACAGGGCGGGAGCCGGTGGCGATCAACAGCTTGCCGCCGTGCAGCCTCTTCCCGTTGACCTCGACCGTGTGTGGGTCAAGGAACTCGACGTGACCCTTTTCGATGGAGATCGAACCATTTACGAGGCTCTCATACTTCTTCTTGCGATAGCCATGCACGACCTCATCCTTCTGCTGGATGAGGGTCGCGAAATCCAACTGCACCGGGCCTGAACTGATACCGGGGTATCGGGGGTTACGAGCGTCGTGCAGCAGCTTCGCGGCTTCGATCAGATTCTTCGATGGTAGACACCCCCTGTTGACGCATGTGCCGCCGATGACACGCTCCTCTGTCATCACCGCCGTCTTGCCCAGTTCCTGTGCCGCCAGTGCGGCGGCGAAGGCGGTGGAGCCTGAACCCAGGATGACGAGATCAAAATTGGCAGCCATTGCTCCAGATCAATGTTCGCACGACGCGGTCTTGCCTTTGCCTTTGCAGCAATCCTTGTTGCCGCCGGTTTCGCAGCCTTTGCTCTTGGATGACCGTATCTGGACTTGGGGCATCTTGCCCGCACCCACGTATATCTCACCGATGGCCGCGATGTCGGACCTCCAACGGGCCTGCAACGCCTCACCGAAGAGTTCGTCGCGGGTACGGAGCTGGACAAGCTCCACCTCGAAGTAGCCGCGTAGTTCATTTCGCAGTTGCTCAGCTGGTGCGGGCTCCACAAGCTTCGCATCGAGCAATTGCCCGACGATGTTGTCCGCGATCACGCCCGCTTCCTCCAAGCTCAACGCATCCACCGCCGCACCACGATACCAACCCCCACCACCGTTGAGGGCGGCCAGAAGGCGCTCATGCTCGCCGGCCTCTTTTACAAGTTCGATCGGGATGGCCTGCGCAGCGAAGGGCTGCTTGATCACTGCGATGCGCTGCTTCCTGGACAATTTGGCCTCCTTCCAGACCACCGCGATGGTATTACCCGGCCGGTCCAACCATGCGCTCTCCACCGCTGCGTTCCTCTCCAGTTCGAGCAACAAGGGCTTGGCCCGGCTGCCGCAACCGATATCCGGCGCGGCACCGCATACCAAGGGAGTTCGGAAGAAGTCCACTCGATCGGAGGTGATGGTGGAAGGATCGGTCGCCTTCAATGAGCACGTCAAAAGAAGTGCGGTGCCGAGGGGCAGGAAGGTTCTCATGGTTCCGTGGTTTTAGTTAGCGAGCCTTCATAGCCCGCCCGCTTGATGGCATCGAGGAGATCTTCTTCTTTGGCCATTGCCGGATCATAGCTGACGATGGCAACGCCTTGGGCGTAGGACGCACTGTGTTCCACCACGCCTTTCACCCTGGCCAGTTCGTTGTTCACATGCGTTTCGCACCCGGTGCAGGTCATGCCCGTAACGTTGATGGTCACCTGCTTCAGCGGTTGCTGTGCGCTGACCGGCAGCTGCTCCGTGGATGAACTGAAGATGCCCGCATACAGCGGAAATGCGGATGTGACCACGGCGAATACCGTGATCGCGACGAGGAAGCCGGTGCGCTGGAAGAAGGAACGTTTCACCGGCACGGCGCAACAGTCATCAACAGCAGGTGCGGGCCGAAGCCTGAGCCACCAGGCATAGCCCAGGGCAAGGAACGCGAGACCAATGAGATAAGGCCGTGCGGGGCCCACCCAATGGAAAGCACCGGCCAATGAGCCGACCCCGGCAAGTGCGGCCAACAAAGGGGTGATGCAACAGAGGGAAGAAGCCACCGCAGCTACCACGCCCACCCAGACGGACCTTCCGGTGGTATTCGCGGCGTTCATCGCCGTGCGAGTTCGGGGTTGTTCACCATATCGATCTCGGTAGCCAGTAGCTGGCCTGCCTCGCTCAAGGTGTAGAGGATCATCACTCCATCACGCCGACCCTGCACCAAACCGGCTTCCTTCAACCGCTTGAGGTGCTGCGATACGCCCGGCACGCTCATGCCCAGGATATCACTGATGTCGCACGGGCATAGCTCCCGTTCGTTCTGCAATACGAACAGGATGCGCGCCCTCACCGGGTTACCGGCAGCGCTCCAACGGCCGGCCTGCGCATCCAGCTTTTCGCTGTACCGCTGCACGGCTTTTGTCTGGCGTACGATCATGCGCTGATCGGCCTCGGCGCGGATGCAGGCTGGTACTTGGCGGAGCTTCATGCCGCATAGTTAAGTGCATCGTTAATTAAGTAAGTGCTTAAATGATGGGGGTCTTTAGATCCTACGGTATCTCCAAAGGACCTA
>DLGQ01000009.1:34282-52209 GCA_002482775.1 Flavobacteriales bacterium UBA7690 | reverse complement strand
ATGCGTCCGCCGATCTCGCAGATCACGCAGATGCTGGGTGGGGCTTCTTGGTGGGGAATGCTTCCGCAGACCTCGCTGCTGCTGGGTGGGACTGCTTGGTGGGAGAATGCATCCGCCGATTTCGCAGATCTCGCAGATGCTGGGTGGGACTCCTTGGTGGGGAATGCGTCCCCAGACCTTATTCCTTAGGGCTTCGCGAGGATGGCGGGGCCGAACTGCTGGAGGAGTGCGGCGGCTTCTTGCATGGGGATGCGTTTGCCGTTGAGGTATGCTGTTACGAAGGCATCCTTCACGCCGAGGGCCACGGCTTGTTCCTTGCGCACGCGGGCCTGGTCGGTGTCCGCGTAACGGCCGGTGGTGTAACGCACTTTGGCGGTCTCGGTGCGTTCGCTGTTGAGCGGTGTGATGTTGAAGATGCGGTCCAGCGCTACGGGTTTGCTGTACACCCCTACCTGCACGGTGTAGAAGAGGCCTTTGATCAACTCCACCTGATCCGCTGGAGCGGCGCCGGGGACATTGTAGTAGGCGGCCACTTCGGGCTGTGCGGTGAAGCTGCCCACGATGGCTTCCGCGGATGCGGGGTACTTGGCCAGGATCTCTTCAGCGGTGAGCGGCTGTGTGGTAGGCACAACGATCGGGGCGGCGATGGTGGCGGTAACGGGCTGGCCTGTGGAGGGCAGGGTGTTGGGCACGTTGGAACGCACCGGCTCCAATACCGTGTTGCCTGCACTGCGCTCCACGGGTGTGGTGGTGGTAACAGGCTGGGCGGTGGTGGCTGAAGATGGTGTAGCGGTGGTGGTCGACGGTGTGCTGGACGTGGACGGGCGCTGTGTAGCGGCGGCGACCTCGGCGTTAGCCGGTGTGGCGCTGGCGGCCAGCTCGGCGGCACGTGCTTCGCGCATGGCTTCACCCAACGGGATCCGCACCCCATCGCGGTAGGCCACTACGAAGGCATCGCGGTAGCCCCGATCGCGCACCTTGTCCTTGGCTTTGGCGGCTTGATCGAACCCGGTGAAGAGACCTGCGGTGTAGCGGATGAAGCCCTTGTCGGTATGCTCGCCCATCACGGGTGTCATGTCGCTGAATACCTCTTCGCGGATCTCGTGGCGGAAGGCCCCGATCTGCACTTTGAAGACCACGCCGTTGGGCATGCGTGCATCCATGGCGATGGGTGCAGGGGTACGCGCTGCGGTGGCGGGTTTCAGCACGAAGATGTCCCGGTCCAGCTCCACGGGGATGGAGGGCATGACGGCCACTTCCATGATGGGTCGTGGGCGTGCAGGAACGGCTGCGGAATTGTCCGTGCCGAACGGTACGGCGATGTTGCGGGTGGGCGTCGCAGGGGCGGCGTTACGATCGGTGCCGCTGGCGTTACCGGCCGTGGTGCCCGTGTTGCGTGCGGCCACTTCGCCGGTGGATGCTGGCACTTGTGCTGGCGTATCGCGGGTAGCCGCGACGGCGCCCGATGCGTTGTCGTTCGCCGCCGTGTTGGCAGCGGGCTGGGCAGGCACGGGAACCGATCCGCTCGGCGGGGCTGGTTCACGCGTGTCGGCGAGCAGCGGTTCGGTGCGGCGGGTGCGCATCTCCAACGCCATCCATTCGGTGGAACGGTCGGCGGGTTGGCCTTGCAGCATGACCGATGCCTGGCTCTCGTTGATGGTGGCCGCACCACGCAGGCGCGCGGCGATGTTGCTGAGCGAATCGGCGCGAGCAGAAAGCATTNNGCTCGGCGCGGGCGTAGAGCACTTCGCGCTTCGCGGTGGCCTCTTCGTTGGTGATCCGTCCGGCCTCCACGTCGGCCTTGGTGGCATCGGCTTCTTTGCGCAGCACTTCGCTCAACTCGCGGTTGATGCGTGCCGATGAACCGGCTTCGGAAGCCGCATCGTACTGCTCCAACGCGCGGGCACGGGCTTGGAAGTAGCGGCTCTGGTCGGGGTTGTCCAGGACGATGCCTTGTTCCTCCCCGGTGAGGTAGTAGTACTTCACCAAGCGGTCGCGCAGCACCTTCGCCTGCTCGGCATCACGCTTCTGCATTTCCAAGGAGCGTGCTTCTTCGGCCATGGCCAACGAGGCGGAGTGCAACGAATCGGACTCCAAGCGGGTGCGGACGGCGAGGGCCATCAATTGCTCCTGGTCGCGTTTGCGTGCCGTGGTGGCGCTATCCTCCAAGCCCGTGGCCCGGTCGGCGAGCTCCAAGGATCGCTGCTCCAGGGATGCACTGGTCTGCACGGCCCGCTCGGCCTTCACCGCGAGCAGTTGCGGATCCAACTCGGGGTTGAGCGCTTCTGGTTTCAGGACCACGTTCTCCGAGCGCAGGAAGTTCTCGTAACGGTCCACCGGCAACCGCGCGTTGCTCGGCAAGGCGGACATGGAGCGGTCGGCGAGTTCTTCGGCCTCCTTGCGTGCACGTTCGGCATCACCCGTCGATGGCGTGGCCGAGGCCATGACACCGGTACCCACGGGGGCGCTGGTCATAGGCTGACGTTCGCTGGAATTGCTGTTCGATGCGTCGTTCGTGGTGGTGTTGACGGCTGTGCGTTCACCAATGGTGGTGCCTTCTTCGGTGGTGTTCTCCACACGCTCTCGGCTTACCACTTCCACAGCAGGCGTCTGCTCCACTACGGCCGTGCGTTCACCGGTGGTCTCATCTTCTTCGGTGGAGGTCTCCACACGCTCTCGGCTCACCACTTCCACAGCTGGTGTCTGGTCCACCACGGCGGTGCGTACTCCGGCGGTGGTATCCGCAGCGGTGTTCACAGCGGTGCGTTCCACCTTACGATCCTGGGCCAAGGCGGGCTCTTCGGAGATGTTGAGCACACGGCGGGCCACCTCGTCGTAGGCAAGCGTCTCCCCGCGTTGGAAGGAACCGCCGAGCAGGTAGGTTTTCACGGTGATGGCCTTGTCGATCTCGCCCAGTGCTTCCAGTTCGGTGGTGTATGCGGTGCGGAACAAACTATCGCGGAGCAGGATGTCCTCGCTGCGATCGGCTTTCTTGCGCAGGCCTTCCGCCTCGGCGAAACGTGTCTTGGCATTGGCCTGCATGTTCTGGGCCATCAACAACAGGCTCTCATCCGGCGCCAAGCCCACGCTAGTGAGCTGCTTGTCGATCCGCTTGATGCTGTCCGTGGCGGTGGTCCATTCTTCTTTGGTGAGGTAGGCGGTGCGCTGGCCGAGGTCCGCGCGGATGATCATGCGCTCGTCGATGAGCTTGTCGGCCTCGCGCCGCTTCTTGTCGTATTCCTTGCGTTCGAGGCCCACCATGGTGGCTTCGATGGAATCGATGCGCTGATCGAGGTCGGCCATGCGAGCGAGGTCGACATCCTTGAAGGCGACGGCTTCGTTCACCTTGCTGCTGCGGTGTTCCACTTTGCTGGCGTAGACCTCTTGTGGATCGGGCTCCAGGGAAACGAAACGATCGGCGATCGGGTCCTGCCCAAGCGGATAGTTGCTGCGTTGCGCACGTGTGGCGAGCGGCTCAAGCGGTTGGTCTTGTCCGGCTTGCGCGGCCATGGCGGCTTCGTGGTCCTGCACGATGCGGTCCGCCTCGCGGATATGTTCCTGCCGGATCATGCGCAGCCGTTCCATCTTGGGCAGCACGTTCTCCCCTTGCTGTGGAGCGAGTTCCAGCACGGCGGCTTGGCGCACGAGCTCTCCACGCAGGCTGTCGGCGAGCATCAGTTCCAATCCGCTCAACCCATCGGCACGCGCCTGTGGATCCTCGATGGCTTGCACACGCGCCTTGTCCACTTCATAGTTGGGATAGACCAGCGTGATGATGTCGGCTTCTTTGGTGTCGGCGAAGAAGGTGGCCGGGATACGCTCCATGTCCACCCCGTCCACAGCCAGTTCGGCGGCGCGTTCGTCCTGTGCTTCCTGCTGCGCGGTGGCTTGCAACTTCTGGGCGGCCATGCGCAGATCAACTCGAGCGAGCTGGGTCTGCAAGCTATCGCGACGTGTCTTGTTCTTCTCGGCGGCGATGGCCTGTTGCAATTCGGCTTTCTCGTTCTCCAGCACGAAGGCGTCCATCTCGGCGGCGGCATCGTTCGTTGCTTCACCGGATGGCTGTTGGCCGCTGGTGCTGTTCGTCGTTGCCGTGGTGTTGGAAGTGGCATCGTTCACGCCCTGCGCTGCACTGCCAGTATTGGTGTTGGTAGTACCTGAAGGCTGTCGGTCGTTCGTTCCATTTCCTCCGTCTTCCACAGCTTGCACGGTGCGTTGATCCTGCGCGATGAGGTCCGTACCACTTGCGTTGGTGCCATCCTCGGTGGATCCTGCTGCGCGCTGATCCTGCGCGGAAGTATTCCCTTGCGTGTTCGCTTGGTCCCCACTGGCGTTGGTTCCCTCCGTGGCCTGTGCGCTGCGCTCACCACCACCGGTGGCTGTGCCATCAGCGATCACACCGGAGTTTGAACCTTGTTGCGTGGTGGCCGGCGCGGTGGTGGGGACCGCACGTTGATCCTGTGCGATCGACGTTCCATCGGCTGCTTGATCAGCCCCCTGCGAGGTGGGGTCGTTCACCCCGTTCTGTTGCGTGGTGGCGGTCGATCCTTGTTCTATGGTACCCGTTGTTCCGCTCTGCACGGTGGTAGCGCTGGCAGCATCGTTCCCAGTGGCATCCTGTGCCGATCCTCCCTCCTGCCCTGCTTGTTCGTTGGCCACCACCTTCACCGCAGGGTCCACCGCGGGTTGCCCCACGGCAGCACCTGCGCTCACGAGATCCTCTGCGCGTGGATCCTCGATGGTGGGCACCGTAGCGGAATGCAGTTCACCTTGCGCGAGGTCGTTGTTCGGAGCAGCGATGGTGCGGCTACCGGCTTGTTGCGCATCCTTGGTGGCATCACGCTGCACGGCTTGTGTGGCCACGGAAGCGATGGCGGCATCGTTCGCCGTAGCACCAGCACCCCAGTTGAAGGAACGCGCTTCCACCTCCTGGTTGTTGGTGACCACAAGAGCATCGTAGCGTTCATCGATGGGGATGGATGCGATGCGCGAGTCGGTACCGGCGATCCGTTGGCCGAGCCCCGCCATCTGTTCCTTGTTCAGGTCGGTGCCTGCGCGGCGTTCGGTAGCGGTGGAGAGATGCGCCGTCAACGAATGTTGGCCACGGAACACGGCCGTGGTGCGCTCCTGCTCCTTGGCTTTGGTGAATGCCCCTTCCACTTCGTCGTGGAGATATGCCAGCTGCTGTTCCTGCTGGGTGATCTCGCGCGAAAGCTCTTCCTGTCGCGACTTGTTCTTCGTTTCGTCGCGCTCGCGTTTGGAACGGGCGATACGATCGGCGAACTCGTTCTCCTCGGCGCGCTTGGCGTTGGCGATGTTGAGGCTACGTGCCGCTTCCTTCTCCTGTTCGGCCAAGGAACGGCGCGAACGTTCGGCGATGCTGAGGTCGCCATCGGGACCGGCCTTGGTATCGAGACGGGTCTTGAGCGCTTGCAGGTGTGTGAGGGTGGCGTCGGCCTTCTTGGTGTTGACAGCACCCTCCAGGTCCATGGCCAATTTGGAAGCCATAGCCGCGCGCTGTTGAACGGAGAGCTCCTCGGCCTCCAGGTCCTGGCCGGTGCGGTAGGCAGCACGGGCGCGGAGGTTGGCTTCGCGCGAGCGTTGCCGCAGCTTCGCCGCCTCCACCATCTTGGCGTTCTTGGGTGCTTCTTCGGTCTCTTGTGCCGCTGCGTTCACCAAGGTCTCCGCTTCGCGTGCGGTACGTTCCGCTTCGGTAACGGCTTGCACAGCGATGCTGAAGGCTTCCTTGCTCTGCACGTCCAGGTCGTAGGCGAGGCGATCGAGGTCCGCGGCATCTTCCTTGGCCATACGCACGGCTTGTTCTTCGGTGACATCACCGGCGAAACCGGCCTTGGTGAGCGGATCGGCTTTCGCAGGATCCTCCACCTCCGGCTGTTGCGCAACGGGTTCGGATCCGCTGGTGACATCGAGTTTCGCGCGGCGCTTGATCTCCTCCATCATCAAGGCGATCATGTCCTCTTGCAGCGGCTCTTCGAAGTAGTTGCGGATCACCAATTTCTCCAGCGCACCGGATGCGGTGAGTTCCAATTCCTGGCGGTAGGCACGCGCGGAAGTGGCACGCGGAACATCCACCGTTCCGGTATGCGTCTTGCCGGTAGGGCCGCATTCCACAGCGAATTTGAACTGGCCGCTGCGCGGGATGGAAAGCACGTACGAGCCGTTGATGTCAGTGCGCACATCGGCGACACGTTCGTGGGTGACGGCATCCTCCACGATGATGCGGGCCTTGCGATCCTCCTTGTCGAACACGCTGGCATACGTGCCTTTCAACACGGTGATCACCACCGGCACCTGCGCGGTGGAAACGCGGTAGACGTGCAGTTTGCCTTGCTTGCTATCGCGGCCGCTGGCGAAACACGCTTCCTTGTTCTCGCCATCGGTCATGTAGAACACGTCGTCATCCGGCGTGTTCACCGCGAAGTCCATGTTCTCCGGCGGGCCGAAGACGTCCAATCCTTTGTCGTACGCCGAGCGGAACACGTCGTAGCCACCCATGCTGTTGTGGCCTTTGCTGCTGAAGTAGAAACTCTTGCCATCGGGATGGAGGAACGCGAAGTCGTCGTCCTGATCGGTGTTGACGTAGCCGGCCAGTTTCACCGGTGGCGCGAATTTGCCGTCGGTGGTGAGCTCGGTGCGGTAGATGTCGCGCCCGGTCTTCCCATCCTTGCCGTAGCTGCCGAAGTAGATGGCGCTGCCTCCTTTAGCGGGGATGTAGACCAGCGTGCGTTGTTTGCTCTTCTTGTCCAGGGATGACTTCAACTCCTCGGGCAGCACTACGATCTTGCCACCGATATCACCCAGCTCATAGAAGCGGAAGAACTCGGTATCGTCCACTTCCACCTTGTTGCGTACGGAGATCTCCTTGAGGTTGCTCAGGAGGTTCTGTCCGTTGCGGCATTGTTTGTCCAGCGCGGCCACGGTGAAGCCTTCCAGCTCCTTCTTGCTGCCGGTGCCTTGGTACCGTTGGTAGGCGGCTTGGGCATCCTTGAACTGGTAGTTGAGGTGGTAGGCACGGCCGAGCCAGTACCACGCTTCCGCCGGGATGGATGGATCCTGCGTGGCGAACTTCAGGTGGCCGATGGCCTTGTCCTTGTCCTCGCCGCCGAACAACAGGCAGGTGCCGAAACGGAAGTTGAGGACCCTATCGCTGGGTGTGAGGCTGACGAGCTGGCTGTAGAGCGGAAGTGCGTCCACGTAGTTCTTCTCGTCGAAGAGCCCATCGGCTTTCGCACGGACCTGTTGGTCACCTTGGGCCGAGGCTGCAAGGGAGAGCACCAGGAAAACAACTATGCCCGTTAGTCGGGTCATTACAAAGAGTGGTCGCTTGTACAGCTATGCTCGTCGAATTGTTTCATGGGGAGGGATTCCGCCTTCCGGCGAGGGACATACGGTTCTCTTCCCCGCGGATCAAACGGCCGATGTTCTCGCGGTGGGTGTAGATCACCATGAGGCAGAGCACGATGGCGAACCCGATCTTCACCGCACTGAACTCGCGGTAGATGCTGATGACCGCGATGGGGAACGCGATGGCCGCACACAAGGAACCCAGGGAGACGTAGCGCGAGACGAGGAACACGATCGCGAACACGCCGATGCAGATGGCCGCTGCGCCGGGATGCACGGCCAACACGCCGCCGAGCGAAGTGGCCACGCCCTTCCCGCCTTTGAAGCCCGCGAACACCGGATAGAGGTGCCCGATGACGGCGGCGGCCACCAAGGCGACGCGCAACCACATCCACGGTGCGGTATCGGCCACCAGATCACTGAAGTTGGGGAGGATGCGCACCGGCACGAAGCCTTTCAGGATGTCGATGAGCAGCACGGGCACCCCGGCTTTGGGCCCCAGTACACGGAAGGTGTTGGTGGCACCGGCGTTCTTGCTACCATGCTCGCGCACGTCCGTTCCAAAGAAGGCTTTGCCCCACCATACGCTGGTGGGGATGCTACCGATCAGGTAAGCGATCACCATTGATGCTATGCCGTACACCCAGGGGAAGTCCATGGTTCAGAGTCCGAAGCGTTCGCGGAAGTCGTCGACCTTCTTCTTGTTGGTGAGTATGAACTGGTACGGTGCCAGGTCCTTGCCATCGCTCAGTTGGCGCTTGTCGTCCTTCAATTCGCTGAGCATGGTGTTGAACGTGGCATCGCTGCTGTACGCATAAAGGTAATTCCGCGAATACTGGAAGAAGTAGTACGTCTGGTCGTCCAACGCGAGGTAGATGGTCATGATGTCGCCACTGCGCTTGCGTTCCAGGTGGACTTTGCCCTTCACGTAGCGGTAGATGGGCTTCTTCAGGATGCTGGCGATGCCGATGGGGCCATCGCTCAACCAGCTCTGTTCGGGGCCGTTCCAGGTCAGCTTCACATCGGCGAGCACGAGCGGTTTCACGATCTCGTCCGGCAGCTTCTTGATCTCGCCCTTGATGCTCAGCTCGCTGATGAGCTTATCCGACCGTTCCAGGCCGAGCACTTCGCGCAGCATCTTCTCGTAGTACGTCTTGGTGATGTCCACCTGCTTCACCTCGGGGTAAGCGAGGATCTCGGTGGCCATGCGTTCCAAGGCGTTGTCGTGGAAGAAGAAGTCGGCGATCATCACCTCGCTGGTGGTGAGCTTGTCGCCATCGGTCTCGAAGCGCAGGCCGCCCACGTTGGTGAGGTTGATGCGACCGAGGTCCACGCCGTGGTGGATGCGGCCATCGCCGAGGATCACGCAGTTGTCCACCGCCAGGCTCACGAGATCGCCGGGCATGTCGCGTTTGCGGATCTTGTCCTTGTTGGAGATCATGTACTCCTTGCGCTCCTTGTCGAAGAAGAGCAGGCCCTTCGCGCTGATCACGTTCTTGTCCTTGCGATCGGCGAGACGGCTGAGGAAGGTGCCGTACACTTTGAAGGGATCCTCGTTGGTGAGGTGTACGCCGGCGCCGATCAACGCGCTCTCATCATCATACAAGGTGTCGGCTACCGGGATGAAGACCTCCATCGGGTCGATGGCACCCGAGAACTTCATCCAGTTCTTCGCGAGGCCTTCGCAACCGTGCTGGATGCGCGTGCTTCCGCTGAAGGTGAGCTCCTTGATGCTGGCGGTGAGCATCACATCGCCGAAGAAGTCGAACGCCGGGCTCAACTGGAAGTCCTGCTTCTCATCGATACGCCCACGTGCCACGGTCTGGAAACCGGTGTCCACCTTGATCTCGTTGAGGACGATCTTGAAGGGCTTCTTGTTCTCGTCCACGTAGTCGATATCGCCCGTGGCTGAGTAGTTACGCTTGGCCTTGATGTTGGCCGTAGCGTTGTAGATGCGGTGGTGTTTGGTGACGTAGTTGGCTGTGATCACCGCATTGGTGAGCGGGTCCATCTCGGCGTTCTTGCGGATGCGCACACGCATGCTGTCGGGTGTCACCAAGGCATCGGCCACCTGGATGTACTGCACGTCGCTGGCGGTGATCAGGTGTTTCTTCAGATCATACCGCGCCTTGGGTGCCATGAAGCTGAGCGAGTCCTGATCGGGCCGCATACTGATGAAGTTGGAACCGGAGAGTTGCAGGTCCTCGTTGCCCACTGCCGCCGTACGATCGCTTTCCAGTTCGATGTCGCCCTGATCCATGAACCACTTGAAGCGGTCCATGTAACAGAAGTATTGGTTCACGGGGAACTCCACCTTCGTCTCGTTGCCGTTGCTGACGAATTCACCTACACGCTCATCCAACTTCACGGTGGCGTTCACGTTGTCGGTCTTGAAGGCGATGCTGGCGGTATCCCCTTCCGTCAGGCGGAAATCGGAGGTGTCCGCATGCACCTGCATGGTGGTGAACTGGAAGAGGTCGGAGCGCAGTGTGGCGTTCTTGAAATCCACGAGGCCCGCGCCGGTCATGCCGCTCGGTGTAAGATCCGTGAGGCCATGCAGGTAGGCTTGGTCGCCGTACATGGTCATGGGCTTCTTCAGCTTCTCGGTGCGCAGGACGTCCTTGGCGGGTTCCAAGCGGACGAAGAGATCGGCCCCTTGTACATCGGGCACTTTGCTGGGCGCGGTGCTGGACTTGTTGACGAGCGTATCGGCACGGCCCAGGGTGCTGTCCGGACAGAAGATGAGCGACTTGGAGCTGAGCTTGGTGGTGAGGTATTCGAGCTCGCCCTTCCCTTGTAGACCACGGCTGTTGAGGCTGATGTCCGCCGTGAAACGGGCCTTCTTGCCGTAGAGCGGAAGACCCGCCTCGCCGGTGCTGCGCACGAAGCCCAGCGCATAATCCGGTTGCAGGCCGATGGGTTCCTTGATGTCCGGGAAGATGCCGCCGGAAACCAACGTACCGGTGAAGTTGAGGCCCTTGTTGGTGAAGTTGTCCAAGCTGTCGATCTGGAACGGATCGCTGCGGTAGTAGAACTTGTCCCTGTTGTATACACCGCGCTGGATGCTGCGCTTGTCGTAGAAGATGTAGCTCTCCTTGGTGCTGTTGAACTTGGGGAACTGCGGGTACCTGCCGGTCATCTTCCCATCGGGCCCCTTCACCTGTTGCATGCCGCTCTTGTTGCTCGGCTCATCGATCTCCAACGTACCGGTGACCTGCTCCAGCACGTTCTTCACACGCACCAGGGTGTACACGCCCTCGCCGTTCTTCTCGAAGCTATCGGCCATGAAGCTCACGCTGTCCACGTTGAGCAGGTCGATCACGAAAGGCGCGTAGTGGAAGTAGTATTCCTTGCCGTAGTACTGGAGCTTACCGGCCTGTACGCTTCCGCCGAAGGTGAAGTCGCGGCCCTTCTTTACCGTGACCAGTTTCTCGCTGGGGAAGATCTTCACGTCCTGCGAATCGCTCATCACGATACGCGCCACACCCATGATGGCGAGGTCGTAGTTGAGCAGGTTCACCGTGGCGTTCACGCTGTCGCTGTTGCTGTTGAACTGCAGCACGTCGTAGTCCTGTTTCGCCGCGCTGTTGAGGATGTGCTGGCGCATGCGCGGTGCCGCTTCCACCCACTCGGTCTCGGGATCGTAGGAGAGGTAGCCCTTGTTGGCCATGTCGATGATCATGGGGATCACCGCTTCCTTCTGCAATTTGCTGAACACGGCGAACTCCTGGGCGTAGAACTTCCCCTCGTTCTGTTTGCTGAAGTCGTTGAGGCGCACCAATGGATGTACCGCATCGATGCCCATCATGCCCATGTAGCGCTTCTCCTTGAAGTAGTTGAAACTCTCGAAGCTGGCCTTGGTCTGCGTGCTGCCCTGGAGGTTGCCCATCTGCACCAGTGGATCGCCCTGTTTCCACGTGATCGTCTCGAAGTACATGTCGAGCTCGTGGTAGGTGTCATAGAACGGCGCTTTGCCCAAACCTTCGTCCTTCTTGATCAGCGAGAGCAGCTTCTTGTCCTTGAGGAAACGCACGCTCACACTGGGGTGGTAGAGCGAGTCCTTGTCCAGCATCATCTTCATCGCCGCATCGTCGCTGGTGATGCGCTCGGGCTCGATGCTGAAGTTGAGGCCGCTGGTGACGATGAACGGACGTTTGTCGCGGTAGAAGGTGAGGTAGGCCGGCTCCTCCTTCGTGCCATACCCTTGCAACTTCGCACCCTGCATGGTGAAACCACCTTCGAAGTCGATGCCATCGGCGATGTCGCGGATCTTCTGGCGCCGATCATAACTCTCGAAGCGGGGATAGCTGGCTGTCTTCTCCTCCACGTTGGCGAGCACCTTGTCGCTGAGCTTGCCGAAGAGCGTCTTCTCGAAATAGGGGTCGTTGAAATGAACGCTGTCCACCTCGAAGGTGGCGCTCTTCATCTTGATCTGGTAGGCATGGTCCCACTCTGCGAAGGTGGCCGCCGCTTTCAGGCCCGCCCGTTCCCAGGTGACCTTCCCGCCTTTGCCCATCCACAGCTCCAACGTTGGTAGGTAGGTGCCCGTGGTCCCTTTGATCACTGCGCTGTCGCCTTTCGCGGTGCAGACCAGATCGGCGAGGGGGAACACGATCTTGGGCACGGTGTCGAACTGGAACGTGAACTTGGAGGAACTGCTGCGCCATTGGGTGCTGGCGCTGGAGAACATGGTGTTGTCCTTGAACAGGTTGGAGCACGTGGCGATGAAGGCCACCACGTTCTGTTTGCGGCCGCTGTTCACCAGCTTGTCCATGCCCTGCATCCACGCATCGAACTCCGTAGCACTGCGCCCACCGTTGGGGAACGCGGCGATGGCACCGAGGTAGTCGCGGAAATGGGGGAAGGCCTCGAAGCGTTTCTTCAGCATGAAGTTGGCCACCTCCACGATGCGGATGCGCTGCGCTGCGCTGTAGTACGATCCGTTCCACACCGGGGTGAAGACCTGCTCCATGAAGGGACGGCCTTCCTTCTTGTCGGCCTCCACGATGAAGGCCGTCATCTCTTGCAGGAAGAGCGCCTGGTCCGTGGAGAACGGTTTGGCCTGTGCGCTCACGCGTGCCGCAGCCGATAGCATTACGGCTACCGCGACCAGCAGTTTCACTCCCGTTCCAAGTGCCTTACGCATGTTCATCCGCGCGCGGGTTTGCGACATCCCAATAGTGACCACTCTCCTTCTTCCAGTTCTTCGGCAAGTGACAGGCCGTTGGCTTCGGCACAGGCGGCGAGCAACGGCCGATCGGCGACGATGAAGCCACTGAGGAACAACGCGCCGTTCGGACGGAGCGCTGCGACCATCAAGGGCATGGCGTCGATCAAGGTGTTGCGTTCGATGTTGGCCAAGATACAGTCGTAGGTATGGCCTTCCAGAGCGGTGGCGACACCCTTTTCCACAGTGGTGATGGAACAACCATTGCGTTCCACGTTCTCCCGGGCGTTGATCACGGCTTGTTCGTCGATATCGATGGCACGTACCTCGGACGCACCCATCCGTTCGGCGAGTATGGCCAACACGGCGGTACCACAACCGAGGTCGCACACGCTTCTTCCCGCAAGATCCAAGCCCAACATGGCGCGTACCACCATGCGCGTGGTGGCGTGGTGCCCTGTGCCGAAGGCCATGCGCGGGGTGATCACCAGTTCGTGCGTGAAGCCTTCCGCCGGGGCGTGGTGATCCGCCCGGATGCGCACCTCCTTCCCCACTTCCACCGGCTGGAAGCTGCTCTCCCACTCCGCGTTCCAGTTGCGGTCTTCCAACTTGGAAACCGACCACGAAACGTCCACATGCGGGTCGCGCAAGGTCAACAGACCGTTCAGCGCGTTCACATTGAAAAGCTCGTCCGGGACGTAAGCATCCAGGCCGCCGGTGATCTCCTCGAAACTGTCGTAGCCGAGCTCACCCAGTTCGATCATGAGGATGTCGCGCCACGGATCGACCGGAGCGATGAGGAAGGAGACGCGGGTGTAGGGCACGGCGATCAGTTGATTAGCGGATTGACGGATTAGCTGATGATCCTGACTAGCAGACTGGAATGTAGGGCGACCACACTTGCTTCTTTCATCTTCCTACTTCGACCTTTCTCCTTCTACACTCAACGATCCCCGGCGATGCGGATGAGTTCGCTGAACTGCTTGGCATCCAACGCGGCGCCACCGATGAGGCCTCCGTTGACATCGGGGTTGGCGAAGAGCTCGGCGGCGTTGTCGGGTTTGCAGGAACCGCCGTAGAGGATGGGCACTGCGGCGGCGACCTCTTCACCGTGCGAAGCGAGCAACGTGCGGATGTGCGCGTGCATTTCCTGCGCCTGTTCGGCGGAAGCGGTGAGGCCCGTGCCGATGGCCCAGACGGGTTCGTAGGCCACCACGATGCGCTTCAATTGATCCGGGGAAAGACCAGCAAGTGCTGCCTTCATCTGTGTGGACACCACCTCGAAATGGGTGCCGCCCACACGTTCCTCCTTCAACTCGCCGCAGCAGTAGATGGGTGTGATGCCGTGCTCCAACAGCGCCACGATCTTCTCACCCACGGCAGCGTCGGTCTCGCCGAAATACTGGCGGCGTTCGCTGTGGCCCACGATGCAGGCTTGCACGCCGATGCTCTTCAGCATGGCTGCGCTCACTTCACCGGTGAAGGCTCCTTGGCTCTTCTGGTGGCAGTTCTGTGCGGCTACGATGATGGCCGAACCTGCGACCTGCTCCACGGCGGCAGCGAGGAAGGGAAAGGGCGGTGCCACCACCACCTCCACCCCGGCCGGTATGTCCACGTTCATCAATGCGGCGATCAAGGCCTTCGCCTCGTCGCGGTCCTTGTGCATCTTCCAGTTCCCTGCTACGATCTTGCGCATGGCACAAAGATGCAGGTCCGGATGAGCGATCGCGGTGGGCCGCAGCGTGCGATATCAACAGTAGTTCCCGGGTGGAATGCTATTTCTTTCCCGCCTCCTTCACCGCTTGTTTGTAGCGCTGCTTGTAGCGTTCGGTGTAGGGCTGGTCCCATTGGAACTCGCGCATGGCGGGTTGCCACGCGGCCATGCCGATGGGCGTGTCCAACAACTCATCGGGCAGCGGTACCTCGGCCGGTAGCAGGCTGATGTCGATACGGATGTTCCACTCCTGGTTGCGGGCGGCGGCGTCCATCTCAGCCGTGGCATCCACTTCCACCACTTTGCGGTGATGGCCTTCCGCGGTGTAGGCCAAGCGGTGTTTCTGCCCCAGCGGCACGAAGAGCTGGTACTTGCCCACGGCATCGGTGAAGACGGAATCGCCAGCGATGGAATCGGTGAAGACACGCACACAGACGTTCTGCATGGCGTTGTTGGTCTTCTGGTCGTCCACGATGCCGAAGAGCATGATGGACGGTGGCGCTTGTGCGAAGGCCATGCGCACCAAGCAAAGCGCAAGGGCAATGGCAAGTGTGCGGCGGAATTCCATGGGAAAAGACCGCCGAATATAACTACGCTACTTCACCAACGATGAAACATCCGAGTACGCGGGCACATCGTTGCAATGCCATGCGCCTTTCACGGTGCCTTCTTTCAGCAGGATCACGCCGGGGTTGCTGCGGATGGCCGTCTTGATGGTCTTCTCGTCGCACTGCAACATCTCGAACGGCAGTTGTACTTCGTGGCGGAACTCTTCCACCGTTCCGAAATCGTTGGCGGTGACACCGTACACATACCAGTTGTCCTTGTACGCTTCGGCGGCCAACGCTTTGATGTCCGCGAGGCACGAACGGTCGGTCTTCTTCACGTCGTACATCATCACCAGCAGGATCGGTGTGGGTTCGCTGAGGATGGCTTGTGTCTGGTCGTAGTTCTCAACGTCGATCAAGCGGAAATCCTGCACCTGCGAAGGGATACCGGCTACGATCTCTTCCACGCGCGTGCTGTTGGGCACGTTCTCGAAGTTCTCATCATCCCACGGGTAGGGCTGCGTGGTGTCGTACTCCTTCACCTCGCCGGTGGTCTTGTTGCGGTAGCTCACGAAGGTCTTGTTCACCGGCGGTTTGGCGGCGGCCATCTGCTCGCTGATGCTCTTGCCCACGGCGTACGGACGGTAGTCGCGCATGGGCAGGTGCGCGTAGTTGTACCAGGTGAAGACGATGGAGAGCAGCGTGATCCACCCGGCGGTGATCCATTCCGCTTTGGGGCCTTGCATGAACCGCTTGATGGCGAGGTAGCCCGCGAAGCCGAGGATGGTGAACCACACCGGTCCGGACCACGTGAAGATGTAGCTCCACACGGCCACCATCAGCAGGCCGATGGGCAGGAGGATCCTATCCTCCGCGGTGGTGTTCAGGTTGATGCGGTTGCGGAAGATGAAGAGCGGGATGATGAACACGAGCAGGATCATGTCCTTGCTGAAGCTCTCCCACGGCGTGAGACTTCGGCCGATGGATCCTTTCATGGCATCGCCGAAACAGCCGCAATCGGTAACGCAGGTAACGCCGCGTTCCGTGGCCTGGCCGTTCACCATCACGGTGTACACATCGTTGGGGTCGCAGGTAGCGGTGTACGCGGTGAGCCAGCCGAAGAACAGGGTGAGGATCAGCAACGCCCAGGTGGCCAGCTTCATGCGCCCGCCGAAGAGGACAGCGAAGCCGAGGACGATCTCCGCGATGCAGGCGAGCGAGCCCAGCAGCAGGGAGAACGGCATCAGGAAGGTCATGTTCAATGCGCTCTCGGCGAAGTACTCCTCCAACTTGTAGGAGAAGCCCAGCGGATCGTTGGCTTTGATGAGGCCGCTGACGATGAAGAGCGAACCAACGATGAGCCGGGAGACGAGCAGGAGGATGCGCATGGTGATGGGCTGCACGCCGCTGGTGCGGAACATGCGCGGCGAAAATAGGTCGGACGATCGGCGGTGACGCCTCGTTAACAAGCCTTTAGCAAGTGGCGATCGTGGATAGCCGGCTGTTATTGGCCCACTTCTGCCGCAACGGGCTGAACAGCTTCACGCCGTAGACGCACCTCGGCCATCAGGCGTTCCACCTCGGGGCGGATGCGCTCCTCGTACACGCCGTCCCACTTCAACAGGCCGGTGGTAGGGCAGAACCGGGCCATTCCCATGGGCATATCGAAGAACGAAAGGTCCAGGTCGGGCACGCGTTCGAAGAGGGTCATCTCCACATCCACTGAAACCTCGCGGCGGTCACCTTCCCACACGGGGCCTTCGGTGTTGACCGCGTAACATTTGGTGATGTGGCCCGGCAAGCTGAAGCGGATGACATACTCGCCGCCGCGTTGCAGATCCACATTGTATTTCCCGGTCGCCCCCGTGGTGAAGCTGCGCTCCTTCACCCCATCCCTGTACACGCGCACCAGCACTTCACCCAGGGGCGCACGCGTTACGTGATCGGTAACCGCGCCGTGGAGGCGAAGTTCGGCCGCTGTGGAGGACAGGGTGGCCGCAGCAAGTATCGCTGTGATCAGGTTCCGCATGGGCGTCGTGGTAAGCCGACGTTCTTCGGGGAGGCGAAACTAGGATCACCAAGCAGCGGGATCAAGGGGTGATGCCTCGATCCCGGACGTAGTTATCCACCATTGGGATGTTGATGACCATGTGGCACACCGACGAGCTACTAGACCACACCCGTAGCGTCGACCCAATGGGTCGACCTATTGTTCTGGAAAGACGACCTACCACACCGCAGCCCTAGCGCCTCCGTTGTTCAATGGAACAACCGGGTCGACCACAATGGGTCTGAAGAAGGAACAAGGAACAAGAAGAAAGAGCGGGAAGAAGAAAGGGCGAAAGCGCCCACGCCGTCATTGCCCCTCTTCCAGCTGGATCATCGCGAAAACGGCGTAATTCACGATATCCAGGAAACCGGCATCAATGCCTTCGCTGACCAGGGTGCTGCCTTTGTTGTCCTCGATCTGTTTGATGCGCAGTAGCTTCATCAGGATCAGGTCCACCAAGGAGCTCACACGCATGCTGCGCCACGCTTCGCCGTAGTCGTGGTTCTTGCGCTGCATCAGATCGCGCGCTTGCTGCATGCGTGCGCGTACCTCGTACGTGGCGCGGTCGGCATCCAGGTCGGGGGTATCCACCACACCCAGGTCCATTTGCACCAGTGCCATGGCGGCGTAGTTGATGATGCCGACCAACTCCGGGCGGATGCCTTCACCCACCTTGCTCTCCCCCACTTCCTGCAACGTGCGGATGCGCTGCGCCTTGATGAAGATCTGATCCGTGAGGCTGGGTACGCGGAGGATGCGCCACGCCGTGCCGTAGTCGTGCGCCTTCTTGGCGAAGAGGCCGAGGCATTCGGTGACTACGGCGTCGTACTGGGAAAGGGTGCGTTCCATCGGCGGGCGAAGGTATCGCTTGCTCCGGTCCGGATGCAGGTGCAGGTGACAGTAGCAAGGGCAAGAGCAACCGTTCTCGCGATCCTTCTCCGCACCTTCGCACCGATGCAGACCACTTGGCGGATCAAAGACCGGCTCTTCTCCCCCGCGTTCCCGGCGGTGATGGGCATCCTCAACGCCACACCGGATTCCTTCCATGCGGAGAGCCGTGTGGATGTGGATAGTGCGCTGGCC
>DLGQ01000009.1:33440-34267 GCA_002482775.1 Flavobacteriales bacterium UBA7690 | reverse complement strand
GATCCTGGACATCGGCGGGCAGAGCTCGCGGCCGGGCAGTGTAGAAGGAACGGCGCAGGAAGAGATGGAACGTGTGCTGCCCGTGATCGATGCCGTACACCGCCGTTTCCCGGAGGTGCTGATCAGTGTGGATACCTGGCGCGCTTCCGTAGCGCGCGAAGCGGTGCAGTATGGAGCTAGCTTGGTGAACGACATCGGTGCGGGCCTTCTGGATGAAGCGATGTTGACCACCGTGGCACAGCTCGGTGTGCCCTACATCGCCATGCACATGCAAGGCACACCGGCCACCATGCAACGTGCACCACGGTACACGGATGTGGCCGCTGAAGTGACCTACTTCCTGAGCGAACGGTTGAACGCTGCGCACAAGGCCGGCATCGCCGATGTGATCGTGGATCCGGGTTTCGGCTTCGGGAAGGACACCGAACACAACTATGCGCTGCTGCGTGGCATGGAGCGGATCGCCGCGCTGGGCGTGCCCATACTTGTGGGCTTCTCGCGCAAGCGCATGATCAACGAAGTGCTGGGCATCAAACCGGCTGAAGCGCTGAACGGCACCACGGTATTGAATACGATCGCTTTGCTGAACGGTGCTTCGATCCTGCGCGTGCATGATGTGAAGCAGGCGCGCGAGTGCGTGGCGCTCGTGGGCCGCTATTCTTCCTGAACGGCCTTCGGCACGCTATCGGTGCCCGTCTCGATCGTGTAGCGCTCCGGCATCAGTGTTCGCAGCCGTTCCATGCGTGGCGCGGTGTAGTCCATGTCCCATTTGATGGTGGTGGACACACTGTCGTACCGGCTGGTGCCGATGGGCTCTTCCAAGAAGG
>DLGQ01000009.1:0-33378 GCA_002482775.1 Flavobacteriales bacterium UBA7690 | reverse complement strand
CGCCGTCGTATTTCGGCGTGTCGCGCAGATCGAATTCCACGAGTTTGGAGACCCGGCCGGGAGCGGAATACCGGACGCGCCACACCTTGCCCACATCGAGCGCGATGCTGTAATGCCCCACACTATCCGACTTCATATTGAATTGATGGATGCCGTTGGAAACGATGGCCATGGTGGCATCGGGGATCGCTCGCTTCTCCTCGTGCTCCCGGATGTCCCCATACAAGACCAGATCCTGTCCGAAGGAGAACACAGACGAGCACAGCGCAGCTAGGACGAATGAAGAACGCATGCCGCAATATCGGAAAACCGTACCGATCAGAAATCGACCACGCGTTTGCGCCGACCTCTTTTGGTAGCGCTGGCGGTCATGGTGGCCTTCCTGTCCCGCACGGCCACTTCGCGTTCGTACTGGATCATGAAACGGCTGGCCTTCGCTTGGAATTCCTTGGTATGGTCCACATCCCAATTGAGGTTGCGCACACTGTGCCGGTATTCGGCCTGTGCCACGGGCAAGGCGAACAGGTCGAAGTCGTACCCGTCGAACCACTCGAACATGGTCATCTGCAGATCCATATCGTAGAACGGAACATCGGGGAACAACGGGATCTGGCGCGCGTCGATCACCACGTGTTTCGTTACCAGGTCCGCCCGGTGGAACCACACTTGGTAGTTGTAACCACGCTCCAGAAAAAGTTCATACTTCCCGTTGCCGGTGGTGATGATGGTCTCGCGGTCCACGCTGTCCTTCACCAAACGCACCTGCACTCCCCGCATGGCATCACCGCTGAAATGCTCGGTGACCAAGCCGTGCAACCGGATGTAGAACGCCTTTCCCGCCAACGGCGACAAGAGCATCACCAGGAGGACCGGGAGAATGACCAGCCTGTGCATGGCCGAAAGTTACCTTCCACGGAACGCCGTACGGGAGCTTCCATACACCTTTGTGCAAAGGTCATTGTTAATGAAGATCCCTAGCGTCCGTGTCCATGAGAACCTCCACATCATCCTGTGGCTGTTCAAGGATCTTTCGTGGCTGATGGAATACAAGATCCTGGGTCTGGTGATGGTGGTGCCTACGATCCTGGTGGCGGTGCTTATCGCGTGGGAAAGCCGGGGCGACCGGAGCGAATTGTTCCACGCCAGCGCGGTGATCCTGTGGATACTGGCCAATTCCACGTGGATGATCGAGGATTTCTTCTTCAACGGCCACGGACATGTGATCGCGGAGGCCTTCTTCTTGAGCGGGTTGGCCTTGCTGGCAGTGTTCTACTTGGTCATACTGCCGCTGGAACGCCGGAAGTTGCGCAACGCTCCTCCTTCGGCGCGTTAACATTCGGCAAGCGCAACACGAATATCTTCGCCGCCCTTGGCTAACGAACGTCTTTTACGGACCAGTGTCCGCGCACAGCGGGTCCTCCGGATCACCACCGTGTGGGTGGTGCTGGGCTGCCTTGCTGCCTTGTTCGAGCACGCCGCGTTGCTGAAGCACGGTTTTCCGAGCGTGCTGCGCGACCGATTGGATGAGCGGTTCTTCACCAGTTTGCTGGCCGGCCTTTTCGGTGGTGCGCTCTACATCTTCGTGCTGCGCGATCGCTGGCGTAAGCTGGCCTACACCACGGCCGTGAGCGTGATGGCCCTGGTGCTTTTCGGCATCGTGTTCGCGCTGGGTGCGGTATGGCCTGCCTACCGGTCGCCGGTCCCCGACCTCGGCACGGCGGTGGAGGAACATCTGCTCTCCCTCCACTTCCTCGGCACCTACTTGTATTGGTTGCTGGTGATGGGCAGCACCATGCTGATGGTACGCTTGAACGACCAGTACGGCAACGGCGGCCTCAACTACCTCACCGGTTTCTACCACAAGCCGCGCCAGGAGATGCGCATCTTCATGTTCCTGGACATGCGTTCGTCCACCGCCATCGCCGAACGGCTTGGGCATGTGAAGTATTTCCAACTGCTGAACGAACTCTACGCGGACATCACCGACCCGATCCTTTACTCGCGCGGCGAGATCTACCAATATGTGGGCGACGAGATCAGTGTGAGCTGGTCGCTCCGGCGCGGTGTGGGGCGGCAACGGTGCATCCGCTGTTTCCTCAACATCAGCCGGAAGTTGAAAGCACGCGGCAAACACTACGAAGAGCGGTACGGCCTGGCCCCGATATTCAAGGCAGGCTTCCATTACGGCCCTGTCACCACCGGCGAAGTGGGCCTGGTGAAGAAGGAACGGATCTACAGCGGCGATGTGGTGAACACCGCGGCGCACATCCAGAACCAATGCAATGCGCATGGGGTGGACAACCTGATATCGCAGGACCTGGTGGATGTGCTTCGTCTTCCATCACACTTCAAGTTGCGCGAGATCGGCAGTACGGAACTGAAGGGCAAACGCACGGCGATCCGGTTGTGGACCTTGGTGCATGACACGAATGCCCAGCTCGCCGCAGCGCCTACCGTGGAACAGCTTCAGAAGATGTAGGTGCGCCGATCGGTGGCTATGGTGATGGGCCCGGCGGGGCTTCGGTAGATCACCGCTTCACCGAACAGCTTGAAGGCATCGATCCCGGCTTCGTTCCCGAAGCGCACCCGCTTGCCATTGCTGCGGATGCCGCGGATCGCGCGGTTGATGTCCAGGTACACCAGCAGATCGCCGCTCACCTGCCACTGTTCGGGCACATATTCTTCCACGGCAACAGGCCCATCATCGGTCAAGACCATCAGCTGGCCGCCCCAGAGGTAGAGCAACGTTCGGTCCTGCACCCAGTATTGCGATGGCATGGAATCGGCGAGCTGCAGCACGTCGCGGCCTTTCCAGGCTTTCAACTTCAGCGTGCCATCCACGTAGGCGATAAGCCCATCACCGGCTTGCGCTGAAATGGGTTTCATCCCGGACAGCCGCACGGGTGGCCCACCGGCCTCACCCTTGAACTCGTCGCGCACATCATCCCAGTAGCCGACGACGTCGTTGCCGTTCACCGCGATACCCACATCGGTACTGTTGGTGAGCGTGCGCACCACACCATGCTGGAACAAGAACACGCTGCGTCGCGATCGATCGTAGAACGTGACGGTGTTGGCACCCTGGGTCCATTGCGGGCGTTCCGATCCTTGATCCACCGTGGCCAAGGGGAAGCGCTGCCCACGCCAATGCACCACGAGCTCGTGCGCGATGCTGTCGATGAAGACCACGAGGCTATCCGAAACGCGGAAACGCTCCACCCCCGTCGCGATCACCTGTCCTCTTCCGCCGCGCAACAGCTTCAAGGTATCGGCCATGCGCCACGCCGCGCGATCGCCGCTCACTTGCATGTCGTCCACCGGACGCCGCTCCAGCACAGTGGAACTACGCGCCTCCAACGGATAGTAGCAGAGGCTTCCGGCATGGTCGGTATAGAGCAACGCATCTGAAAAGGCGTGCATCTGTTGCGCCGGTCGTGCATCCGCTTCCAGGAACCGCTTCCCCGCGAACACCATCGTTCGGTCCAGGTCGTTCACGAAGGGCACCACTTGGGCCGTGGTCGCTATCGAAAGCAACAAGGCGAGCAGTGTGGATGTATGGATCCGTCTCATGCCTTGCTGGTACGGCTCACCGTATGCACGCGCACTTCGCGCTTGCGCCCTTTCACCGGCACCACGTTCTCCGGGCCGATGGTGAACCTTTCGTTCGCCTTCGGGATACGGGCGAGCATCTCGGCACTTACGAGCAGATCGGTCTTCATGTCCTTGGCCACACCGAGCATGCGCGATACGCTGTTCATCACATCACCGCTCAGTTCCAGCGAACGTTTGGTATGGCCGATCTGTGCAGAGATCACCCGGCCACCGTGCAAAGCCGCCCGGAAATGGGGCACCGCACCGAACTCCCCCCTTAGTACCTCGGCATGTTGCGCGATGCGCTCCTCGATGTCGAAGAACAGGTCCAGGCAATTCTCGTAACGCACACCGATCCGCATGGGCCAGGTGAAGATCACTTCGTCCCCAACGTATTTGTGGATGTCGGCCTCGTTCCGCAGCACGGCATCGGTCATGAGCGAGTACGTGGTGTTGATGAAACGGAAGTAACGCAGATCACCCATGCGTTCTGCAAGGCCCGTGGATCCTACCAGATCCATGGTGAGCACAACGCGTTCCTCCGCAACAGGCCTTTCGTACCGGCCTAACAAGAAGCCCACGAACATGCGACGGCCCATCAACTCTTCCACCTGCACCACAAGGATGGCGATGGAGGTGACCATTACCACACGCAGCATCAATTTGTAGAGCTGGGCCATCAGGAAGATGTGCTGCACCTTGTCCGGCCGGTCATCCGCGAACCACTGGAACCGGGTGCTACCCATCTTGAACGCCAACCCGATGAGCGCGATGGTGAGCACGTTCACCAAGAACACCTTGCCCATGAACTGCAAGGGAATGGCCAATGCCCGGAACCGGCGGCCGAAGAGGTATTCTTCCAAGATACCCGTCCATAGTCCGAGCAGTGCCCAAGCACCCAATTGCAGGTCCAAAGCCTCACCGCTGTAAAGGATGAAGGCTACGGCAATGGCCACGGTGACCACCGTGTACTTGGCCAGTTTGCGCAGTTTGTATCGGGTAAGGGCGGTCAAAAGGATCGCGAAAGTACGACCCTGTACTGCTCTGCCGTTGCTCAACGCGACACGGGGGAGGAACTCCGATCGGCCCGAGGTGGGGCAACACGCCATGGATGCGATCTTGCGCCCGATACTGAACGTGTGGGAATGAACGCTATCGAACTCAGCCGCAGCCTGCGAACACTTCGGCGCACCGTGGTGATGCTCCAGACAGAACTACGCCATGGCCACCTGGACGAAGGGCTCATCGCCGATATCGACCGGCAGATGGAACACGGGCTTGGGACCGACCCGCGTTGTGAAAGCCTCCTCGCTTTGGTGGATGCGCTGCGCGAGAACACGATGACGCCACGCCCGGAACTCTACAACGACACCGCGCGGACCTGTGAACGGTTGAAGGACAGGATCGAGGAGGTGATAGCCCACCACGGGTGAATCGACGCTACTTTCGAACACCATGCGCCTCCTCACGTTCAGCCTTGCCTGCCTTGCCGCGACAGTGCTGCAGGCACAGGTGCGCATGAACGAAGCGGCCGCGAAAGAGGCCGTATACCGCGTGGTGCGCCACAGTGGATTGATGCCCAACTTCACCGTACGCGAAGACCCGAACGTGCGCACCGCCGTGGCCTACATCAAAGGACACGATCGGGTGATCGCCTACAACGCGAGCTTCATTTCCACGATCCTCGATTCCTCGCGAACGGATCTCGCCGCCGTGAGCATCATGGCCCACGAGATCGCGCACCACCTCTTGGGACATACGTTGGAACCCGAAGCCGTGCGCCCCGGCGATGAGCTCGCTTGTGACCGCTACTCCGGGTTCATTCTGCAACGCATGGGTGCAACATTGGAGGAAACGCTGGCCGCCATGAAGGTGGCCGGTGATGTCCATGGCACGGAAAAGCACCCGCCCAGGCATGCGCGACTCCAAGCCATTGAACAAGGATGGACCGAAGCACTGCGTCTCGCACGCGGAGAGGACCCTATGGAATACCACGTAGATCGCGCCTTCCTCCATGTTGTCCGCATGGCGGGCGATGCCAACACGTACTATGTGGACGCTGATGGACGGCTGGTGTGGTTCAACGCCCATGCTGAACCCATCGAATTCGGAACCTGTACCGAAATAGTGAAGGGCGAGTTCCGGTACGAACTGATCTGGCAAGACCACACCTTCCAAGTGGATTCGCGCCGAACGATCTGGCGCCAGGCCGAACATGGTATGCCGTTGCAAGTGGGCCGCATGGTGCCCTATGCGAGCGAGGCACGGTGAATGCCCCCCGTTGCGCTCGTTACGTGCGTGCACCGCCATGGTGTGGTTGTGCAGGATGAAGCGGCTACTACCGCATGGCACCGCAACAGTCGGCCCTGTGCAGGCCTTCCACGCGCACAGCCGTTGCTATCAACCGCACGACCGTAACCTGTGCAGCAGGTAAGTTACGATGGACACGTGGTGAACTTGGTGTGTCTGATCCCACCACATGTTCCTACCACTACTCACCACATACCGCGTAGCATCGCGGTCACTTTTCCACCTCTTGCGGTTCCCGTTCTGCCTGGTGCTGGCGGTGAACACACCAACTTCCATTCGGTGCCAAACCACCATCACGGCTGGTATGCACTGGAACACCTACATGGGTGGAACGGCCGATGACCACGTGCATTCCGTAGCCACGGATGAGTTCGGCCACGTGTATGTCGCCGGTCGTACTACCGATGGGTTGCGACTGGGGAACGTTACCACCGGCCAAAGCGGGTTGACCTTTCAAGACACATACGGCGGCGGTGCCTCGGATGCGTTCTTGGCGAAGATCGCGCCGAAAGGTTCAGTGCTGTGGTGTACCTACTTCGGTGGCGCTGGGGATGACGTGGCTGTTCAAGTAGTGATCGCGGACATGGACGGTGTGTACCTCGTGGGCCATACCACTTCCAGCGCTGGTGTGGCCACCGATACGCTCGCGCACCAAAGCTCACCGGGCGGTGGGCAGGACCTGTTCATCGCGCGATTCACGGAGCACGGCGCCCTTGTGAGCGCTACCTATTTCGGCGGTGTGGACGATGAGCTCGCGTCCGGTGCTGCACTGGACCATCGCGGACACTTGTTGGTGTGCGGTACCAGCAATGGTGCTGGATCATTCGCCAACGAGGCTCCACCCTTGCAAAGTTTCACGGCTGGGACCGATGGACTGTTCCTTCGTTTCGCCTCAACGGATTCGCTCGCGGCAGGCACGTTCATGGGTGGTGAAGGCGAGGATACCCTTCTACAAGTCACAGCAGGTGATAGTACCGGAGCGCTGCTGGTGGGCCATACGACAAGTACCCTGGGTATCGCCTTGGGCAACGCCTTCTCCCCTGCTCCACTCGGCAACGAAGATGGCTTCATCCTGAAAGCCGACACCAACTTGCTCGTCATCCAAGGCACCTATTTCGGTGGTTCCGCAAATGATCGCATCACGAGCATTGCACGCTACGGTGATCGCATCGCCATTTGTGGCCTGTCCTATTCCGATACGCTGTACGCGGATACCGCAGCGTTCCAACAGAGCAATGCTGGCGGGGGTGATGGCTTTGTGGCCTTGCTGGATGTGGATCTCCAGCTAAGTGGATCCACCTTTTACGGCGATACGGCCCATGACGCGCTCAACGCCGTTGCGTTCGATAGGCTCGGGGCATGTTACGCGGTGGGCATTTCGGCATCTACCACGCTATCCACCGGATCGGGCGAAGGCAGCTTGCTCCAAGGCGCTACCGATGCTTGGGTGATGCGGCTCGATAGCGCGATAGCACCTGAGTGGTCGCGCTATATCGGCGCTTTGGACGCCGATGAAGCCCATGCCTTGTGCATCCACGGCATCACAGCTGTGTACGTGGGTGGCCGCACGGCATCGCAGGATCAATTCAGTGCAGATGGGCACCAGATGGACTTCGCGGGTGGAACATGGGATGGGTGCGCGGCCCGGTTGGACCAAGTGATGTCCACCTCCTGTACCGGTATCTGTTGCGGCACCACCACCTTCACTGGTTCTGGGAACTGCAATGGGGTTTCCGACCCACTGGAAGTCTGGAATGTCTGCTTGGGAGATAGCGTCACACTCATCGCGTACGGTGGCGCTTTGGGCTACGGCGCACGGTGGATGTGGTATGCGGATGAATGCGGTGACCCGGAACACTTCATCACCTCCGGAGATACCATCACCTTCACTCCAACGAGTTCCATGACCTTGTGGGTACGGGCGGAGAGCGTGTACAACACCACTGCCTGTAGGTCTTTGCCGATCATGGTACACGCGTGGCCCGAGCCGGAAGTGACAGTGAGCGATACGGTATGTACCGGCACACCGATCAACATGCAAGGAACGGGCGCAGAGACGTTCACGTGGAACTTGATGGATACCGTGCTGATCGGCGCGCAAGTGGAACTTATCGCTGCAGAAGCAGGAACGCATGTGGTGCAGGCGACCGGAACGAACGGTGCGACATGCAGTGTGATGGTGGAACAGAACATCACCGTCCTTCCCGCCCCCACCGCTACATGGCTGATCACCGATATTTCCTGTGCCGATGGTGCGGATGGTTCGATCCTGCTACTGGATAGCACGGTGATCACAACCATCAACTGGTCGCCATCCGGCCATGAAGGAAATTGGCTTGTAGACCTGAGCCATGGCGCATACATCGCAACGTTCAGCGATGCGCACGGTTGTGTGAGCGTGGATACGCTGATGATCAACAGGCCACCTGCACTGATGGATAGTGTGATCACCACCGATGCCTTGTGTGGCGAACCGACCGCAACAGCGCAGGTATCAACCACAAGTTCCTCCTCGGGCCTCCTATTCGACTGGGGTGCCGGGCCCTTTGCTTCATCATCCGTGGAAGGCCTTGCACCCGGATCGTACACGGTGATCGCCACCAACGACCTCGGATGCTTCGAGCAACTCCCGTACTCCATCGTTAGCCTCGGCGTGCTATATGCATCCATCGGAACCGATACCCTTTTCGCCGAAGATGGCATCGGCTCACTTCATTGCACTACCGTCCCGTACGATAGTACCGCGACCTTCCAATGGTCACCTGCGGAAGGCCTTGACACGCCTACCGATCCGAGCTCCGCGTTCACCGTCACGGATACCTCCACCTACGTGGTCATCGTGGTCTCTTCCGCTGGCTGCAGCACCAGCGATACCGTTGTCGTGATCCCGTTCACACCGCCACCCATTGAGGTCCCTGTGCCTTGCGGCGAAGCATTCCTGCCCGACATCTTCTCTCCCAATGGAGATGGGTTGAACGATGTCCTGTGCGTCCTCGGTGGCTGCTTCAACAGCTTCCACCTGAGCATCTATGACCGCTGGGGGAACCGGCTTTTCACCAGCACCAACGCTGAACTGTGCTGGGATGGATCCCTTGCTGGATCACCCGTACCGCAGGGTGCGTACGCGATCACCTTCGCCGCAGAACGCAGCAATGGCGAGGTCGTGGAGCATACCGGCCTTATCACCCTGAAGCGATGAAACGGGGCTTGGCCATCGCGGTGTGCTGCACCATTGCCGCAGTGGTTCAGGCACAGGACAGTGATCCGTTCTTTGCCGGACGATCACAGCTCTTGCTTGATCCATCTCGCGCAGGGTTCTCCCCCGGCGCTCGCATCACGCTCCTGCACCAGGATCAGTTCCTGCAATTCCCCGGCGCATGGCGAATTGATGTGATCAACGCGGAATGGTGCGCGCGCAATACGAAGAAGACGGTTCGATCATGGCTCGGTATCGGATTCAATGTGATGCGCGATCGGCAAGGACTCTTAGGGAGCCGCAGTTCCTCCATCGGTGTGATGCCTGCTATCCACCTTCGGACCGGTCAACGCACCTTCCTTTCCACCGGGATCGAAATTCGCTGGGTTGACCACGTGTTCGGTGATGCCACCGGTGCTTGGGGCAGCCAATACGATGGCACGCGGTACGATGCTGGTATCGCTTCTGGCGAGGAACGGACCGCCGCCACGCGACGGTTCGTGGAGGCGCGTGCTGGTCTCTCCTGGACCCTGAAACGCGATGCGGAAAGTGCTCGGAGGCGCGAACGTGACCTGCTCGTACTCGGCGTTGCAGCCGATCATGTGGGCCAGTTGGTGGTACAGGATGATGGACTTCCCACTTCACCAATACCGGTGCGTATGACAGCCTATATCCTCGGTGAATCTCCCCACGAGCTCTGGGACGATGGCTTCTTCGCAGGTGAAGTGATCGGTCATATGCAAGGCCCTTTCCACACCGGTCGGGTGAATGTCTACGCCGGTAAACACACGTTGAACAAGGTGCGCGCGACCGGTGGTCCACTGTTGCTTGGTTTCAAGGCAGGGGTCGGTTATCGGTTCCGGGATGCCCTTTTGGTGAATGCCGCTGTGGACGTCGGTCGCGCTACGTTCGGCGTGGCGTACGGCTGGTCCGTCGTGAACGTGGACACCTATGCTTCCGGACGGCGCACGTTCGAACTCCTGCTGCAACTGCGACCGTTCGATGGATGAACCTTGGTGGTTCGTTGCACCGTGATCACGACCACTGCCTCACATACGCTCCATCGGGATCATACATCCCCGCCTGTCGAACAGGATCGAATCGCCTACCCTCGCGCGGATCATTGCCGACGCCGGCCACGTACTGCCAGTTCCCCCAGTTGCTGCATGGATCGTAGTCGATCAACATGCGCTCGAACCAGGATGCGCCCATGCGCCAGTCCAGCCCGAGCTGGTGGACGAAGAAGCTGGCCACGTTCTGCCTGCCGCGGTTGCTCATCCAACCGGTTGCTGCGAGCTCGTGCATGTTCGCATCGATGAACGGCTGCCCGGTCCGGCCTTCGCACCATTGCTTGAACCGGTCTTGGTCTTGACCACCTTGCCATGGCTTGTTCGCTATGCCGCTGCGTAGGAAAAGATCACGCCCATGCTTCGCTGCGGTGAACTGGAAGAAGTCGCGCCAGAGCAGCTCGAAGATGATCCAATACGTGCTCTCATTGGCGCCGTTCACGACCTCGTAGCGCTTCACTTCCTGATGGACCTCCCGGGCGGAGAGCGCTCCGGACGCGAGCCATGGGCTGAACTTGGTGCTGTAGTCGGCACCCAACATCCCATTGCGCGTTTCCTTGTAGGTGGAGATCGCATGGCTATCCCAGAGGTAATGTCGCAAGCGCGCTAGACCGGCTGCACGGCCTCCGTGGAACGTGATCACGCTGCGGGGTTCATCGGGATAGGGTACGTACGGCAGTTCGTCCTGCCCCAGGAGACGCTCGCCCCAATAGGGCGGAGATGGGATCCGCTCGGGCTCGGGCAGAACTTCGCGCACCGGGCTGGACTGCTCAACCTTGGTGCGGAACGCCGTGAACACATGCGGTAGCTGTTCCACGTTGAAGGGTAGGTCACCCGGCAACAAGAGCGTATTGGGAGCGTGCAGCCGAAGGTCCAATTCAGTGGCTACAGCGCTTGCTTGTTCCTGTTCTTCCCACGCGTAGAGCCGTTGTGCATGCACCACATCGGCCTTCCAGATCCGGCTCACTTGGAGGAGTACGCTCGCGGGGTCCCCAATACGCACGCTGAGTGCGCTGCCCTTGGAACGGAGCGCTGCGGCAAGAGCCAGCACACCTTGGTGCAGGAAACGCCGCCGGAAACTTCCCGATCGATCGGACCCGAACAGAGAAGGACCGTGCTGCACGGGATCGATGACGAGCACGGGTAACACTTCATCGTGTTCGGCCATAGCGGCCGTCAGTGCCATATTATCCGCCAGGCGCAGGTCGTTCCGGAACCAGAGGATGGCTCGGCTCATTGCGGGTTGATCGCACCGGCGAACATGTCGTGCATGTAGGGCAACGGGAAGGATCGGGTGATCAGAGTTCCACGATATCGATACGTTGCGCCTCGGCCTCCTCCAGCAAAGTTCGGCGCGGGGGAGACCTGATCGCTCAGGAACGATCGCATTACGCTTGTTGGATGCGGCTCCTGTTCTGTCGGCATCGGTCACTGCAGTATTTCACTTCGTCCCACACCTTCTCCCACTTCTTGCGCCACTGGAACGGACGGCCGCAGGATAAGCAGACTTTCGTTGCACGTTGGGATGGTGGAACATGCGCTGGCATCAGCGATGCTTGAGCATGGAACGAACCGCATTGCGCATGTGGAGAATGGTCGGCTTTGGTATCGATGCGAAGAACAGCCGAACGAATAAGAATGTTCAATTCGCGAGGCCGATGGGAGCAATTCCGACCCGTCGGGTTGAATCGTCAATTCCGTACCACTTCCCGCGCTACGAACCGTTGTAAGGCCACCAACATAGCGATGGCCAGCACCAGCATGCCGGTGAATATCCACCACGTATCCGCGAATCCGATCCTCGCCACCAGGTTCAACCCCAACGTGTGCCCGATGATGTGCGCCACGCTCCATGCTATGGTGAAAAGCGCCATGTAGGCTCCGGGCTTTCCATGTTCGGCGCGATCAAAGGCGAAGCGGTTCATGAACGGGAAATTCAGCATCTCGCCTACCGTAAGGAAGAGCATGCCGAACCACAGGAAAGCGATGCTAGGGAAAACATTGAGCATGACGAAGCTGAGCGCGATCATCACCACGCTGACCACCAGGATACGCATGAGCTCGTATTTGCGGTCCTCGCAGAATTTGATCAGCGGCATCTCGATCAGGAATATCAAGAGCCCGTTCATGCCCAGCAAGAGTCCGATGTTGAACTCGTCCAAGCCATGCATCTCGTTGTAGAACAGCGGCACCGTGCTGAAGTACTGTAGGAACGGCACGCAGATGAGAACAGTGGTAAGTAGGAAAAACAGATACGGTTTATCGCGGTACGGCGATCGTAATGCGCCTGAACGCGCCGCGTCATTGTCCTTCTGTGCTTGGGCGCGTGGTAAACCGTAGAGCATCATGAACATCGCGATCAAGCAGGTGAGACCATCCACCCAGAACAATCCACTATACCCGAACCCTGCGATGATAAGACCACCAACAGCAGGTCCCATGCTGAAACCCAAATTGATCGCCAAGCGGATCAGTGTCACAGCTCGCGTGCGACTTTCAGTACCCGCATACGCACGTATGGCAACGAACATCGCGGGACGGAAAGCATCGCTCAATAAGAGGAGAACGAATATGCCGATGCAGAATGGCGCGAAGCCATGCACGAATTGGAGCAGGATGAACGCCACACCCGAGGTGAACAGCGCACCGATCATGACGTCGTAGAAACCGAGCTTGTCCGCCAACTTCCCCCCGAGCCACGAACCCACCACCGAACCCGCACCGAAACTGCTCATCACCCACCCTACTTGTTCCAGCGAAAGGCCCATGTCCTTGGTGAGGTAGAGCGACATGAACGGCACCACCATGGTACCCGCACGGTTCACGAAGGTGATGAGCGCAAGGATCCAAACCTCGCGGTTCAACCCACTGAAGGAGTTCAGGTAATAGCGAAGAGCTTTTGCGAACACCCGGCAAACCTATTCACCAGAAGGTTGCACTAATGCCAAAATGATCGTACGACCATCTCACCGGTCTTATGGTCAATGATCACGACCAACGGCTCGCTCACCTTATCCGGAACGGGGAGCCGCGTGCCTACGAATGCCGTGGACGCATCACCTGGAAGTATTTGCGAAAGCTTGAAGCGATCCAGCATGGTATCCACATTCCAACGGACGGCTCCATCGTTGTCCACACGGGCGATCATCAACGTCCCCTTCGAGCCTGGTGCCGACGTGTGAAGCATCACTACACCATCGGGACCGCTCACCCGGATCGGCTCCGACTTCTCATCCATCCGGAGGAATGCCGCGTTCAGGTATTCATCCGACCCAAGAGCTGTCATCGAAAGGATCTGATGGCTCATATGGTCCGACACGGGATCCAGTCGACCTAAGCAGAGCTTGCGCATTTCTTTGGCGTCATCGGCGCTTTCCACCGGACGTACCCAGCGCTTGGATTTGAACGAACCCTCCAGATCCGCGGTGGAATGTAGACCGAGCCAGGCGGTTGGCGATATGTAGCAACCAGCGGCCAAGAAGCGTGTCAACTGCGGTTCGATAGGCGAACGACCGGTGTGCTTAGGGTCTGTCGGTGTGGCTTTCAACGTAGCAGGATCGATCGCGAAAGCTTGGCTGCGATCACGTGCGATGATGACCAATCGGCCGTCGATCACCTCCATGCCGCGTGTATCCTCCCACCACATCGCATCCATGGTCGGGTTCGCTTTCTGCAACACCTGTGCGGCAAGTAGCTTGTTATCCGCAAGCGCCACTCCATAAAGTCCCGCTGCATCCAACCACAACGTATGACCATCGCTCCCCAGGATCCGCCCCAAACTGTAGGTGTTCGGTGAGTGCCCACCGCTGATCGGCACAACAACTGGATCCGATCCATCCAAGGGGATCAACATCACGCTCAACCGATACCTATCCTTGGACGCATCACGATGTAGAGAGGGCGTGTACGGCTCCAACTGCTGGAGCAACGTGGCGATGTGCTTGTCCGTTCGCACACATTGGCCGAGGGGAGCAGGAGTGCCAGGGTCGATCACGAGGAAGGTCTGCTTCATCCAAAAGAAAGCAGCTACGAGCAACCCACCAATGAGCACTATCGATCCCAGCTTCGCACGCAGCGCAGAGCGACGCTTCATCCATGCGGCGGCATCCGCGCGCGCTTCCTGCTTCGGTGTGGTCCCACCTGTGGAGACCGTTGACCTTCGATCAGGGAGAGGATCAACGGCGTTCTGGCGAATGAGGATATCGCCTCGGTACTCATCCAACTCGGACTTGCAGCCCGGTGCGCGTTGCCGTACCAGTTCGTCGCCAATGAAGTGCAATATCCCCGCGCGACGATCCGCGGCCCAGGCATGCTTCACCAACCATTCCGCTTCGGTGCCCACATGGACAATGGCAACAACATCTCCGCCACCGAATTCCCAATAGAACACCAGTTCCCGGCCAAGCTCGTTGTACCGGACCTTTCCGGAGCGACCATCCTCTTCTATGGAAACCGATCGACCAACGTCCATGGGCCGAAAATAGGTGGCTTCAACGATGCTCATCCAGTTCTGGCCGATCCGTTCCTTCTCCCCACGACGTGCTTGGCATATGGAGGTTTTGCCATGTTGTAGGTTACGATCCTTGGTTTCGATCATCGAAGACTTCTTGTGGCCCATGCCTATGAGTTGATGGTGGAACTCTTCCAAGCGCCATGCGTTCAGTTCATCCCTTTCCCAGTGGTGGTATTCCACGGAAAAGAAAAGTGTGCCCATGACCACCGCTGAACGCGAGCGGATCCTTCAGCGATTCGTTGATCTCGCACAGTGCAACATCGCCGCCGACATCATCATCGAAGACTGATCACGATCTTCGGCTCCACCAACTCTCCCACCATGTCCTGGAAGATCGCCATCGTAGTTGCACTGCTCACCGGTGTGATCACTGCGATCGTTACGGCACCTGTGGCGGATAAGATGACGAAGCTGCACGGGGTGAGCGATTTCGAAGGTGGCCGGGGTATGGGCGTGGTGTTCTTCTTCATCCCTGCGGGCCTCATCGGTGGCCTGTTGCTCGGGCTGCTCGGCACCAAACTGGTGAATGCCACCGAGTGGGTCCATTTCTGGAAAGCAACTGGACTTTCGGTCCTGCTCGGTCAAGTGGCACTTTTCGGGATCGCCGGGTTAAGCTTGCTCTCCATTCCACGGCCGCCGAAGATCGACGGGCGGACCTTGGCCCTGGAGATCGAGGTGAATGTGCCACTAGCACGGATCACACCCCGTGCGCGTGAGTTGGACCAGATCCGGCTGAGCCTTTACGCCGGACCAAAGGATAACGCTTACGCCAACATCGATCGCACCAACTTCCGGGAAGAGAATGGCAACCTCGTTGTTCCGGCCCATGCCCCGTTGAACAGCCGATCATACACCCGAACGATCAGCTTCCACATCGAAGAACATACCTGGCTGGCCTTCGATCTGCCGCTCGCCGGGATCCCCAAGACCGCGGACTTCGAATGGTCCCACCTCCGCCCCATGCGCGAAGCGAACGTGGCCGGTGGTATCCCTGCACCTACGGATGTGATGCTGCGGTATCGGGTGGTGAAAGAACCCGTTCAGGTGGAGGGTTGACCCGTTGGACCGGCCTAGGCCGCATTCCACGAAACCTGCTTTGGATGGAATTCCACAATGCCATTCATTACTGACCATCAGAACCTTATGACATACGATCCGCTTGAAATGTCCGGTTCGGCCTTACTTGAATGGTGGCGGAAAGGTTTCATGGGCGGGGGCCAACTTGGTGCAGGATCCGACGTATATAAGGTATGGCGTTCACCTTCCACTACAAAGCGGGTGCAGTGCAATCCCGTGAGGCCGGGCGGTATTTCAGCCTGGTGGGCAACGAATTGTTGGAATCGGGCATCGCCGACCTCGAGGCCCGGCAACTGGTGCTAACTGAAGATGGCCAGGAGCCGATGCCCTTGCGCATTTGGACAGCCACAGAACCCACCAGTGAGGATCTTGCCGAACTGGTGCCTTGGATACGCAGTGTGCGGACGGATATGCACGACCTCGCCAAGCGCGGAGGTGATCTGACCAAGACTCCCGACATGGTGCAACGATGGATGAGGATGCAGCACGGAGCCAAGACCTTCTTCGCCGAATTGCTGGATCCCGCGCATGCCTTCACCGATGATGAGGACAATGCACTCTCGCTCGGCGTGATCGGTGGCGAGACCGTGATGCTCTCGGCCCGCAATGTCATCTTCATGAAGCTGGCATCCGACCAATTCGGCCTGGCCATCGCGAACAAAGGCAGCTTCCTCATGGAACGCGTCACCGAACGCGAGCAGGCTCACGCACGACGTGCCTGAACCACGGACGGAACAAAGTAGTGAACTGGATCCCTATGACGTAGGAGTGGCCAAGGACAAGCCGTCCGTGGTCTGCGCATCCTGCATCAGATCGTGCTGGGTCCGCTCTTCGGCGAACAACGATTCCAAACGCTTGGCCAGTTCGAACTCGCCTAGGTTCTTGGCCAACTGAACGCCTTCATCCAACCGGACCACCACCAGGCGGCGCAACAAGGTGACCACTTCATGTACCCGGTGTTCCATGGTGAGCGTATCGCCGCGCGAGACCAGCGCATGGTGCAATTCGTTCAGCAGATCATCCACCTCTGAACACGCACAAGGACGCAGACGCTGGTCCCAATCCTTCAGCACCTCCTGCAACGCGGCGTGGTGGTCGCGTACCGTATCCACTTGATCCTTGAAGAACGAACCCCAACGCTGCACCGTGGTGGCCACACCAGCACGTTCCAACGCAGCGGGTAATCGCTTGTACACGAAGTTCACCTCGTAGAGATATCCACGAAGCAGGTTCGTGATCGCTAAGGGATTCATCGGGATACGCGCCATTCGGTGCAGGTTTTGACAGTTCGGTTACAGGACAAAGCTGAGGGTACGACCGTTGCGTGTCGACATGTGGAGAACGCATGTTTTCGACAAGAGTTACGTCGTTCGGATGAGTCGCCTTACACGATCGACGAGTAGCACATCCATGCAGATGACCACCGCATTTTTCTTGCGACCGCGCCCACGAGCGGAGCTGTTCAGCCCGGAAGATCACTTGCATTCACCGCGCTGCACCACCCGCACGCCGGCGCGCCATGCCGCACAACGGTTCGGATACGTCTTGCCATCGCAACCGCAGTAAGGATCGTATTCCATCGTGCATGGCCCCTCGCTCTTACGGCTCTCGTCCGGGCAGGCACCATCTTGTAGCACGCGCAGAACGTGGCTTTCGAACACCGCACGTTGTTCCACATTCGCCACGTGGCCTGCCTTGTGCACCACGATCAGGTGGTCGGCCGGCAGTTCGTGCCGCCGCGCGATGCCTCGTCCGGTGGACAAGGGGATCAGCTTGTCGCCTTCACCCCACAACACATACACGGGCATGCTCCACATGTAGCGCTTCGTTGCATACAGGTCTTCCCGGGCAAGCAGATCCTTCAGCAGACCAAGATGCGTGGCGCGCTGCGCGGAAAGCTTCTTCAACATCTGCTTCAATGCGAAGCGCGGCACTTTCGGTGGCTCGTACATGGCCATGGACAAGAGCCGGTACTGCTCATCCACGTTCGTAGGCGTGAACAGAGCGGTGATGTCCTTGGCACCCACGGATCGGGCCACACTGTCCGCGATGGCTGCCGTGTAGTCGCTCGCCGGTCCATCGTAGATCACCAAGGCACGCACCCGATGCGGATGCTGTTCGGCGAAATTGGCTGCGATGGCCCCACCATAGGAATTGCCAACAACGTACACCGGTTCTTGTACGCCAAGGCTGTCAAGGATCAAGGCCAGGTGCTGCACTTGTTCATCCACACTGTTCCCTTGCCATTTCGTCGTGCTACGCCCATGACCGATCAGGTCAGGAACGATCAGGTCGAAGTGCGCGCCGAGCGTATCCAAGTTGCCCGACCACATGGCGTTGCTGCTGGTGATGCCGTGGACCAACATGAGTTTCGGACGACCTTGCGTGAGAGGGCTGCTCCATGTGTAGTGGGCTCCGGTGTTGTCGTTGAAGGTATGCGCCTTCAGGCCATGAGCCGTGTAGACCTTGGTGTTGTGCTTGTCAAGCTTCTTGGTGACGTTGCATGCACCAAATAGGATCAGCAGTGGCAAGATGATGTACAGGTTGCGCATGGAGAGTGGTACCGTTGGTGTACAAAGGTGGTTCGATCCGAGAACGCTTGGGTCGTTCTGAAGGTTCGAGATCGTTGTACCTTCAGGGTGCTAAAGCTCCGGGAAGTAGGGCAGGTCCAACCTAACACACGATACCATGGAGAACACGATGGCGATAGGGTCCACCACGGATCGCAAGCAGCACACCACGGTGTGGCTCGTTCAAGGTTTCCTCAGTATGGCGTTCCTGATCACCGGCGTGATGAAGCTCACCATGCCGCAGGAGTGGCTCGCCGCGATCATGACATGGCCCGGGAAAATGCCGGTGCAATTCGTTCGGCTCATCGGGTTCGCCGAGTTGTTGGGGGCGCTCGGTCTGGTGCTCCCGATGCTAACGGGCATCCGCCCGATCCTTACCTCCTACGCGGCCTTCGGGCTGATGGTGCTGATGATCGGCGCAACGGGTTACCACCTCATGCTGTTCGAAGGAGCAATGATGTTGCCGAGCATGATCCTGGGGGCCATGGCCGCCTACGTGGGCGTACGGCGCATGCCCGATCGACGCTAGAGGTCGTGCGCCTTGAGGTGCTCTTCCACGGCGCTTACAACGGCCCTCACGTTCGGCTCGCGCAGCACGGTCAAGTGCTCGCCGGGTAATACACGCGTGTGTACCTGACCGAGCAAGAGGTCCTGCCAACCCGCGGGTTCGTTCGCACGTTGCTTGCTACGGATCAGCAGTACGTTGCCATCGTACGGCTTGGGCTGGTACCGTTCCAACGCCCTACGATAAGTATTGATGATGTAGAAATTGCGCAGCTTGAACGGGATTGACTGACCACGCCGCAAGTAACGATCGCAGCGGGGACGCAACAGATCACCGCGCAGGTCGGCCAGCTTCGTACGCGGTGCATAGCGCCACCAGTTGAAGTCCGGGCCTCGTGCATCCAAGAGCACAAGCATGGGGACCTCTTTGCCGAGCGTGACCAGGCGCTTGGCCATTTCGAACGCGATCACCCCGCCCATGCTGAAGCCGGAAAGAATGTACGGCCCTTCTGGCCGCGCTTCGAGGAGCTCGTTCACATAATGCCGCGCGATGGACTTGATGGTCTGGTACTTCATCCCCAACCCATCTTCACCCTGGTGCATGTAGCCGATGAACGGACGATCCTCGCTCAGCAAACGAGGAAGGTTGTAGTTCCCTTCATCGCCGTGTACGCATACGAACGGCAGCTTGGTCCCGGTCATGCGGATGGGCGCGAGGTTCGTCCACCGTCGCACCGTTTCCAACCGACCGAGTTCCACAGCAAAGTCGTACATCTTCGGGTGGCGGAACAGATCCACGAGGTTCACCTGGCAGCCGAGCATGTCACACAACCTACCGCAGATGCGCACGCCCGATAGGCTGTCGCCACCGAGCAGGAAAAAATCATCGGTGAGCAGGATCCGCTCCAGCCCGAGTTCCTGGCCCCACACCAGCGCAACGGTCCGTTGAACGTAATCCGCTGGCAGCGCTTCCAGATCCACACCTGCCACCGGTCCGGCAGCAAGCGCTTGTGCAACGGCCTGCTCGTAGGGCTCCATCAAAGCTGTACCGGCCAGATCACCCAGGTCGTGCTGCTCCCCGTTGTTCAACAGACGAGCCAGTTCGTAGCGCTTCACTTTTCCGGTTGCCGTAAAGGGCAATGCATCCACCACGAAGTACTTCTTCGGGGCCTTGAAGGCGGCGATGCGGCCCAACATCCAGCGGCGTAGTTCCTCGGAGTTCACCGGTTCCCCAACTGGCACGTAGGCCAAGGCCACTTCTTCACCAAGCGTAGGATGGGGAAAGGAGAACACCGCGGCGGACCTGACCCCCGGATGACCGGCTATGGCGCTTTCCACTTCGTACGGACTGATCTTCTCGCCTCCCCGGTTGATCTCCTCCTTGGACCGTCCGGTGATGTAAACGCGGCCTTCCTCGTCCACGTGCCCCAGATCCCCGGTCCGGAAGAACGAACCGAACCAAGCCTTGGCATTTACCTCCGGTGGCTCCGCATAGGCATCGATCACACCAGGACCTTTCAATACGATCTCGCCCACTTCACCGATGGGCACTTCCACACCTTGTTGATCCACGATGCGGACCTCGGTACCGAACGGCTTACCGATGGAGCCGAGCTTGCGCGCACCCGGCGGTGGGTGGTTCGCAATGACCGGGGACAAGGCTTCGGTAAGCCCGTACTGTTCTACCAACGGTGCTACGGTGGTGCGTTCGATCCCTTCCGCCAAACTGAAGGGAATGGCTGCGGACAACGAGCGTATGAAACGGTAGGGTGCCTCCTCCTTCAACAAGGGATCGTTCCGGTGAACACGCACGATGTCGTTGAGTATCGTTGGCGAGGCGGAGAACCACGTGGGCTTGTGCTTCCGTACCCATTCCGCATACTGCTGCCCATCGTGCCCGGGTGCGCAGATCACCGTGCCGGCGCTCCACAACGTGCCACTTAGACAACCGAAACCGTGCATGTGGAAAATGGGCATCACGTTCACGATGCGGTCCTGATCCGTGAGGTTCAAACTTTCCGCCGTGTTGCGCGCCTGGATGCCGATGTTGTGCGCCCGCAAGGGGACACGTTTGGAGGTGCCCGTGGTACCCGATGTGCGGTGCAGCAACAGGATATGTTCCGCTGGTGGTAGGGTGAACACGCCTTCCGCTGCGCCCGACAACAGACCCAACCCGCCGGATCCTTGGGAAGGCAGAACGAAAAGTGGCAACCCCAGTTCCGAAGCCAGCGCGCTGAGGCGGGCTGCATGGGCCACGTCCGTGATGATGCCCTTCGCGCCAACATGCTGGAGGATCGCCCGCACCTCCGCCGCACCAAGTTCCGGATCGATGGGGGAAAGCGAGGCATGTAGTGATGCCCCCAACAGCGTGAGCACCGCATCCGGACCGTTGGACATGGCCACTCCCAGCACTTCACCAACGGTGACCCCCACGCCAGCGATCCACCGTTGGATGGCCCCGATACGATGTGGTAACTCGCCGTAGGTGATGGAGCGGCCGTCCAAGGCGCGCAATGCGGCAAGCTCCGACCGGGTGCCTGCGTGCTTCAGTAGTTGTTCGTGGAGGTTCACCGCGCGGCCGGATACACCGTTCTGGTGTTCACCGACAAAGTTGACGGGCCAGAAGTCGGTTACTGCGACCTCTTTCTTGGACTTATCCACGCGACTCGTTGATCTCCATGGAGAGATGGAGAGCTGCCTTTCTACGGCGGAATGCCAGTTTGGGATGCGTTCTCCCAAGGTGATGATACAGGACCAAAACGAACGGCCACCGGGCATACGCCCGATGGCCGCCACGTCCGGAGCGGACGCTTCCTATTTGAAAAGGTTACCGAGCAGGCCTTTGGCCATGCCAGCCAAGCCACCACCGCCGATCAACCCTTGCAGGTTCTTGGCATCCCCGCCCACATGTTTGCTCACCAGGTCGGTCAACAAAGGCAACAACATGGAGGTCACACCACTCGCCTTGCTTGCATCCAGGCCTACCTGTCCGGTAAGTTTACTTTGGAGCACACCGCCAATGCTGCCCAGTATGGCGTTCGCCGCTGGCGTGTTCTTGGCGCTGCTGAACAGGTTGAGGGCATCGTCGATACCAAAACCATCGTTGCCACCGAGCACCTCCTTCACGCTGGCAGCAGCAGCGCTGATGGAGCCACCGGCTTGCTTTTCGTCCAGACCGAACTGGCTCATGAGCTTCGGTGCTGCTTGTTGTTGAAGGGTGGAGAGAAGTTGATCCAACATCGCGGGTCGTTGTTTAGGTTTTAGGTGCTTTGGACGCACAGGTCGCAATGGGGTCACAGGTGTTCCCCATCTTTGACACCCTACCGCACCAAATTGTTCGGCTCATGAGCGATGGCTATGTGAAAAGCGAGGTTCTCAACGGCGTTGCCACCGTCACCTTCCACCACCCGAAAAGCAACAGTTTACCCGGCCACATCCTCCGGGCCATGGCCGATGCCATCAACACCTGCGGGCAGGACGCCTCCGTCCGCGCGATCGTGCTGCGCAGCGAGGGCGATAAAGCCTTCTGCGCTGGTGCCAGTTTCGATGAGCTCGTCTCCATCAACGACGCGGAGACCGGGCTGGCGTTCTTCAGCGGTTTCGCCCATGTGATCAACGCCATCCGCAAGGCACCCGTGCTGGTGATCGGGCGGATACATGCCCATACCGTGGGCGGTGGCGTGGGCCTGGCGTGTGCCATGGACATCGCCTATGCGCACGAGAAAGCGAGCGCCCGCCTAAGCGAACTGGCCATCGGCATCGGTCCGTTCGTGGTGGGGCCCGCGGTGGAACGCAAGGTGGGTACGGGCACTTTCGGCCTGCTGAGCGCCTCCCCCGCCCTGCGCCGCGAAGCCGATTGGTGCGTGCAGCGTGGCATGTACGCCGAGACCTTCCCGACCATCGAAGCTCTGGACGCACGTATCGATGCGCACACCAAGGAACTCGCCACCTACAGCCCCGAAGCCATGGCCGAGCTGAAGAAGGTGATGTGGAAAGGAACCGAAGATTGGGACCAGCTCCTGATCGAACGCGCCATGATCAGTGGCCGTTTGGTGTTGAGCGATTTCACCCGGGAAGCGATCGCGAAGTTCAAGGCGGCGGTGGCGAAGGGGTGAAGCATGACGTATCCGGCCTCTCTCATTCTTGTGATACTGCTCTTGGCTTGTGGCACGGATCACAGGGATGTACCGCGAACCACCGTGGAGCCTGTCGCCCGAGGTAGTGATGATCCAAATACACTGGATCAACTGGTCCAAAGGTTGCCCAACGTCACTCTGCCATGGACCTTCGAACTTCGGGGGGATGGCGTTCCTTCGATCGAACTATCCTCGGTCGAGCAGCAGCTTCTCGCCAATGATCCAGAACAAGAAGCCGGCGTAGCGGTCGGCTTGGTCGTCGACCCTTCGGATGCCAAGCATATCCTCTGGCTTTCTCCTGCGGACTCGGAACTCCCGATGATCACCACGTTCACATCCAATGGTGCATTCGTTCGAACAGAAGGTTTGGTGATCGGGCGGTGTGGCCCTGGCCCCTGTTACGAGTGCAAGGAAACCGTCCGAGTAAATGACGACCTCACGATCCTGACCACGGACACCGTTACGGCGTGTGAATGCGATTCAACCTATGAACCTCTCCCAATACCTTGTGAGCATTACGTCACCGTTCGACAAGGCACTCTATCATCAGCAGGCGCATACATGGCCGCCCCGGTGATCATCGATCTGAACAAGTGATCTAGCGCAATCGATCCGCACTGCGCACCAGCTCCTCATCGGCCCGGATGGCGCGTTCAGCCAGAAAGCTGAAGATGAGCGTGCCCAATGGCAGGAAGAACGATGCCCCGAAGTGACGCAGCACAGCACCGCCCGGCTCCAAGTAGGTCTGGATGGAATTGTCCGTGATGAAGAGGAAGGCGACGGTAGCCAGAGTGAGCAGGTAAGTGCCGCGCACGAAACGGATCTGGCGGGGCCTGTTCGTGTAGAAAAAGATGAAGCCCAGCAGCGCCAAGCCGATAACGGTGAGAACGATGTGGAAAGGCGCTTTCAGGCCCACTTCCTCGATCCCGGCCCCAGTGGCATCGAACAGGCCCGCCGTGCGGAAAACGTACTGTTCTTGCCCCTGTTGGTAGGTGGCCACGGGGAAGGCCCATGTGGCGAAAGCCAGCAGGGCCGCGATGATCAGGAATACGGTCTGTTTACGTTGCCACATGGTGGTTCCACGCCCATTCGCCGGGCGGCGCGAAACTAGTCCACCGGGCTGGTTGTGCATTGGCCGGATCGCCTTAACATTGCACCGCATTGCCCGGGACCGGGGCTTGGCCACACTGGCCGATAGCCCGTCCCACCCTCCCACTCGACTTTCCTTCCCTATTGCACTGAGCATTGAAGCCCACCGGGGCTTTCCACAGGACCACAGGTCCATCCCGCAACCTCATCACACCGTCGCATGCACGACCAGACCGCACTCAGCGGCATGAAGCTCTCCGAACTGAAGGAGATCGCCCGCGAGTTGAATTTGAAAAAGGCCGATACCCTGAAGAAACAGGACCTGATCGCCAAGATCCTGGAAGCACAGGCGGCCAAAGGGGAAAAGCCCAAAAAGATCGGACCATCCTTCGTGGGCGACGATAAGGACATCGCCGCGATGGCCACCGCCGACGAGGTGCTTCCGGTGGAAGATCCGGAGCCCGTTCCCGCCGATGAGGACGACGATGATGACGAGGACGGTGATGATGACGACAGCGAGGATGGTGAGGATGACGATGAAGAGGATGTGGAGGATGCACCTGCGGAAGCCGTGAAGAAGGAGGAAACTCCCGCCCCACCTGCCAACCGCGAGCCACGCCAAGACCGCCATCGCCGCGAACGCGTTCCTGCGGAAGGGCAGCGTAATGCACCTCCCGATCAGCCCCGCAGCGAACAAGGCCAACGGAACGAACAAGAACGTCGTGATCAGCCACGCGACCAACGCGACCGCCAACAGCAACAGCGCGATGGACGCGATCAACAGCGTGACCAGCGCGATCAGCAACAGCGCGGTGGCAACGACCAACGGCCGGAACGTGATCAGCAGCAACGCGCGGACCGTGACCAGCCCCGTGGCGATCGCGACCAACGCAACGACCAGCAGCGCAACGATCGCGAGCAGCAACCACGCCAGGATCGCGAGCCCCGCAACGATCAACAACGCAACGACCAGAACCGTGGTGATCGTGACCAGCGTAATGACCAACAGCGCAACGACCAGCGCCAACAACAACCGCAGCGTGAGCAGTTCAACTTCGAAGCCTTCGTAGAGACCGAAGGTGTGTTGGAGGTGATGCCCGAAGGCTACGGTTTCCTCCGCAGCAGTGACTACAATTACCTGGCTTCACCGGATGATGTGTATGTGACGCAGCAGCAGATCAAGCAGTACGGCCTGAAGCTCGGTGATACCGTCCACGGTTATGTGCGCCCACCGCGCGAAGGCGACAAGTACTTCCCGCTCTTCAAGGTGGACTCCATCAACGGCCGCGATCCTGAATGGGTGCGCGATCGTGTGCCCTTCAAGTTCCTCACACCGCTGTTCCCCGATGAGAAGTTCAATCTCGCGGGCAACAACACCAACATCAGCATGCGCGTGTTGGACCTCTTCTCCCCCATCGGGAAAGGCCAGCGCGGCTTGATCGTAGCCCAACCGAAGACCGGTAAAACGGTATTGCTGAAGGATGTGGCCAACGCCATCGCCGCCAACCATCCGGAAGTGTACCTGATCGTGCTGCTGATCGATGAACGTCCCGAGGAAGTGACCGACATGGCCCGCAGCGTGAATGCGGAGGTGATCGCCAGCACCTTCGACGAGCCTGCCTCGCGCCACGTTGCCGTTGCCGGTATCGTGCTGGAGAAGGCGAAAGCCCTCACCGAATGCGGCCACGATGTGGTGATCCTGCTGGATTCCATCACCCGTCTCGCACGCGCCTACAACACCGTACAACCTGCCAGCGGCAAGATCCTGAGCGGTGGTGTGGATGCCAACGCGCTCCAGAAACCGAAACGCTTCTTCGGAGCCGCACGGAAGATCGAGAACGGTGGATCGCTCACCATCCTCGCAACAGCGCTCGTAGAGACCGGCAGCAAGATGGACGAGGTGATCTTCGAGGAATTCAAAGGCACCGGCAACATGGAGCTTCAGCTCGATCGCAAGATCAGCAACCGCCGCATCTTCCCCTCCATCGACATCATGGCCAGCGGTACCCGTCGCGATGATCTGCTGCACCACAAGGACGTGCTCCAACGCACGTGGATACTGCGCAAACACCTGGCTGATATGAACAGCGTGGAAGCCATGGAATTCGTGAAGAAGCACATGGAAGGGACGAAGAGCAACGAGGAGTTCCTTGTTTCGATGAATAGCTGATGAAGCTGTCGTTGATCGGCGTCACGGCTGTGATCGCGCTGCGACTCGGACTGTTCTACATGGGGCGACCACCGGAAGGCACGGAGTTCATGCTCGTGCATTTCCTCGCCATCGTCACCATCGTGTTCTTCGTGGGGCACACGTTGCTTGCCAACGATGCGCGTACATCTTTTCCGCACCTGATGCGCGACGGTTTCAAGAGCGCTGCGGTCTATGCGTTGATCTATGGCATCTTCATCCTCGTATACTACCGCGTTGTAGAACCCACGGAATTCTCAGAACGCGTGAACGCGATGGTCGCGCGCGGTGTTGAACAAGGACAACCAGAGGCGGTGATACGCCCGCGGATGGAGCAGTTCTTCACCCCGTTCAACTATGCCAGCATGACCTTCTTCGCGTTGCTCGCCGTGGGCGGATTCAATGCGCTAGCCGTGGGGATCGTACACCACAAGCTGCTGCGACGGTTCAGGCAATGAACGCTTCGCTGAGCGCCTGAAGATCCAGCCCGCCGAAATTGCCGCTGCTCATCATCAAGAGCACCGCCTCTTCCTTTCGTCCTTCGCGCACGGCTCCGATCACCGCGATCGGATCGTTCATCACCTGCACATCTTGCCGTGCGAAGGCACGTTGGATGCGCTCGGGTGGGATCGGTGGAAGACGTTTCAGCTGTACCGCGTGCGGGTCGTAGAAGACGATGGCACGATCGGCACCGTCCATGCACCCGGCGTATTGATCCAGGAAGTTCTCGCTAAGGCTGCTGAAGGTGTGGAGTTCCATGCAGGCGATCAATTGCCGACCGGGGAACTGCTCGCGCACCGCTTGTACCGTGGCTTTCAGCTTGCTCGGCGAGTGCGCGAAATCCTTGAACACCATGCGCTGCGCGTTGCCACCGATACGTTCCAAGCGTTTGGCCGCACCATGGAAACTGGCGATCGCCGCGTTGAACTCCGCATCGCCGATGCCGAGCAGGTGGCACACATGGCGTGCGCCTTCCATGTTCTGCAGGTTGTGCTGCCCGAAGACCTGTAGCTGCACATCTCCGGAAGTGGTCTCCAGGATCGTGACACCGTTCTCGATGCGGTGCTTCGGGATGCCGTAACCGACACGCTGCACGGTCACCGCCTTGTCCTCCGAAATGGTCTTCACCTCTTCGTCCTCCTTGCAATACACCAGCTTGCCACCGGGCTCGATGGCTTTGATGAACAAGCGGAACTGGTCCACGTAGCTCTCAAAGGTCTTGAACACGTTGATGTGGTCCCACGCGATCCCGCTGATCAACGCGATGTCCGGTTTGTAGAGGTGGAACTTCGGCACCGGATCCAACGCCGAAGCGAGGTATTCATCCCCTTCGATGATGGCCACTTTGCTCTTGTCGCTCAGCTTCACCATACAGTCGAAGCCTTCCAGCTGAGCTCCTACGAGGTAATCGAATTCCACGCCGGCCTTGCGCAACACATGCACGATCATGCTGGTGATGGTGGTCTTGCCGTGGCTTCCGCCGATGACCACGCGGGTCTTGTCCTTGGTGCGTTCGTAGAAGTACGAAGGATAGCTGAAGACGGGGATCCCAAGCTCTTGCGCGCGCTTCAGTTCCGGATTGTCCATCCGCGCGTGCATGCCAAGGATGACCGCCGAAATACCGTTGTGGATGCGGAACGGATCCCACCCGAGCTTGTCGGGCATCAAGCCCAAGCGGTCCAAACGGCTGCGGCTGGGCTCGAAGATCTCGTCATCACTACCGGTGACCTCGAACCCTTGTTGGTGCAGGGCGATGGCCAAGTTGTGCATGGCGCTTCCGCCGATGGCGATGAAATGGACTTGGTTGGAAGACATGTGAACATGTGGTCATGTGCTCGTGTGACCATGACCACGCAAAGCTCATCGGCTATGGCTAACGTGCCTGTACAGCGATCCACAATAGATCAACCGTGGATCGTGGGCAGCGCTTGCCGGTCAGGGTTTCTCCAGGACGATCTTGCCGTCCTTCATGATCGCCACTGGGGTGCCGTGCATCATGGGGGTCTTACGCGCCACTTTGGCCGCATGCTCCAAGGCGCGACCGACAGCCTTGGATAATTCGGTCTTCGGATGTGCTCGTTTCCACTCAGGCATTGGATCCGATCGATAAAACAGGGAACTCCATTGGCATCCCACCAAATTTGCCGCGCGTCTTAAGGATCGTTGTGACGTCGACACCACGGAACAGGCACCAATATTCCCGATCTTAGTCCCAACGCCTTCTCACGCAACACGGGCGTACCGCGATGAAGCTACATGTGATCGATACCGGTTCTTTCAAGCTCGACGGGGGTGCCATGTTCGGTGTGGTGCCGAAGACACTTTGGAGCAAGAACCATCCGCCCGATGCGAACAACCTCTGTACCTGGGCCATGCGATGCCTCCTCGTGGAAGATGGTGGACGCCTGATCCTGATCGACAATGGCATCGGTGACAAGCAGGACGCCAAATTCTTCGGGCACTACGACCTGCATGGTGATGACACGCTTGACGGTTCGCTGAAGAAAGCCGGATTCTCGCGCGATGATGTGACGGATGTGTTCCTCACGCACCTGCACTTCGACCATTGCGGCGGTAGCATCATTCGCCAGGGAGACTTGTTCGCACCGGCCTTCAAGAACGCCACGTACTGGAGCAACGAGTACCATTGGAAATGGGCCACCAAGCCGAACGCGCGCGAAAAGGCGAGCTTCCTCGCGGAGAACATCATGCCCATCCAAGAGAGCGGCCAACTGAAGTTCGTACATGTCGGCCGGCGCAGCGCGGAAGAGAACGTGTACCTGCATGGTGTGCTACCGAACATGGATGCCTTCATCGTGAACGGGCATACCGATGCGATGATGATCCCCCACATCCACTACAAGGGCCGCACCGTGGCCTTCATGGCGGATCTGCTGCCGAGCATCCACCACATCCCATTGCCTTGGGTGATGGCCTACGACACACGACCCTTGCTCACCCTCGCCGAGAAGAAGGACTTCCTGGGCGTGGCGGCGGATGAGAACATCGTGCTCTACTTCGAACACGATGCACAACACCAGTGCGCCACCGTGGAACGCACGGAGAAAGGCATCCGGCTGAAGGAGACGTTCCCGCTGAGCGCGCTCTAGGCTTCGCTTCCCAGAACGAACGCGCCTTGCTCACGTACATCGTGACATGGGATATTGCGTGCTATACACCAGCGCTGCACGAAGTTGCGCAACTTCCATGGCAAGCCACCTGCCAGCACCACCCGTTCTGCACCCGACGCGAGTTGAACCAGATCCTCTTCTTCTAGGAACCTCATGTCGTGTAGGACAAGTACAGACGTGCGCAAGCCAACAGGGCCTTCACCCTCCTCCGTATGGAAATAGACTTCCATTCCCGGTGCGCTCCAGCGACCAGCGGCGTAAAGCGTCTGGCCTTCTTCTTTCTGGGTTGAACCATCCAGTTCGCCGGGATCGATCACATGCGTTGCTCGAAGGCCCAACGCACGTGCATGTCGTTCAGCCTTTTGGACGAGCCATATTGAAAGCACAGTATCACTTGCAGGCATGAGCAACGTGAGGTCGCGGCCCACGGTCATCGCCGCTTGGAGGGTCCGCCGATCATCGTACACGGTGAACGTAACGCGGTCCTGTGCTTTGTGCGCGCGAACGCCCCACGAGACAAGCAGTAGCACCGAAGCGAAAAGTGATAGACGCACAGCAGGCCTCCACTTCCACATCAAACGAACAGCGATCAGGGCTGTGATCACATACAACAGGAGCATATCCGTGAACGACGCACGGATGGCAGGGTAAGCGAAGGGAAGTTCCGCGAAGAACGCCGTTACGCGATCCACCACCGTAAGTAGCATCGTGAGCAGGAACACCAGCGCCGGACCGAGATATGGCACCCGGAACAAGACCAGCAAGGCCACCGCACCATACACGGCGATACCCGCAGCGGTTACGACGATCAAGTTCGCTGGAAGGAACCACACGGGGAATGCCTTGAAGAGGTAAAGCGACAATGGCGTGGTGAGCGTTTGTGCCGCCAACGACATCACCGAGAGCGACCAGATCTGGCCAACGAACCAGTTGTTCGGGATCCACAGACGTTGAAGTGGACCGTAGAACAAGATGATCCCAAGTACCGCCAAGAACGAGAGTTGGAACCCGATCTCGATGATCATGTGCGGATCCCAGAGCAAGAGCACCAAGGCCGCAGCGAACAGGCTGTTCAAGGGATCCGCACGCCGCGCGCTCATTCCCGCGAGGGTGAACAAACTGAACATGAACGTAGCACGCAGGACACTCGGGCACGCTCCGGTGAGACCAGCATAGCCCCAAAGCGCGATCAGGATCACAACGCCACGGATGAGCCGGGCCTTCGGTCCACCACCCCACCAACCGAACATGAAGAGCAACATGGCGTAGATGAAACCGACATGTGTACCGGATACGGCCAGCACGTGGATCGTTCCGCTCTTCACAAACGAATCCTTTTGATCATGATCCAATTCATCGCGCAAGCCGAGCACCAACGCCTTCACCAGCGCCCGCTCACGGAAGGGAAGACCACTTTCTTCCAACCATTGCGCCACGCGTTGTCGTGTGGGTTCGAATAGATCCGTCCAACGCCACACGTGCCCAACGACCGACCATTCCTCCGGCCCTGCGAAGGTCTCGTGGTACATACCACGTGATGCGGCCCACGAACGGCGATCGAAACCACCGGGATCAGGGATGCGTGTGATCTGCTCTAGTCGTGACCGCACTACCAGTTCATCACCCGCCACGGGATCCTTCACGCCCGGGTCGCGCATGAGCGTGAGCATGAGCGATCCGATGCGCGGGGCAACACTATCGCCTTGATCTGCGGCGATCACCTGCGCATCGGCACGCACCACCTTCTCGCTGATGCCGTTGATCGCCGTGATCCGAATGACACGGGCGATGGGTTCGCCACCATCCACACCCAGGTGATCAGGTCGTAGAATGGGATCGCGCACCACCTGCCAGCACATACCGAAGATCAAGAACCAGCATTGCATGGCGACCCCACGTATCCAGCGCCGCTCGAACGGAGCTTTCCGCAGGAAGATGTACGTGCAGGATATAGACACCAGTGCTAGTAGCGATACCAGCAATGGAACAGATGCCGTCCACCACATCGAAACCACGATGCCCACCACGAAAGGCAACGCCGACCGCAACATGGGCGAACGCGAAACGGCGCTGAAGAAATTCGGTCCTGCCGCGCTCATGCGGTTTGGACGTGCAGCCCCGAGGAAGTAACAACCGCCGAAAGCGCTGAGCGGTCAGTGCCCTAGACCACCTCCAGGATGAAGCACTTCAGGTAGTGCGATTCCGGAACGCCCCAGAGGATGGGGTGGTCCGGTGGTTGGGTGCCGTAGTACACTTCGCGCACACGTCGCCCCGCATCGCGCGAAGCTTCGGCCACCATCTTGCGGAAGAGGTCCGTGGTCATGTGCTGCGAGCAGGAGCAGGTAACCAGGAAGCCACCGCTGGAGATGCACTTCATGGCGCGCAGGTTGATCTCCTTATAGCCACGGTAGGCGTTGTCGATGGCACCACGGCTCTTCGCGAAGGCCGGTGGGTCCAGCACGATCACATCCCACTGTTTGCCCGTGCGGCTCAATTCGGCGAGGTGATCGAAGACGTTCGCCACTTCGAAGCGGCAGTTGGCCAGGTTGTTGGTGGCGGCGTTGCGTGTGGCCTGTTTCACAGCGTCTTCGCTGATGTCCAGACCCAGCACCTCTTTCGCACCATATTGCGCGGCATGCAGGCCGAACCCGCCGGTGTGGGTGAAACAATCCAGCACGCGTTGGTCTTTGCTGATGCGCGCCATAGCGGCGTGGTTCTGCACTTGGTCCAGGAAGTGCCCGGTCTTCTGGCCACCGGCGACATCCACATGCAACTTCAACCCGTTCTCGTCGATGAGCAGATCCGTCTTGAACGGTTTCCCCTGGAAGCCCTTGTACAGTTCCAAGCCTTCCTTCTCTCGGATGGGTACATCGTTGCGGATGTAGATGCCGGCAGGCTTCACGATGGTTTGCAGGGCATCCATCACCACCTCCTTCCACCGCTCCATGCCGAGGGTGAGGAACTGCACGGAGAGCACATCGTTGAACTTGTCCACCACCAGGCCCGACAGGAAGTCGGCATCACCGAAGATCACGCGGCATGATCCGGTATATCCCATCCGCTGACGGTAACGCCACGCCCGTTCGATACGCGCCGTGATGAACTCCTTGTTCACCCGTTCTTCCACATGCTCGGTGAGCAGGCGCACACGGATCAAGGAAGCCGGGTTGATGTAGCCCTGCCCCAAGGGTCTGTGCCGTGCATCGAAGACCTGCACGATATCACCCGGTTCGTAGCTCCCCTCCTCCTTCACGATCTGGTTGTCGAAGATCCACGGATGCCCGCGTAGGATGCGATCCTGCGTGTCGTTCACCGTGATGCGTGCTTGTGCCATGGCCGCGAAGGTAGGTGGATGGGATCGGTGTGTTCGATCACCGTGAATGGACATGGATCCGCAGGCGAGCCGCAAGGCCAACAGACGAGCATGCCAGGAATTCGTTGCCGTTCATTCCCGTTCATTCACGCTTCCAAGTTCCACTACGCCAGAAAGCACAGCTACTTTCGCGGTGTGATCACCTCTCCCACCAAAGATCCGCGCGAACGTGCGAAGCTGCTGCGATTCTTGGGGAAATTAGGACAGGCCGAGCTGAATGCCGGTAACGCGGTGTCCCTCGTGGAGCGCGACCTGGCGATGATCGCGCGCGTGAACGGCGAGACTGAAGTACAGGTCTTCGTGCTGCCCACGGTGCTTTTCTTGAAGTGGGAAGGCGGCGAGGAATACCAGGTGGACATGGCACACGGTGCTTACCGCGTGGCGCCTCTTCGGTTCGACCAGATCGAGGAAGTGCTCACCATCGCACGGTCGGCACGCAAGGGCGAACTCTCGCCCCGCGAAGGTTTGGAACGCCTCGAAGCGATGTGGCGCACGCCCCATTTCTACGGCGATGTGGGCTATGTATGCGGCTATTTGATGACCACCATCGGTGTTGCTCTGATGCTGCGCCCTTCGTTGAACGGCCTGCTGATCACCGGGCTGATGGCCTTCATCTGCGCACTGATCCTGGTT
>DLGQ01000032.1:6009-18677 GCA_002482775.1 Flavobacteriales bacterium UBA7690 | reverse complement strand
CCGAAGAGGAACTGCTCAGCCGCGTTCATGGGTTGAACAACGACGCGGAACTCGATGGTTTCATCGTTCAACTACCGCTGCCGCCGCACATCGATGCGGATCGCGTTACCCAAGCGATAGACCCGCGCAAGGACGTGGACGGTTTCCATCCGGTGAACGTGGGCAACATGGTGCTCGGCCTACCTGGCTTCCTACCCGCAACCCCCAGTGGCATCTGCGAACTGCTGAAGTTCTACCACATCGAGACCGCCGGAAAACACTGCGTCGTCATCGGCCGCAGCAACATCGTGGGCACGCCCATCAGCATCCTCCTCAGCCGCAATGCCTACCCCGGCAATTGTACGGTCACCCTCGCACACAGCCGCACGAAGGACCTGCCGACCATCACGCGTCAAGCAGATATCCTCGTCGTGGCCATCGGTAAACCGGAATTCGTATCCGCCGAAATGGTGAAGGACGGCGCCGTGGTCGTGGATGTCGGCATCCACCGCATTCCAGACCCCTCCAAGAAGAGCGGCTTCCGCCTCGTTGGCGATGTTGGATTCAAAGCCGTAGCACAACGTTGTGCGGCCATAACGCCCGTTCCCGGTGGCGTTGGTCCCATGACCATCACGAGCTTGCTGCTGAATACGCTGAAGGCGAGTTCGCTCTGAAAGAAGCGCCTCCGCTGGTCGGTCGACCCTGATCGGTTGGTCTGTTCGTCGACGATATCGAGGGTTTCGTCTTGACAAGGGCTCCCATTTGTCCAAACCTTGCATCACTCTTTCGGATCGACCGGCACACAAACGATAACACGAACCAACCATGTGGCCAGTCCAAACGTTGACATTGCTGCTTTGCCTCACCGATGAAGAACAACTTTTCGCCCAACACATCCCTGCGGTGCAGGAACCTGTGCGTGTGGAGCAAGTTGGAACGCCTGTGAAGGTTGCGGAGGATGAGGCCACGATAGAGTTCCCCGTAGCTTAAGAATGCTCTGACCAGGACCTTGTCCTGTGTTCCGAAGACCCCGGTGCCGCCGCCTTGGTGCCGGGGTCGACCTTTTAGGGCTTGTGGGTCCGATCCGGCTCCCTATTTTGGCCGCTTACCCACCCAAAACCCATGCGATCGTTAGCTCTATTGACCGGTGTAGCCCTCTTCCTCGCTCTACCCGGAAACCTATGTGCCCAAGCCAAGACCGATCGTGCCACTGTAGAGTGGGGCCCGGAAATGTTGGACAAGAAGGATGGTGTCTTCAGCGAAGTGTTCGGGCACGATGATGAGGCCGTGTACATGATCGTGTTCATGAAGAAAGAACGCTTCATCCGGAAAATGGACAAGAACTACAAGGTGGTGTACCAACGGGTGCTTCCGATGGAGATCGACAAGAACGACCACGTGATGGAACAGATCGTCCTCTCCGACGATAAGATCCTGGTGTTCACGAGCTTCTTCGACAAGAAGGATAAGCAGAACGCCTTGTACGGACGTGTTTTCAGTGCCGGCGATATGAGTCCCGTGGGCCGCCTCCAGATATTGGCGTCCATTGAGGTTGAGCGCAAACGCAACCAAGGTGGTTTCTCCGTTTCCGTATCGCCCAATGAAGAGCTATTCCTGGTGAACCAGCAATTGCCCTTCGAGAAAGAAGGATATGAACGGTTCGAACTGAAGGTCTTCGACAACGCCTTACAGCTGCAGTGGGAACAACGCGTGGACCTGCCTTACCGCGACGATGAGTTCGGTGTGCAAAGCGTGCGTGTGGACAACGATGCATCCGTGATGATGATCGGGAACAAGTACGCCGAGAAGCGGGAGGCCAAACAGCTCCGGAAAGATGGCAAAGCCACCTACATCTACCACCTGCTCGTATACAGGGGTGATGGTGCGGCGCCCGATGACCATCCCGTGGAAGTGCCCGAGAAATTCCTACAGGACCTTACCATCACCATGGCTGATGAAGGTGATATCCTCTGCGGCGGCTTCTACGGTGTGAAAGGATCGTTCGCTACCAGTGGCGCCTTCTTCCTTCGCTTGGATCGCAAGACCAAGAACATCGTGCATTCGAGCTTCAAGGAATTCGACAAGGAGTTCATCACCATGTACATGACGGAAAAGGAGGAAGCGAAAGCATCCAAACGGGCCGAGAAAAAAGGGGAGGAGATCGAGATGTACGACTATGACCTCAGCGACATCATCGTACGGAGCGATGGCGGCGCGATCCTGCTGGGCGAGCAGTACCGGTACTACACCGTGACCACCTGCACCACCAACGCCAACGGCGGCCAGACCTGCACCACCAGCTACCACTACGTCTACAACGATATCATCGCCATCAACATCGATCCGGAAGGGAACATCGAGTGGGCCGCGAAGGTGCCCAAGCGCCAGCACACCGTGAACGATGGCGGCCGTGCTTCGTCCTACGCCCTGGTCGTGAAAGACACCGACATCCATGTCCTGTTCAACGATAATGGCAAAAACCTCTTCCTGAAGCCGGGCGACAAAGTGGAACCCTACCGTCCGGGAAAGGAAGCGCTGATCACCCTGTCCACCATCGCGGAGGATGGCAAAGTGACGCGCGAAGCTTTGCTCGCCGTGGAGAAACGCGAAGCCATCACCCTGCCCATGAGCGCAGTGCAGATCGGTGATGACAAGCTGTTCATCTATGCCGATTGGAAGAAGACCCACCGCTTCGGTACGGTCACCTTCAACTGATCATTCACCCACACGAACCGCCCGCCCTGGTACTTCCGGAGGGGGCGGTTCGCATTTTTGTACCATGCGCTCTGTTGCCTTCATCGTCTTGCTTCTCGTTCTTGTGCCGTTGCATACCGCCGCTCAATGGTCGTTCTCGGGGGATACAACGCCAACTTGGGAACAGGTGATCGAGCGCTACGCGGAATACGCCCGCACCCGACACGGCGCATCACTGGTGGAGATCGGGCGCGATGATGATGGCTCTCCCATCCATCTCTTCGTCCTTTCGGATGGCAGCGGTTCCACGCCGGACAGCATCCGCGCAGCGGGCAAGACCATGCTGTGGATCACCAACGGCATACATCCCGGAGAACCCGATGGCATTGATGCGAGCCTGCTTTTGGCCCAAGCACTTTTGGATAGCGATCAGTACATGGGCCTCCTGGCGAACACGGCCGTGTGCATCGTGCCGGTCTACAATGTGAGCGGTGCCAAGCAACGCAATAGCACCAGCCGCGCGAACCAGAACGGACCAGCGGCGTACGGTTTCCGGGGTAATGCCCGCAACCTGGACCTGAACCGTGACTTCATCAAGGCCGATTCGCGCAACGCACGCACGCTGATCGAGGCGCTGAACACGTGGGATCCCGACATCTATTTCGAGACGCATGTGAGCAACGGTGCCGATCACCAGTACGTGATGGAGTTGCTCACCACACACCCGGATAAACTGGACACAGCCTTGCGGGCTTTCATGCAACAACGTTTGATGCCACGCCAGTACGCATGGATGGAGCAGCGGAACCAGAAGATGGGACCGTACTTCGAGACACACCAGCAGATCCCGGAACAAGGCTTGGAAGGGTTCATGGATGGGCCGCGCTACAGCACGGGCTACAACGCGCTGCGCCAACGCATCGGCATCCTCAGCGAAGCGCATATGCTGAAACCCTATGCCGAGCGTGTGAATGCGACCTTTCAACTCATGCTGGGTACGCTGGCCTGCATGAATGAACATACCGCAGAATTACTGGCCGCTCGCCGTAAAGCACGTGCCAGCGCGGAGGAATACCTGCACTACGCCACTAACTGGAGCATTGATACGAGCATGGTCGACAGCATCGCGTGGAGCGGTTTTGCCGTTGATACCATCATCAGCGGTGTCAGTGGCCTTGGGCGTTCCCGATACGACCATGAAAAGCCCACCGAGGTCCGCATCCCCTGGATGAATTCGGGCAGAGCAGCACTCCATATCGAGCGCCCGGTAGGTTACCTGATCCCACAAGCTTGGCACGAAGTGATCGAGCGTTTGAAGCTGGATCGGGTGCCGATGCACCCCTTGGACAAGGAGAAGACCTACGTGGTGGAGATGCAGCGTATCGATGACTTCACCAACGTTCGCCAGCCCTACGAAGGCCATTTCCTGCACCGGTACATCCAGGCCAACTCCTCTATGGACACCGTGACCGCCGCAGTAGGGGACATGTTCGTGCCCATGGGCCATGCCACCGATGCCTTGGTGATGGAGATCCTTGAACCGCGCTGTTCCGACAGCTTTTTCGCCTGGGGGTTCTTCGACAGTATCCTCCAGCAGAAGGAATGGTTCAGCGATTATGTCTTCGAAGACATCGCTGCGGATCTGCTGGCGAAGGACCCCGTACTACAAGCCGAGTTGGAAGCCGAGCGTATCCGTGATCCGGAGTTCGCCGCCGATGCTTGGGCCCAGTTGTACTTCGTTTACAAGCGTTCGCCGTATTTCGAGCCCAGCTACAGGCGGTATCCCGTGCTTCGGATCGTGCAGTGAACTCACCTCTTACCGAGGACTTCGCGCATCTCCTCGCTGTTCCAAGCGTGGTCGCTGTGCGCGGGATCGTGCCCTAGGTCTTTCTGCAACAGCGCTTCCTGCTCTTCGATCTTCTCGCGCACACTGGTGATGTAGTCACCGGTATCGCGGCGTTTGGAGGCCAGTTCCTTCAGTGCCGCCTGATCGTACTTGATGAAGTTCTGGCCTGCGCGGTAGGCGGAATAATGTCTGTGGCCGAGTTCTTTCAGCACATCAACGCCCATGCGCACTGCGGTGTCCAAGGTTTCGCGGTACACGTTCAGCACACCTTGGTCCATCAGTTCGTAGGCGTCCATCCGGTTCCTGCTGCGCACAAGGAGCTTCAGGTCCGGGAAGTGCTTGTGAACGGTCTGCACCAGTTCCGGCGCGGCTTCCGGCGTAATGGCGCACACCAATACCTCCGCCTCCCGCGCACCGGCGGCTTCGAGCAGATCGGCGCGTGTGGCATCGCCATAGAACACCTGGAAACCCATCTTCCGCAGCACATCCACTTGGTCGGAATCGTTGTCCAGCACGGTGGCCTTCACCCCGTTGGCCCGCAACAACCTGCCCAGCGTGCTGCCGAAGTGCCCGAAGCCCGCGATGATCACCCGGTTCTTGCCGTGGATAGCGTCCGGTTCGCGTTGTTCGGCTGCTTGTTCGCTGTACTTCCATCCGATGTACCGGTCCGTGATCAGCATCAGGATCGGCGTCAGCGTCATGCTCATGGCCGTCACCGCCATCAGTGTGTCGATCCAGAGCGCGTCCAGGATCCGCAACTGGGTGATGAACGCGAGCAGGACGAACGCGAATTCACCCACTTGCCCCAGGCCTACGCTGAAGATCATGTTCTGGTCCGGTGCCAAGCGCGCCGTTCTTCCGATGATGGAGAGCAGGAGGACCTTCGTCGCCATCACACCCAGCGTAACGCTGATGAGCATGCCCGGCCGCGCCATGATCAGGTCGAAGTTGATGGATGCGCCAACGGCCATGAAGAAGAGCCCGAGCAACAAGCCTTTGAACGGATCAAGATCGCTCTCCAACTCGTGCCGGTATTCACTGTTCGCCAACACCACACCGGCGAGGAAGGTCCCCAGGGCAGGGCTTAACCCCACTTGTTCCATCAACGCGGCAACACCCACCACCACAAGCAACGAACTCGCCGTGAACAGCTCGCGCAGTCGTGTTCGCGCCACCAAACGCAGCAATGGCACCACCACATAACGGCCCACGACGATGACCACCACCACAGCCGAGAGTACGAGCAAGGTGCGCTGCCAGCCGGAAAGCGCATCGATCCCTTCGGCACCCACCGGTGTGTGCGCAGGGCCGATCGCCAACAAGGGCATCAACGCGAGGATCGGGATCACAGCGATGTCCTGGAACAGCAGTACCGCGAAGGAACTCTGGCCCGCATCGGTCTGCATCTGGCCTTTCTCCTTCAACGACTGCAAAGCGATGGCCGTGGAACTCATCGAAAGCGCCAAGCCAGCGGCCAATCCGGCTTGCCAGTTGTAGAAACCCACGAAGAGTGAAAGCGCCGCCAAGAGCACCGCCGTCAACGTCACCTGTGCCAAGCCCAGCCCGATGATCTGCTTCCGCAAGCGCCACAACAGCTCCGGTTCCAGTTCAAGCCCCACGAGGAATAACATGATCACCACACCGAATTCCGCGAAGTGCATGATGTCCTTACCCTCGGATCCGATGAAGCCCAATGCGAACGGACCGATGATCATACCTGCGATCAAATAGCCCAGGACGGAACCCAGCCCGAGCCGTTTCGCGATGGGAACGCACAGCACCGCTGCGCCCAAGTAGATCACCGCGTTGGAGAGGAAACTGCTCATGGGCGATCGAGCGGCATTAGTTCATTCAACGTGCTCAAGCCTTTGGCTTGCGTATGGTCGGCGCGCCCTTCAGCGAATGCCACGAGCAGTTCAGCGTACCGCGCCGCGTAGCGTTCCAATTCGGCATCGCCAAGCTGGTTGGTGCCATGCAACACGAAGGGCGGCAACCAATGCATGTGGCACAAGGTCACCGTGCGTTGCAGTGGGCGAAGGAACTCTTCCATCGTCCAGCCGTGGTAGCCTTCTGCGGTGTAGGACTGTGCTGGGCCACCCGTGGTGAGCACTTGGAAAACCGTCTTCCCGGTAAGCACCTTTCCCCCGGGGCCGTATGCCCAACCGAAGGCTAGCACCAGATCGATCCATTGCTTCAAGAGGGGTGGGGCACTGTACCAATACAGCGGGTGTTGCCATACGATAACGTCATGCTGGTTCAACAGGTGCTGTTCCCGGCGGATGTCAACGTTGAAGTCCGGGTACGCTTCGTAGAGGTCGCGGAAGGTGATGTCCTTGTGTTTCGGGAAACGGCGCAGCAAGGCTTGGTTGGTGCGGCTTTTCTCCAAGCGGGGGTGAGCGAAGAGCACGAGTACGCGAGGCATGGCGAAATGTAAGGGACGGACCGGATGAAGAACGTGCCCGGCCGGAGGCTATGTTCGCAGCATGGAACTTTACGACATCAGTATCGGAGCCCGTGTGAAACACCCGACCATGGGCGTGGGCGTGGTCTACGAAATGGACGCACGTACTGTCCATGTGTTCTTTCGCGAGCATGGCGAACAGCCCATCAGCCGCAGCTTCGAAGGCCTTGTGACCATCGCTCCCGGCGTGGAGACCAGTGTTGAACCGCTGGACCTGGACCATGTGCGCGATGCCATCCGCGAGGTGCTGGACGAGATGCAGTCGCCACAACGGCCCGTGAACATGGCCCCGCGGTACGAAGGCGGCATGCTGGAGATCAAACCACGCGATCCTTCGCTGAAAAGCAAGGAAGTGCCCGTGGATGAGTTCTTCCACAAGATCGTGATGATCCGCGACCGGTTCCGCGTGCTGGAACAGAAGATCAACGCCAACGAAAAACTCTCGGATCAGGATAAAGTTGAACTACAGCAGTACATCACCCGTTGCTACGGAAGCCTCACCACGTTCAACATCCTGTTCGAGGACAAGGAGGATCAATTCGTGGGGCAGAAGGGGGACGCTGTGTAGGGGCTGATCTTGATCCGTTCGCCGCTGTGCAGCACAATGCCCCCACGAGTTTTCCACCATGTGTTGCATCCGCCTTTTCGTGATGGTACTTTCGTACCGTCAACGTTCTTTCCATCCACCTGTACAAGCATCCACCACCCTAGAACGGGTGTAACGCGAAGCCCAAACAGGCCATCTGTTCATTGGAACCAACAATTTCCATCAGGGACCGCACCCTCGGTGGTCTACGGCGGGCCTCAGCCACACTTCGGTGTGGATCCCTTCGGGGACAAGAGGATTACGAAAGCCATCATCGCGGTTCCGCCCATGTGATACCATGGGTTCCTTGAACGTGGCCCTGTTTGGGCTTTTCTTTTGGTGCGCGGAGGGCTTCTCCCGGAACCACTGAGCATTCCCGTTCTTTGTGCCATGTCCGCGCTGGTACCTGTGATGGAAGCCTTCTATACCCTGCAAGGGGAAGGGCTGTTCGCTGGGCAGGCCGCTTATTTCATCCGGTTGGGTGGGTGTGATGTCGGCTGCACCTGGTGCGATGTGAAGGACAGCTGGGATGCCGATGCCCACCCGAAGTTCGCTGTGGAAGACATCGTGGCCGAAGCAGCCAAGTTTCCTGCACGCATCGCGGTGGTGACAGGCGGCGAGCCGTTGATGCATGATCTCGGGCCCTTGACGAAGGCCTTGCGCGAAGCCGGTTTCCGCACACACATCGAGACCAGCGGAACCCATCCGGTCAGCGGAGAATGGCACCATATCTGCTTCAGTCCGAAGAAGTTCAAAGCCCCCTTGCCAAGCATCTACCCCGTCGCCGATGAACTGAAGGTGATCGTCTTCAACAAGCACGACCTGCAGTGGGCACAAGAACACACGGCCGACCTTCGTTCCACTTGCGCCCTGCTGCTTCAACCCGAATGGTCCAAACGCGAAGCCATCATGCCCCTGATCGTGGACTTCGTGAAAGAGCATCCCGCGTGGCGTGCTTCCTTGCAAACACACAAGTACCTCAACATTCCTTGATGACCTTCGTACGGTTCTTACGCGCAGTTCATGGTTCGCAGTCGGCAGTGCGCAGTTGGCAGTTGGTTGTAAATGCCCGGACTTGGCCTATCGTGCGCTTGGTATTCACTGCCTACTGCTACTGCCTACTGCTCACTTCGTTCGCCCAGCCCGGAGGTTATTCCAGCCAGGACAAAGGCGCCATCAAACGGTACGAGAGCGGATCGGAATGCATGCGGATGCAGAAATGGGATTGTGCGGAGAGCGAATTCAACAAGGCGGCGGAGGCTGATCCGGCCTTCGTGGAGCCGCGTATCATGTTGGCCGAGATCGCCGAACGCAACGGCAAGAGCGAGGTCGCCATGGTGCGTTACCGCGAAGCGATCGCCATCAACCCGCGTTTCTTCCCGGTGGCACAGTTGCACCTTGCGGACCTGGAATTCAAGGCAGGCCAATACGCCGCTGCCGAGAAGAACTACGCCGAGTACATGAAGCAGGAAGAGGAGCCACAGCGCAAGGCCCGCGCGAAACTCGGACTGCGCAACTGCGAATTCGCCGCGAAGGCCATCAACCAACCCGTGCCCTTCGAGCCCAAGAACCTGGGCCCCAACGTGAACAGCGCCGACCCGGAGTATTTCCCGTGCCTTACAGCCGATGATGGCACGTTGATCTACACCCGACGCGTGAAAGCGCCCGAGATACCCGTGTACGGAATGCAGGAGGATTTCTATGTGAGCCGCCGCGATCTGGAAGGCAATTGGAAACCGTCCATTCCGCTCCCGATCGTGAACACACGGGCTTTCAACGAAGGTGCTGGAACACTCTCACCAGATGGGCGTTTCCTCATCTTCACCAAGTGCGCGTTGGAAGATGGTTCCTACGGGGGTGCGCTTTCCGGTGAAGGCAGCTGCGATCTGTTCATCAGCCGCCGGATCGGAGATCGGTGGGGTGTGCCGCACAACCTGGGTACACCGGTGAACTCCAGCCACTGGGAAACGCAGCCCAGCATGGCCAGCGACGGCCGTACGATCTATTACATCCGCGGATCGGTCGCGCGCGACGGCATCAAGAGCATGGACATCTGGACCACCACCATGGACGATGAGGGGGCGTGGAGCAAACCCGTGAAACTCGGCGAGAACATCAACACGCCGTACCAGGAGGAGAGCGTGCAGATACACCCCGACGGGCGCACGCTCTACTTCAGCAGCAACGGGCACCCCGGCTTTGGTGGTTTGGACATCTTAATGAGCCGCAAACAGGCTGATGGTACGTGGGGTCCGGCGCTCAACCTCGGATATCCCATCAATACAAGTGCGGATGAGAACAGCGTGTTGGTGGATGCCAGTGGCAAGATGGCCTACTTCGCCAGCGACCGCGCCGGTGGGCTCGGCGATCTTGATCTCTACAGCTTCGAACTGTACAAGGAGGCGCGTCCGTTGCCGATCACGTACATCCGGGGCACTGTTTACGATGCTGGCACCAAAGCGCCGGTGGAAGCCGATGTGCAGTTGTACGACCTGAAGACCGGGAACCTCGCCACGGGGGCGTACAGCGACCCGAAGACCGGTGAGTTCCTCGTTTGCCTGCCCAGTGGCGAATACGCGCTCAACGCCAGTGCGGACGGCTACCTCTTCTTCTCCAAGAACTACAACGTGGCCACCAGTACCGTCAACGAGCCGGTGACCTTGGAAGTGCCGCTGAGCCCGCTCACCGCAGGAAGCACCATCGCGCTGCGGAACATCTTCTTCAACACGGCCAGTTATGATCTGCTGCCGGCCTCCAACGCCGAACTGGACAAGCTGGTGAAACTGCTCCAGAGCAACCCAACACTGCGCATCGAACTCGGTGGCCATACGGATAACGTGGGTGCCGATGCCGCCAACCTCACCCTGAGCGATCAGCGTGCGAAAGCCGTGCGCGAATTCGTGATCGCCAAAGGCATCGAGGCGGACCGGATCACAGCTGCCGGCTACGGCGAGACCAAGCCCATCGCCACCAACGATACTGAAGAGGGTAGGGCGCAGAACAGGCGCACGGAGGTGACGGTGCTTTAGGAATTGGACAATTCCGTCGCTCTCCGGCTAGCCGCTTCGATCCCGCTGGACAGCGCCTCTCCGAGCTTGCCTTCGGCGAACACCTTGAACGCTGCCTCCGTGGTGCCGCCTTTGCTCATCACCGCCTGGATCAGTTCTTCGGGCGTGCGGTCCGCGTGTTCCATCAAGTGATAGCTACCCAGCATGGTCTGTTTCACCAGAGCGCTGGCCACGTGTGGTTCCAGCCCTAAGGCCAAGCCTGCATCGATCATGGTCTTCACGATGTGGAAGAAGTATGCAGGACCGCTGCCGCTGAGGGCCGTTACAGGATCAAGATGCGCTTCGTGTTCCAAGTGTACCGCGCGGCCCGTGCTGTTCAACAATTGCTCCACCATCAACGTCTGCCGCATGTTCAGTTCCGTGCCCGTAGCGTAAGCGGTGATCCCCATGCCGATCTGCGCCGGTGAATTGGGCATGGCACGCACCACGGTCTGGTGGCGCAGGTCCCCCTGTAGCCGATGGATGGTGATGCCGGCCATGATCGACAGCACCACTTGCTCGGGTCGAAGGACAGCGGCCAGTGCTGGAGCGATACCACCGAAGTCCTGTGGTTTCACGGCGATGATCACCAGGTCGCTTTGCCCGATCGCGGCATCGATGCTCAGCGCTACGCGGCCCAGTGCTTCCAACTGGGTGCGTCGGCCTTCACTGCGCAAGACCAACAGGAGGTCTTCCTGTTTCACCAGACCGTACTTGCGGAAACTGCGCGCATAGGCCTGGCCCATGTTGCCACAACCGACGATGGAGATGTTCATGCGAGCGAAGATCAACGAACAATGGTCGTGATCAGCGAACCGAAATAGGACTTCACGAACCGGGGTTAGTGCGAAACGAACTTCAGCCCCACGATGCTCGCGATCAAGGTGAACAGGAAGAACACGCGCCAGAAGGCCACCGGCTCGCGGAAAATGAAAATACCAACGAGGACCGTGCCCACGGCCCCGATGCCGGTCCACACCGCGTAAGCCGTGCCGATGGGGAGCGTTTGCGTGGCCCGGTAGAGCAGGTACATGCTGATGGCCAAACTGACGAAGAAGCCAGCCATCCACCACGCCGCCGTGGTACCAGCGCTCTCTTTGGCCTTTCCCAAACAGGTGGCGAAACCGACCTCGAACAGCCCCGCGATCTCTAGCAACAACCAGTTCATGTGGCGAAGGTACCAAGGCTCAGCGCGCCGTTACCGCGATCAGCACCCCCAGCTCACCGTCCAACGCTTCAAGGCCCTGCTCGGGCATATAGGCCTTGCTCACAAAGCCGTCCAAGTACAGCGCATCGTTGCAGCCTTGTGCTTTGAACCACGTGGCGAAGTCGTGGAAGTTGATGGGCTCGCGCGAGATGGCGAAGACCACCGTTCCATCGGACCGTATTCCAACCCCGTTGCGGATGTGCAGATTCTTGGAACCGGGTGTGAAGTTCTTGTTGATCACACCACCGGCCACCAGCATGGGCCCGGACTGCGTGGCGTACTGGACGTTCAACATGTTCTCCATGGCACCGGTGGTCTTCACGAAAGCGCTGCCATCCGTGTAAAGACCGAACACCCCGTTGGGCTGCATATGGAAGTTGTCCTTCCCCTCGGTGCGCCGATCGATGCGGTGCAACACGCGGCCTTCTTCGATATACAAGCCCACAGGGCTGCGGTCTTCGGTGTACATGCCGCCATTCATGCCGAAGAGCATTTTGTGATCGCCTTTCGCGAGCTGTGCTTTCAACGCGCCCAAGTTGCCGATCACCGCGCCTGACGCATCTTTCCAATGCAACGTGATCCGTTCACTTCGTGGATCAACGATTCGGGAAGCAATGCGGGCATCACCGCTTTGGTCGAAGGATCCAGTGAGGACGAATAGCCCGATCAGGAACGGCAGGCAAGTTCGAGGGAAGAGGTTCATGGTCACAGGCCGATGTTCAGCCCAAAGACCAAGCCAAGCCCACGCACGTTCCCCGTGGCGAAGCCCGCGAGTTGCGGCGTGGAAAGGCTCAACAGCACGCGTTCTCCAAAACGGCGCTTGGCAGCGACACCAACGCGCAGTGTTC
>DLGQ01000032.1:1784-5992 GCA_002482775.1 Flavobacteriales bacterium UBA7690 | reverse complement strand
CCCGCCGTAGCTCAAGCTTCCACCGAGCATGGTGCGTTCCCCGAGCACACGGCTGCCGAGAATGGTGAGTTGTGGGATGTAACCGGGCAGGTGCCGATGGTCCAGTGCTAGGCCCAAGCGCCAATGCGCACCCACCTGCATGTTCGCATCGGCATACACGCGGAAGGGCAGCAGCCGTGTGGTCGCGCCGTGTGCGTAGCGCAGGCCTAGCGTGTCAAGCACCGTCTCCTCGTTCACGATCACGTCGTCCAAGGCGAAGAGGTTCTCCACCTGCCAACCTTCGTACCGGATCAAGGTGTCCTGATCGATGGAAACCGAATTGCCGTTCCAGGCGAGGAACCCAAGGTCGTCCACACCGAACCCGAAGCGGACCGGTCGCTCCCCGCGGGTGGTGGTGGCCCAACGCGCAGAGAATGCAGCACCCAGGCCGTTCATGCGATCGAAGCCACTTCCCGATGTATCACTGGCAGCATAGTCGCCGAGCAACGAACTGCGCAGTACGCGACCATCTTCACCGGTGAAAAGCGTGGCGGATCCCACATCCAGCGCCGCGAAGGACTGCCCACGAACAAGGTCCAACCGCACGAACGAACCGGACTCCTGAGCGATGATGCCAGCACCGATGGGCTGGTAGCGGATCTGTTGGAAACCGGATGGTGCGAGCACAGCGGTCCGCCCTTCGTATGCCGCATTGCCGAAGAAGGTCAACGCATAGCTGTCTTTTGTGAATGAGAGGCCTGCGAGATCATGGTGTGCAAGGCTGACCAGTGGGCGCCAGGTGGGGTGCTTCGTCCAACACGCGGCACCGGTCCACTGCGCGCGCCCTTCGATCTGGTAGCCGACGGAATTGCCCTTGTCACGCAAGGCGTCCGCGGATCGTTGGCGGAGGTCGCTCTCCAAATACCCGCCGCGATACAAGGCGAGCGGTAACGCGTTGAACACCGTGTTCGCATTGAAGTCGAACCGGCCTGTGAGCGAAATGGTATTGCGGAAACCACTGTTCAAGTCCACACGTGGATCTTCCGGCAACACGCCCGGCTGGGCCATGGCCTTTGTGGTGAAAAGCCCGAGCGCGAGGAAGAGGCTTCTTCTATTCATTCCCGTTCACGAAGTAGCGCGCACCCACGGTGAATTGCATGTCCAGCGTATAACGGTCCAGCAGACGCAGATGCTGGGTCTGGTCCGCGGTATTGAAGATGATGCGGATGCGGAACCGGCCCTCGCCATAGAGCAGGTCGATCTGTTCTTCCGTAAGGTCCGCCGCCACTTCGGACCGCGTTGCTGCTTGCACCAGCGCGTTGGCACCCAGTATCCCGGAAGTGATCACACCCGTGGTGGGCACATGGCTCAGGAAGTTCCGTTCGCGATCCACGATGTCCAACTCCACGCGGGCATCGAACGGGAATCCGTTGGTGGCGAACAATTTCAACGTGCCAGCGCCCAAGGCCTGGTCTTCTTCGTTCCCCGGCAGATCGGGTTTCACGATGTTCTCCAGCACAAGGTCCGTGGCGATCACGTTCAGCGGCACCTCCAGTTCCAGATCCGCCTTCAACCGGCTATCGTGGTAAACGAAATCGTTGCCGTTGCTGATGTCACCCAAGGGGTTCAGTTCCAGATCCAGGTCATAGCGCAGTTCATCGGGCAGGTTCTCCAAGAAGGCGTCCACGTTGCTGTCGTCATTGTCCAACTCATTGGAGTACTGCGAAGCTTGGAACCCGTTGCCCAGGTCGATGGCACGGCTCAGGTTGATCGGCCCGTTCAAGATGCTGTGTTGCAGATCCACGTTCACGCCTGTGCGGGTGTTCACCGCTTGGAGTTCGTTCAACCGGATGCGCACATCCATCCCCACGCCGTTCTCCACGTTCACCCGCAGGGTAACGCGGTCCAGGTCAAGGATGCCTCCAACGAAATTGTCGAACAAACCGAATCGGTTGGTGCCCGAACCGAAGGCGATGGTGCGCGAACCGAAGTAGCCTTTGGCGTAGTACGGGATCAAGTCTCGATAACTGGCTTCCACGATCACACTGTCCTGGTTGGTCACGCTCGCTCCGCTGCCATCGGGGTCCAATTGTGCAGCAACTGAAGTGGTCAGCGTGTTCACATCATTGAAGGTGGGACCGCGCAGGTCGAAGCTGGCACCAGCGAGGTCGCGAACGGCATTGGAGAAGGAAGGGTTCGTCGGCGATCCGGCTTCCACCGAGGTGGCCAACTCGTTGTTGCCATCGGGGAAAACGGCGGAAGGCAGTGTGAAACGCCCAAGGACACGACTTGCGATCTTGTTCCGCATGCGCAATTCCAGTGATCCTTCCTTGACCACCAAACGGCTCAGCTCAAGATCGGGTAGGTTGAAACGGAGCAGGTTGTTCTGACTGATCACGGGGAAACCAGCAGGCAGGGTGAAGGCATCATTCCCCACGAGCGGGAAAGCGTACGGGTACCGGAAGTTGGTGTCCGGGATCTCCAACACCGTATCAAGGTCCACGGCGAACAGTTCTTCCGTATAGACCAAGGTGATAGAACCGTCCGTGCCAATGCTCTGCACGGAGTCCGGGACGATGTCTGCGATGGTGAAGCGGGTGCTCACCAGGGGAGCCAACAGGTCCACATCCCAGCTTGGTCCGTCAGCCTCCTTTTTGCAACCGAACAGTGTGGACAGAAATAGCAGCCCGAGCAAGGCAACCCGATAGGAGGGGCGTGCGTATTCCATTCGTGGGGAAAAGTACGTAAGGGTGCGTTCGTTCCTTTGTTCCGAATTAAGACTGACCTACCTTTAGCGAAGGATGCGCCGATGGTGCTTATGAGACGTCATATCCTGTTGCCTACGCTGCTTTCAACGGCGGTGATGTACCTGCTTTCCTGGGTTTGGCACGGTCTTGCCCTCACCGATCTTGAAGAGATCACCATTCCGAAACCCTTGTATTTCACCTTGGCCGCATTGGTGTACCTCGTTCTGGGGGCTGGGCTCACCTTCATAGTTCATACCGCCATCGAGCACGGGTGGATCTCGCTTAAAAAGGCGTTCCCCTTGACAGCCGCGCTGTTCGGCGTTGCAGCAGGCTTCTTCGTCTACCTGGTCATTTTCGTCTTGGGCATGTCCTTCGTGAAGGGGGGCATGCTCCATGTGGTCGTGGATGTGCTTTGGCAGATGCTGGAGCAGGGTATCGGTGGATTGTGCGTGAGCCTCGGCATCATTTACGACATGCACAAACGGTACTTGGAGGCCGAACGCGCGATCTGATACATCAGACACCGTACTTGCCCTTCCAGAGCTTGTCCAGCAGCACTCCGAATTCCCGCTCTTTGGGGTTGTTCCCGGGAGCATAGAACCGCGTCCCGCTCAGTTTATCCGGCAGGAACTCCTGGTCTATGAAGTTCCCTTCGCCATCGTGACTGTACTGGTATTCCTTGCCGTAGTCCAACTTCTTCATCAACGTGGTGGGTGCGTTGCGCAACGCTAGTGGTACAGGGAGGTCTCCGGTCTCCTTCACCAACGCTTGTGCCGATCCAATGGCCACGTAACTGGCATTGCTCTTCGGCGAACATGCCAGGTAAATGGCGCACTGGCTCAGGATGATCCGGCTTTCTGGCCACCCGATCATCTGCGCGGCTTGCATGGTGGTGGTGGCCATCAACAGTGCGTTCGGGTTGGCGTTACCGATGTCCTCACTGGCCAGGATCAACATCCGCCGGGCGATGAAGATCGGGTCTTCGCCACCCTCCACCATCCGTGCCAACCAGTACACGGCCGCGTTGGGGTCGCTGCCGCGCATGCTCTTGATGAAGGCGCTGATGATGTCGTAATGCTGTTCGCCCTGCTTGTCGTACCGCGCCGAGTTGTTCTGCACCACCTCCTTCACCAACGCATTGTTCACGACCACAGTGCTAGAACCTTGCTGCCTCCTGGCAGAGTGCACGCACAGTTCGAAGGTGTTGAGCAACCGTCGAGCGTCGCCACCACTGGCCCGCAAAAGGGCATCGGTCTCCTGTACGTCTATCGTCAGTTCCTTCAACGCAACATCCGTGGCCATCGCCCGCTGGAGCAGCAACAGCAGTTGTTCCACCGCCAGAGGCTGAAGCACGTAGACCTGGCAGCGCGAAAGCAACGCAGGGATCACCTCGAAGCTGGGGTTCTCCGTGGTGGCACCGATCAGGGTGATGGTTCCCTTCTCCACAGCTCCGAGCAGGCTGTCCTGCTGCGCTTTGCTGAA
>DLGQ01000032.1:0-1741 GCA_002482775.1 Flavobacteriales bacterium UBA7690 | reverse complement strand
GATGGATCTCGTCGATGAACAGGACCGCGCTACGCGAGAACAACCCTGATCCACCAGCCTGTTCGATCACCTCACGTACATCCTTCACCCCGCTGTTGATGGCACTGAGCGCATGGAACGGCCGTTTCAGGTCCTGGGCGATCAACCTCGCCAAGGTGGTCTTTCCCACCCCGGGCGGCCCCCACAGGATCATGCTCGGCAGCATTCCACCGGCCAGGGCCTTGCGCAGCACACCGGTGGGGCCTACCAAGTGTTCTTGGCCTACCACATCGTCCAACGTGCGCGGACGTAGGCGTTCTGCGAGCGGCTCGGTGCTTTCCACGGGTGGCGAAGTTACCGTCCATCAACGCAGAAGCCCCCACCGGTATGGCAGGGGCTTCTCCTATCCGGTGTTCGTGCCAACTACGGCTGATGGACCATGCGGCCATGGACGGCTTCTCCGTTCATCTGCACACGGTAGAGGAACGTGCCTGTGCCTATCCTGTCCGGGCTGAAGGCGATGCGGGTAGCTTCCCCAGCATTCACAGGACCGTTGTAGGCTTCGTTGATCCGGCGGCCTTGCAGGTCGGTGATGGTCACCACGGCAGTGCCCTTCTCCTTTGCCACCAGGGTGATCACACACTGATCGCGGAACGGGTTCGGTCCGGCGGTCACCTGCATCAATGGGCTTTCGTTTTCGTTCTTGCCGTCCTCTTTCGTCGGTTTCTCACAGGTGACCCACACGGTCCATGTAGCGGTTGTACTGTTGCCGCACAGGTCGTTAGCCGTCCAGGTGTGTACGATGCTGTATTCACCGTTCACCTCGCCACCCACATAGTCCTCCGTGTGCGTGGCTTCCATGGCTTCCTTCGAACATTCGTCGTATGCCCAGACCGTGGGGAGGATCACATCATCCGGACTCTTGTCACAGTCCACCGTGGTTCCCTCCGTCGTTAGTCCCATCATTACAGGGCCTTGCTCATCCACCACGGTGATCAACTGCTCGCAGTAATCCATGTTGCCGTCCATGTCCACGGCCCAGAAGGTGCGGCGGATCACGAAAGGACAGGTGCTGATCGTCTCGTCCCACCAGCCGCTGTTCTTCAGCGCAGGGCACTTCTTCGAGGCTTCACCGGATCGGAAGATCGGCATGCCGCCCAAGGCTTCCGGGGAATGGTCTTCACCACAATCCACCGTTAGATCCGCCGGACAGTTCGCGATAAGTGCAGGGCACTTGTCGTCGCAGTCCTCGCGCCCCACCACGATCTCGTCGCTACCCGAGCAACCGTTGGCTGCGGTTACAATGATCACATATGAACCATGGGTGGAGACTATCGGGTTAGCAGCCGTGCTCGTGAATCCGTTCGGACCGGTCCACAGGTAGGATCCGTTCACGATCTCCGTGGTCACGCTCAGGCTCACGGAGCCTCCTTCGCATGGAAGCACGCCTCCCTGTGCTGTCACCATCGGTGCGGTCACATCATTCGATACGATCGCTACTGCCGTGGCGGTGCAGCCATTCTCACCCATCACGGTCAAGTTGTATGCACCCGCCACGCTAACCGTCGGGTTTTGCAACGGGCTAGCGAAGCCGTTCGGGCCTGTCCATGCGAAGCTGCCGTTGCCGGTTGCTTGCAGTTGGATGGTCGTGATCGCGCAGGTGAGGGTGCCACCAACAGCCGATGCTGAAGGAACATCGCTGTCCATCAACACCTCAGTGGAAGCTGTGCTGGTGCAGCCGTTCGCGCCGGTCACGGTGAGG
>DLGQ01000089.1:3362-3494 GCA_002482775.1 Flavobacteriales bacterium UBA7690 | reverse complement strand
GTGCCACCAACAGCCGATGCTGAAGGAACATCGCTGTCCATCAACACTTCAGTGGAAGCTGTGCTGGTGCAACCGTTCGCGCCGGTGACGGTAAGTTCGTACGTGCCTGCTTCTGTTACCGTCGGGTTCTGC
>DLGQ01000089.1:0-3330 GCA_002482775.1 Flavobacteriales bacterium UBA7690 | reverse complement strand
GATCGCGCAGGTGAGCGTGCCACCGTTGGCGCTTGCACCGGGAATGTCTGCATCAAGACCAACCTCAGCGTTCGCGCGGCTTGTGCAGCCGTTCGCGCCAGTCACGGTGAGTTCGTAGGTGCCCGCTTCGGTTACCGTTGGGTTCTGCAACGCGCTTGTGAATCCATTGGGGCCGGTCCATGCGAAGGTTCCGTTGCCAAAGGCTTGCAGTTGGATGTTGGTGATCGCGCAGGTGAGCGTTCCACCGGTTGCTGATGCGCTGGGTGGCGTGTTGTTCAGCGAGACCGATGCAACAGCCGTATTGATGCAACCGGATTGTGGGTTCGTAACGGTCAGCGTGTAAGTGCCGGTGGCATTCACCGTTGCGTTAGCGCTGGTCTGCCCGCTCACGATGCCTGGTCCCCTCCAGGCGAATTGGACACCAGGCACGGAGGACGACCCTTGGAGCACCACGGTTCCGTTGTTCGCGCAGGTGATCTCACTATTTCCACCGGCATTGGCATCGGGCTTCATGGTGCCACCGATGCTGACCGGGATCTCGACCGTGCAGTTGTTCGCATCGGATATGGTAACGCTGTATTCGCCCGCTCCTACACCGCTCAGGGTTGCGCCGGTCGAGCCGGTGCTCCACAGGTAGGTGTAGCCCGGTGTGCCACCAGTGCCGGTCGCAGTGGCGCTGCCGTTGTTGTTGCCGCAAGTGGCTGGTGTTACTTGTGCAGTGCCATTCACGGCAGTTGGTTGTCCTACCACGAACGTGTTGCTAGCGGTGCATCCATTCGCATCGGTCACGGTCACGGAATAGCTGCCGGCGGCGAGGTTGGTGCCGGTCTGTGCGGTTTGCCCGTTGCTCCACGCGTAGGTGAAAGGCTCCTGTCCGTCAGCAGTGGCCGATATACTGCCGGTCGAAGTGCCGATACATGCGGCATTCGTTACCGTCCCCGAAACGCTCATCAGGCGTACTGTAACCACTTGGTCCGCTGCACCGGCAAGGATGCAGGCATCTCCACCAATGATCCGGCGGATGTAGGTGGTCTCGTTCACGACACCGATCTGTGTACCGAGCAGATCGCGGCTCGTGGCTCCGCCGATGTTGCTCCAGTTCACGCTGTCCTGGCTGATCTGCCACTGGAAGGTAGCTGCGGCTGGGAACGAGGGATAGGCCGACGCTGCATTGTTCCGAACGACCGTTGGCAGGACATAGCTGGGTTCCGATCCGGTTATATCCCCCGGAATGCTCCCTGCGCAAATGGCCGTTCCTTGGTAGGTGATGGAGTTGCCCAACAGGTCAGGTGGATTCGCCCACACTACGAGGCCTGGTTCATAGCGGCTGGTCGAACTGGTCTTGGTGGTGTTCAACGCGCCTTGGGTGAGCGGCACGTTGTTGCTCTGTGCGGTAACGATGGTGTAGATGCGGCAGTCGTTGAACTTGATGCCCCGCTGGCCCACGGGGTCATAGTCATCCGCCGTACCGCCGTAATAGGTGCTGAAGATCAAGCCGCTGAGGTCGCTTTTCAATTTGAAGAAGACCTTGTCGTTGTTCCCATTGTTGGTCGCTTGCAAGGGAACGTTCGGCGAAGCGGAGACCGGGAAGTTGGTGCTGTTGCTGTATCCGAACACGTACACATCATTGTTCAGGTCGGTGTTCAGACCCATCATGTTCACCTCGTTGTTCGAGCCACCCACATAGCGACCCGCGAGGAAAGACTGGTCGATGGTCATGCGCGCCACGTAGAAGTCATTGCTTCCGCTGTGGCTGCTGGTCGTGATATTCGCTGCGAGCAGGCCTTCGGTGACACCGCCGACGTAGAGCTCGTTCTTGGTGGTGTTGAATTCCATACACAGCAGGTTGGCATCGTTGCCCGAGCTGGAAGAGAAGTATGAGGACCATGTGGTGGCACCGCTCCCGGTGAGGCGTTGGATGAACCCTGCCGTGGACCCACCGCGGGTGGCCTGACGTGGGCTTACCGTGGGGAAGTTGGTACTGGCCGTGTTTCCGCCAATGAACAGGTTGTTCGTAGCCGGGTCGTGCAGCATGATGCTTCCACGGTCCGCCCCCGAACCACCGTAGTTGCGCATCCAAACGATGGAGGAGAGGTCCTGGTTGATCCGGAAAAGGAACACATCGCTCCCTCCGTTGTTGGTGTTGCTCGCACCGCTACCCGCGTTCAAGGTGAGCAGGTTGGTACTGGTGGTGCTGCCGCAAACGAACACGTCGCCGTTGGCCGCCAAGCGAACATCGAAGTTGTCATCGGCGCCGTTACCGCCCACCACAGCGGCTTTGATGGAGTTACCCGCCGTATTGATCTTCAGCACGAACACGTCGATGTCGCTCTGTGCTTGTTGGTTCACGCTGCTTCCGCTGAATGCGCTGCCGCCGATCAACGGGAAGTTGGTGCTGGACGTTTGGCCGGTGATGTAGAGGTTGCCATCGGGGCCTTGTTCCATGGCGTACGGGTTGTCGTCACCACTTCCGCCGATGTACGTCTGCCAAACACGGGTGCCGCTGCCGCCAACCGTCGTAGGTTCCAGGTATTTCCCAACGATCATCTCCAAATTGCCATTGGCACTGCTATCGAAGGCGCCCACGGTGATGTTGTCCGTGGTGCCAACAACGCGGGCCACCACGTAAACTGCACCATCGCTGGGGTCCACCCAGATGCAGTGGCCGTGGTTGTCGCCACTACTGTTGGTGTTCACCCAGGTGGCCCAACGCATGGCTATGGGATCGATCACCAAGGGCTGTGTCTTGTCGTATGCGCCCAAGGTGAAACCGAGCACGTTGTTCTTGGTGATCGTGTATTCCGCCTTCACCGCCTTTTCGCGTCCGTTGATGCGCTGGTAAACGATGGGAGCGGGGTAGACCATCTCCCCGATGCTCGTGGGCATTACCAACTCGCCTTTTTCGTTCACGCGCAGCCGTTCGATGCCTTTGAATTCGATGGCGATCTTCCGTGGATCACTGCCGGCTTTGCACACCACATCGTACTCCAACGAGCCATCGGCCGCAGGGTAGTACCGCACGTCGATGTTCTCATACACACCGTTGTACCAGACCTCTTGGTAACTGCGTACATCCGTGGTTCCTCCTTTTCCGGTGAAGTAGTTGTTCACCTCGGGATGCTTTTCGCGTGTACCGATGCGCATGGTGGGCAAGGCACCTTGGAAGTGCATCATCCAGCCGTGGCCATGCTCGCGCCAGGTCAGGGGGCGCGCTGGCTTGCCGTCGTGCATCTCTTGCTCGATGCGTATGCCTTCCTCCTGCCGGGTCTTGATGGCTTCCGGATCGAACGTGCGGATCACCATCCCGTGAGGGGTGGCGAGCGCCTGGCC
>DLGQ01000086.1 GCA_002482775.1 Flavobacteriales bacterium UBA7690 | reverse complement strand
GCCAAGTTGCCGGTGAAGGAGGGCGAAACCCCGGTGGATGCGTTGCTCACGGCGAAGGCCGAGGACGACAAGGCCATTGCCGCCAGCATCGAGGCGAACAAGATCGAGGTGGAAGTGGGCAAGACCCCTGCACAAGCCTTGGCCGCTGCCGCTGACAAGTGGGGTGGCGAAGGCGCCAGCGCACATGCCGGCCGCCAGCGCAAAGAGGACAAGAAGAACGATGGTTCCGACGATTACCCGAGCCTGAAGGCAGCGGAGAAAGACGGGATCAGCATGGGTGCCAAATAACCCAGCACCACACAGAGAGAAGGACGCGACACGCGCACAACGCAAACCCGAAAACAGAGAACGATGAAACCCTTCAGAAACAAAATGCGGACGATCTCCGCGATGCTGGTGGCCACCGCGCTGCTCTTGGTAGTGGGTGTGCCTGCTGCCATGGCCGCAGGTAGCCTGTGGTTGGTGAGCAAAGCGCCCGGTGCTGCCGACATGGTGGCCAATGCGCAGCTGTTCGATATCGTCATTAACAGCAGCACCATCATCCAGGAAGCGCAGACCTACTTCCGCCCAGGCGGACAGGCGGTGAGCAACATCCAGATGGCGCGGGTGGACAAGCGGGACTATCCCGACGTGGCCACCAAACGTATCGTAGATGGTGACATCGTGGAGTTGGACGAGGCCGAGATCACCGATGTGATCCAGACCTTCAAGACCAACTTCAGCCCGAAGGGCACGGTCACCCTCACGCCTACCCCGTTCCGGGTGCGCAACATCAAGATCGACTTGTCCATCAACCCGGACAAGATCAAGAGCACGTACTACGGCTACCTCGCGAACCTCGCGGAAGCGGATCGCAGCAAGTGGCCTATCGTGCGCTGGATCTGGGAAGTGTTGCTGCCTGGCAAGTGGGCCGCCAACCAAGCCTACTGCGATTGGGCAGGCGCTTATGTGGCTGCCACCAACGATGCCACCCCCGGCCCTACGCTGGGTAGCTACGATGGCCTGAAGACCATCGCCGAGGCCGGCCTGCTCGCAGGCACCATGAACGAACTGTCGCTGACCAAGGACCTGACCAGCGCAACCGAGGTGTTCGGTGCGTTCGAGGAAGCCGTGGACATGCTGCCGCAAGAATTGCAGGACGAAGAACTGGTGTTCCTCTGCTCGCCCAAGACAGAGCTCGCCTACTTCCGCGATCGCCGGAACACGCACGGCAACGATGCCGACTACGCGCAGAAGAACAAGTCCCGCACCATGACCATCGATGGTCGTGAGAACATGCTCATCAAGCCGCTGAACGGTATCGGCCGCGCCGGTGACCATGGCTGGATGATCATCACGCCGAAGCGGAACCTCTTGCTGGGTGAGCGCAAGAACAGTTTCAACGTGGGCATGGAGAAAGCGCTTCGTAGCGTGGCCGTGATGGCTGACTGGTACGAAGGCGTTGGCTTCGGTCTCGCGGAGGAAGTGTACGTGGTACGTCCAGCTGACGAGAGCAGCAACTAAGATCTGGTTCATGGTGGTGGACCCGACCGGGGGCAGCGATCGCATCAAAGCCCCCGGTAACCACCGCTGAAACCACACTATACCCGAGCACCATGAACGCCTCCGATTCCATCAAGAAGATCAACACCCTTTCCACCGTGGAAGAGGTGCGCGAGTTCGTCAAGGACGAAACCCGCAAGAACGTGCTGGATGCCGCATCACTGCGCATCAAAGCACTGCAGAACGAAGGTGGCCATGCGCCAGCATCGGACACCGATCCCTCCGCGAACGATACCCAGGCAGCTGCATCCGAAGAGGGCGCCGCTGACGATGAAGGGGATGACGACGAGGACCTGGACGATGAAAAGGACGCTGACACTGAGGCGCCAGCACCTACTCCACCAGCAGCCCCAGAGCCACCGGCTACCACTGAACCACTGCCACCAGCCCGTGAACGCAACGCCCCACCTGCCAGCCAGGTAGAGCGCCGCAAGGGGCACATGGAACAGCAGCTGGCAGGCAAGCCAGCGCCACCTGTAACACGGGGCAAGGGCGACCAGCCCAAAGCCACCGGTGGTGTGTACGTGCTGCAAGGTGCGGACGGCCAAGGTCGCGGCAAGATCATCACCGCAGAAGGCAGCTTCAGCCGGCAGGAGCTGGCCAATGACCAAGCCATGCTGGAGAAGCTCTACAACAGGGGCTTCCGCGGCGTGAAGAAGGTGAAGTAAGAATACAGCCCACCACCGAGCACCAGGTTCTGCACCAGCAACTCAACGATCCAAAGCAATAACGATGAAACCCACACCTCGTATCGTACTCGCCCTCACCATCATGGCTACGGCCATGGCCATGGTATTCGGCGCACCCGTACTCGCACTAGCTGCCGTAGGTGCAGGTGTTGCCGCACATGGCCACGTCCTGAGCGCCTCGCTGCCAGGCACACCCACCAACGCGCTCGCCCTCAACATGGGTAACCTCCTGTGGGGCGATGGCGACGACAACATGGGTGGTATCCGTACCACGGCATACTACTGCCTGCATACGGAGATCGCAGCAGGCGGTCATGCTGCACCCGTGAGCCGTGCTGCCGCTACCACGATGGCTGAACTGGGCACCATTGCCGTGGACCACACCTTCAAACCCACGAAGGGTTGGAAGCGCCTGTACAACACGGAGGACAGCGGTATGGTGGAGAGCACCATGCAGGGTGAGAAGGACGGCAAGAGCTGGATCAACAAGATCAAGCTGTTCCATCCTGGCAACCGTGCCGAAGTGCTCGGCTTCATGCGCTGGATCCAGAACGCGGGCTGCTACTTCGTAGGTGTGGATGCCGAAGGCAAACAACGCATGGTGGGTAGCGAACACTACCCTGCCAAGTTGGACACCAGCACCATCACCACCACGGAGACCGCAGCAGGCCGCAAGGGTTGCACGTTCGAAGCGGTGTGCAGCAGCCCATGGCCTGCACCTATCGTTACCGCCGAGCTCGAACTCGAGGCGGACGATGCCAGTATCTAACCTACTCTGGTGAGATCGGCGCTCTGGGCACCTGACGGTCGTCCCAGAGCGCCGGTCGATCCGGACCAATACGCCTCGCCATGGCCCAGAAAGAATTCACGATCGTGGCCCGAAAGGGTCTGGGTGGAGTAACCCACGATGGAAGTCCACTCGAATTCAAGAGCCTCACCCTCGCGCGGCAGAAGTCGCTTTGGGAAGAAGGCTTCAAGTACCTGCACATCACGCACGAGGTAGCCCGCGAACAGTACGCGGATGCCACACCGGAAGTGCGCGCACGCCTGATCATGGATGCGTGCAAGACCGTGGACGAAGTGGATGCCATGGCACAGGTGCGGCCCGTTACCGACGTGGTGCGCAAGGCTGCGAAGGAGCGCACACTGCAGCTGACCACCGAGGCGCAAGGCGCACCATTGGCCAAGCCCGTGGCACCGCCGCAGGAACCGGAGACCAAGCAGGTCCCGGACGCAGCGGAACCTGTGGATGGACTGCCCACGCAGAACAACCGCAGCCGAAGCAACAGACGGGATCGCACGGCTACCAAGCCCGTTGCATCCGAACCTGAACCCACCGCTGGCGAGGCCGGTGGGCCCCAGTCCCAACAGGACTGACCGCAGAGGCCGTGCCCCCAACGGGGTGCGGTCTGCTGCTATCCCATCCACCCATGGAACGCATACTCGTACTCGCCCCCCATACCGACGATGCCGAATTCGGCTGCGGCGGCACCATTGCTAAGCTCGTGGAGCAACGCAAGCGTGTCACCATCCTTGCCTTCAGCACCTGCGCGAACCCCGCGCTGGAACAAGAATGTCGCGCGGCAAGCAAACTCCTGGGCGCACAGGTGGAGGTGCTCAACTTCCCCTTCCGGAACTTCAACGAAGCGCGCCAGCAGATACTCGATACCATGATCCGGTTCGGCCGCAAGGTGGAACCGGACACGGTGTTCCTCCCCAACACGGATGATGTACACCAGGACCACCAGGTGGTGAAGGAAGAAGCCCTGCGCGCCTACAAGCGTTGCACGTTGCTCGGTTACGAGTTGCCGTGGAACAGCTACCGCTTCGAGAGCACGGCCTACAGCGTGCTGGAAGAGCAGCACGTTACCGCGAAGATCGATGCCATGATGCTCTACCGTAGCCAAGTGGATCGACCCTATGCCAACGGCAACTACATCCGCAGCCTGGCCACGGTACGCGGCGTGGCCATTGGCAAAGCGTACGCCGAGTGTTTCCAATCCATCCGCCACATCCTGCCATGAAACTGCGCGAGCTCTTCACCCAAGGGGAGACCATCCCCGAGAAGTTCCTTGACCACGAGGTGTCCATCTGCAGGGCGATGGATGCAGAACTGGTGTTGGACGATACGCTCCGGTACTGGAACGGGAAGGATACATGGCCAGCATTCAGTTTGGAACGAGGTGGTGTGCTGGTAGTGCCGCGCAACAACCAACTGGGCGATGAGCGTATCGCCAATGTCGTTGTGTTCTCTGACGATGCCAAGGCTTCGTTCATGCGGGCCATGCGCATGCTGCATGCAGTGCATACGGATCTGATGAACACACCGATCTACCGCTACCATAGCATCGGCGACGGAAGCCACATCCACGCATGCGTTGAGTTCACCGGCGCCATCAAGGTCGGTTACAACAGCGTGCTTGGCGGCATCGGTTTCGGCTTCACCGATGGTCTTCGCAACCCACACATTGGCGGGGTGCGCATAGAGGATGGCGTAGAGATCGGCAGCAACACCTGCATCGACCGTGGCACGCTGGGCAACACGGTGATCGGTGCGCAAACCAAGATCGGCAACCTGGTACACATCGCGCACAACGCATACGTGGGCAAGAACTGCCAGATCGTTTGCCAGGCCGGCATCGGTGGCAGCGCCATCATCGGCGACAATGTGTTCGTCGGCTTCGGTGCCAAGGTGATGAACAAGGTGCGCGTGGGCGATGGTGCCATCATCGGCATGGGTGCCGTGGTGATCCGCGATGTGCCAGCTGGCGCAACGGTGGTGGGAAACCCGGCGCGGATCTTACCCAAAGCCAAGACGACATGAGCTTTCTACGCGCCCTAAAACGTCCTGCTCGATCACTTCCAAAGAAGCTGAGCAAGGCACAAAAGCTCCAGCGTCTGATCGAACGGATGCATGATGGGCGCAACTACTCGCTCATTGATGACGATGGATCAAAGATGCTTGGAGGTGCTAGCATGCGCGGCAGTGCGTGGAAGGCTTTGATGAAGAGTGCCACCGCATGAAGATCGCCGTCTGCATAGCCGCACATGAACGCATGAAGCCGCTGGCCATCGTGCTGGGGCAACTGCCTGCGCACTGGCATGCGGTGGTGGTGCTGAGCCCGGGCGAGAACAGCAGCGCACTGCTGAAGCGACCGAACACGCATGTGTTCCACCACGCCAACCTGCCGCTCGGATGGAAGTGGCAACACGCCGTGAACCATGCACGCGATCTGAAGCCGGATGCCATCGTGATCGCTGGTAGCGACGATGTGCTGCTGGTGGACGAGGCGAAGCTGCTGCCCGTGCTGCAGGAGTACGACATGGTGGGGCCGCGCAGCTTCCTCGCGTACGATGGCGCTGAGACCTGGCACTGCGCTTACAAGGAACACGTGCCCATGCCCATCGGCAGCGGCCGCATCTACACCCGGCAGCTGCTGGACCGTCTCCGCTGGAGGCTGTTCGATACCGGCCGCAACAACCTGCTGGATGACTTCGGCTACCGCACCGCCGTGCGCCACGGTGCGCGCCTGCTCCAGGCGAACGACATCCCCGGCCTGCGTGTGATCGCGCTGAAGGGAGACTGGCCCTGCAAGAACCCCATGGACAAGTACTTCAAGGGGAAGAACCTATCCATCACCCAAGCCCATGTGCGGGATCGCGTCCATTATCAGCTCTGACCCCAACACCTTGGACAAGGTGAGCGCCATGGTGGACGTGCTGGATAGGCGCGGCCCGGACAGTCGCGGCATCAAGTACCTGGGCAACTGTGCCATGGGGCACACCCGCCTCAGCCTCCAGGACCTGGACACCACCGGCGACCAGCCCATGACGTTGGGCCCGCTCACGCTGGTGTACAACGGCGAGATCTACAACCACCGCGAACTGCGCCAACGTTACCTCGGTGATCTGGCCATCGAGAGCAGCGGAGACACGGCCACGCTGCTACACCTGATCGACAAGCTGGGCGTGGCGGACACTCTGCCCCTGCTCCGCGGCATGTACGCCTTCGCCGTGTGGGACGAACGCACGCAGCTGCTCACCTGTGCGGTGGACCCCTTCGCGGTGAAGCCCCTTTACATCTGGCACGATGGCGAAGAGTTCGCATGCGCCAGCAGCAGCGCGGCACTGTTGAACCTGAAGCCGACCTGGCGCATCGATGCGCGGGGCATGGCCAAGTTCTTCAACCTCGGTGGAAGCGATGGCGCTTGGAAAGGCATCCACCGCATCGATGGCGGCATGATGGTGACCTACTACGCAGCGCTCGGCAGCATGCGCCTGCAGCGCTGGTACCGGCCCACGTTCAACCCCGATGCCGCCGACCAGTTGGACACGCTGATCACCGAAGCGCTGCACCAGGTACAGTTGGCCGACACGCCGGTGGGCATCTTCCTCAGCGGCGGCGTGGACAGCAGCCTAGCGGCAAGTTCCATGGCCATGGGTGCACCCGCATTCCACCTCAACAGCGACGAGCGCGAACACGCGGCCATCGTGGCCCAGCACTTCGGCCTGCCGCTGCACGTGGTGGATGGCGACCCCAGCGAGATCGGCGCAGCCTACACGGACATCGCGCTCCGCACCGGCGAACCCACCATGGGTGGCCACATCCCGTGGATGGTGAGCCGCGTGGCCAGCGACCATTGCAAAGCGGCCATCAGTGCCAACGGCGCCGACGAGATCTTCTTCGGCTACGACCGCACCGCACGCATACCCTCGGAACTACCGGCGCAGCGCGCGCACATTCTCCGCGATGATGCCAAGTACAACCTCAGTTGTGGCGCTCCGGACTGGCGCCACTTCAGCATCATGGACGAACGCTTCCCGTGGGATGCGCATTCGCGATGGCAGGAGTTGATGCTGTACATCCAGCACGACCTGAACCCGACCCTCGATGCGGCCAGCATGTGCTGGAGCCTGGAGATGCGCGTGCCCTACCTGGACCACCTGTTGGTGGAAGCTGCGCTGAGCCTGCCCGCTTCCTTCCACGGGAACAAACGTGTGCTGCGCGAACGCTTGGCCGAACTGGGCATCCCGGACAGCACCATCAACCGGCGCAAGCTGGGCTTCAGCCTGAGCCGCCAAGATGCCAACCTGAAGGTGCACATCCAACGTGCCGTGAAGCGCATGGAGCGCGAGTACGGGCTGAAACTGAAGCCCGGCATCACCGGCAGGGACCGCGCCTACGTGGAACTCTGCTGCCTCTCGTGGACCAAATGGATGGACGCGCACCAGCAGACCATCGCAACCGCACAACCCGCATGACCGGCTACTGCGAACCCTGCGCCACGGTGATCCATGTGCGCGTGCAACCCTGCCACAAAGGCAAGGGCAGCGATGGCCGCTGCCTGATCTGTGGCGAACCGGATTCCTCCGTGTATGGGATTGCCGCGTTCGATCACGGCCGCCATCGGCTACAACCTGCAGCACTCGCCGCGAAGCTGAAGCGCGGCACAGCACTACCACGCACATGCTGAACTTACTCCTCGACACCATCATCCTGCTAGGCCTCGTGTTCCTGTGGCACGAGTTGGATGTGCTCTTCCGCTTGGACTGGCACCTGTCCATGGTGCACCGCATCACGGCCATCACCGATACCAAGGCGCTGAGCAAGAACGATAAGGCCTACGTGAACAAGACGCTGCTCTATGGCGTCTGGCTCGCTGCCCTGATGTTCACCGACCAGTGGCTACCGGCACTGCTGATCACGCTGATCGGACTTGTGCCCAAGCGCATGCCGGCATGGCTCCGGTTCGACGCCATCTGCTCCATCATCGCCATCGTGTACATCATCACCAACCACTTCATCCAATGAGCCGCGCCACGGACATCGTGTTCGTCTGGATCGACGAACCACCATTCGCGCAAGGCGATCTGAAGTACGCGTTGCGCAGCTGGGAAACCAACTGGGTGGGCAACATCCGAATGACCATCGTGGGCGACAACCATCCGCAGCTGCAGGATGTGTGGCACGTGCCGCACCAGCGCGAGGCAGCGCAACTCCACCCGAAAGCACTGGACAGCGTGCGCAAGATGGAAGCCATCCTCCACCTGGGCTACATCCGCGAGGGCTTCGTGTATACCTACGATGATGTGTACCTGCTACAGCCCATGGATGAGCTGTACCTGCGGAAGCGCTACGCCCTGCGCGAACTGCCTGCCGACTTCCACACGCAACAGACAAGCCGCAAGCACCAGGCCTTGCTGGCCCAGACCGCGAAGGTGTTGCGAGAGCACGGCTTCAAACGGGTGTGGGACTACGAGACCCACATGCCGCGCTTCTATGAGAAGCGCCGCATGCAAGAGGTGATCGATATCTACAAGCCAGCGGAGAACCGGCTGCTCCTGGCCACGCTGTACTTCAACCATTGGTACAAGCACCAGGAACCCACGCTCCTGCACCCCATGGACAACGTGAAGGTGACGTTCGCCGGTCGCTCCACCGTGGGTGTGCCACCGCCACCCACCACGGACCCGCACGTGAACATGGCGTACTACCAGCAGCACATCGTGGGCAAGCACATCCTGAACCACACCGGCAACGGTATGAAGGACGTGGGCCTGCAATACCTGCGGCACAGCCTCTTCCCGGAGCCGAGCGAATACGAGATCCAACCACGCATCCAACCCCTACACGCATGATCGGCTTCCTTGAATTCATTGCCGCGCTGTTGGTGCTGGCCATCGTACACGAGCTGGGCCACTACCTCACCGCGCGGCTACTGGGTGTGCGTGTATCGCGCGTGCAGGTCGGCACCGGTCACACCCTGATCGATACCACACGCTTCGGCACACAATGGGCCGTGGGGTGGACGCTCATCGGCGGGTACACACGGGTGTACGGTATGGACAAGGCGGACAAACCCATTGCCATCGGAGACTACCGCGAACTGCACTGGCTGCAAAAGCTGCTGATCGTGTTCGGTGGCATCGGGGCCAACATCGTACTGGCCATGGTGGTGTTCGCAGCGATCGCCTACCTGCAAGGTGCTGCACTGGGCATGGCCATCCACGCCGGTGCCATGGCTCCGCTGGAGGCGCTCGCTTTCGGGGCGCGGGTGTGGGGCGAACAGCTGCACCTGGTGGACGGCCATCTATCGCTGGAGCACTTCCGGTTCAACGGCACGGTGATCAACTGGCTGTATGCTACCGCGGTGCTGAGCGTGTACGCCGCGCTGCTGAACCTGATCCCCACCAAAGCCACCGATGGTGGACGGGCGTGGCGCATCGTGCGCGAAGAAGAATGAACCATGGACGAGCAGCTGGCCAAACGCATCCGAGACCTCGAAGCCCGTTACAGCGGGTGCGTGGTGATGATGCGTGCGCCACACCCCCATGCGGACAGGATCGGCCGGGTGATATCGCTGGACGAAACCGCCATCGGGCCCATGTTCCTGGTCCGCTTCGAGGATAGCAACCCGATCGGGGACGAGGCCTACTTCCACAAGCCCGAGCAGGTGCGCGTGCTGCAGGGTGGACCTGGCTGGGGAAAGTTCAAGACCCGCGCCAAGATCGACGATGACTACCACCTGGAGCGCAAGGCCCGGGAGTGCCTCAGTGAAGGGTTCCTCGGGACCGGGTACAAGGGGCAGCTGGTGGACAGCCCGGGCAACATCCGCGCGCTGGTGTGTGCCCTGAAGATGGGCTACCGCATGGCCGTGAAGGAACAGGAGCAGGAAGAACACGGCGATGACCTATGAAGAAGTCCACCACATACAGCAAGTACCAGCAGTGGTGCGATGCGGACAAACCGTACTGGAGCGGCGTGGGTCTGGCCAACCAAGTGCTGGGCTACGGCCACTTGAAGCGCGTGTTGAACGCCAAGGAAAGCCCGTGGAACAAACAGAAGCTGGACCTCTTCCTCCGCGAGCACATGAGCGCGGTGCCAGCGGAAGAACTGAAAGCAGCCGACCGTGCCGAAGCCGTGGCCACGGAACAGGTGGCGGCACAAGTGGCCGAGCAACCCAGGCCATTGAACCCCGCCGACCAACCACGGGTGGTGAAGTTGCGCGGCGGCAAACCGGTGATCATCGACAACGCGATCAGCAGGCTGGGACCCGACGTGCCGGCCGCGTGGAGCACCAGCAAGTTGGTGCTGCCCGAGTTCCACGAACTGCCCGATGTGCTGAAGAAAGCGAGGCTGGAGAACAACGACCGGCGCCGCGAGGCGAGCATGCTGCACGACCAGTTGGCCGAAGGCATCGAGGATGACCAGCTGCGTCGCGACATGGTGGCCGAACTGGTGCAGCGGATGGATGCCGTGATGGCCAGCTACGATGCGGAACGCGATTGGAAGTTGAACGGCCACGTGCCCAACCTCCCGGACGATGCGCGTGCCACGTTCGAAGCAATGGACCTGTACAAGCTGAAGGAACTGATCACGAACAGCCTTGCCCCGCGCGTGAGCCGATGGCGCAAGGCCGTGAAGGTGCGCGATGGCGACAACCTGGTGGAAGCGAAGATGCGCCTGGCGGAAGCAGAGGCGGACCGCGCGCTAGCACAGGACATACTGCGCCGCAAGCAGGTGGAACACAACGTGGCGATGGAGCAACGCGACAAAGCATGAGCAGGACCGGGCACAATATCAAGATGGACCGCATCAAGCGGGCTATCGATGAAGAGACCGACGACTGGTTGACCGACGAAGAGCGGTCCGAGAAGTTGGAACTGCTCACCGTGTGTAGCCTGTTGCTGAACCCGAACAAGACCATCAGCGGCATCGTGGCCGTGATGCGCAACGAACACGGGCTGAGCGATCGCACCGCGTTCCAACGGATCAAGGACGCGAAGTGGATCTTCGGCGATGTGTTCTCCACCGATCGCGCCATCGAGAAGATGAAGGCGATCCAGCGGGCCGAAGCGGCCTACAAACTGGCGAAGAAGGGCGGGTACGTCGAAGGCATGGTGGCGGCCAACAACCAGCTGATCAAGCTGCAGCAGCTGGACAAGGACGAGACGCCTGGGGCCATTGACCCTACCCTGTTGCAACCGAGCGAGTACCGGTTGATGGTGAACCCCGCTAGCAAGGGATTGCTGAAGCAGTTGCAGAAGTCCGGCGTTATCGATCTGGGTGCCGCCATGGAAAAGGCCGGGGTGCTGACCGAGGCCGTGATCCTGAAAGACAACGATCCACCGGCGGACGATGATGAGGAGGACGAGATGGATCCATTGGCATGAAACCCGTCCGCAAGATCCTCTTGAACCTCGCGCAGCTCGCTGCGGTGGGGAGCAAGGCCAAGACCATCATCTTGGAATGGGGTCGCGGCACCGGTAAGAGCACCATTCTCGCGTGGTACTTCATGCAGATGGCACTCTCCATGCCGCGCGGGAAGTTCTACCTGGCAGGCAGCAGCTTCAAGGCCATGCTGGGCGAGACTCTGCCAAGCACGTTCGAAAGCCTCGAGCGCATGGGCTGGCACGAGAACATCCACTTCTTCGTGGGAAAGCCCGGACCGGCACACTGGCCACGTCCGTACCAGCGGCCCGCCAACTGGCACAACTTCATCCACACCTACACCGGTGCCGTGTTCTCATTGCTTAGCCAGGACAAGAGCAAGGTGGAAGCACGTGGCCAGAACTTCGACGCAGGGCTGGGTGATGAGGTGGCCATGCTGGATCCCAAGCGGCTCTTCAACGAAGCGCACGCCGGCATGCGTACCAACCGCGAGGTGTTCAAGCGAAGCCCGTACTACCTCACCAAGGTGTACGCCAGCAGCACCCCAGTAACGCGCGAAGGCCAGTGGTTCCTGAAGTACGAGGACTATGCCCGGGCAAAGCCGAGCAAGTACAACTTCCTCCGCGCCAACGCGCTCGTGAACCGGCAGAACCTGAGCCCCACATGGTTCGAAGAGATGCGCGCCGATGCCGTAAGCCAGATGATGTTCGATGCGGAGATCATGAACATCCGGCCCAACCTGGTGGTGAACAGCTTCTACCCCATGCTGAAGCCGAAGCTGCACTACTACTCCGCCGATGACAGCGACTACTGGCTGGATCAGATCATAGACCGGAAGCCGTTCCACGATACGGCCGAAGGTGACATGGACTACGATCGCCTGAAGCCGTTGATCCTCTGCTTCGATCCCGGGTCAGCCATCAACGTGGCCATCATAAAGCAGCTCTACGAACGGAAGGGGCACCGCGAGCAACGCACGCTGAAGAGCTGGTTCCGCAAGCACCCGAGCATCATCCAGGAACTGATCGAGGAAGATGTGATCCCCTACTATGCCAAGCACGGGTACAAGGTGGTGAACATGTTCTACGACCGCACCGCGAAGAACCGTGTGGCCAACAGCCGCAAGACCGTGGCCGATGATGTGATCGATGTATTCCGGCGCCACGGCTGGAAGGTGAACGACCGCACCATCCGCAAGGTGGTTACGCAAGACGAGAAGTACCACGTGTGCAACAAGGTGCTGAAGGAGGATCCGCAGGACCTTACGCTGTACAAGGCGCGCATCAACCGCGGGAACAACCGGGACCTGATCATCAGCCTGGAGAACGCCGAAGCCATGGACGGCCGGGACAACAAGATCAAGAAGAACAAGCTCAGTGAGAAGCGTATGGGGAGCACACCCCGCCAGCACGCCACCGACTTCAGCGATGCGTGGGACCTGAGCGAGCACTACTACGCCAAGATCGCCATGCGCGGCGAGGTGGCGTTCCGGGATGTGAGCATGGTGGGGTGAGTGCGTATACTGCGGATCCGGCCTTGACGAGATGGCCATCGATCGCATGAACTTCCCGGACGAAGTACTCTACCGCCTGCAGAATGTGATTATGGACATGGCCTACCGCGAGCACGTATCGCGCGACCGGGTGAACCAGCTGGTGCGAGCGATCAACGGAAGCAAGGGGATTCCGGGCTTCTTCAAGATGAACGACCGTGGGCGCGAACCCTTCCGGCAGCGTACCCGCCAACTTGGACACCTCACGGTACTACGGCAGCTTCCAGCCGGTGCTGCGGTATGGGCAGCATGTTCCGGAACTGGATGCGGAAGAGGCCCGGTTGAATGCGGGGAGGTGGCGGGCGGAGTAGGATAATGCGGCGGAACCTATAACAGAAGGGAATTACATACTTGACTCCCGTTCTGAACCCGGGGGTTTGGCGTTCGAGTCGCTCACCGCGCGTTCCAGATGGGCAAGCGCTCAACGTTCGCGTAAAACGCGATTACCGACCTTACTTCTTCGGCTTCTTCTTCTTTGGCGGCATGGGCATCGGCATGGGCTTGGCAACGGGCTTGGGCTGGGTTAGCTGTTTCATGGTCAGGGTTATTTCAATTCCACTTCGTCGTTGGTCAACCACTTGTGGTCTTTCATGTCCATGCCATCCTTCATGACGATATCGGAAAGCATGGCCGGTTGCGCGTAGGATTTTACAGTGGCAGTACCATCCTTCATGCCCTTCATGTGGTCCACCAACACCTTCACCTTGCTGCCCTCCTTGACCACCTTCGTCTTGGCATCGTCCGCGTCGTAGTCAACGTCGAACGTGTCCTTGAGCTTCTTCTTCTGCTCCTTCAGCCGCTCGATGGTGGCTTCACTCTGCTTAACTGCCCACGCCTTCACGTCCTCATCATCGTACATCGCCCTGGAGGCGCGGAGCGTGGCCTCTTCGCTTTGGATAAGGTTGGCCAGCTTTTGTTTGGAGGTGGTATTTGCCATGATGCAATGTTAAGGAATCTTGGTAGTGTCTCATTCAAAGTGAGACACTACCGGAATCTTATTTGACTCCAGTGGTCATTTCTTCGGGCGCTTGACCTTCTTCTTTTTCGCGACAGGCTTGGGCTTTGGCCTATAGGCCAACACCTTGTCCACCATCGCATCCAACGCGCGAGGCACCTGCTTTTTCATGCGGTCAGATCCTTGTAAGTGATTCGCCGCCCGGCGAATGCCTGAACGAAGCTGTCCATGCGGTCCATGGTGTGGCGTTGCACGTTGCCATCGTTCAGGCGAAAGGTGAACTCATCAACGTACCGGCCGAGGTGCTTCGGACTGGCGTGGTGGTACACGCCCATCAGCCCACGCTTGAGCAATGCCCACACGCTCTCGATGCCGTTCGTGTACACGTCACCGTTCACGTATTCACCTGCGCCGTGGTTGATCGCGCGATGTGTGTAGAACAAGCCACCGATGCGGGCGTATGCCGCCGCCTCGTCCGTGTGTAGTGTCGAGCCTACTTCAATACGCGAATGGATCGTAGTGTGCAGCGTGTTGGTGTCAACGCTGGCGATCGGCTTGGCATGGGTGCGTCCACCGCGTTCGCGCATGCCCATCACGGCCACTTTGCCCACCGCGCCACGGCCAGCGTTCAGCTTCTTGTTCTCGTGCTTGTTGGCCTCCTTTCCGCCGATGTATGTCTCGTCGATCTCAACTATGCCTTTGAGCATGGACAGGTCATTGCCACAGGCTTCGCGCAACCGTTGCAGGACGAACCACGCGGTCTTTTGCGTGACTCCGATCTGCTTGGACAGTTGCAGCGATGAAATGCCCTTGCGAGCCGTGACCAGCAAGTACATGGCGTAGATCCACTTGTGAAGCTGGACATGCGACCGCTCGAAGATGGTGCCTGTGCGCACAGTGAAGTCCAGTTTGCACTGATTGCAGCGATAGTATCCACCCTTCCGAGTGGTGATCCGGTCAGTAAGGCCGCAGCATGAACACCGGACGCCTTCCGGCCACAAGCGCCCCTCCAAGTAGATTCGTGCTGACTCTTGATCAGGGAACAACTCGAAAAGCTCAAAAGTGCTGATGGTGTTCTTGCCTTTCATGGGTGTGCGATTGATGACCGAAATGTACACCTATAATGCGAGGGAGTCAAGTATATAATTCCCTAACAGAACACCCCGATGGTTGACCATCAGGGTGCTGTCGGGATCGCGCGCCCTCCGAACAATGGTGAGGAACAATGCCTCCCTTGAAGCACATCACCATCGGTCATTCAAACCCATCGTGTTCCAACGACAGGTCCACGGGCTTCCATCACAAGTTGCACGCTGGGCAGGATTCGAACCTACGACACATGGTTTTGGAGACCATCGCTCTACCGGCTGAGCTACCAACGTGGAGCAAACGTAGTTCGCGCCCCGGTTGTGTACCAAATGTGTACCGATCCAGTTACGAACAAGGCCCCCGGATCGTCCGGAGGCCTTGTCGCTCTAGGGAGCGGGAGACGGGATTCGAACCCGCGACATTCAGCTTGGGAAGCTGATGCTCTACCAACTGAGCTACTCCCGCGTTGTGGGGCGAAATTAGGGACCTGCTGGATACCTACTTGGGGAACGCCGCTCGGGCCTTAACCTATATTTGACCGACCCTTAACATCGGCAGCCCCAAGGTAGCCGGACCTTTGCCCCCGAAAACTATGAGCGATCACATGGCTGGAGCATTGGTGCAAAAAGTACTGCTGGTGGACGACGAGCCCGATATCGTCGAACTGCTCCGCTACAACCTGGAGCGTGAGGGTTACGCGGTACAGACGGCGCTCAATGGCAAAGATGCGCTGAAAGCCGCCAAGAGCGGACGGCCGGACCTGATCGTGCTGGACATCATGATGCCC
>DLGQ01000054.1:9329-11077 GCA_002482775.1 Flavobacteriales bacterium UBA7690 | reverse complement strand
GTACGCGGTGCAAGTGTTGAAGGTGAAACACGTTATCGTCTGCGGCCACTACGGCTGCGGCGGGGTGAAGGCGGCCCTGGGTAACCAATCCATCGGGATCATCGATACCTGGCTGCGCAACATCAAAGCCGTCTACCGGCTCCACGAGGAAGAGGTGAACGCCGTTGAAAATGCCGAAACGCGCTTCGATCGGATGGTGGAGTTCAACGTGGAAGAACAGGTGAAGAACCTGTCGAAAACGGCCATCATCCAACGGGCATGGGCCCAGCGTGGTGGTCCGCACCTGCACGGATGGGTGTACCGCCTCAGTGACGGCATCGTGAAGCCGTTGATCGAGATGCCTGCCGGTTCGGACATCGAGCCGATCCACCGGTACGACAACCTGGTTTGATGCGATAAGGGCAAGGCTGTTGCTGGGCGGCCGATATCTTTACCGCCCAGCAACAGCCTCCCATGTCCAACGCCACGTTCCAAGTTCCCCACCCCACCAACGAACCCGTGCTGAGCTACGCGCCCGGCACCAAGGAACGTACGGCCCTGCAAGCCGAGCTGGACCGCCGCTTGCGCAGTCGCATCGATGCGCCCATGTGGATCGCTGGTCACGCCATCGAGACCAAGGACCTGCGGAAGATGAGCCCTCCGCACAAGCATGCCCACAACCTGGGCTCTTCGCACCACGGCGAGGCCAAACACGTACGCGCCGCCATAGACGCGGCGTTGAAGGCGAAAGCGAACTGGGAAGGGATGCCGTTCGAGCAACGCGCGGCCATCTTCCTGAAAGCCGCCGACCTGCTCGCTGGTCCGTACCGCGCGCAGATCAACGCGGCCACCATGCTGGCACAGGGCAAGAACTGCTACCAAGCCGAGATCGATGCCGCCTGTGAGCTGATCGATTTCCTGCGTTTCAATGTCCACTACGCTCAACAGATCTACCGCGACCAGCCAGTAAGCTCGCCCGGTGTGTGGAACCGCTTGGAATACCGCGCGCTGGAAGGTTTCGTGTTCGCCCTAACACCGTTCAACTTCACGGCCATCGCCGGCAACCTGCCCACCAGTTGCGCCCTGATGGGCAATACCGTGGTGTGGAAATGCGCCGATAGCCAGTGCTACAGCGCACAGGTGTTGATGGAAGTGTTCATGGCAGCCGGATTGCCTGCTGGCGTGATCAACTTGATCCATGTGAGCGGGTCGGTGGCTGGCGATGTCATCTTCAAGCACAAGGACTTCGCGGGCATCCACTTCACCGGAAGCACGGGTGTTTTCCGTCAGATCTGGAAGACCATCGGCGAGAACCTGCCGCTGTACCGCAGCTACCCGCGCATCGTGGGTGAAACGGGAGGCAAGGACTTCGTGATCGCGCACCCTTCCGCGGACCCCAAAGTGGTGGCCACCGCGCTGAGCCGTGGTGCCTTCGAATTCCAAGGGCAGAAATGCAGCGCCGCCAGCCGCGCCTACATCCCGGAAAGCCTGTGGCCTGCGGTGAAGAAGGAACTGCTCGCCGACCTCGCAGACATGAAGATGGGCGACCCACGCGAATTCTCGAACTTCATCGGCGCGGTGATCGACGAGAAGAGCTTTGATAAGATCGCGGGGTACATCGATGCCTTGAAGAAGGACAAGAAGAACATCCAAGTGATCGCTGGCGGGAAGTACGACAAGAAGGTCGGCTACTTCATAGAACCCACCGTGGCCGTTACCAAGGATGCGAAGAGTGTGACCATGTGCGAAGAGATCTTCGGCCCGGTGCT
>DLGQ01000054.1:0-9301 GCA_002482775.1 Flavobacteriales bacterium UBA7690 | reverse complement strand
ATACAACAGTGCCCGCTGGACCGAAACGTTGAAACTGGTGGATGGCACCGGAGAATATGCCTTGACCGGTGCGGTGATCAGCAACGACCGCGCCAGCATCCTCGAAGCCACTGATCTGCTACGCAACGCGGCTGGTAACTTCTACATCAACGATAAGCCCACCGGCGCGGTGGTAGGCCAACAACCCTTCGGCGGCGCACGCGGCAGCGGCACCAATGACAAGGCCGGCAGCTACCTCAACCTGATCCGCTGGGTAAGCCCACGCACGATCAAGGAGACCTTCGTGCCGCCCACGGATCATAAGTATCCGTTCTTGGGGTGAGCGCCAGCAGCGATAACTCGCCAGTGTCCATACGCCTGTTCATTGAGCAAGTCCGTGCAACTTTGCACGCCTCGTTCGACGAGATAGACCATTGGTTCGAAAAAGAAGCAGGACTTCGTGCATACAGACCTTCCAGCGGAGGATGGAGTATTGATGAGGTACTCGAGCATATTGGACTTACGAGCCACTTCTTGCTCATCATCATCGATAAAGGCGTCCAGAAAGCACAAAAACGTTCAGCAGCGGAAGACTTTGCAGGAGAAGCACTCCAGTACATTCCACAACTTGATCGTTTGAGCGAGGTTGGCATACATCGGTCATTCCCGTGGATACGGCCGGAACACATGGAACCACATGGGAGGCGCTCAAGTGCTGAGGTCCGTAAACAGTTGAGCGATCAATTGCATCGATGCATTGAGCATCTGAACGCTATTCCGAACGGCGAGGGCGTGCTCGTGCGGACCACCATGACGGTCAATGAACTGGGTAAATTAGACGTGTATGAGTACATATTCTTCCTTGCTCAGCACGCACGCCGTCATGTGGCCCAAATGCAGAGGAACGAAACTGAATTTCGGGCTCTGCTGTTAGTGTGATCCGGCACCCTTCAACGTTCTAAGAATGTCACGGCCGTGTCCGCAGGCAACCTTCTCACCTTCAACGCCGTAGGAACGCACGCCGGGATCCCTATCCCCCTCGGCGCATCGTTCGCGTGGAATTCCGTCCTAAACGCACCAAACACAAGGTCCTGTACGCGGTCTATGCCGCGCTGCTGGTGTTGTGTTTGGCCGTTATCGTCATCGTACACCTGGGCGAGCAGCGTTCGCAACGAGCGCAGGGCGTAGCGCAGTTGCGCAGCATAACGAGCACCCTTTCCGAAGAGATCGGTGCCACCAACCTGCAAGCCCTTGTGGACCGCTACGAAAGCCGTGGCCTGGTGATCAAGAACACGCAGGACGCCCGGTACTACGTGTTGCACGAACGCCTGCGTAAGTCGGCATTGAAGAACGGATTGACCCAGCCGCTGGAACTGGTGATCCATGATGCGAGCAAGAAAGAGGTGCTCACCATCGTCACATCCGAAGAAAAGCCGCGGTTCCGGGAACCTTGGAACGGTGATCACCATCGCTTCATCACAGCCTTCGGACAGGCCGGTTCACTGGAACTAGGCAAGGAAGAGGCGCGCGAGATCCTCGCCTTCGATGCCGTAACGGATGCTCATGGCCGCACGGTGGGCATGATCGTGGCGCGATCACCGGTAAGCCTTTATGCCAACGCATCCATGGGGTCGCTGATGCGCAACATCGGCATCGCAGCGTTGCTGTTCGGCATCGCGGGCTTCCTTTTGTTCCGGTACGTCGGGAATTGGTTGAACGTGGACGAAGAAGCCCAACAAAAGCTGAAGGAACGCCACGAGGACATCAATGACAGCATCGCTTACGCGGGTAAGATCCAACGTGCGTTGGTGCCCTCGGCGCTGATCTACGACGAGCTATTCGCCGATTCCTTCGTGATCGATCGCCCGAAAGACGTGGTGAGCGGCGATTTCCATTGGGTGTACCGGATCGACAACGACACCTGCTTCGTAGCTGCGGCGGATTGCACGGGCCACGGTCTTCCCGGCGCGATGATGGCCGCCATCGGCTGCTCGTTGCTTAACGAGATCGTTCCGGCCAACGCCCACAAGGACCCTTCCGAGATCCTCACCATCCTGCACGAACGCATGGTGGCCACCCTCAATCAGCAAGGCAAACAGCGCGGCGCAGGCGATGGCATGGACGTGGCCCTTTGCCGCGTGGACCGCAAGGCCAACGAGATCCTCTTCGCCGGAGCTTTCAGGCCACTCTACTGGCTGCACCAAGGGCAACTGAGCGTGATCAATGGCGACCGAAGGCCGGTGGGTGGCGGGCATGGAGGCGAGGAGCGCAAATTCACAGCGCACAAACTCGCCTACACGGGCGGGGACCGCATCTATTTATTCAGCGACGGCTACGTGGACCAATTCGGCGGGCCGGAGCGGAAACGCTTCATGAACGCCCGTTTGCAGGAGCTGATCATGGCCAACCGGCACCTGGGTTTGAAGGAGCAGGCGGTAGTGATCGAGCGTGCTTTTCTGGACTGGAAAGGAGCTGCCGAGCAGATCGACGACGTGTGCATGCTGGGCTTAGCTGTCTAGTGCCGCCTTGCGGATCCTTTCATCCCCCTATCTTTGGACGGATGGCCCTACAGGTGGCCCTACCGTATTCGCATGGCAACGAAAGCAGAGCTGATCACCCGGCTCGAAGAGATCATGGCACAGGAGGATGTGGAGACCGCATCCGAGGCCGTAGAAGGTGTGAAAGAAGCGTACGAGGCCCTGGTGGCCGCTACGCAACAACAGGCAGTACCCGAAGCCACCGCTGAAGGGGCCGCTCCCGAGGGTGCTCCCACCGGGGAAGCTGCGCCCATCGCCATCGAATCGGCCCCGTTACTGGACGAGGAGGACAAGCGCTTCAAGCAGCTGTTGGACGCCTTCAACCAACGGGTGAACGACATCCGCCGGAAGAAACAGAAGGAAGAAGCGGACAACATGGAGGCCAAGAAGGCCATCATGGACGAGCTGAAAGGCTTGATCGCCGGAGAGGAGAACATCGGCAACGCCTTCCAACGGTTCGCCGAGCTGCAAGAGAAGTGGAAGACCATCGGCCAGGTGCCCCAGCAGCACTACCGCGATCTACAGAACGACTATTCGCACCTGCGCGACGAGTTCTTCTACCACATCCGCATCTACAAAGAGCTACGCGACCACGACCTGCGGAAGAACACCGCCCTGAAACAGGCGTTGATCAGCGATGTGGAAAGCCTCGCCCAGAAAGATGCCGTGAAGGAATTGGAGCACGGCGTGCGCGAGTACCAAGAGAAGTGGCACGCCATCGGTCCGGTGGTACGCGAGGAATGGGAAGCCATCCGCGACCGGTTCTCCACCGCCACCCGCACCATCTACGACAAGATCCACGAGCACTACAAGGCGCGCAGGACAGAGCACGAAGCCAACCTGGTAGCGAAACAGGCGCTCATCGAAAAGGTGAACACGCTCACCGCCCAGTTGGCCGAGACCGGCACCAAGGAGTGGAAGACCCTCACGGACCAGGTGTTGGAATTCCAGAACGCGTGGAAGAACATCGGCTTCGCCACAAAGAAGGACAACGAGCGCATCTGGAAGGAATTCCGTGCGGCGTGCAACGTGTTCTTCGATGCCAAGAAAGCCCACTTCGACAAGCTGAAAGACCAATACAAAGAGGTCCGCGAGAAGAAGCAGGCGCTGTTGGAAGAAGCGCTGAAGTTGAAGGACAGCACCGAGTGGCGCCAGACGGCGGACAAGCTGAAGAACCTGCAGCAGCAGTGGAAAGATGCCGGTAGCGCTGGCCCGCGCGACGAGAACCGCCTGTGGAGCAAGTTCCGCGAGGCCTGCGATGGATTCTTCCAGAACCGCAAAGCCACCTTCGACAAGTTGGATGCGGAACAGGCCGTTCACGCCCAGGAGAAAGAAGCGCTGCTCGCCGAGATCGAAGCGTTCACCATGAGCGGCGATCGCAACAAGGACGTGGATGCCTTAAAGTCGTTCTCCGCACGTTGGATGAACTCAGGTCGAGTATCACCCAAGCTGTACGATGCTTTCAGCGAACGCTACCGCACCGCACTGGACAAACATTACGGCCAGCTGAAGATGGAAGGTGACGAGCGCCGTCGCATGCAGTTCCAGGATCGGGTGGACGAGATGAAGAGCGGGCCCGACGGCAAATTCGCCATCGAGAAGGAGAGCCGTTTCATGAAGCGCAAGATCGAAGAGCTCGAAGGTGAAATGCGCACCATGGAACGCAGCATGGGCATGTTCAACTTCAAGAGCGCCAGCGGCGAAGCCATGAAGAAGGACATGGAGAAGAAGATCGAGAAGCTGGGCCGCGATGTGGAACGCCTCAAAGGCCAGCACCGCGAACTGCTGAAAGAGCTCCGGTGATCGGGGCCTATGATCACCTCGTGGTCGGCATCGACATCCCGCTCGCGTGGGGTGAACAGGACGCTTTCGGGCACCTGACCAACGTGGTGTACTTCCGCTACTTCGAGAACGTGCGCATGTACTACCTCGAGCGCATCGGCGCGTTGAGGTCGCACGCGGAAAGCGGCATCGGCGTGATCCTTGCCACCACCACCTGCGACTTCCTGAAGCCTGTGGAATGGCCGGCTCAATTGCACATCCGCACGGGATGCACCAAGGTGGGCAACACCAGTTTCACGATGGAATACCTGCTCACCGATGCGCACGGCACACACATCGCCACCGGCACCAGCGTAAAGGTGATGTACGACTACGCCAAAGGTGAAAAGTTGCGCATCCCGGACGCCATCCGTTCGGCGATCAGTGGGCTACAGGGCGCGTAACTTGCGCCAATGCGCCATTCGTTCATCCTGCTCTCGATCCTTGCTGTCGGCTGTTCCGCACCGCAACCGCCCGCGAACACCACGGGGAAGATCGATCAACCTGCACCCGCTACCATCGATCTGGATGCGTTGATCGGCGAATGGCAAGATGTGCAGGACAGCGGCCGTACCGTCTTCAATGAACATTGGTCGCGGCATACCGACGGTTCCATGCAAGGCCTCGGCTTCGTGCTCTCGGGGAAAGACACGGTCTTCATCGAGCACCTCGGCATTTTGAACATCGATTCAACGCTCCACTACGCCGCAACCATCCGCTCCCAGAACAACGGGCAAGCGGTGCTGTTCAAGTTGGTGCAAGATCAGGACAGTTTGGTCTTCACCAACCCTGTGCACGATTTCCCGCAGCGGATCGTCTACGCCCCTGCTGGTCCCGACCATTGGCATGTCACCGTTTCGGGTATGCAAAAAGGTGAAGCACAACAGGACCGCTACCACTTCCACCGCAAGTCCGCTGCTACCAGCTGATGCCGAAGGATTGGAAGCACATTGCACAGCGGACCTCTTCGTGGTTGCTCCAGCTCGCTACGCTGGCGCTGATCGGTCTGGTGTTCTTCTTGGGCGTTCGTTCGGAGCGTACGGGGTTCGTGCGTGAGGTGATCGATCCCGGGTTCCGTAAGTTGAGCGCGCCGGTCCTGAATGCTTTCCGAGGCAGACCACCAGCGGTCCCGCGCATCGAATTGGAACTGGACTCGCTCTCACTCGATAGTCTGTTGACCTTGACCGAACGGGCCTTCGCGGAACGGCAAGTAGTGAGCACGGGCAATGCATCCTTCGCTGGGAAACTGCGAACGAACGAGCGCGAGCTTGCCGTTGTGATCAGCTTGCGCGAAGGCGCCATGATCCCTGGCTTGCGCCACCACTGGCCGTTGAACGTGCGCGCGTTGCCGGGCGACACGGTGCAAGACATGCAGACCTTCGATGTGGTACCGATCACCGATGAGTCGGCGCTGTGGTCCATGCTGCTGCATGCCATGCTGGCGGATCAAGGCCAGGCCGCCATGGAAAGTGGGTTAGCAGAGGTGAAGTTGAACGGGGAGACCTTCGCCTTGTGCGGGCTTTTCGGGAGGCCGGACGCGACGATGCTCGCGCGCTGGTCACGCGGCAGTGGGCCTGTACTTCGTTTCGATCACGACCTCTCGTTGAACGCGAACAACGCCATGGCACAACGCGGTTTCACGAGCACGCCACCACCACAAGGTGATTGGTTATCGGCCCCGCTCCTGCTCAACGCGGCGAACGATACGCGGCTCACCTCCCGTTCACGCAAAGCGATCCAACGGATGGAAGCCTTCCGCGCCGGGAATTTGAGCGCCTCGCAGGTCTTTGATGTGCATGACCTGGCGCGCACCATGGCTCTGTGCGATCTGCTGGGCACCACTGCTGCACTGGACTGGTGGAACCTGCGCTTCTTGGTGGATAGCATTAGCGAGGAACTGGTACCCATTCCCTTGCACATCACGGAACACGGGCCCATCACGGGGCTTTTGGCAGAAGGCCCACCGCCGGGCAGTACCACGAAAATGGCCGGGCGTGCTTTCGTGGACCGAGCATTAAGCGACCCCACGATCCAAGGCCTCTACATCGCGTACTTGGACACCTTCAGCGCGCCGGGTTGGTGGGAAGTCGCCCGCGAGCGCACACGTCCGCTTTGGGATCCGGCACGCAAGGTCATCGCCGCCGAATTCCCGCGCTCTGATCTGGACCTCACCATCGTTGAACACGATCGCACACTCCTTAGGCAAGCCCTCTACCCGCGCGATCTGGTGCTGGCGTACGTGAGCGACACCCTTGCCGCGACAGATGGTGTGGCCATCGCCAATGTGCATGCGTTGCCTGCGGAGATCATCGGAGTCACGCTCACCACGGGTGACACGACCTGGTTAGCCTCTCCATTACGGCTGGAGCCAAGGCCGCGCGATAAGCCACTTCGCTACACCTACTTACCGTTGAACGTAGCAGGAAGCCCGCGCGAGGTTCTTGTGAGGATTGGCACCACACTGCGCCCGCGTGCGGTCCGGATCCGGACGTGGAGCAGCTTCGGCGCCAATTGAAGGTCGCAAGGGACCAGTAGTTATCTTCACCGGCACTACCAAAACCAACAGAACATGGGAATGCTCAAGGAGTTCAAGGAGTTCGCGATGAAAGGCAACCTCATCGACATCGCCGTAGGCTTTGTCATGGGTGCAGCGTTCGGCAAGGTCGTATCCGGCTTTATCGATGGCATGGTGATGCCGGTGATCGGAAAGATCACCAGCGGTGTGGACTTCACGCAAATGAAGTATGTGATACAATCCGGTACGGCGGAGATGAAAGATGCCAGTGGAGCGGTGGTCACGGCCGCGGTGCCCGAGGTTGCCATCGCATATGGTGCCTTCATCACCACATTGATCAATTTCATCGTTGTCGCCTTCGTGATCTTCATGGTCGTAAAGGCAGCGAACAAGGCCAAGAAGGCAGAACCTGCTCCCGCCCCAGCAGGCCCAACGAACGAGGAGAAGCTCCTGATGGAGATCCGCGATGCGCTGAAGAAATAATCCAGTTCCACCACCGGTGAAGCCCTCGGCACATGCCGGGGGCTTCTTCGTTCACGCCGGTCTGAAGGATCCGGATGCAGGATCGAAACGAAGTCCTTCACCAGCGAATACTTCTTGCAACACTCCGCTGGACCGGGCCTCTTGCGCTGACCCCGACCACAACGCGTTGCCGTGGATGAGCAGCACACGATCGCAGAGGTCGAGGGCCGTTTGCAGGTCGTGCGTGGAGAGCAGTACCGCTTTGCTCCGTGTACGTGCGAGTTCCCTCAACAGCCGTAGCAAGCGCACACGATGCACGAGATCCAGGAAGGCCATGGGTTCGTCCAGCAGGATCACGGGTGTGTCCTGTGCCAGCGCCCGTGCTATCATCACGCGTTGCGCTTCACCATCGCTCAGGTGCTGCAAGGACCGGTTCGCGAAGGGGGCAATTCCCGTGGCTTCCATGGCCGCATCCACTTGGCGCAGGTCTTCCGCCGAGAGCCGACCGAAGTGCCCGGTCCACGGTTGGCGACCGAGCGCGACAAGGGTGTGAACATCCAGCAGACCGGCTTGTGGCCTGCCGGTGAGCACCAGGGCGATGTGGCGCGCGCGTTGGGCGGCGCTCATCTGCCGGAGCGGTGAATCCTCCAGCAGCACATCACCACTGATGGGTGCGTGCAGGCCGGCCAAGGTGTTCAACAACGTGGACTTTCCGCCGCCGTTCACACCGATCAAGGCCACGAGTTCTCCGGCGCGCAATTCGCAGTTGATGTCCGAGATCAACGGTAGTGCACCGTGGCCCACGCTCAACGACCGGGTGGTGAGCAAGGGCTTCATACGGTGCGTGCCCAACGTTTTCCGCTCCACAGCACCCATGCCACCACCGGCGCCCCCAGCAAGGATGTCACCGCGTTCAGCGGAAGTCCGGAGACACCGGGTAACTTCACGATAAGGTCGCAGAACAACGCGAGGAATGCGCCGCAAACGATGGTGACCGGCAACAACGTTCTATGATCACTGGTGCGGCAAAGACCACGCGCGACATGCGGTGTAGCAAGACCGAGGAAGGCGATCGGTCCGCAGAAGGCGGTGACGGTGCCTGCGAGAAGTCCGGTCGTCCACATGATCATGCGTCGCGTGCGCTGGACGGGGACACCCAGACTTGAAGCGTAGGCATCGCCCAGCAGCAATGCGTTCAAGGGTTTCATCAGAAGCACCGCTGCCAACAGGCCCGTGATCACCGGCAAGGCGAGCCAGAGCAACCGATCGTTCACCACACTGCTGAAAGAGCCCATGCCCCAAAGCACGAACCCTTTCAACGCCGACCCCGGACTGGCGACTTGCAACACATCGATGATGGCCCCGCAGAGGTAGCCGACCATGAGGCCTACGATCAGCAGCGCAACGCCATCTCCCATCCGGCGATCGGCGAGCATGATCAAGAGCAATACGCCGATGGCACCCAGGAAGGAGCCGATGACCACGGCGAGATCGGACGGAAGCGCGGCTATGATCCAAACGGGACGTGCGAGCATCAGCACCGCCACACCGAGGCTTGCACCGGAGCTCAAACCCAGCACGGAGGGGCCAGCGAGCGGGTTGCGGAATAGCGTCTGCATCAAAAGGCCGCATGCCGCCAGCCCGCTACCGGCCAGGATCGCGGTAAGCGCTTCGGGGAGCCGCACACCAAGTACGATGCGGGACGATCCATCGGCGACGGAACCACTGAACAACGCATCCATCACCACCTGAGCGCTCAAAGGGACCGGCCCGATGAGCAAGTGCAGGAAGAACAGCAGCACGGTCGCGGTGGCCAGCGCCACCAGCAGGATCGTGTTCCGCCGTGTCATGCGGCGAAAGTACCGGTACCGGCGGGTTCAGAAGTGGGTCGAGCCTGAATAGGTATCGGCCAATGCCCCACCCGCCCAACAGGTGCCAAAGCCCACCACGCCCAGGATCACGGCGGATAACAACCACTGGCCAGCAC
>DLGQ01000007.1:56058-56637 GCA_002482775.1 Flavobacteriales bacterium UBA7690 | reverse complement strand
GCTCTTCGCCACCCACTACCACGAATTGAACGAGATGAGCGCCAGTTTCCCGCGTATCCAGAACGCCAACGTGGCCGTGCGTGAAGTGGATGGCAAGGTCCTGTTCATGCGCAAGCTCGTCCCCGGCGGCAGCGACCGCAGCTTCGGGATCCACGTGGCCCAGATGGCGGGTATGCCGAGCAAAGTGGTGCAGCGCGCGGTGAAGGTGCTCGCCCATTTGGAGGCCACCCACGGCGGGGATCTGGGTGAAGCTCCCGACCTTCAAGGTCCAAAACTGGCACACAAGGCATCCACGAGCGGTATCGGTCGGGAGCCCCAGCTCAGCTTCTTCCAGCTGGACGACCCTGCCTTGGAGCGCATCCGCCAGGAGATCACCGCCTTGGACATCAACACGTTGACCCCGGTGGAGGCGCTGTTCAAGCTGAACGAGATAAAACGGCTGGTGGAGCCCAGCAAGGCGAAATTGTCCAAGGCATGAAACCTGTTGTGAACTTGTGGGCACTTGTTATATTTGCGCCCTCGTTCGCCGAAAACGTTTGTTGAAGCGGACCGTATTGCGAGAGTAGCTCAGTTGGTAGA
>DLGQ01000007.1:45732-56038 GCA_002482775.1 Flavobacteriales bacterium UBA7690 | reverse complement strand
CCAAGGTCGGGGTCGCGGGTTCGAGTCCCGTTTCTCGCTCGTTCGGAAAGCAGCCTGCACGGCTGCTTTCTTCATTTGGTGGTGTTGCTTCACCACCTTTGTACCCCTGCCCGGGTGGTGAAATGGTAGACACGAGGGACTTAAAATCCCTTGGTCCGTAAGGGCTGTGTGGGTTCGAGTCCCACCCCGGGTACCATGGAAGGACCGTGCTACGTTGGCGGTATTGTTCACGGATGAGGACGCGCATCGCACCCACGCCCAGTGGGTTCCTTCACGCGGGGAACGCCTTCAATTTCCTAGTGACAGACCGGTTGGCGAAGGCCTTAGGAGCGAAGGTGCTGCTCAGGATCGATGATCTGGACGCCGAACGCGTGCGACCGGAGTATGTGGAGGACATCTTCCATTCCTTGGACTGGCTCGGTATCAAGCCGGATGAAGGGCCTTCCGGGCCGGAGGACTTCGCGCGGAACTGGTCGCAGCAGCACCGGATCGAACGGAACAAGGAGTTCGCTGAAGGTCTGCGTAAGCAAGGCGCGCTTTACGCCTGTTCGTGTTCGCGCACGGAATTGGAAGAGATGACCCGGACGGGTGCGGTCCACCATTGCCGTGTGCGGGACCCAGAAGCGCTCGAGCCCGGCACGCCTTGGCGCCTACGCATCCCGGAACATTGTCCGGTGGAAGTACCTGGGTTCGATGGTGGTAGCACGACCGTGGATCTCGCACCGATGATGCAGGATCCCGTGATCCTACAGCGGGAGAGTGGTAGGCCGTCGTATCAAGTCGCTTCATTGTGTGATGACGTCGACAGGGGTATCACCTTCATCGTCCGTGGCGAGGATCTGCTGCCTTCTACAGCCTGCCAGCTCCTCCTCGCCCGGCTGTTGGGTGAAGTTGCCTTTGCGCGGGTCTTATTCCACCATCACCCTTTGGCCTTGGGGGCCGATGGGCTGAAGCTCTCGAAATCGGCTGGCGCCACTTCGCTGATGGCCTTGCGGGAGAATGGTGGTTCTCCTAGGTCCTTGGTGGCGGCCGCAGTGGCCTACGCCGATGCACTCGTGAAGGAGTTCAAGCCTTGAATGCCAGCACATTGCTGAGGTCCACGCTCAACCCATCGGCGTCTTTGTGTACCACCCCAGCTCCGAGCAGGGCATCCACATCGCGGCGAAGGGTCTTTTCAGAAACGCCCGCATAAAGTTTCGCCAAGGCCGGAGATAGGCTGTCCAACAACCCGAGCGGGACCGGGGCATCCGCACTGGCGAGGTCAAGCAGCACCTGCCGTTGCCGACGGGTGGGCTCGTCGTTCCCTTCTTGGAAGAGTTCCAGGAGCTGGGCCCGCCATTGTCCACGGGTCTGCATGTCCCTGATCCGGCTGTGGAACTCGCGCAGCACCTCGTTCATCCCGCGCAGCGCGAAGGCTAGGAAGGGGATCGGGTCTGAGGTGCCTTCGGATGCTTGTTGCGCCTGGCGTTGGAATTCCCGGGCGTTCCGGTGGAAGGCGATAGAGGCCGCGTGTGCCGCGGTGGCCGATAGTGCCGCTTCGCGAAGCAGGGCCATACCCACCACAGAGGCGAACCGGGAATGTGCACTGCTGAACGGCCGGATCCAGGAGAGGTACAGTTCGGCCAGGAGCATCCGGACCAGCGCATAGGCTTGTTCTTCGTCGGCAGCGGGCGGCTGCAATTCGGAACTGCCAAGCCAGTCGCACAATTCTTCTGTGAATAGACCCACCACCTCTGGGGGCACCCCTTCGAAGGGTCTTCCACCGGTGGGGTGCAGGCGCCATTGCCCAGGGCGTTCATCCTCCTCGCATCCGAGAACCACTGCTCGGTGTAACTGCTTCATACCTTCAGGATCCAAAGAGAAGGCCCCCCGATCGCTCACCACCCTGGCCATCGCCTCCACCTCCGCCAATGAGCGGCCACGCAACGGCGACTTGGTCTTGCTTTCCAGATGCCTGCGGATGTGGTCCATGGGGACCACGTTACCATCAAGGGCGAGGCGCGCATGCAGCGCTGCCGCTAGGAGTTCCCGCTCCACGGAACGAGCTTCGCCAACAGGCAAGGGAATGCTTGTCAGGTGGCGCAAACCGGCAACGCACTCCCCGAGTTGTAGCCAGAAGGAGGGGGGGGCTTGGCGCAGTTCCGTCCTGAATCGAAGCCACGTAATTGTCTCTTGATATGCCCGCATGGATGTCCAAAGGTGCGTCCCTTTTGGAATCCTGATCCTTAGATGATTACAGTTTCATGAACATGATTTTGTCCATAGCAGTGTCCATAGGAATGACCGCTCCGGTGTTCCGGCCTATGAGAAGGTTGAATGGTAATGGGATGTCCGAGATCATCCGGCGATCAAGGCGATCATCGTGATCAACCCTGCGAGGACCCCGATCATTAGGGCGGCGATGGCGAAGCCCTTGCCTTTCCACTCGTTGGTGCGCCCTTTTCGAACCGCGACAGAAGCCAAGAGGATGGTGGCGATCACGGCCAGGACAACGATGATCTCACTGGTGCCGAGAATAGCGTAGGCTACCGTTCCAAGGGCAAGTGCGAACGCTGGAACGGCCCACGGATTCCATTTACCAAGGCTCTCTTCGGGCGCATGCACGGCATGTTCAGGGGTCGCCTGATGGGTATCTAGACTGACCGCCACGTGTCCCTTTTCCGAGCGTTGGACAAAGGGCTTATGAGGTGCACGTTCATGCAAAGGCAAGGTGATGGGCCGGGAGGAAGCCAGAAGGTCCAAGGTGGGGGCGGATCGAGCGACCAAGGAAGCCGGGGCCAGAGGTTCCATCCGGGCTACGCGCTCGGTTGATCGGCTCTGGTGGCGTAGGCCGAGGTCCACGTGCCAACCCGTGTTCAGGCGGCGTTTCTGGAAGGTGCCATCACCGATCGTGCTCCTCGTGGTAGCACACCCGGCAAGTGTAGTGGCTACCAGAATGGGGATCGTCCAAGAGGCCTTCACGCCGATGAAGGTAGGGCGCTCCCGTTCAACCGCGGTCAGGGGGGTAGCAGCCTGAACGAATCGCCGTCGAAGAGCCCTAGGTCGCTCATTTTCAGGTGTGGGATCACCAGGAGGGCCATGAAGGAAAGGGTCATGTACGGTGCGGCCATGGTGCAGCCGAGTTCCTTCGCGGCACGGTCGATGGCGCTGTAATCGCGGGCCACGTCGTATGCATCGGCGTCGCTCATGATCCCCGCCACAGGTAGGGCAAGGGTCATCCCCAACGGCCCATCAGCAAGGCTTACCCCGCCTTTTGCAGCTATCACCGCGTTCACAGCCGCACAGAGGTCGGCATCGTTGGTGCCTACGGCCACGATGTTGTGGCTGTCGTGGGCCACGCAACTGGCCAAAGCACCGCGCTGCAGCCCCATGTTCGTGATCCATCCAAGGGCAACGGGCGCATCGGCGTAGCGGTTCACCACGGCGATCTTCAGCAGGTCGCGCGCTGGGTCGGCCACACAAGCGTCCCCAGCAACCGTTGGTGGCACATGGACCTTACCCGTGATCAATTGGCCGTCGTACGGTTCTATCACGAGCAGATCGCCGTGGGTGGCGGGAACATGGAAATCAGCCTGGCTTTTTGGGGAACAATTGAAGTTGTTCGGAGCGGATGCTTGTACCCGGGCGATGTGGCTTTTTCCGTCCTCGGCTACCAATTGCCCACGGATGAACGTCTTTAGCGCCTTGAAGTGGACGAGGTCTTCCACAAAGATGAAGTCGGCCGGATCGCCGAGTGCCAACTGCCCCAAAGGAAGGTTGTAATGTAGGATCGGGTTGAGGCAGGCCGCTTGCAGGACTTTGAACAGATCGATCCCGGCCGCGACAGCCCGCGCGCAAACGGTGTTCAAGTGGCCGAGCACCAAGCTGTCCGGATGTTTATCGTCGCTGCAGAACATCATCCGCCCCCAATGGTCGTTCAGCAGGCCATGTAGCGCTTCGAAGTTCTTGGCGGCGCTTCCCTCGCGGATCTGCACCCACATGCCGTGGTCCAGTTTGTCCAAGGCCTCTTCGGCGGTGAAACACTCGTGATCGGTGCTCATGCCGGCTTTGATGTAGCGTTCGGCCATTTCGCCGCGAAGCCCAGGGGCGTGCCCATCCACGGGTTTGCCGAGCCGCTGGGCGTGGGCGATCTTCTGCAGCACCTCCGGGTCCCCGTTCAACACGCCGGGGAAGTTCATCATCTCGCTCAGATAGAGCACTTCGGGGCGTTCCAACAGCTGTCCTACCTGGTGGGCATCGATGGTGGCACCTGCCGTTTCGAACGTGGTGGCCGGCACACAGCTGGGGGCGCCAAAGAAGAAGTGGAAGGGTACCTGCTTGCCGTTGGCGATCATGTATTCCACACCTTCCACGCCCAGGACGTTCGCGATCTCGTGCGGATCGCTGATGGTGGCCACTGTGCCATGTGTTACCGCGAGGCGGGCGAATTCACTGGGGATCAGCATGGAGCTTTCCACGTGTACATGGGCATCGATGAAGCCCGGCATCAAGTAACCATCCACAGGTACGTCGAGGTCCGTGATACGCTGGATGTGGCCGTTGACCACCGCGATCTCCACGGGTCGTATGGTTCGTGCGGGGATGTCCACGAAGTTCCCCTGGATCGAAAAGGTGTTCATGTCGTTCAGCGAAGGTCGCAAGAAAGTGTTCTTCAGCCGGTGAGCTCGGAAAGGCGCCACGGAACGATCGGTCCGTCACTCCACCAACCGTTCGGCAAAAGGCGCTGATGACTTTCCAAGGTTCCGGCTAATTTTCATCCCTATACACACACCTCATCCCATGTTCAAACGCATCGCGACGACCATTGCCACCTTGGTCTTCACATACGCCGTGCTGGGCAGTGTGGTTTATCCGGGCCTTTCGCTCAGCAGCCGGTTGCTCGGCCGTTGGCGTGTGGTGCAAGTGTTCGGGAGCGACCTCAGCCGTAGCCTTCCACTGGTGATAGAACTCGACAAGAGCGGTAACGTGATCGGAAGGTCCAAATGCGGAACGTTCACGGGTCGTTGGTCCACGGGTCGCGATCAGGTACGTTTCCAGGGGCTTGTACCTTCTGCCTGCAATTGTGGTGAAATGCGCATGGTGGAGCAGAAAGTGATAGCAGCGATGGGTGCCGCCCGGGAGACACGCATCGAGAAGAACGGTGTTGTGCTGATGCAGGATGGCAAGGCCGTTGTATTACTGGTGCCGCAGATCACCTGAGCAGTCTTTCCGCAAGGTCACTTCATCATCATCATTTACGCGCCGGCTAGGGTTTAACGTTGGGCACCGTTCGGGGTCATGTGTTTGCTGTCGCTTTGCGGCACCAAACACAAGACAATGAGGAACCGGAATGAATGGCTAGCGTGGGCGGCGACAGCAGTAGGGTCGCTCGGACTTGTTGGTCTGGCCGCCGCGCAGCAAGCTCCACAGGGGTTTTTGGAGACGGCATCCACCGAAGGGGTTGGCCTGGATGCCCCCGTGCCACAGGGCGTGGAGATCATGGATGGTGAACCCAAGAAGCTTCGGGGTCCCATCTCCGATGATGGATGGAGCGTGGAGCTTCCTGTAGCGCGCCAAGTGGTGGTGGCTCGTCGCAGACCGGCTGAAGCCTTGCGCATCGACCTCTTCAACGAACGAGGCGAGGTCGTGGAGCACGTGGAGTGGACCAGCACGGAAGGTGATCTGAAGCCGTTGGCGCTGGATGCCTTGGTGGCGGGCCGTTATGCGGTACGTGTCACCGGAACGGATCGGTCGCAAGTGATCCGGTTCCGCAAGGACTGATCACGGCTTGGGGTCGATCCAGCCTTCGCGTTGCAGGAGCGCGTAGGTGATGGTGTACCGCTTGCGCACGTCGTCCATGGTCTTTATCTCGATGTTCGTGGCGAAGTAAGCGATGCGGTAGTTCCGCTCCACCCAGCCCACGTACCAGCCGTATTCGTCGCTCTCGCGGATGGCCCAACCGGTCTTTCCTTGCAGCTTCCATTGGGCTGCGCTGTCTCCGGGCAGGATACGTTTCACGGTTCGTTGGTGCGCGAGGTCGAAGGGGAGTTCTTCATTGTGCAGTGCCTCCATGAACCGGATCTGTTCCAGTGGCGTGATGCGGAGCCCGCCTTGCAACCAGAAGAGATGTATCGAGTCGTCCATGGTACTGTTCCCATAGGCCACCGTATCCAACCAGTGTTGCATACGATCCGCACCGGCCCGTCGCGCGACTTCCTGGTACCACCACACGGTGCTGCGCGCAATGGCCTGTGTCATGTTCTGGTCTTCGTTCCAGTCTGGTGAACCACGCTTTACACCATCCCACGGAAGTACCTCTTGTTCGTTCGCCACGGCGCCAGTCTGCAAGGCCACGAGTGAGTTGAAGACTTTGAACGTGCTAGCTGGTAGAAAGCCTTTGTTCGCACGCGCTGTATCCGAAGCTTGAAGCCGCGCACTGTCGGGTTCCCACAGTACGAAAGTGCCCACCAGTCCGCTATCAGTAAGGTGTTGCGCCCAGTCGGCACGTGGTATTAAGGAAGGCGGCACCACTTCCATGGTGATCACCTCATTCGCTGCGGTATGCTGATCATCATTACACCCCCCAAGGAAGAACGCGAGGGTTGCGAGTAGGAGTGTTGCTCTCCAAGAAGGGTGCATGTGCGAAAGTTAGTGGGCGTCCACCTCTCGCAGGCCTCGTCAGTTCCCGAACATCTCCTTCACCCGTTCGAAGAAGCCTTTGTCCTTCGCAGTGGGTTTCGGCTGGAAGCCGGGGCTGTTGCGGAACTTCTCCAACACGGCTTTCTCTTCTTTGGAGAGGTCGGTGGGTGTCCACACCATCACATGCACGAGCAGGTCGCCGGTGCCATGGTGGTTCACGCTGGGCAGGCCTTTGCCACGCAGTCGCATGGTGGTGCCGCTCTGCATGCCGGGTTCGATCTTCACTTTGGCTTTGCCGGATACCAAAGGGACTTCGATACTGGAACCTAGCGCTGCGTCGGCGAGGTTGATGAAGGTCTCGTAGTGCAGCGTTGTGCCGTCCCGTTTCAACTCGGGATGCGGTTCCTCCTCGATCACCACGAGCAGGTCACCCGGTACACCACCAGCAGGAGCCTCGTTGCCCATACCGCTGATGTTGAGCTGCATGCCTTCTTCCACGCCCGCAGGCATCTTGATCGGTACCACCACTTCTTCCCGGACGAGGCCATGCTCATCACTGCCCGGCGCACGTTTGCTCACGGTCTGGCCGATGCCGCCGCACGTTGGGCAGGTGGTGACGGTTTGCATCTGGCCTAGGAACGTGCTTTGCACACGACGTACCTGGCCGCTGCCTCCACAGGTGGAACAGTTCCCGTATTCGCTGCCTTTGCCGCGTACGAGTTTGGTCACCTTTATCTTCTTCTCGGCGCCGTTGGCGATCTCTTCCAAGGTGAGCTTCAAGCGCACCCGGAGGTTGCTGCCTTTCACCGTGCGGCCGCCACCGCGTTGTTGGCCAAAACCTCCTCCGCCGAAATGCCCGCCGAAAATGTCGCCGAACTGGGAGAAGATATCGTCCATGTTCATGCCTCCACCATGGAAGCCGCCACCACCACCACCGAACCCACCGGGCGCGTTGTGGCCGAAGCGGTCGAACTTGGCCTTCTTGTCAGCGTCGCTCAGGATCTCATACGCCGAAGCGGCCTCCTTGAACTTTTCTTCCGCCGCCTTGTCTCCGGGGTTCTTGTCCGGGTGGAACTTGATGGCCAGTTTGCGGTACGCTTTCTTGATCTCGTCCGCGCTGGCGTTGCGGGCCACACCAAGGACTTCGTAGGGATCTCGTTTGCTCATCACGTGTTCTGTCGACCCTGTGGGTCGACGCTACGGGTGCGTTCGGCTGACTGTGGTCGTTGATTACTCGCCTACGACCACCTTGGCGTAGCGGATCACTTTGTCGTGCAGGGTATACCCATTCTCGATCACGTCCAGCACCTTGCCCTTCAGGTCGGGCGATGGCGCAGGGGCATTGGTAATGGCCTCGTGCTTGTCGGTATCGAAGGGTTCACCTTTCGCATCGGGCATGGGCTTCAACCCTTGTGTGCCCAATATGTGCTGCATTTTCTGGTGGATCAACTTGAAGCCTTCGCGGATCGCGTTGATGTCCTCCACATTGGCGTTGTTCGCCATCGCACGGTCCATGTCGTCCAGCACGGGTAGCACGGCTTTCAGCGTGTTCTCCCCGGCGAATTGCATCAGCTCCAAGCGCTCTTTGGCGGTGCGCTTGCGGAAGTTGTCGAACTCGGCGAACAGGCGGATGTGCTTGTCGTGCACAGCTTGATGCTCTGCGCGGAGCAGGTCCAGTTCGGCCATCAGGGTTTCTGCCTCGCTGCGCTCTGGTGCTGACGCTGTGTCAGCGGTGGCAGGCTCTGGGGCTGCTGCCACGGGTTGTTCAGCGGTCTGGTGGGCGATAGGTTCGTTCTTCACGGTGTCGTTCTCCATGGCGGGCTTGTCCTTTTCGGTACGGCGGAACGGGTTTTTCAGGGCCATTGTGGCTTGGTTATCCGGTGTTCCGGCGCAGCCGGTCGGCAATTCGGGTGCCACGGAGTTGTTCCGGACAGGTTGGCATGTGCCCAACGCAAAAGCCCCGGGAACTTCCGGGGCTTTTGTGGGATACGATCCTGGTCAGAGGCTCTTCACGTGCTTGTCCAGTTCCTGGTGTAGCGCAACTCCACGCAGGTTCTTGGCGATGATCATGCCTTTGGGGTCCACGAGGAAACTCATCGGGATCGAGTTCACCCCGTAGAGCTGTGCGCCCTTGGAGCTCCAGAACTGCAGGTCGCTCACGTGGTATTTCCACAACAATCCGTCTTGTGCTATCGCGGCTTTCCACGCATCGCGGCTGCGATCCAGGCTTACGCTGTACACCTCGAATCCTTTGGCATCGGTGAACTTGGCTTTGCTGTATTTGTTGTAGGCAGCCACTACATTGGGGTTCTCCATGCGGCAGGGGCGGCACCAGCTGGCCCAGAAGTCGATCAGCACGTATTTGCCTTTCAGCTCCGAGAGCTTCATCACCTTGGTGCTGTCGGCGTTCATGAAGGAGAGCTCCGGCGCTTTGTTCCCAATGCCCGTACCCACTTGCACGTCCCCTTCCGGCGCGCTGGCTCCGATGCGTGAAGTGAAACCGTAAACGGCGAGCAGCACCACGGCTGCACTGATGGCGATGCGGGTTTTCGACATGAGGGTGCGGAATTCCATGGCGCGAAGGTAGTGGGTTGGTGTGGGCAGCTGAAGAGCCAAGATCATGCCGGGATCGGAAGGCTGCTCAGAGGAACTCAAGAGCAAGAGGCAGGTGCAGGAGCAAGGGCAAGTATGGTTCGTTGCTCCTGCCCCTGCGAACTGTTCCTGCGCCTTGCGCTCACACCCGTTCGATCTGCGCGCCCAACGCTTTCAAACGGCCTTCGATATCCTGGTAACCGCGATCGATCTGTTCGATGTTGTCGATGGTGCTGGTGCCTTCTGCGCTGAGCGCAGCGATGAGCAACGATACCCCCGCACGGATGTCCGGGCTGGTCATGCGGATGGCACGGAGCGGGTTCTGGAAATCGTTGCCTATGACCAGTGCGCGGTGCGGGTCGCAGAGCGTGATCTGTGCGCCCATCTCGATCAACTTATCGGTGAAGAACAGGCGGCTCTCGAACATCTTCTGGTGGATGAGCAAGCTGCCTTTCGCCTGTGTGGCGGTGACCAGGACGATGCTGAGCAGATCCGGCGTGAAGCCCGGCCACGGCGCATCGGCCACGATCATGTTGCTACCATCGATGAACTTGGTGATGGTGTAATGCTCCTGTGCCGGCACGAAGATGTCGTCGCCATTGCGAACCACGGCGATGCCCAGTTTACGGAACACATCGGGGATCACGCCGAGGTGGTCGTAGCCGGTGTCCTTGATGGTGATCTCGCTGCGCGTCATGGCGGCCATGCCGATGAAGGAGCCGATCTCGATCATATCGGGCAACATGCGGTGTTCGGTGCCGCCGAGCTCCTTCACACCATCGATGTGGAGCAGGTTGCTACCGATGCCGGTGATCTTGGCACCCATGCGCACCAGCATGTTACAGAGCTGCTGCAAATAAGGTTCACATGCCGCGTTGAAGATCGTGGTGCGGCCTTCCGCAAGTGTTGCCGCCATCACGATGTTGGCTGTGCCGGTAACGCTGGCTTCATCCAGCAACATGTAGGCGCCCTTCAGCCGTTTCGCTTCCGCGCGATAGAAACCTTCTTTCACATCGTAGCGGATCTCGGCACCCAGCTTCTCGAAACCGGTGAAGTGCGTATCCATGCGTCGGCGTCCGATCTTGTCACCACCCGG
>DLGQ01000007.1:0-45717 GCA_002482775.1 Flavobacteriales bacterium UBA7690 | reverse complement strand
CCACGGCCGAAACGGGCCAGCGCCGGGCCTGCGACCATCACGCTTCCCCGCAAGCTTCCGCCAAGGCGTTTGTATTCTGGATCGAGGAAGAATTCCAGGTTCACCTCTTTGGCGGTGAAGCGGTAGCTGCCCACATCGAGCTTCTCCACCTGCACGCCCATGGCCTGGAGCAGGTCGCGCAGTTTGTTCACATCCACGATGTCCGGCACGTTGTGGATGGTGACCGGCTCGCTGGTGAGCAGCACGGCGCACAGGATCTGCAACGCTTCGTTCTTGGCACCCTGCGGCACCACTTCCCCCTTCAACTTGCGGCCACCGACGATCTTGAAGCTTCCCATGCTGCGAAGCAAAGCCGCCGAGGGAAGAGATCTTCGACCGGAACGCTCACGGTTTCAACAGTGCTTTGTCATCCAAGCAGGAGAAAGCGCATATCAACGTACCAAAGTCACCGTGCCGTGGTCGTGGATCTCTTCCCCTCGGAAGGGTTGGGCGGTGATGGTCCAGTAGTAAGTTCCTTCCGGACAAGGAGAGCCTTGGGACTTGCCGTTCCACCCGGTAGGCAGGGCAATGGTCTGCAGTGGCATGCCCCATCGGTTGTGTATGGTGAGGGTTCCCCCTGCCATGCCTTCGAAGAGGAGCGGTGCGAAGACATCGTTGCGGCTGTCCCCGTTGGGCGAGAAGATATTGGGCATGGTCAGGCGACTTTCGCACGCGGTGGCCGCGATGGTCACACTGTCGGTGGCGCTACAGGAGCCGATGCTCACTTCCACGCTGAACATTCCCGGAGGGCGGACCCATAAGGAGGAAGATGTTGATCCCGTGTTCCACAGGTAGGTGGCCCCTGCGATGGGAACGTTGAGTAGAACACTGTCCTGCGCGCACAGGATCAGATCAGATGGCAGGTCCACGGGAGGAAGTGGCTGCACGGTGACCTCGGTGGTATCACGCACGGTGCATCCCGCTGTCGTCACCCGCACCCAATAAGTTCCAGCAATTCGGACGAGGAGTTGGTCGCCTGTTGATCCATCGGACCAGAGGTGTTCGGCTGTACCTACCGCCGCAACGAGCAGCACGCTATCTCCTTCGCAAAGCGTCACCCTGGCCGGAAATTCTAGTTCAGGCGGTGGCGAGAACGTCACCACGACGGTATCACTGAGAACGCATTCCTCCGTCGTGATCCGCACCCAGTAAGTGTCCGTATTGGAAACGGTGATCTGTTGTTCCGTTGAACCAGTTGACCAGAGGTAGGTGCCATTCTCTGTTGTGGAGAGCAACTGGGTTTCTCCTGCACAACGCTGGATATCGGGACCAAGCGAGATCGGAGGGCATGGCATCGGGTTGACCGTGCAGGATGAACAGAACGAGGACATAAGCCCCGAGGTCCCCGCTATTCCGTTGTGCAGGATAAGCCACTGATCACCTGCATTGGACGCTGTTGCGGTGAAGGAAATGGTGTTCGTTGTCCAGGAATTCCCAACAGCGGGTGCGGTCGTGATGAACGCCGCGCCGTCGAGCGTTGTGGCGTTGTTGGAAAGGATCTCGAAGTTGAACGCTCCGGTGCTACCCAAGCCGTGACTGGCATAGGTGAAGGGAAAGGTGTAGGTCTGTCCAGCTACCAACGGGTCGATCAGTCGAACACCGAACCCTTCGCCACCGCTGGTCCAGATCGTTGCACTGCCCATCCAGATCACCCTGCATCCTGTGGCTTGCGAGGGTGGGCCAAGGTCGATGTTAGCATTGGGCCACCCACCCACCCACGTGCTGCCGTCCCATTCCAGCAGGTCTGCGTCAAGGTCGAACAGGTCTGGCGAGCTACCGAAGCTGGTACCCGGTGCGATGGACGTGAGGCAACTGTCCTGGAACTGGGCTTCGGTGCAAGTAGCGGAGCCGATCAATGCGCCGATCAGGCACCAACGGAACACGAGGAGCCGCGTCATCGTTCAAAGCTAGGGCGCGGCGTCAGGAACGAACGCGAAGAAGGCTCAATACCGGCCCTTCTTCCGGTTGCGGTTCCGCTTCTTACCACCTCCACCTCCGCCGCCATTGTTGTTATTGTAGCGCTTGCGGGTGTCCACTTCGTTGCGTGGTCCGGCTTGTTGGGTACGGAGCAGATCAGCGGTTTGTGCCAGTTGCACATCCTCCTTCACGCGCAGTTTGCCTTTGCTCAGTTCGCCGAGGTCTTTCAGGATCAACGGGTCGGGAACGGTATCGCGATTCCAAACGAGGAACTGCTTTTTCATCTGGTTCGCGATCACCGTGGTGTACGCCTCGCGTGTTTCACCGGGTTCCATCGCCACGCACTGGTCTATCATGCGCTGCACCATTTTGCCGTAGTGGCCGTACTTGATCTGCGCTTGTGGGTAAGGCACGCGCTTGGGCTTGCTTTCCAGCTCTTCCGGCGTCGGCTTGGGGAACGGTCCGTCCACATCCAGCTTGAATTCGCTCATGATGTAGAGGTGGTCCCAGAGCGTGCGTTCGAAATGCTCGCTGTTGCGCAATTGCGGGTTCAGCCGGGCGATCACCTGGATGATGGCCTTGGATGTTCGTGTGCGTTGGTCGCGATCCTCGATGTCCATCACGTGTTCCACCATACGTTGCACGTGGCGTCCGTATTCGGGGATGATCAAACGGGGACGCGAGGTGTTGTAATCGAACGGTGCGGTGCTCATGCTGTAGAAGAGGTGGCGTTCCTGCGGGAATGCCGGGCCGTTAGCCCTGCTCCGAATGGCGGAGGTGGTCAAATGTAGCGAAGAGACCGAAAGTGGTTGCTATCCGCCTTGGGCATAGGTCCGCACCCAGGCCGGATCCTGCATATCGCGCAGCAGGCGGAAGGCATCTTCCCCGAAGTACGGGCCTTGCCAATGCTCGTACTCCGCCTTGCGGTAGAGTTGAAGGATGATCTGCTGGCGATCCGACGGGCGGAATTCCTCCCCGGCCCAACCGGTGCCGAGTTGAGCGCCCATCCCGTTCCGGTAGCGCAGTTTCCACAGGTCTTGCAGGGTGGTACATTCCAGATCGGTCCGTAGGGTGCCGTCATCGGTCCAGGCTCCACAGTCCCTGATCCCGTAATGATCGAACAGGTCCACGCTTTCCAGGTTGGCCTTGCTCTCCATGAGCCCGCTGGCCTGTAGCACGAAGAATTTCGGCCGCATCGGCACATGGTTGAGCACGACACCATCGTGTACCGTGTAGATGAAAAGCGCGTGCAGGTCGCCTTGTGCCGTTGGGTTCAGGCTGAAGCCGAATTCTTGGCGCGCTTGTGCAACGGATGGTTCGGGCACCAACAGCGCGCAAGCAAGAGCCAATGCGAAGTGGGGAGACCAGCACATGTCTCCGGTTGAACGGTAATGCGGTGCGGTTGGTTCCTTCAGCCTTCCACCACCGTCAACTTCGCGAACCGCAGCAACAACTGCTTCTGCCCCGCACTGGGGAAGAACACGGTCGCTTTCAGATCGGGTGCTTTGCCTTCGATCTTCAGTACCTTGCCTTTCCCGAACCGCTCGTGGGTAACGGTCATTCCTTCAGCGAGTTGGTCGGATGTTCCGCCACCCAATGATCCTGTTGCCTCCATCGGAGCACCCGAAGTCGAGATCCGTTTCAAATTCCCTGGACGTGCCGCCGGAGCTGCATTTCTCCCCTCTCCAGCCTGTCCCGGCCTTGAGCCGGGGGAGAGCGGTCGGGGATGAGGGGCATTTGCTTTCCCGATCCCCGGTGCGCTCTTCTCCCTTCCATATACCGGTTTCGACGACGATGTTCCTTCCTCACTTTCCCGAGCCTGCCGCGCCCACGGCGGTGTTCCCGGGCGTGCGTATTGCCCACTGCTGAAAGCGCCACGCTCATTCTGCACAGGCATTTCCAAGTACTTCGGGTCGATCTCGTCGATGAAGCGGCTGGGCTCGCTGGCGGTGAGGTTGCCCCACTTGTAGCGGCTGATGGCATAGCTGAGCGTTGCACGTTTCTCAGCGCGCGTGATGGCCACGTAGAATAGCCGACGTTCTTCCTCCAGATCCGCGCGGGTTTGGACGCTCATCAGGTTGGGGAAGAGGTCCTCCTCCAAGCCAACGATATGCACGTACGGAAATTCCAGCCCCTTCGCGCTGTGGATCGTCATCAGGCTTACGCGGTCGTTGTCGTTCGGGTCCGTGTTGTCCGCGTCGGTCAGCAGTGCCACGTCGATCAGGAAGTCGCTCAACGTGCGCGGCAGGTCGGTGCCTTCGGTGTTCGCCTCGCTGAATTCCTTCATGCCAGCCAGCAGTTCCTGGATGTTCTCGTAACGGCTCACGCCCTCGGGCGTCTTGTCGATGAAGAGGTCGCGTAGGATGCCGGTCTTCTGCGCGATGTATTCACCCAGGCCATGTGCCGTGTGCGTTTCCATCATGGTGCGGAAGCTCTGGATCATGGTCACGAAATCGCCGAGGGCCTTGCGTGTTCCGCCATGCACATCGATCGCTTCCGGATGCTGCTGGATCACATCCCAGATGCTCAGCTGCAAATTGGCCGCTGTCACGATCAGCTTATCGATCGTCGTTTGACCGATGCCACGCGTGGGGTAATTGATCACTCGTTTCAGCGCTTCCTCGTCGTTCGGGTTGCACACCAAACGGTAGTAGCTGATCAGGTCCTTGATCTCCTTGCGCTGGTAGAAACTGGTGCCGCCGTAGATCCGGTAGGGGATGTTCTGTTTGCGCAGCGCTTCTTCCATGCTGCGGCTCTGCGCGTTGGTGCGGTACAGGATCGCGAAACCCTTGTTCGGCACTTGGTTGCGCATCTTGGTCTCAAAGATGCTGTTGGCAACGAAGTGCCCTTCGTCGTTGTCGGTGAGGGAGCGGTGTACGTTGATCTTCTCGCCCTCGCTGTTGTCCGTCCAGATCTCTTTCTTGATCTGGTCCTTGTTCTTTTCGATCAGCGAATTCGCCGCGCCCACGATGGTCTTCGTGCTGCGGTAATTCTGCTCCAGTTTGAAGATCTTGTGGTCCGGGTAGTCGTTGCGGAAGTTGAGGATGTTCTGGATGTTCGCTCCGCGGAAGCTGTAGATGCTTTGGCTGTCATCACCCACCACGGTGAGGTTCTCGTGGCGTGCGGCGAGCGTTTTCACGATGTTGTACTGCGCCAGGTTGGTGTCCTGGTACTCATCCACCAGCAGGTACTGGAAACGGCTCTGGTACTTCAGCATCACATCCGGGTGGTCGCGGAACAGGATGTTGGTATTGAAGAGCAGGTCGTCGAAATCCATGGCACCCGCACGGAAGCACTTCTCCGCATAGAGCTTGTAGATCTCGCCCATCTTCTCGCGGCCCACGCTCGCATCACCGGCCATCAGCTCGGCGTTGGCCAGGTATTCCAGCGGACCTACCAAGCTGTTCTTCGCGATGCTGATGCGCCCGTGTACCTGGTTGGGTTTGTACAGCTTGTCGTCCAGCTTCCACTCCTTCACGATACCCTTGATCACGCTGCGGCTGTCGTCGGTGTCGTAGATGGTGAAGTCCTTCGGGTAGCCCAGCTTATCGGCTTCGGCGCGAAGGATGCGGGCGAACACGCTGTGGAAGGTGCCCATCCACAGGTTGCGCGCTTCGGTGCTCAGGCCCGGCATGTCGGCGAGCAGACGCGCGATCCGCTCCTTCATCTCCTTGGCCGCCTTGTTGGTAAAGGTGAGCGCGAGGATGCGGAAGGGGTCCACGCCCTTGGTCATCAGGTGCGCGATGCGCACGGTGAGCACTTTCGTCTTGCCGCTACCCGCACCGGCGATCACCATCGTTGGGCCATCGGTGTTCTCTACCGCAGCGCGCTGGGCGGGGTTCAGCCCTTTCAAATGATCCATTGGGGCGGCGAAGTTAGCCTTGGGGCTGGTCTGGTTCGTGATATCAACAGGAGTGGATTGAGCTTGGCAGGAAAGAACACTCTACATGAAATGTGTGTCCTGACCAATAATGTGTTCATGAAAACCCGCCAGCTAAGTGGACTTTCGATACTGTGCTTGTCGTTTCGTTCCGGAAAGTTGAAGGCGCTTGGAGTCCACCGCCTCCGCCAGATCCCTGCTAGCCGTCGCCGTGCTCAGCTCCGGGAACATGTTCAAGTAGTCTTTCCTCCTGAACGGCCGGTCCGAGGCTTGCTTCAAGAAAATGCCCACACGGTCCGCGCCACTGAGCATGGGGTTGGGAGCGGCGAGCAGTTCGGCCAGCGCTTCATCGATGCGTTCCAGCAGGTAGGCGATGAAGTCCCCACAATCCCCGCGACGGTCGGCGTATTCCAAGGCCGCATAGTACGCCGGTTGGGTGCGTTGGATAAAGGCCTCCACAGGCAGGTAGGCGAACACGGGCCAGTAGCGCATCAGCATCCGTTTCTGCCAGAGGCGGGCCAATCGTCCGTTTCCAGCGGTGAAGGGGCGTAGGTACACCAGTCCGAAATGCAGCACACAGCTCGTGATCAACGGCGGGAAATCATCTTCTTCCGCATAGCGCAGCAGCTCCTGCACGTTGGCCGGCATATCGTGGGCGTTCGCCGTTCGCAAGGGTTCGGGTTCGCCGTAGAGCACGTCCATGGGGCCGGTGCGGAAGTGACCGGCATCGAGGGCTAGGCCGTGCATCAACACGCCGTGGGCATGTCGCAGGTCATGCTCCACGAAGGGGTCGAGGTCCTCGATCAACTCGTGGGCGCGGTGCGTGTTCACCGCTTCGAGCGCGGACGTACCGCCAGTGGCAGCGCTTGGCCTGTCGAGGATATCGGCCACGGGCAAGGCATCAAGGGTACTGCCTTCGATGGCCAAGGTGCTGTGTACCGCGCTGATGTGGTAGGCTTTTTCCAGGTCCACGGCTGGCCGGTGCAGGTGCCGGGCATGTACTTCCCCGAGCCGATGATGGATGGTCGCCAGCAGGTTCAACATGCGCGGGCTGATGGAGTAGTACGTGATGTTGCCGACGTCCATTTATAATATCATATGATACTAACAAAGATAAGTGAAGGGTATCAATGACGAAGCAAGTGACGCATGTAAAATGCTGATCGGACGCGGGATCGGCGCGGATACATAGTCGTTCATCCGCTTGGATCGCAGGCTTTTATGCTGTGCAATGGCCCAAACCCGGATCGGTAGCGGGATCCCGATGTCCTCTTCTCTGAGGGAAATTTCCATGAACACCAATTGGTTGGAAAGTGGAAAGCGCTACATTTGCAGCCCGTTTTCAGCCAACGAATGGCCGAAAACCTTGAAAGCCAACCGAAAGGAGCTCATGCCAACCATTCAACAGCTCATCCGCAAGGGCCGCGAGAACCCTGTGTACAAGAGCAAGTCCATTGCCTTGAAGTCTTGCCCACAGCGCCGTGGCGTATGTACCAAGGTGTACACCACCACCCCGAAGAAGCCGAACTCGGCCCTTCGTAAAGTGGCCAAGGTGCGCTTGGTGAACGGCTACGAGGTGATCGCATACATCGGCGGTGAAGGCCACAACCTGCAAGAACACAGCATCGTGCTCGTGCGCGGTGGTCGTGTGAAGGATCTGCCCGGTGTGAAGTACCACATCGTTCGCGGTGTGTTGGACACCTCGGGTGTGGAAGGCCGCAACCAGCGCCGTAGCAAGTACGGCACCAAGCGTCCGAAACCCGGTGCAGCCGCTCCAGCCAAGAAGAAGTAGTTCTCCATCGAGCTCGAACTGACAGCAGAAGGAACTAAGCCATGCGCAAGAAGACAGTAAAGCACAGCATTCTCCCGGACCCCAAGTTCGGTGATGTGCAAGTGACCAAGTTCGTCAACAACTTGATGTACGACGGCAAGAAGAGCAAGTCCCTGGACATCTTCTACAACGCCATCGAGATCGTTGCTGAAAAGAGCGGTGAGGACGGTCTGGAGATCTTCCGGAAAGCCCTCACGAACGTGACCCCGCAGGTGGAAGTGCGCAGCCGTCGTGTAGGCGGTGCGAACTTCCAGATCCCGCAGGCGGTGCGTGAGGATCGTAAGAAGAGCCTTGCGATGAAGTGGTTGATCGGGTACGCCCGCAACCGCAACGAACGGAGCATGGCGAACAAGCTCGCGAACGAGATCCTCGCCGCTTCGAAAGAAGAAGGAGGAGCATTCAAGAAGAAGGAGGAGATCCACAAGATGGCCGAAGCGAACAAAGCGTTCAGCCACTTCCGCTTCTGATAACGACGGTAGAGCAAGAGAACAATGGCCAAGAGGGACCTCACTTTCACGCGGAACATCGGCATCATGGCCCACATCGATGCGGGCAAGACGACGACGTCCGAGCGCATCCTGTACTACACGGGTCTTGTCCACAAGATCGGTGAGGTGCACGACGGTGCGGCCACCATGGATTGGATGGCACAGGAGCAGGAGCGTGGTATCACGATCACCAGCGCCGCCACCACCACCAGCTGGGATTACCGCGGAGACAAATACAAGATCAACCTGATCGACACGCCGGGCCACGTTGACTTCACCGTGGAGGTGGAGCGCAGCCTGCGCGTATTGGATGGTGCCGTAGCCCTGTTCTGCGCTGTTGGTGGTGTAGAGCCCCAGAGCGAGACGGTATGGCGCCAAGCCAACAAGTACAAAGTGCCGCGTATCGGTTTCGTCAACAAGATGGACCGTAGCGGTGCCGACTTCTTCAACGTGGTGAAGCAGATCCGCGAGCGCCTCGGTGCCAACCCTGTTCCCTTGCAAGTGCCCATCGGCGCTGAGGCGGACTTCAAGGGTGTGGTGGATCTGATCAACAACCGAGGCATGGTGTGGAACGAGAGCGACCAAGGCATGACCTGGAGCGAAGTTCCCATCCCCGAGGACCTGAAGGAGACCGTGAAGGAGTGGCGCGACAAGCTCATCGAAGCCGTTGCTGAGAGCGACGACAAGTTGATGGAGAAGTATTTCGCCGATCCAGATAGTTTGACCGAAGCCGAGGTGATGGCCGCGATCCGCAAGAGCGCGATCAACATGAGCATCACGCCGATCCTGTGTGGCAGCGCCTTCAAGAACAAGGGTGTGCAGACCATGTTGGATGCGGTGATGGCTTATCTGCCAAGCCCGATGGACATCGATGCCGTTACCGGTATCGACCCACGCACCGACAAGGAGATCCAGCGTCGTCCTGATCCCGATGAGCCGTTCGCTGGTCTGGCCTTCAAGATCGCGACCGACCCGTTCGTTGGCCGTCTCGCCTTCTTCCGCGCCTACAGCGGCGTATTGGAAGCAGGAAGCTACGTGCTGAACACCCGCAGCGACAAGAAGGAGCGCATCAGCCGCATCTTCCAGATGCACTCCAACAAGCAGAATCCTGTGGAGCGTATCGTTGCCGGTGACATCGGTGCGGCAGTTGGTTTCAAGGACATCCGCACGGGTGACACCTTATGCGCCGAAGAGCATCCGATCATCCTGGAGAGCATGAGCTTCCCAGAGCCTGTTATCGGTATCGCCGTAGAACCGAAGACCCAAGCCGACTTGGACAAGATGGGTGCTGCCTTGGCCAAACTGGCCGAGGAGGATCCTACCTTCAAAGTCCACACCGACGAGGACACCGGCCAGACCGTGATCAGCGGAATGGGCGAACTGCACCTCGAGATCCTCGTGGATCGCATGAAGCGCGAATTCAAGGTGGAGTGCAACCAAGGTGCTCCCCAGGTGAAGTACCGCGAGGCCATCAGTGGCATGGTGGAACACCGCGAGCTGTACAAGAAGCAGACGGGTGGTCGCGGTAAGTTCGCCGACATCCACGTGCGCATCGAGCCACAGACGGATCCTGAGAAGACCGGCCTGGAGTTCATCGACGAGATCAAGGGTGGTTCCATCCCGAAGGAATTCGTTGGTCCTGTGCAGAAGGGCTTCGAAGCTTCGTTGAAGAACGGTGTGCTCGCTGGCTTCCCCATGGAAAGCCTGAAAGTGACACTGTACGACGGTTCGTTCCACAACGTCGATTCCGATGCGTTGAGCTTCGAGATCTGCGCCAAGAGCGCCTTCCGTACCGCTATCCCCAAGTGCAAGCCCGTGCTGCTCGAACCGATCATGAAGATCGAGGTGATCACACCGGAAGAGAACATGGGTGACATCGTAGGTGACCTCAACCGTCGCCGCGGAACGATCGTGGGTATGGAGGATCGTGCTGGTGCGAAAGCCATCAAAGGCACCGTGCCGTTGAGCGAGATGTTCGGCTACGTGACCTCCCTGCGCACGATGAGCTCTGGCCGCGCCAGCAGCACCATGGAATTCAGTCATTACGTACCTGCACCTAACAACGTGACCGAAGCCGTTCTGGCCAAGGTGCGTGGAAAGGTTTCAGCATAACCCGCGAATTAGCGATGACCCAAAAGATCAGGATCAAGCTGCGGTCGTACGATCACAACCTCGTCGACAAGAGCGCCGAGAAGATCGTAAAGACGGTGAAGAGCACGGGCGCTGTCGTCAGTGGTCCCATTCCACTGCCGACCCACAAGCGCATTTTCACAGTGCTCCGCTCGCCGCACGTCAACAAGAAGGCGCGCGAGCAGTTCCAACTGTGCAGTTACAAACGCATGATGGACATCTACAGCTCGTCTTCCAAGACGATCGATGCCCTGATGAAGCTGGAGCTCCCCAGCGGCGTGGATGTGGAGATCAAAGTCTGACCGATAGCATCACACAGCCATGAGCGGACTAATAGGAAAGAAGATCGGCATGACCAGCCTGTTCGATACGGACGGGTTCATGGTAGCATGCACGGTGATCGAGGCGTCACCCAATGTGGTGAGCCACGTGAAGACGTTGGAGAAGGACGGCTATACCGCCATCCAGCTTTCAGCGATCGAGCGTCGTGAGAAGAGCACGCCTGCAGCGGCCATGGGCCACTACAAGAAGGCGGGCACCACCCCGAAAGCAAAAGCGCACGAGTTCAAGGAATTCGAAGGCGAGATGAAATTGGGTGCCACCGTTGGCGTCGACATCTTCGAAGAAGGCAGCTATGTTACCGTCACCGGCAACAGCAAGGGCAAGGGTTTCCAAGGTGTTGTGAAGCGTCACGGCTTCAGCGGTGTGGGTGAAGCCACCCACGGTCAGCACGATCGTAGCCGCGCACCAGGTTCCTTGGGCGGAAGCTCATATCCGAGCCGCGTGTTCAAAGGCATGCGCATGGCAGGCCGCACGGGAGGTAATAAAGTGACCACCGAGAATTTGAAGGTGGTGAAAGTGGACGCTGGTAAGAACCTGTTGCTCCTCAAGGGTACCGTTCCTGGTCCCAAGGGTAGCATCGTGATCATCTGGAAGTAAGATGGAACTGGATATCCACAGCAAGGACGGTAAGTCCACGGGCAAAAAGGCCAAGCTGAACGACGCGGTGTTCGCGATCGAGCCGAACGACCACGCCATCTGGCTGGACGTGAAGCAGCACTTGGCCAACAAGCGTCAAGGCACCTCCAAGACGCTCGAGAAGAGCGAAGTGAGCGGTAGCACCAAGAAGCTGCATCGCCAGAAGGGTACCGGTGGAAGCCGTAAGGGTTCCATCAAGAGCCCGCTCTTCAAAGGTGGCGCTCGCGTATTCGGCCCCAAGCCGCGCGACTACCACTTCAAATTGAACAAGAAAGTGAAGGACCTGGCCCGCCGCAGTGCCCTCACCTACAAGGCGAAAGATGGTTCGTTGAAAGTGATCGACAGCGTTACGCTGAGCGCACCGAAGACGAGCGAGTTCGCCGCCATCCTGAAAGCCTTCGAACTTACTAGCCGCAAAAGTGTGCTTGTGGTCCCAAGCAAGGATGACAACATCGTGCTCAGCGCCCGCAACCTGCAGAACACCCGTGTGGTGGTTGCCAGCGAGCTGAACACTTACGACATCATGAACGCCAACGGTCTGCTGATCCTGAAGGATGCGATCGCACCGCTGGAAACCATCCTCACCAAGTAAGCCATGAGCCAGATCATCATCCGACCCATCGTCACTGAAAAGATGACGGCACAAGGCGAGAAGGAAGGCCGTTACGGTTTCGAAGTGGCCAAAGCCAGCAACAAGGTGCAGATCAAACAAGCGGTAGAGAAGGAGTACAACGTCACGGTGACGGGTGTGCGTACCATGATCTGCCGCGGCAAGAACCGCACGCGTTATACCAAGAGCATCATCCTCCACGGCCGCACGTCGAGCTTCAAGAAAGCCATCGTGTCGGTGAAGAAGGGTGAAGTGATCGACCTCTACTCCAGCATCTGACCCGGTAGCAATTAGAAGCCATGGGCATACGTAAACTCAATCCGGTCACCCCCGGCACCCGTCACAAGGTGATCACGGACTTCGAAGGCATCACCACGCGTGTGCCGGAGAAGTCGCTGACCAGCGGCACCAACAAGAGTGGTGGCCGTAACCATCAGGGCAAGATGACCATGCGCTATATCGGCGGTGGTCACAAACAGAGCTATCGCGAGATCGATCTGAAGCGCGACAAGTTCGGCATCCCTGCAAAGGTGAAGACGATCGAATACGATCCGAACCGCACCGCACGCATCGCCCTGTTGTTCTACGCTGATGGTGAGAAGCGCTACATGCTCGCACCGAACGGCCTGAAAGTGGGCCAGGAGGTCCTGAGCGGCAAGAGCGGAGTTCCGCCCGAAGTGGGCAATACGCTTCCGCTGAGCGAGATCCCGCTGGGAACCGTGGTACACAACATCGAACTTCAGCCTGGCAAAGGCGGTTCCATTGCCCGTAGTGCCGGCACGTTCGCTCAGTTGAGCGCTCGTGAAGGCAAATACGCGACACTGAAGATGCCGAGCGGCGAACTGCGCATGGTGCTCGTGGCCTGCATGGCTACGGTAGGTACCGTGGGCAACGCCGAGCACATGCTCCAGAAGAGCGGTAAAGCTGGCCGTAGCCGCTGGCAGGGTCGTCGTCCCCGCACCCGTGCGGTGGCCATGAACCCGGTCGATCACCCGATGGGTGGTGGTGAGGGCCGTGCTTCGGGTGGTCACCCGCGCAGCCGCAAAGGTTTGTTGGCCAAGGGCAAGAAGACCCGTGCGCCGAAGAACCGCAGCAATCGTTTCATCCTCGAACGCGTCAACGCCCGCAAAGGGGCCTAGTCAGGGCTTTAGATCCCACGCCGCAACCGAACTACAATGAGCCGTTCACTCAAGAAACCGCCTTTCATCCACTACAAGCTTTCGAAGCGTGTGGGAGAGGCACAGACTTCCGGCAAGAAGAACGTGATCAAGACCTGGTCGCGCGCCAGCACCATCAGCCCCGAATTCGTGGGGTTGACGATCGCTGTGCACAATGGCAACAAGTTCATCCCGGTCTACGTGACCGAGAACATGGTGGGCCACAAGCTGGGCGAATTCGCACCGACGCGTACCTACCGTGGTCACTCGGGTAACAAGAAGAACTAAGGACAGATGGGACAGCGTAAGAAACTAGCAGCGGATGCGCGCAAAGAGGCCATGAAGACCGTGGCTATCGCGCACCTTCGCAACGTGCCTACCAGCCCGCGCCGTATGCGCCAGGTGGCCGATCTGATCCGTGGTGTGGAAGTGGAGAAAGCCTTGGGCATCCTGCGCTTCAGCACCCGCCACAGCAGCCGCGATCTGGAGAAGCTCCTGCTTAGCGCGATGAGCAACTGGCAAGCGAAGAACGAAGGGCAGAAAGCCGATGAGGCCGGCCTGATCGTGAAGAGCGTGCAGGTGAACGAAGCCCGTGGCCTGAAGCGTATGCTTCCCGCCCCACAAGGCCGCGCTTACCGTATGAAGAAGCGCAGCAACCACGTGAGCATGATCGTCGACACCGCCAACCAAGCCTAAGCCGAGAAAAACCTACAATGGGACAGAAAGCACATCCTATCGGCCAACGCCTCGGCTTCATCAAGGGCTGGGACAGCAACTGGTACGGCGGTAATAAATACGCCGACAAGTTGGTGGAGGACGAACAGATCCGCGCCTACTTGATGGCCCGCCTGAAGAAGGCGAGCGTCGCCAAGATCGTGATCGAGCGCACCTTGAAATTGGTGACCGTGACGATCAACACCGCACGCCCAGGCGTGATCATCGGAAAAGGTGGCGCCGAGGTGGACAAGTTGCGCGAGGAGCTCAAGAAGCTCACCGGCAAGGACGTCCAGATCAACATCTTCGAGATCAAGCGTCCAGAACTGGATGCCCGTTTGGTGGCCGATAGCATCGCCCGCCAGCTCGAAGGCCGTATCAGCTTCCGCCGCGCCATGAAGATGGCCATGGCCAGCAGCATGCGCATGGGAGCGGAAGGCATCAAACTGCAGGTGAGCGGCCGCTTGAACGGCGCCGAGATCGCCCGCGTGGAGAAGTACCGTGATGGTCGTGTGCCACTGCACACCCTGCGTGCTGACATCGATTTCGCCATCACCGAGGCGCACACCAAAATGGGTCGCATCGGGGTGAAGTGCTGGATCATGCGCGGAGAAGTGTATGGCAAGCGTGACCTGAGCCCGAACGTTGGTCAAGCCAAAGGAGCAACGGGTGGAGGTGGCCGCATGGGCGGTGACCGTCCGGAGCGTCGTGGCGGAGACCGTCGTGGACCTGGTGGTGATCGTGGAGGGGACCGCCGCGGTGGTGGTGCTGGCTTCGATCGTCGTGGTCCTGGTGCAGGTGGAGGAGGAGATCGTCGTGGCCCGGCCGCTGGTGGTCGTGGTGGAAATAACCGTAATAGCTAATAGCCATGTTGCAACCGAAGCGCAGCAAGCGCCGCAATATGCACAAGGGCCGCATGAAGGGGCAGGCCCAACGCGGACACCGTGTTGCCCTGGGATCTTTTGGCCTGAAGGCGATGGAGAGCGTATGGCTCACCGGCCGTCAGATCGAATCAGCCCGTGTCGCCCTCACCCGCTACATGAAGCGTGAAGGCCAGGTGTGGATCAAGGTGTTCCCCGATAAGCCCGTGACCAGCAAGCCTGCAGAGGTGCGTATGGGTAAGGGTAAGGGTTCCCTGGAAGGTTGGGTGGCCGTGTGCCATGCAGGCCGCATCATCTTCGAAGTGGATGGTGTTCCCACCGCCACAGCGAAGGAAGCATTGCGCCTGGCTGCACAGAAACTACCGATCCCGACCAAGTTCGTCGTTCGTGAAGATTACGACGGCCAATAAGAGAGCGTCATGAAGAAGAAAGGAACCGAACTGAAGGACCTGACGGTGGTCGAGTTGAACGACAAGCTCGCCGACGAGCGTGGATCGCTCACCAAACTGCGCTTTGCGCACACCGTGAGCCCGATCGAAAGCCCGGTACAGCTCCGCACCAAGCGTAAGGAGGTGGCCCGTATCCTCACCGAGCTGCGCAAGCGCGAACTCGCCAATAAGACAACGAAATGAGCACGACCCCGACAACCGTTGAGCGGAACCTCCGCAAGGAGCGTATCGGCATCGTCACCAGCGATAAGATGAACAAGAGCATCGTGGTGACCGTTGAGCGCCGCGTGATGCACCCGAAGTACGGGAAGTTCGTGAAGCGTTCCAGCACCTTCATGGCGCACGACGAGAACGGCGATGCACATGTGGGCGACACCGTCCGCATCAGCGAGACCCGTCCGTTGAGCAAGATGAAACGCTGGCGTGTAGTGGAGATCGTTGAACGTGCCAAGTAATCAGACAGAACGATGATCCAGCAAGAATCACGGCTGAACGTAGCCGACAACAGCGGCGCCAAAGAGGTGCTTTGCATCCGGGTGCTCGGTGGCACGGCGCGCCGCTACGCCCGCATCGGTGACACCATCGTGGTGACCATCAAGGATGCGCTTCCGAACGGCGGTGCCAAGAAGGGCACTGTACACAAAGCCGTTGTGGTGCGCACCAAGAAGGAGACCCGCCGCAAGGATGGTAGCTACATCCGCTTCGACGACAACGCCGTGGTGCTGTTGGACGCCGCAGGCGAGATGAAAGGCACCCGCATCTTCGGACCCGTGGCCAAGGAGCTGCGCGAGAAGAAGTTCATGAAGATCATCTCCTTGGCCCCCGAAGTACTCTGAGCCATGCAGAAGAAGACACACATCAAGAAAGGCGACCTGGTGAAGGTGCTCGCCGGAGAGGAACGCACCAAACAAGGTCGCGTGCTCGAAGTGGACCGCGTGAAAATGCGTGCCGTTGTCGAGGGCCTCAACATCAACAAGAAGCATAGTAAGCCCACCACGGCCAACCCACAGGGCGGCATCGTGGACAAGGAAGGCCCTATCCACCTGAGCAACTTGATGCTCATCGATGCGAAGACCGGTACGCCCGGCCGCGTAGGTCGCAAGGCCAACAAGGAAGGCGTGTTGGAGCGCTTTGTGAAGACCAAGAAAAAGGCGGCAGCCAAGTAAGAAGTCATGAGCTACGTACCCCGGCTTCGTGCCAAATACAAGAACGAGGTGGCCCCGTCCCTGATGAAGGAGTTCGGCTACACCAGTTCCATGCAGGTTCCCAAGATCACCAAGATTAGCTTGAACCAAGGCCTCGGCAGTGCCGTGGGCGACAAGAAGATCGTGGAGAACGCCATCGTGGAGATGACCGCCATCGCAGGCCAGAAGGCCGTGCCTACGGTATCCCGCAAGGATATCAGCAACTTCAAACTGCGTAAGGGCATGCCCATCGGCGCACGGGTGACGTTGCGTGGCGACAAGATGTACGAGTTCCTCGATCGCCTGATCGCTGTGAGTTTGCCCCGTACACGTGACTTCCGCGGCGTTCCCGCCAAGGGCTTCGACGGCATGGGCAACTTCACCATGGGCGTGAAGGAGCAGATCATCTTCCCCGAGATCGACATCGACAAGGTGACCAAGTTGCAGGGTATGGACATCACGTTCGTTACCACCGCAGGCACCGACGAAGAGGCGAAAGCATTGCTCACCGCCTTCGGATTCCCATTCGCTGATAAGGACAAGAAATAATCAGAGCACGACAATGGCCAAGGAATCGATGAAAGCGCGTGAGCGCAAGCGCGCCAAGATGGTGGAGAAGTTCGCCGCAAAGCGCGCCAAGCTGAAAGCCGCCGGTGATTGGGAGGGCTTGCAGAAACTTCCGGTGAACGGTAGCAAAGTGCGCATGCACAACCGCTGCCAGCTAACGGGCCGTCCACGCGGTTACATGCGTCTGTTCGGTATCTCGCGTAACATGTTCCGCAACATGGCGCTGGAAGGCAAGATCCCGGGTGTGACCAAGTGCAGCTGGTAATAGATAGAACGTTAAGGACGCGGATCCCCGCGCACCAACAATAGAAAAGACAATGACGACCGATCCGATAGCCGATTATTTGACCCGCCTGCGCAACGCCATCCAAGCGCGCAAGAAGGTCGTGGAGGTGCCCGCGAGCAACCTGAAGAAGGACATCACGCGCATCCTGTACGACAAGGGCTACATCCTGTCCTGGAAAACCGAGGACGACGGCAAGCAGGGCCTGATCAAGATCGCCTTGAAGTACAACACACAGACGCGCCAGAGCGCCATCAAGGAACTCACCCGTGTGAGCTCCCCCGGCCTGCGCCAATACGCCCACGCAGGCGATCTTCCTCGCGTGCTCAACGGCCTCGGCGTGGCCATCATCTCCACCAGCAAAGGCGTTGTCACCGATAAGGAGGCACGCACGCTGAACGTGGGTGGTGAAGTATTGTGCTACGTGAGCTAAGACCCGAAGAAGATGTCACGCATTGGAAAAGCACCGATCGATGTACCCAAAGGGGTGCAGGTAACGATCAGCGACAAGAACCTGGTGACCGTGAAGGGTCCCAAGGGCACTTTGGAGCAAGCCGTTGACCCGGATATCACCCTGAAGCAGGAAGGTACCGAGATCACCTTGGTCCGCCCGAGCGACGCCAAGCCGCACCGCGCGAAGCATGGTCTTTACCGTGCCCTGATCGCCAACATGGTGAAGGGTGTGGCAGAAGGTTTCGTGATCGAGCAGGAATTGGTGGGTGTGGGTTACCGTGCCACCACGAAAGGCCAGCAGCTCAACTTGGCGCTCGGCTTCTCGCACACGGTCACGATCGATCTGCCACCGCAGATCAAAGTGGCCGCTGCCCAGGAAAAGGGTAAGAACCCGATCATCCGCCTCGAGAGCGCGGACAAGCAACTCATTGGCCAAGTGGCCGCCAAGCTGCGCAGCCTGCGTAAGCCTGAGCCGTACAAAGGCAAGGGTGTACGTTTCGTGGGCGAGATCGTGCGTCGCAAGGCAGGTAAAGCAGCCGGTAAATAAGAACGACCATGGCATTCGACCGCATCAACCGCCGCCTGAAGATCAAGCAACGCGTACGCAAGAACGTACACGGCACCGCCGAGCGTCCGCGTCTGTCAGTCTACCGCAGCAACACGGGCATGTACGCCCAGATCATCGACGACGAAGCTGGCCGCACGCTGGTGAGCACCTCGTCCTTGAAAGACAAGAAGGCCGCTGGCATCCCGAAGATCGACCAAGCCAAGATCGTTGGCGCGGCCATCGCCGAGAAAGCGAAAGCAGCCGGCATCGAACTGGTCGTATTCGACCGCAACGGATACCTCTACCATGGTCGTGTGAAAGCACTGGCCGAAGCAGCCCGCGAAGCAGGCCTCAATTTCTGATCACACCGAACACATGTCTGAATCGACGAACACGAAGAAGGTCAAGAGCAGCGATCTCGAGCTGAAGGATAAGCTCGTGGCCCTGAACCGCGTGACCAAAGTGACCAAGGGAGGTCGCACCTTCACCTTCGCCGCCATCGTGGTGGTGGGGAACGAGAACGGTGTGGTTGGCCATGGCCTGGGCAAAGCGAAGGAAGTGCAGGAGGCGATCGCCAAAGGCATCGACGACGCGAAGAAGAACTTGGTGAAGGTGCCCGTGCTGAAAGGCACGATCCCACACTCCCAGGAAGGCAAGTTCGCAGGCGCACAGGTGTTCCTGAAGCCGGCAGCGCACGGTACCGGTGTTATCGCCGGAGGTGCCATGCGCGCTGTGCTGGAGAGCGTGGGTGTAACGGACGTACTTGCCAAGAGCAAGGGCAGCAGTAACCCGCACAACGTGGTGAAAGCCACCATCGAAGCCCTCGTGAGCATGCGCGATGCCAACGCGGTGTCCCGCCAGCGTGGTATCAAATTGGAACGCGTATTCAACGGATAAAACGAACCGTCGGGCTACCGGCGGGAACGACAATGAGCAAGTTGACCATCACCCAGGTGCACAGCCAGATCAAGTGCCCCAAACGTCAGAAAGACACCCTCAAAGCCCTCGGTCTCGGCCGTATCGGGAAATTCGTTGAGGTGGACGGCACGCCGCAGATCCGCGGCATGGTGGAGAAAGTACACCACTTGGTGAGCGTGAAGGAGGCCTGAACCTTTTAGAAGAGCAAGACCATGGACTTGAGCAAATTGAAGCCCGCAGAAGGGGCCACGAAGAAGGAGAAACGCATCGGTCGCGGCCAAGGCAGCGGGCGTGGTGGTACCTCCACGAAAGGTCACAAGGGCCAGAAGGCACAAGCCGGCTATAACCACAAGCGTGGTTTTGAAGGTGGCCAGACGACCCTGACCCGTCGCCTGCCGAAGTTCGGCTTCACCAACCCGACCCGGGTGGAATACAAGGGCATCAACCTGGATGCGATCCAGACCCTTGCTGAGAAGCGGAAGCTCTCGGAGATCACCCCGGAGGTATTGTACTCCAACGGGTTGATCGCGAAGAACGACAAGCTGAAAGTGTTGGGCCGTGGCGAGATCACGAGCGCGCTCAATATCACCGCTCACGCCTTCAGTGCGACGGCGAAAGCCGCCATCGAGGCGAAAGGAGGAAAGACGGAAACGATCCAGACCGTAGCTGAGAAGGCATGAAGAACCTGATCGAAACGATCAAGAACATCTGGCGCATCGAGGAACTGCGTAACCGCATCCTCATCACGCTAGGTCTGCTGCTGGTGTACCGCATCGGTAGCTTCATCGTGCTTCCCGGCGTGGACAGTGCACGATTGGCGGCTACAGGTGCAACGGGCGGTGGCGGCATCGTGGAGATCTTGTCGATCTTCACCGGTGGTGCGTTCACCCGTGCGAGCATTTTTGCCCTGGGCATCATGCCGTACATCTCCGCATCCATCATCATGCAGTTGGCCGGTATCGCTGTTCCAACAGTACAGAAGATGCAGCGCGAAGAGAGCGGCCGCCGCAAGATCAACCAGTGGACCCGCTACCTCACCATCCTGATCTGCGTGTTCCAGGCACCGAGCTACATCTACGCTACCATTGACGAAGCAGCCCGCCCTGATGGACAGTTCTGGCTGGCCACGAGCATCGTGATCCTGACCTCCAGCACCTTGTTCGTGATGTGGCTCGGCGAGCGCATCACTGAGCGTGGTTTAGGTAACGGTATCTCCCTCATCATCATGATCGGTATCCTCGCGCAACTCCCGCAAGCCTTCGCACAGGAGGTGGTGGGTCGCATGGGACCTGGCGGTGGTGGGTTGGTGTTGCTGCTTGTGGAAGTGGTGTTGTGGGTGCTCATCATCGCAGGGTGTATCCTGTTGGTGCAGGGCACGCGACGCATCCCGGTGCAATTCGCCAAGCGCGTGCAGGGCAACAAGCAGTACGGCGGAGTCCGCAACTACATCCCTTTGAAGGTGAACGCGGCCGGCGTAATGCCGATCATCTTCGCACAGGCGATCGTGCTGGTGCCGATGTACATGGCACAGGCCTTCGAGAACCCACCGCAGTGGTTGGTCAGCATCGCGAACAGCCAGGGCTTCTTCTACAACTTCACATTGTTCCTGATGGTGGTGTTGTTCACGTACTTCTACACGGCCATCACCGTGAACCCGAACCAGCTTGCCGATGACATGAAGCGCAACGGCGGCTTCATTCCCGGTGTGAAACCCGGTAAGAGCACGGCTGGTCACATCGATGAATTGTTGTCGCGCATCACCCTGCCAGGCGCCATCTTCTTGGGTCTTGTAGCTATCCTGCCCGCCTTCGCTGGTATGCTGGGTATCAAGCAGGGCTTTGCACAGTTCTTCGGTGGTACATCGTTGTTGATCATGGTGGGTGTGTTGTTGGACACGCTGCAGCAGATCGAAAGTCATTTGTTGATGCGACACTATGATGGCCTGATGAAGTCGGGACGCATCAAGGGTCGTTCGAGTGGAGCGGCTTACGGCATGGCGGGATAGATCATGGGTAAAGCCGTGATCATCTTGAGCGATGACGAAGTCGCATTGGTGAGGGAGAGTTCTTTGCTTGTTGGTAGGACCTTGGCTGAAGTGGCACGCCACATCGCGCCGGGCTTCACGACCGGTAAACTCGATGCGATCGCAGAAGAGTTCATCCGGGACAATGGTGGAGTACCGGGTTTCAAAGGCCTGTACGGTTGCCCGAGCACGCTGTTGATCAGTGTGAACGAACAAGTGGTACACGGCCTTCCGGGCGACCGGGAGTTGCGCGATGGCGACGTGGCAAGTGTGGATTGCGGGGTGCTTATGAACGGCTTCTATGGCGACAGCGCTTACACGTTCTGTGTGGGTGAGGTGGCGCCTGCGACGCGCAAGTTGTTGCAGGTGACGCAGGAATGCCTGAAGTTGGGCATCGAAGCGGCGGTGGAAAGCAATCGTACCGGTGACATCGGCCACGCGATCCAGAGCCATGCCGAGAAGAACGGCTATGGTGTGGTTCGTGAGCTGGTGGGGCACGGCGTTGGGCGTAAGCTCCACGAAGCGCCCGAAGTGCCGAATTATGGGAAACGGGGTCACGGTGTGCGGCTGCAAAGCGGCATGGCGCTGGCGATCGAACCCATGATCAACATGGGTGTGAAGGAGGTGAAGCAACTGAACGATGGTTGGACCGTGGTATCGCGGGACGGCAAACCCAGTGCGCATTTCGAACACACGGTGGTTGTACGCGCCGGAAAAGCAGAGGTCCTATCCACGTTCCAATACATCGAAGATGTGCTGGAACAGAAAGGTGTAAAGGCGACGCATGTGTCGCCCGCGATAAAGTGAATTAACGTCGGCCATCCGGTCGGCACAGAGATAGAAGGAAACGAACGGAATGAGCAAAACAGGGACCATAGAGCAGGATGGCGTCATCAAAGAGGCGCTCAGCAATGCCATGTTCCGCGTGGAGTTGGAGAACGGTCACGTGATCGTTGCCCACATTTCGGGGAAGATGCGGATGCACTACATCCGTATCCTACCAGGAGACAAAGTGAAAGTGGAGATGAGCCCATACGACCTCAGCAAAGGGCGCATTTCGTTCCGATACAAGAGTTAAGACAAGATACCCAGGAAACCATGAAGGTCAGGGCCTCCCTCAAACCACGCTCCGCGGACTGCAAGATCGTCCGCCGCAAAGGGCGTTTGTACATCATCAACAAGAAGAACCCGAAGTTCAAGCAGCGTCAGGGCTGATAAACGCACGAGCATGGCACGTATCGCAGGTATCGACCTACCCAAACAGAAGCGGGGCTGCATTGGCCTCACCTACATCTACGGCATCGGCCGCAGCACTGCTCTTTCCATCTTGGAGAAGGCGGAAGTTGACCCCGATACCCTTGTAGAGGAGTGGACCGATGAGGAACAAGGCAAGATCCGTCAGTACATCAACGACACCATCAAGGTGGAAGGCGCGCTGCGCAGCGAAGTGCAGCTGAGCGTGAAGCGTTTGATGGACATCGGTAGCTACCGTGGTACACGTCACCGTGCAGGTCTTCCTGTGCGTGGCCAACGTACCCGCACGAACAGCCGTACCCGTAAGGGCAAACGGAAGACGGTGGCCAACAAGAAGAAGGTGACGAAATAATTGACGTACGGGTCGATAATCATCGACCCCAACTCAACGAACTATGGCAAAGCAAGAAGGTAAGGGCGGCGGAGCCGCCGGTAAGAAGAAGAAGAAGAACGTGGTGGTGGAGGCCTACGGTCAGGCCCACATCCAAGCCACGTTCAACAACCTGATCATCAGCCTCACCAACAACAAGGGTGAAGTGATCAGCTGGTCCTCCTCCGGCAAGAACGGTTTCCGCGGAAGCAAGAAGAACACCCCGTACGCCGGCCAGCTCAGCGCTGAAGAGGCTGCACGCGAAGCTCACGAACTGGGTCTGCGAAAGGTGAAGGTGTTCGTGAAAGGCCCAGGCGGTGGACGCGAAAGCGCCATCCGTGCCCTTCACAACAGCGGAGTCGAAGTGACCGAGATCGTAGACATCACCCCGATGCCCCACAACGGCTGCCGTCCACCTAAAAAGCGCCGCGTTTAATAACCCGTAGGAGCGTGTGGACGCACGCTCTGTTGTTGGTGCGAGAAGCACCCAAAAGAAAAGAAGAATGGCACGTTACACAGGACCCAAGACCCGGATCGCCCGGAAATTCCAAGAGGCGATCTTCGGCCCGGACAAGTGGATGGAGCGCAAGCCCCACGCCCCCGGACAGCATGGCCCCAATGCCCGCCGTCGCAAGAAGGACAGCGAATACAGCAGCCAGCTGCGCGAGAAGCAGAAGGCGAAGTACACCTACGGCATCCTCGAGCGCCAGTTCGAAAAGATGTTCCACACGGCAGCGAGCAAAAAGGGCATCACCGGTGAGGTGTTGCTCCAGCTCTGCGAAGCACGGTTGGACAATACGGTGTTCCGTCTGGGCATCGCCCCTACGCGTCGTGCTGCACGCCAGCTCGTGAGCCACGGCCACATCACGGTGGATGGTTCCGTAGTGAACGTATCCAGCTATACCCTGCGTGCCGGCCAAAGCGTGGCCGTGCGTGAGCGCAGCCGCAACTTGGAGACCATCTCCAGCAGCGTATCGGTGAGCAGCCGTCGTTTTGACTGGCTGGATTGGAACGCACAAAGCATGTCCGGTAAATTCATCGGTATGCCCGAGCGCGCTCAGATCCCGGAGAACATCCGCGAGCAGCTCATCGTGGAATTGTACAGCAAGTAAGAAGCCTTCGGGGCGAGCAGAGAGGAGGAGGAAAGACCAACCCAACGAACAACGACCAAGCAAACATGCCCATTCTCGAATTCCAGCGGCCCGACAAGGTCACGATGATCGAATCCGATGATAAGCGCGGCTCTTTTGAGTTCCGTCCATTGGAACCCGGTTACGGGATCACCATCGGCAACGCATTGCGCCGGATCCTGCTCAGCAGTCTCGAAGGACATGCCATCACCACCGTTCGTATCGACGGTGTGGACCACGAGTTCAGCACCATCAAAGGTGTGATCGAGGACATGACCGAGATCGTACTGAACCTGAAGCAGGTGCGTTTCCGCCGCCAGCTCGATGATGTGAGCACCGAGAAGGTCTCCTTCACCGTGACCGGCAAAGACAGCTTCACCGCAGGTGATATCGGCAAGCACACCACCGGTTTCCAGGTGTTGAACCCGGACTTGGTGATCGCGCACATGGAGAGCAACGTGAAATTGCACGTGGAGCTCACCGTGGGTAAAGGCCGTGGTTACGTTCCTGCCGACGAGAACAAGTCGGAGAACGCGCCCATCGGTACCATTGCCATCGACAGCATCTTCACGCCGATCAAGAACGTGAAGTACACGGTGGAGAACACCCGTGTGGAAGAGAAGACCGATTACGAGAAGCTCACCATCGAAGTGGTGTCCGACGGCAGCATCACGCCGAAGAACGCTCTTCAGGAGGCCGCCAAGATCCTCATCCACCACTTCATGCTGTTCAGCGATGAGCGCATCAGCCTGGATGTGGAAGAGCGCGGCAGTTCTTCGGAATCGGAGGAGTTCGATGAGACCAGCCTGCACATGCGCCAGCTCCTGAAGACCAAGTTGGTTGATATGGACCTCAGCGTGCGCGCGCTGAACTGCTTGAAGGCCGCTGACATCGAGACCCTCGGTGATCTGGTATCCTTCAACAAGAACGACCTCTTGAAGTTCCGCAACTTCGGGAAGAAGAGCCTCACCGAGCTGGAGGATCTTGTGGAGAACAAGGGCCTGAGCTTCGGGATGAACGTGGCGAAATACAAACTGGACAAGGAATAACCAGTTGCAAGTTGGCAGTCGGCAGTTGGCAGTAGCCATCACGCAGCCGAACGCCAGACGACTGACAACTGACAACGGACAACTGTCATGAGACACGGAAATAAGAACAACGCGCTCGGCCGCAAGAAGGCCCACCGCGACTCGCTGTTGAGCAACTTGGCGATCTCCCTGATCGACCACAAGCGCATCGAGACCACGTTGGCCAAGGCGAAAGCCCTACGCTTGTACGTGGAGCCTTTGATCACCAAGAGCAAGGACGACACCACGCACAGCCGTCGTGTGGTCTTCAGTGAACTGCAGAACAAAGAGGCAACGGCCGCCTTGTTCCGCGATGTGGCTCCGAAGGTGGCTACCCGCCCCGGTGGTTACACGCGTATCATCAAGTTGGGCAACCGCTTGGGCGATGCTGCCGAGATGGCCATGATCGAGCTGGTGGACTTCAATACCACCTACACGAAGGAGAAGACAGCCGGTGCCGCGAAGAAGACGCGTCGCACGCGCCGTACCACGGCGAAGAACGCAGCTCCCAAAGCAGAGGGTGGCGAAGAGGCCAAGAGCGAGTGATCGCTTTCTAACGACAATGCGAAGGGCGCCTGATGGGCGCCCTTCTTGCGTTCCATGTGTGACGTTCGGTGCCGAGGTGGTCAAAAGGGAAAACCAAGACCGATGCCCATCCTGAAAGTCGTAGAGATCCTCGCCAGCAGCAAGACCAGCTGGGAAGATGCCGCCAACAACGCGGTGAAAGAAGCCAGCAAGACCGTACGCGGTATCCGCAGCGTGAACATCGGCAACCAAAGTGCCGTGGTGGAGAAAGGCAAGATCGTGGAGTACCGCATCAACTGCAAGATCAGCTTCGCGATCGAGAAGTGATCGAAGCCTGGAATGGAAAAGGGCCGATGGTGATCCATCGGCCCTTTCTGGCGTTGAGCGAGTTCCTTTAGAACAACCAGTTGAGCGCGAGCGTGAGGGAACCGGGGTTCAGCGAAGCCTGGAATCCGCTGGTGGTGGTCACATCGTCCGTTGGGGTGTCCTCGGTGCGCTTCTCGCTGTAGTAGCCTAGTACGCCCCAATCGGCGCTCAGGGCCCAACGATCGGCCATCACGTAGACGATGCCGGGGCCCACCCGGACATCCATCGTGCTCAGTTTCGCTTCCGCGTCAGTGGTGCGGACTTCTACCGTCTCTTTCCCGAAACCGATACCGGCTTTCAGTTGGCCGTAGAGCAAGAATTTGTCGTTCACGCTCTTCATGTAACGGTAGAACGGCGCGATGGTGGTGAGCGAACGCTTCTCGGTAAGGTCCAAGGTGGTATTCCCCAATTGGGTCTTGTATTCCTCCTTGCTACCGGTGTGGGTAAGGGCCAGACCCACTACATGAACAGGTGAAAGGTTGAAGCCGACGGCAGGGCCGAAGGTGCCACTTGTGATGGTGCGGTCGTTGAGGTTGCCATCGTTGTCGATGGTACGGCTATCAAAGGCCATGGAACCGCTTACGAAGCCTTGGTCTTGAGCAAAGATGCCCGTGGATAGTACAAGGCCGATGGGAAGAAGGAGTGAGCGCATGATGCTTGTTTGGTGCCCCTATGGACGCACAGGGCGCGCCGAGGTCACACCCGAGCAACGACCCTCACGGAATTTCTAAGGGCAGAAACGGCTAGTACCATGATCCACGGAAGCAAGGGAACGAGGAACCGGCCGCTCCATTCATCGTGCGTGACGGCGACCAGGAGGATATTCAACATCAGCACAAGGAGCACGAGGCGAATGCGACTCACCTGCCATGATCGCCAGACCCCGATAAAGGCAAGCGGGAAAAGCACGTACCAGATCGCATTCAAGTTGTTATGCGCAACGGAGTAGTAGGGCCGCGTGAGGGTGAAGAGGGAAACGGCCCTTCGTAGGGTAATTCCGCCCCATTCTACCAGGCCCACACGGTCCACTAGAAAGCGTTGTGCGGCGATGATCGTCTGACCATCGAAACCGTCAGTACCGGAACCGCCTATGCCTGCGATCACCTGTCCCGATGCGATCGGTCCTAGTTGTGCTGGTGCGATCCGCGGAATGCTGATGGCGAAGAGGAAAAGGGCGATACATGCGCCTGGCACGAACCACGGGCGGAGCGCGCTCGGCAGCCGTTCGCGCCACATCCACAGCATCGCGGGCACAACGAAGAACATTCCTGTTGGCCGTGCGAAAAGGGTGATGATGCCGAGCGCGATCGTGGGTGCTCCGATCCGCCTATCGCGATCAAGCAGCTCAATGAAGATGATCGCCATGCACGCGAAGAAGTGTTCCGTGTAGAGCGCAAGTGCCCAGGATTGGATCAATGGGCAGAGCAGGAAAAGCGCCATGGCCAAGCGTCCTAACCCAACGTTCCCTGTGGCGCGTTCGGTATAGCGTGCCAGTGCTTCCGCAGCGATGATGCCAAGAAGGATCTGGACACCAACGGCGAGCCACATCTGGCCAATAGCAACGAAGGGTACTAGGAAAAGCACATAAGCCCCGTACTTCAGATAGTTGCTTGTCAGGTCGCTGAGATCGTCGTTCAGCACGTCTTGCGCGCAGCCGATGTACTTCAGCGCTTCCTTATCGGCCAGGATACCTTGCTGCTCACCGATCGCGGCTAACAACAGCAGGTGCAGCCCGATGATGATCCAACGGGCACGTGGCAGCGAAAGCTGGTGCAGAGCGGGGTAGAGGCGGTCGATGACCAAAAGTAGCGGCGTTATCAACAGGTGTGGACGATCGAAGGTGCAGTGATCGAACATGGACGGGTATCTTTACGCCCGCCTGCTGAAGGCACGGCACCCTTCGCACGAATGCTTGTAAGTCAGCGCCCCGAAGCCCTCCTCCTCCTCGTCGACGGCACCGTGTTCCGCGGCCGGGCGATCGGCGCTTCCGGGATCACCACAGGAGAGATCTGCTTCAATACCGGCATGACCGGCTACCAGGAGATCTTCACCGATCCCAGCTACACCGGCCAGATCATGACGCTCGCCACCCCGCACGTGGGCAACTACGGCGTGAAGGACGATGAAGTGGAAGGCCCACGGTTGAGCATCGCCGGACTGGTGGTGAAGAAATTCAGCGAAGTGTGGAGCCGCCCCGGTGGAAGCGGATCCTTGGAAGACCTATTGAAGGCGGAAGGAGTGGTCGGCATCAGCGACATCGATACGCGAAAGCTGGTGCGCCACATCCGCGACAATGGTGCGCAGAACGCCATCATCAGTTCCACGGAAATGGACCTGGAAGTTCTGAAGCGAACGCTTGCTGCCGCGCCCGATATGGCCGGATTGGAGCTTTCCAGCAAGGTGACCACCGACAACGAATATGAAGTGGGCTCGGCTGATGGAGCTTTCCGTGTTGCGTTGGTGGACTTCGGCGTGAAGCGCAACATCGAGCGCTGCCTCACCGACCGCGATTGCCGTGTGCGGGTGTTCCCGATGAACACCACACTAGCCGCGATCCATGCGTGGAAGCCAGATGGCATCATGCTCAGCAACGGCCCCGGCGATCCCGGCGCGATGCCCGAAAGCGTGAAGCTGGTGCGCTCCATCGTGGATAGTGGCCTGCCGGTCTTCGGCATTTGTTTGGGTCATCAGCTGATCGCCGAGAGCATGGGCATGTCCACCGAGAAGATGCACCATGGCCACCGTGGCATCAACCATCCGATCAAGGACCTTACCACCGGCCGTGATGAGGTGACCTCACAGAACCACGGTTTCGTGGTGCGTAAGGCCGATGCCGAGAAGAACGCCGGTGTGGAGATCACCCACCTGCACCTGAACGATGGCAGTGTGGCTGGTTTCCGGCTGAAGGGCCGCCCGGTCTTCTGTGTACAATACCACCCCGAAGCAGGACCAGGTCCGTTCGATAGCCGATACCTCTTCGACCGTTTCGTGGAGAACATGCGGAGCGCAGTTCGCGTAGAACGCGCCCAACCCCTGAACGCATAACGCTTTTAGCATGAGTTTGATCGCCAAGATCCAAGCCCGCGAGATCCTCGATTCGCGGGGCAATCCGACCATTGAAGTGGATGTTTGGACGGATACCGGCCACATGGGCCGCGCCGCCGTACCCAGTGGCGCCAGCACCGGTGCGCACGAAGCGGCCGAACTGCGCGATGGCGACAAGAAGCGCTACCTCGGCAAAGGCGTGCAGAAGGCCGTGGAGAACGTGAACAGTACGCTGAACACGGAGCTCAACGGCGCGTTGGTGACCGATCAGGCTATGATCGACAAAGCGTTGATCGCGCTGGATGGCACGAAGAACAAATCGAACCTTGGCGCCAATGCGATCCTGGGTGTGAGCCTTGCGGTCGCGAAGGCTGCAGCGAGCGAAGCCGGGCTGCCGCTCTACCGTTACGTAGGCGGTGTGAACGCGAACATGCTTCCCGTTCCGCTGATGAACATCTTGAACGGTGGTGCGCACGCGGACAACAAGGTGGACGTGCAGGAATTCATGATCATGCCGGTAGGCGCGAAACGTTTCGCCGATGGCCTGCGCATGGGAGCTGAGGTCTTCCATTCGCTGAAAGCGGTGTTGAAGAAGAAAGGCCTGAGCACCAACGTGGGCGATGAAGGTGGATTCGCACCGGACCTGCCCAGCAACGAAGAGGCGTTGAAGCTCGTGATGCAGGCGATCGAACAAGCCGGTTACAAACCCGGTGAGGACATCGTACTCGCGTTGGATTGTGCCAGCACGGAGTTCTACGACGCGAAGAAGAAACGCTACACCTTGGAAAGCACCGGCGACAGCCTCACCAGCAAAGAGATTGTGGCCATGTGGGCCGATTGGGCCAAGCGCTACCCGATCGTGAGCATCGAAGATGGCATGAGCGAAGATGATTGGGACGGCTGGAAACTCCTGACCGATACCATCGGCGAAAAGGTGCAGCTCGTGGGCGATGATCTATTCGTGACCAACACCCAACGCCTGAGCGAGGGCATCGCGTCGAACACCGCGAACAGCATTCTGGTGAAGGTGAACCAGATCGGTACGCTCACCGAGACCATCGAAGCCGTTGATATGGCGCACCGCGCAGGCTACACCAGCATCATGAGCCACCGCAGCGGCGAGACCGAGGACAGCACCATCGCCGATCTGGCCGTGGCGTTGAATTGCGGCATGATCAAGACCGGTAGTGCTAGCCGTAGCGACAGGATCGCGAAGTACAATCAGTTGCTGCGCATCGAGGAGCAGTTGGGGGTGACGGCGCGGTATCCGGGCAAGAGCTTGCGGTACATCGGGTGAAGGAGTTGCCAGTTCGCAGTTGGCGGGAATGCCTGCTGTATCGCAGACTGCCAACTACCAAGTGCGAACACTGTACGATCACTGGCTAAGCCCCAGATACTGATCCAGCAACACCTGTTCAAGCGCTTTGCCGTTCTGCAATTGTTCGGCATCCGCGTCGGTAGAACGCGACGTGTCGCGCCGTTGAAGCAGCATGCCTGAGAGGTTGTCATACACCTGGCACTGCTCAGCGTTGGCGATCCCGAAACCATCGTCGAAGGTCCAGAACGCGAAGTGTGGAACGGACGGATCGAACAGGTCCTTGCTCCACCATGATCGTGTCTGCGTGAGGTCCAGCTGATGGAGCAACGTTGCGGCAAGGTCAACGTGGCAACCGAACGTGTGGTTCGTCGTGCCGCGTAGTTCGGGCTTCAAAGCACCTCCGGTGAACAGCAAGGGAATGCGATGCCGCTCCGCCGTGTGGTTACCTCTGTTGTGCGGAAGGAAATGTCCATGGTCGGCAACGATGATCACCAGTGTACTGTCATACCACGGCTGATCTTTGCAGGCATCCAGGAAGTCGGCTAGTGTGCGATCGGTATAGTGGACACTGTTGCGGTACTGCTGTGGCTGGTCTTTGCCGGGGAAACCCTCATCCACGGGCACATCGAAGGGTTCGTGGCTGGTGCTGGTCATCAGCGTGTGGAAGAACGGTTGCTGCGCCGTGCGCGCCTCCTTCAGGTGGAATGCGAAGAGCTCTTCATCGTAGGCGCCCCAGCGCGTGCGTTTCGTGATCGGGAAAGAATTCTCGTCATGCACCTTGTCGAAGCCCATGGCCTCCAAGTAGGCCCGCGTGTTCGCGAAAGCCACATCGCCAGCGTAATAGTAGGTGGATCGGTATCCTGCGGAATCCAAGGTGTTCACCAGGCTTGGCAACCGGTCGAACTTGCCGTACTGGCGGATGATCGTTGTTTTCGGCTGCGAAGGGAAACTGCTGATGGTTGCACACAACCCCTGCTCCGTGCGGAACCCAGTGCTGTAGAAGTTGGTGAAGAGCAACCCCTCACGCGCCAGCCGATCGAAGCCCGGCGTTACGCCGCTGTCCCCGCCAAGTACACCTACGACATCGGCCGTCCAGCTTTCCAGCAGTACCAGCATCACGTTGGGGAGCTGAGCGGTCAATATCCTTTGTGGCGTTCCTGTGCTTTTCGCGTGCAAGGTCTCGAAGCGTCGCGTCGCATCCTCGACAGACATGAACGCGTACGGGTTCGTCTCGATCTCGGGCGGTTCGGCGAGCAGCACGATCACGTTCCAAGTGCCGTTGAGCGCACCCAGGTTGAGCAGCGGATGTGCGCTGTGGTACGACCAACTGCGATCGATCGGGAAGGGCTGCACGCCGCCACGCATCCCGAGGAACAGGAGAACTGGTAGCACGAACGGTGCAACGAACCGTTGCCATTTCGCAGTGGCCAAGAACGAGCGGCGATGATCGATGCGGTAAAGGACCAACAGGGCCAGTGCGGTTTGCGCAAGGAGGATCACGATGAGCTGCGCCACGGGAGCACCTGCTGTCGCATGCATCACTTCTTCGGGGTACACCAAGTAGGAGAGTGCCTTGTGGTTCACCTTGGTGCCCCAAGCGGCGAAAAGCGCTATGTCGCAAACGTTGATGAACGCGGCGATCACCACCATCACGGTCAAGAAGATCCGGATCGCCTTCCGCAGTCCGGCGATCTCGCGGAAGAGCAGGACCAGCCCAGCGAGCAGGACGGGCAAGGTGAGGTAGCACGCCGTAGCGAGATCCATCGGCAGTGCCCTGCGGAAACTCAGACGGATGGCATCAGCCGGGATCCCTTCCAGCCTGCCACTACTGAAGAAGACGAAACACACTTGTTGTAGCAGGAAGAGCGCCATCCAGAAGAGGACGAGCTTTGCCAGGAAGCGGATCAGTTGGGCCAAGTGCTACGAATGTGGGCCGAACATAGTGCCGCCTGCGTTACCGTGCATCAACGCGCGATGATGGCTTTGCCGATGAAGGTGTTGGCAACACCAACGTTGGAATGGAACACGTGATAATTCCCGGGGGCTAGGCCGATGGTGGGGATGAAGGTCGTGTTGCCGGTCGCAGGAATTATCGCCACTGCGCGTCCGGCACCGTCGATCAATTGCAAGGTTCCGCTCGTGATCTCGCGATCGGCCCGTACTTCGATGCGGTCCACTGCCGGGTTGGGTCCGATGGACCAGATCGCCTCTTGGGCGGCGTGGTCGATCATACCTACCGGACTCGTGCGCCAACCCAAGGTGTACTCCCCGGGCGCGAGGCTATCCGCGTCCATCCGGCCGTATTTGTCCGTTGTGCTTCCAGTGGGCTGCACATCCTCGCTCCAGAGTTTCCACGCCGCCTGTGGTCCCGGTCGGTAGAGCAGGACCAAGCTATCCTCGTTGAAGGTCACGCCAAGCGTATCGCGCATGAGGCCCACATCGAGGTTGCTTTGAACGGTGTTCCGCCCGTCATACGGGATGCGAGCGGCAAATCGTTGTGGATCTCCCCAGTTCCCGGTTATCCGCCAGTAACGATCAGGCGATACCACATAAGCGAACGGCTCTTCGAAGGTGCCTTCATCAGCAGCCACCCAGTATTGTTCCATGCGCACGATGGCTTCTGGTCCTGCTTGTGGGCGGATCTCGAAGTTGGCGTGATCGGAGACGATCCATGCGGTGGTGCTGGTGGTGTCCGTGATACCTGTGGTAGCCAGCGAAAGCCGGTCGTCATCGTTCAGCCACACCCATGAAGGTTCGAAGGGTACGGTGAAGGAGAGGTTGGTTGCTGATCCGCCCACACGCACCGTGTCGCGGAGCACATTGTTCGCATCGGTACCGATGATCGCCACGGTGATGGGCACGTTGTTGTACGGTGCTGCTGGTCCTCGCTGCTTTTGGCCGATGGTGAGTTGTACGATCCAACCATCTTCGCCGGGTGTGAAACTCTGCGCATCGATCTCGAAAGCGGCCCATCCGGGTTGTTGTATCCAATCCGCGAAATAATCGGTCATGTCGATGCCTGTGGCCAATGTCAAATGGTCGCGTAGGATGGTGGTGTTCACCGGCTGGTAGGCATAGGTGTTCATGAAACTCGTCAGTCCCATGCTGAATGCTTCATCGCCCATGTAGCTGCGCAGCGAATGCAGCACATCAGCACCCTTGTTGTAGGAGTGTTCGCCATAGGTCCACTCTTGTGGCATTTCGCTCAGCGTCCACCACCCTTCATCCAAGAGGTGCGCGCGGTGGACCATGGAGCGGTGGTTGAGGCGTACTTCCTTCATGTACCTATCATGGCCGTAGACATCTTCCAAGAAGAGGTAGCTGAGGTATTCCGCGAAACCTTCGTTGATGTACATCTCTTCGGCGCGGTCGCAGGTGATCAGGTTGCCGAACCAGTGGTGTGCGAGTTCGTGCGCCATGATGGCTTCGTATTGAAGCGACCCTGATGCGATGTCGCGTGGGTAGTGGATGCTGGTGGCATGTTCCATCGCGCCTACCGGTGTTAATACATAGCCCACTTTGTTCCAGCGGTACGGCCCGAAAAGCGTTTCGTAATGGTCGAAGGCATCCACGAGGTGGGTGAAGGAGTTCTTCATGCCGGTGGTATCCGCAGGGAAGGCGATCAGCTCCACCGGAGTGCTCCCGCCGCTCGCGTTCGGGAACGTATCGCGTGCCACGGCGAAGTTGGCCGCAGCCACGGAAGCGAGGTATGAAGGGATGGTCTCGTTGATGCGCCAATGGTTGATCACGGTGTCGCCTCCCAAAGGTGTCCGTGCCATGAGTTCGCCGTTGCACCACGCCTTCTTTCCGCCTGCGGTCTTGATCAGGAACTCGTAGCTGTTACGCTCCGTGAAATTGTCCAAACACGGGAACCATGTGCGACCATACGAATGCGGAACGCTCTCGAACGCCACACCCAAATTGTAGATCAAGCTACCGCTGGTGTAGAAGCCACCGAAGCCGCTACCGTCCACGATCGGGTCGCCGCCATAGTATACGGTGAAGACGAGGGTGTCCTCTGTTCCCGCCGGCTGTGGAAGGGAGATGTCCACGACCTCGCCGGAATGGGTGAACTCGAGCTGTTCGCCATCCATGATCACAGAATCCACGGTGAGGGCCGTTAGATCCAGTTGGACCTGGTCAAGACCGTCAGCACGCGGTACGGTGGTCATCTCGCAATCTCCTTTGATCAAAGCGCCGAGCGTGAGGTCCAAGCTGATGCGTTGGTGCAGGATGTCGATGGGAGCCAATTCCCGGGCACCCGACTTGGGCCCTTGGTGGCGATGGTGTTTGGTGGACAGGCAGTCGTATTGCGCCGCAGCGGTCCCCAGGCTGTAGAAGGCAAGCAGGACAAGCGCCGGTCGCCAAGACCGGCACCACGAGTATGGTAGGGCCATGCCCAAATGTAGGAGGCACCGGGTCGGTCTCCGCTTGCGCGGACCAGCGTCGGGATCCCTAACTTTGAACCAAGCCGTTGGGATCCTAACATCCTGGGCTGCCTGTATGAAGCCAAGCACCGAGCTACACGACTTGATCAAGTCCTTGTCCAAATCGGAGAAGCGGTTCTTCAAACTGCACTCTTCCCTTCAATCGGGCGACAAGAACTACCTGCGGATCTTCGATGCGATCGACAAGTCGAAGGTGTACGATGAGGAGGCGATCAAGAAGCTCTTCGCGAAGGAGACCTTCATCAAACACCTTCCCTCGGAGAAGAACCACCTGTACAAGCTCATCCTGAAGGCGCTGCGGGCCTATCATTCGGAGAGCTCGGTGAGCGGTGTGCTGAAGCAGGAGATCAAGAACATCGAGATCCTCTACCAGAAGGCGTTGTACGTGGAGTGCAACAAGCTGCTACATCGTGCGAAGCGCATCGCCAAGGACAATGAGCGGTTCTACTACTGGTTCGAGCTGCTGAACTGGGAGAAGATGTTGCTGGAAGAGGCCTACGAGTCCGGCGAGTTCACCAAGGACCTGGATGCGCTGATCGAAGAGGAACGCGATGTGATCGAGAAGCTGCGCAACCTGGCCGCGTACCACATCCTCTACAGTAAGATCAACTATGTGTTCCGCAGTGGAGGCTATGTGCGCACCGATGAGGAGCATGCCATGGTGGAAGAGATCAGTGAGCATCCGTTGATCAAGGGCAAGAACACGGCGCTATCGAAGCGTGCGGCCACGATCTGTTTCTATACACAAGGGTTCTGCCAATGGGCGAAACGCGATTGGAAGACGAGCTTGGAGAAGTTCCAACGCGTGAAACAGATCCTGGATGACAACACGTTGATCAAGGCCGATCTACCGAAGCGTTACATCAAAGCGGTGCATTACATCATCAATGCGCAGATCGAACTGCTGGACCTGAAGAACGCGAAGGCGAACATCAAGTACATGCGTGAATTGCCAGAGCAGCAAGGCTTCCAGGGGCAGAACATCGAAGCGCAGGTCTTCGTTGCCAGTTTCTTGAGCGAACTACGGCTGTTGGACCGTTGCGGCGACCACACCAAAGCGATGGCCCTTTCCGAGCCGATCCTCGCGGGCATGGAACAGCTTGGCGATCGACTTCACAAAGAGCACGAGCTGGAGTTCTATTTCACACTGGCGTGCGTCCACTTCGGTGGTGGGGAGATGAGCAAGGCGCTCTTCTGGCTCAACAAGGTCCTCAACGATAACGAGCCCACGTTGCGTCAGGACATCTTCACCTACGCACGTTTGTTCAACTTGGTGATCCACTATGAGCTCGGGAATTTCGACCTGCTGGAGTATATCGTGCGTTCCACGCAACGGTTCTTGAGCAAGCGCCACCGTGCCGATGGCATGGAGACCATCTTGATGGAGAACATCAAGAAGTTGGCGCGCACCACGGAACCTTCGGTGAAGCGGGAGTTGTTCAAGGCCATGCTGGCGCGCTTCAACGACCTGTTGGTGGACCCGAACGAGAGCCTGGTGTTGAAATACTTCGATGTGCATTCGTGGGTCTCAGCACACGTGGAGGGCATCCCGTTCAGTGAAGTGGTACGGCGCCGCGCGAACGCTGCGGCCTAACGCGTCACGGCTGTGACTCGATCGAGGCTAGTCCGATGCCGGTGACCTTGAACTGCGTGCGGCGGTTCGCTTGGTGTTCCTCTTCGGTACACTTCACACCGTTGCCGCAGTTGTTCACCAAGATGTCTTCACCATAGCCCTTCGCCGTGATGCGGTCCGGATGTACCCCGCGTTGGATCAGGTAGTTCACCGCGGAATTGGCGCGTGCATCGGAAAGCACCAGGTTGTACATATCACCACCACGGCTGTCGGTATGTGAACCCAGCTCAAAGCTCATGGACGGGTTCTCGATGAAGATGCGCGCGAGCTTGTCCAATTCCACAGCGGCATCCGGGCGGATGTCCCACTGGTCGTAATCGTAGTAGATGTTATTGATCGCGATGGATTCCCCGAGCCGTACCGTCTTCATATGCACTTGGGTGTGCAAGGTGTCGCTCTGTGTAAGCCCTTTCGTGCTCACCTGGATCGAACTGGTCAGCAGGTCTTCCCGTGAACCACGCACATTGTAGTCGGTGTTCGGGTCCAGTTTAAAGATGAACTTGCCGTCCACGCCGGTCATCATGGACTGGTCCTTGCCGTTCTCCAGATCGGTCAAGGTCACCTCCACGTTCGGCAGGAAGCGGTCCTCATCATCCATCACGAACCCATCGATGTAGAAGAGCGGTTCGTAAAGCGTAAAGGCATAGATCTGGTCAATGCTATCACGGTCGCTGCTGATGAAGCCGGCTTTGTTGGTGCTGTCCAGAACGAAGAAGAAATCATCCTTCGGCGTATTGATCGGAGCGTTCAGGTTGATCGGTGTTTTCCAATGGCCGTTCTGTTCCTGTGTCTCGAAGATGTCCAATCCGCCCATGTTGATGTGGGCTGAACTGGAGAAGTGCAAGGTGTTGCCATTCACAGTGGGGAACAGCTCGTTACCGGCCGTGTTCACGATGGGACCGAGGTTCTCCGGTTCCGACCATCCGGTGCCGTTATCCTTGCACCGCCAGATGTCCGATCCACCAAAGCCACCAGGTCTGTCGCTCGCGAAATAGAGCGTACGTCCATCGGTAGAAAGAGCAGGATGTCCGGTGGACCACGTTTCACCGTTGTAGGCGAAGGCATGCAGGTCGCCCCACTTCCCGGTGCTGTCCAACTTGGCACGGAAGAGCTTCAGGTGGCTGGTATTGCGTTCGTCCTTCTGCAGTTTGCGTTCCACGTAATTGCTGCGGGTGAAGTACAACGTGCGTCCATCGCTGCTCATCGCCGCAGGTCCTTCGTGGTACTGTCCATTAACGGCTCCGGGAAGTGGTTCTGCTGCCGTCCACGTTACTTCCGACTTGGACGAGGTGTGATACAGATCCAAGAAGGATCGGTCGTTCCACGGGTTCGCCTTACGCGCGTCCATCTCCTTTTCACCGGCGAACAACAAGCCGTTCTTGTAGGGGATGCCAGCGAACGCGGAGGCTACGCCGGGAATGGTGAGCCTGTTCACGAAGAAGCGGTCGGAGTCGGAATAGAACGATCTGTAACCTTGTGTTGATTCATAGAGATCGAGCGCACGGGCGTTCTCCGGGGTCTGCTGCAGCACGCGCAGGAAAAGGTCCGCAGCTTCATCATGTTCACCTATGGCCATCAGGACTTCCCCGTAGTGCAAAGCGGTGTCTCCGCTCAACGGTTGCGCGGCATACAATTCCTGGTAGTGCGCCATGGCCTTGGGCCATTTGTTGTGCCTGCGGTACGAGTCAGCAAGGCGGGCGCGCGAGCCGCGGTGTTCACCGTTGGCCAGGACTTTCTCATAAAGGCGTTCGGCTTTCGGGAACTGCATCAGGTCGTAAGCCTCGTCCGCGCGTTGGATACGCATGGAGTTGCAAGCCGATAACAAGATCAGCGCCGATAGCCAGGAGAGGAACGGACTGCGCTTCATCATTAGAAATAGCGTGGGGTCTTGATGCGGATGGGATCTTTGCCGAAGTCCATGCCGAGCATGACCTCATGACTGCCGTTGGTGTAGTTGCGCAGTTTGGACGTGGTCATATCGTAGGCATAGCCGATGCGCAACATCGGGTTGATCTGGTATTCGATCATGCCCACGATAGCGTCGCCGGTGCGATAGCCCATGCCGAACCAGATCCGTTCGCGGTAGAGGACGTTCAAATTCACGTCGGCTTCCACCGGAGCGGACGGGGTGTATTTGATCATCGTGCTCGGCTTCAGGTCGAAGGATTCGTTCAACGGGAACACCTTGCCCGCGTGCAGGTAGTAGTGTTGTGTGAAGTAGTTCTCGATGGCGCCGGTGGCGTTCATGGAGATGTTCCCGTCCGCAGCGTAAATGGTCGGGACCGAAAGACCCACGTAGGACTGGGCATCGTACCAGTACAACCCGAAGCCGAATTTCCCCACGGGCTTGTTCTTGATATCGCCTTGGAACACCTGGTCGTTGGTATCCCAGTAGCTGAGGTCGCTCAGCCGGGCCGAGTACACCGAAACACCTGCACGGAGGCCGAAAGCCAGTTTGCTGGTCTCGGTCACACGGATGTGGTAGGCGTAGTGTCCGGCGATATCCAGGTCGCGGCTCACACCGATCTGGTCGTGTACGATGGAGAGGCCTGCACCCATCTTGCCTTTCATCAAGGGCGCGTCGATGGCCATCATGCTGGTCTGCGGAGCGCCTTCCACCTTCATCCATTGTGTGCGGTGAAGGAGGCTGCTGCTCATGTAAGCATGGCTGCCGGCGTATGCAGGGTTCAAGAAGAGCTGGTTGAACATGTACTGGCTCACCATCACTTCTTGCTGAGCGAATGCGCCATGGCAGCCGAGCAAGGCCAGCGCCGGGAGGAGGGTATGGCGGAGGAACTTCATGGTTCTGTCGTTGGCTATCAGCGGCGCAGGTCAACGTACCCTTGGAGGGTGCGCGTTCCATCGTTTATACTGAGGATGATGAAGTAGGTTCCGTTGGGCAACTGGTCTCCTTGGTTGCTTTCTCCGGCCCATTCGTTCTTGTAGTTCGGCTGCTCGTAGACCACGTTGCCCCAGCGGTTCATCACGGTTAGCAGGTTCTTCGGGTAGCCCTCCAGACCACGCACTACGAAGTACTGGTTGTCGCCATCGCCGTTCGGGCTGAATGCGGTCGGCATCGTGAGGTCGGTGGCTTGTGTAAGCTCCACGGTAAGGGTGGCGCTGCATCCGCTGGCATCGGTCACGTTCAAGGTGTACACACCGGCCGGCACACCGCTTATGCTCTCCGTAGTAGCACCGTTGGACCAGTCGAAGGTGTACGGAGCATTGCCGCCGCTCACCGCCGTGGTGATGCTGCCGTCATTGGCTCCGTAGCTGCTCACGTTGTAGCCTTCCGCGTAGGTGGAGATGATCGTGTCGATGGCGATGGCGGTGGGCTGTTGGATCACGTAGCTACTGGTGAAGGAGCACCCGGCGGCATCCGTTACGGTAACGCCGTAGATGCCAGCGCCGATGTTCTGGAGGTCTTCCGTGTCAGCACCGTTGCTCCACACGAAGGCGTAGGGTTGGGTGCCGCTGCTCACGGTGAGGTCCACACCGCCGGTCTCGCTGCCATAGCAGGAGTTGTCCGCGCTCGTCGCTGTCACATCGAGTGCGTTCGATCCGTTCACCGTCGCGGTCGTGTTGGTCGTGCAACCGTTCGCATCGGTCACCAGAACACTGAACACTCCTGCTGCAAGACCGCTCAGGTCCTCGGTCACGGCGCCATTGTCCCACTGGTACTGGAACGGTGAACTTCCGCCGGATACAGTGAGATCCACACTGCCGTTGGCACCGGAACAGGTGGCGGAGGAAGTGCTCGCGGCTACGCTAAGTGTACTCGGGGCTTCCAGCGTGGAGCAGCTTTGTGTAATGCATCCGTTGTCATCCGTCACCGTAAGGCAATACGTGCCAGCGGCGAGGTCGGTGATGATCGCGACGCTGCTGGTAAAGCCGTCCGGTCCGCTCCAAACAAGTGTGAAGGGTGCGACCCCACCGGTGATCACCGCGTTGATGGATCCATCGTTCGCGTTGGCGCAAGAGATCGCGGTACCTCCCGGGAATGTGGAAGCATTGAGCGCAGGCGCGATCGGTTCGGGAGCAATGATCTCCACGACTTGGTCCACCGTGCAGCCGTTGATATCCGTAACCGTTGCGGTGTAGGTGCCGCCAGCGAGATCGCTGATATCCTCGGCGTTGGATGCGAACCCGTTCGGGCCGTTCCAGCTTTGGGAACACCCCCCGTTACCACCAGCGATGGTGAGGTCGATGGCGCCATCGCTCGTTCCACTGCACGAGGTGTTGAAGCCGTTGAACACGCTGACCACCGTGCTGGTATACAGCGCCGTGTCTGGTTGTGTCAGCATCACCGTGGTGAAGAAGTTGCATTGGTTGGCATCGATCACCACGAGTTCGTAATTGTACTCGCCTGCTGCCAGTCCGCTGACATCTTCCGTTGCGCTCAGTTCTTCATCATCCGGTCCGCGCCAGCTGAAGACATAGGGTCCGTTGCCGCCATTCACGGTAGCGTCGATGGATCCATCAGTTGCGCCGTAGCAGCTCACGTTCGTTCCGCTCGGGTATACGGAGAGGGTCAGATCGGCTGTCACGCTCGTGCTCGGTTGGGTCAAGGTCACCAGCGTGTCCATCAGGCAACCGTTGTGGTCGGTGATGGTGATGGAATAGTCACCAGCAACTAGCCCGGTGTTCTGCGATGCAGTGGAGGTGAAGCCACCCGGTCCGGCCATGGCGATGGTGAAGGGACTCGCACCACCGACGGGCGCCAGGTTGATCACGCCAGAGCTGTCGCCTTGGCATTGCAGGTTATGCAGGCCATAGAAGGAGACATAGGTTCCACTATTGATCGGCGCGGGTCCGTTCAATGTCGTGGTGAACGTGCTGGTACAACTGAGGCCGTCGTTGACGGTCACGGTGTACTGACCGTTCACAAGACCGGTGGGATCTTCGTCGGTCGTGCTGAAGCCGTTGGGTCCGCTCCATGCGAAGGAGTAGGGCGCGCCACCACCGCTCATGGTGAGGTCGATGGTGCCCAGTGAAGCATCGCCGCAGAGGTTGGGGCTCGTGGCGAAGGAGGCCAGTAGTGGCTCGGGTGAGGATAGTGTGAAGGTGGTGTCCTCTTCGCAACCGTTCGCGTCGCGTACGATAAGCGTGTAAGCTCCAGCGATAAGGCCGGTGAGGTCCTCTTGTTGGCTGGCGAATCCGTTCGGTCCGGTCCAATCCAACTGGTAGGCCGGCGTGCCACCGGAGATACTGATCTCCACACCGCCATCATTTCCAGCGCAGCTCACAGCCGCTCCATCGTAGTCGCTGATCTGGATCACCACATCCAAGGGGCCAGGTGCGGTGAGCGATGCAGATGCGGTGCTTGAACAGCCGTTGGCGTCCGTCACGGTCAGATCATACTGCCCAGCGACAAGACTCGTCAGGTCTTCGTCTGTACTAGTGAAGCCGTCCGGACCGTTCCACGCGAAGCTGTAGCCGGGCGTGCCACCTGTAGCCGTCGCGTCGAACACGCCGATGCCGATGGTCGCACAAGGGATGTTGAAACCGCCGTTGTAGGTCACCGAGGATAGGTTGACATTCAAGGGAGAAGGTTCACTCACCACATGACTGGTACTATTGCCGCATCCGTTGGCATCCGTGATCACCAGGTCGTAATTCCCAGCGACCAATGCGCTGATCGAAGCCGTGTTCGCAGTGAAGTTGTTCGGTCCGCTCCAGGTGATGGCATAAGGGAGTGTTCCACCGCTGATGGCCGCATCCAGGTTGCCATCGCTGCCGCCTGCGCAGGTGATGTTCATGCCGCCGGGTTGGATCAAGCTGGTCACATCCACCATTACCGTCGCTGGTGCGGTCAAAGTGTACGAAGCGCTCACGGTGCATGCGTTGGCATCGGTGATCGTCACGGAATAGGTGCCAGCAGTGATACCGTTGCGGTCCTCGTTGTTGCTGCCGTCGTTCCACAGGATGCTGTACGGTTCCACACCTCCGCTCACGGAAATGTCGATTGCTCCATCGGTAGCTCCGTCACAGGTCACGTTGTTCCCGTTGATGTTCGAAAGCACAGCGGAAAGGTCCAAAGGCGTTGGTGCGGTGAGCAGTGTATTCACGTTCGCGCTGCATCCGTTCGCATCCGTCACCACCGCTTGGTAGAAGCCTGCGTTCAGGCCGTTGATATCCTCGGTGGTCGCCGTGAAGCCTACACCATCCGTCCAAGCGACGGTGTACGGTACTGTTCCCCCCGTGATCGTGAGGTCCACAGAACCGTCCGTTGCTCCAGCACAGGAGATGTTGTCGCCGCTGGCGAAATTGCTGGTCAACAAGTCCAGGTCCAGTGGTGAAGGAACGCTCAGATCCGTGGTAGCGTTCGATGTACATCCGTTCGCATCAGTGATGGTCACGCTGTAGGTCCCTTCGCTCAAACCGCTGAGGTCTTCGCTGTTGGACGAGAAACCATCCGGGCCGTTCCACGCTATGGTGAACGGTGCTGTACCACCTGCGATGGTGAGGTCGATCGTGGCATCCGATGCACCCGCACAGCTCACGTTACTTCCATTGTTGTCGGAGATCGAGAGCGTGTTGGTCACCTGTTCCGGAGCGTTGATCTCGAAGTCGGCCGTGGAAATGCACCCGTTGATGTCGATCACCTGCACGCTATATGATCCGGGTTCCAAGCCGCTCACGTCTTCGGTGGTAGCGCCAAAGCCGTTGGTGCTGCTCCAGATGAAGGTGTTGTTACCGGCACCTCCGCTCACGGTCAGGTCGATGCTGCCGTCGGTCGCGTTGGAACACGAAGTACCGCTGCCGTTGAAGTCGCCCGTGATGCCGCTCACGCTGAGGCTCGCAGGTTCGGTCAACGTGGCTGTCGTGGTGGTCGTGCATCCGTTGGCATCCGTCACAAGGGCATCATAGGTTCCCGCGATAAGGTCGCTGATGGATGCCGTGTTGGCGGTGTATCCGTTCGGGCCGCTCCATAGAACGGAAGCCGGAGCAGAGCCACCGCTGATGACGAGTTGGATCTGCCCATTGCTGCCACCGTTGCATGCGATGGCATCACCGCTAGCGCTGGTGGGTACCACATTCGTCGTTGAGAGCGGTTGTGGTTCCGTCAGTTCCATCGTTGTCGAGGTGGTGCATCCGTTCGCATCCTCCACGTTCAGCGTGTACGTGCCAGCTTCTAGTCCGGTGGGGTTCTCGGTCGTGCTGTTGAAGGCGTTCGGGCCCGTCCACAGAATGGTATACGGTGCGGTTCCTCCGGTGATCGCCGTGATCAAGGTTCCATCCGCCGCACCGGTACACGAAACGTTCGTTGATCCATACACGGAGGCTGAGGCGCTGGCTGCAAGGGTTCCGGGTGCGGCGATCGTGCTGTTCAATACAACGGAACATCCATTGGCATCGCTCACGTTCACGGAGTAGGTGCCCGCGATCAATCCGGAGATGTCTTGGGAGTTCGCCGTGAACGTGTTCGGTCCGGTCCACTGATAGGTGAACGGTGAGGTGCCGCCCGTTACATCAAGGTCGATGGATCCATCACCAGCCGTGGCACAGCTCACACCCCAACCACCATTGAAGTTGCTGAGGGTGGCCTGTACTTGCAAGGATCCGGGTTGGCTCACATTGAACGCTGTGGTGATGTTGCAACCGTTGGCATCGGTCACGGTGAGGTCGTATGTGCCAGCAGCCAGTGCAGTGATGTCGAGTGTGGAAGCGGTGTATCCGTTCGGTCCGCTCCAAGCGTAGGTGTACGGTGTTGTTCCTCCCGATACCGTAGCATCAACAGCTCCGGAAGAGCTGCCTTGGCAAGCTGCCGTGGTGATCGTGCCGGAGGTCGTAAGCAATGTTGGTTCGGTGATGATCACGGCGGTGTCGAGCGTGCAACCGAAGAAGTCGATGATCTGCAACGTGTAGGTGTCCGGACCAAGACCGCTCAAGTCCTCCAGTCCGGTCTGCTGACCGATACCATCCGACCAGATGTGCGAGTACGGTGCTGCTCCACCTTGGAGGGTGAGGTTGATGGAGCCGTCTTCAGCAGCGTTGCACGTGATCTGTTGGACCCCGAGCGTATACGTCAATGGCGCGCTCGAGCCTTGGATGGTCACCGGGTGTTGCTTCGTCTCGGTGCAACCGTTGTTGTCGGTGATGGCCACCATGTAGAGTCCTGGAGCAAGACCTGTTGCGGTAAATCCAGAAGTGGGTGGTTCGGTATCCCAGATCACGGTGTACGATCCGGTTCCACCGGAAACCACGATGGTGGCTTCACCATCAGCAGCGCCGAAGCAGGTCTCGTGCGTGATCTGGTCCACGAATGCCGTGATGGGATCCGCAGGCTGCGCGATGGTGACGGAATTGGAAGCGGTACATCCGCGCGCATCCATCACGTTGATGGAATAGGTGCCTGCGATCAAGCCAGTAGCCGTGGTCCCGGTCTGTGCCGGTGCGGTGCTCCACACGAAGGAGTAGGGTGCGGTACCGCCGTTCGCCGAAGCAGTGGCAGTGCCTTCAGCAGCTCCGTGGCACAACACATCACTCTGTGAGTCGATGCTTGCGGAAAGTGGGCTGGCTGGCTGCGAGATGGTAACGTTGCTCGCACGTTGGCAGCCGTTCGCATCCGTGACGGTGCATGTCCAGTCGCCAGCTACGAGGTCGTGTACGGTGGACGTGTTCTGTACCGGCGTGGTGTTCCAAGAGAAGCTGTACGGGGCCGTTCCGCCGGAGGCGATCACCTGTGCAGCACCATCATTCCCTGCGAAGCAGCGCACACTGCTGGTCATCGATCCAACAGCGTTCAGCAGTGGAGCCTGTGTCAGTGTGGTCCACGAAGACGCGCTACATCCGTTGTCATCCGTGAGCGTCAAGGTGTAGGTGCCCGCTACGAGTGACGTGATATCCTCCGTGTTAGCGGTGAACGCGTTCGGCCCTGTCCACTGGGTGGTAACAGGAGCAACGCCTCCGCTGATGATAGCCGCTATGGAGCCGGTCGTGCCGCCGTTGCACGCGATGTTCCAGCCGCCGTTCGTTGTCGGTGCGCTCAACGATGCGCTCAGTGCGGGAGGGGCGTTCAGCGTGTACGAGGCTGAGGTGGAGCAGCCGTTGTCATCGGTGAGGATGTAGGTGTAGGTGCCGCTCGCTAGCCCTGCGATATCCTCCGTGCTCGCGGTGAATCCGTTCGGCCCGCTCCAGCTCTGCGTGTACGGTGCTGTTCCGCCGGAAGTGGTTTGTGCGATGCTGCCATCCGTCGATGTTGGGCAGCTCACTTCGAACCCGTTGAACGAACTGGTGGTGGCGCTGATGCTGAACAGGCCAGGTTGGCCAACGTTGAAACTGGAATTGGTGGTGCAGCCATTCCCATCCGATACGTACAAGGTGTACACCCCCGATCCCAAGCTGCTGATATCCGTTGATGTCGAGGTGAAACCGTTCGGACCGGACCAGGTGGTGATGTAGGGTGCGTTTCCTCCGCTCACCGTGGCATCCACCGCACCGTTGAAGGCACCTCCGCAGGTAGCAGGTGTTACCGTACCGTTGAGGCTGAGCGCCGCCGCCGGTTGTGT
>DLGQ01000002.1:20877-90210 GCA_002482775.1 Flavobacteriales bacterium UBA7690 | reverse complement strand
CCGGCCATGTTGGTGGCGATGGTGACGGTGCCGGCCAGACCCGCTTGCGCCACGATCTCGGCTTCGCGTTGGTGCTGTTTCGCGTTCAATACGTTGTGCGGGATCTTGCGCATGGTGAGCATCTTGCCCATCAGCTCGCTCACCTCCACGCTCGTGGTACCCACCAGCACCGGACGACCCGCGTTGCGCAACTGGTCGATCTCCTCGATCACCGCGTTGTACTTCTCGCGCTTGGTCTTGAAGACCATGTCCTCCGCATCCTTGCGCACCACCGGGCGGTTGGTGGGGATCACCATCACGTCCAGTTTGTAGATGTCCCACAATTCCTGCGCTTCCGTCTCGGCCGTACCGGTCATACCGGCCAGCTTGTGGTACATGCGGAAGTAGTTCTGCAAGGTCACGGTCGCATAGGTCTGCGTCGCCGCTTCCACTTTCACTTTCTCCTTGCTCTCGATGGCCTGGTGCAATCCATCGCTATAGCGGCGACCTTCCAGGATACGGCCGGTCTGCTCATCCACGATCTTCACCTTGCCGTCCATCACCACGTACTCCACGTTGTTCTCGTACAACGCGTAAGCACGGATCAACTGGTTCACCGTGTGGATGCGCTCGCTCTTGATGGCGAAATCGCGCAGCAACTCGTCTTTGCGTTTGGCTTTCTCTTCCGTGGCCGCCGCGCTCTTCTCGATGTCGGCGATACTTCCGCCCACATCGGGCATGATGAAGAACGTGGCATCGTTCACATCACCGCTGATCAGGTCCACACCTTTCTCGGTGAGTTCGATGCCGTGCTGTTTCTCGTCGATGGTGAAGTACAGTTCAGCATCCACCTTCGGCATGTCCTTGCCTTGGTCTTGCAGGTAGTAGTTCTCGGTCTTCTGCAAGTGCGCACGAACGCCCCCTTCGCTGAGGAACTTGATCAGCGCGCTGTTCTTCGGCAAGGCGCGATAGGCGCGGAGGAGTGCCATGCCCCCTTTCTCCAACTGGTCTTTGGTGGGTGAACCGCCTTCGCTCAGTGCTTTCAAGTGCTCTTTCGCTTCGGCCAGCAACTTGTTCACCAATTGGCGCTGGGCGCTGTAGAGTCGTTCCACACGCGGCTTGTACTCATCGAACTGGTGGATCTCGCCCTTCGGCGTAGGCCCGCTGATGATGAGCGGCGTACGCGCATCGTCCACGAGCACGCTATCCACCTCATCCACGATGGCGAAGTGGTGCTTGCGCTGCACCAACGCGCTCGGCGCGTGCGCCATGTTGTCGCGGAGGTAGTCGAAGCCGAATTCGTTGTTGGTGCCGTAAGTGATATCGGCCATGTACGCGTTGCGACGCTCGGCACCGTTGGGCTGGTGTTTGTCGATGCAGTCCACACGCATGCCGTGGAACTCGTGCAAGGGGCCCATCCACTCGGCATCCCGTTTGGCTAGGTAGTCGTTCACCGTTACCACGTGGACGCCGCGTCCTGCCAAGGCGTTCAGGTATACGGGCAGTGTGCTTACCAATGTCTTTCCTTCACCGGTGCCCATCTCGGCGATCTTGCCGGAGTGCAGCGCCACACCACCGATCAGCTGCACATCGTAATGCAGCATGTCCCAGGTCATGGGGTTGCCGGCAGCGGTCCAGGTGTTCTTCCAAATGGCATGGTCGCCTTCGATGCGGATGGCATCCGGACGTTTGATGGCGAGCTCTCGGTCGAGTTCGGTGGCCCGTACGCGGATCTCGGTGTTCTCCTTGAAGCGGCGTGCGGTCTCCTTCACCACAGCGAATGCTTCGGGGAGGATCTCCAACAGCACCACTTCGATCTCCTTCACGCTGGCTTCTTGCAGCTTGTCTATCTCTTGGTAGCGTTGTTCCCGCTCCTGGATGTCCATCTGCGGATCGCCATCGATCTCGGCACGGATGGTATCCACACGGTCGTCGTTGGTCTTCGTGCGCTCCTTGATGCGGGCCTTCAGTGCCAGCGTTCGCTCGCGCAATTCGTCGTGGCTCAGCGTGGCCAATTTGGCGTAGGCCTCTTTACATTTCTCCACCAACGGCATCACCTCCTTGAGGTCGCGTTGCGCTTTGTCGCCGAATACTTTCTTGAGAGCCTTGGTAAGGGAACCGATCATGGGAAGGGAGTGGATCGCCGGGTGTGGGCCGGCGGGTCCTTTTTATGGGGTGGCAAAGGTAGCCGAACGCCCTCAGCAGAGACCTTGCCGCGAAGGAAGGCCTGTCATCAAGTCAGGTTCGGGCGAAAAGCAGGAACCCCGGCCGTGAGCGCTGCTCGGACCGGGGTTCCCAGAATGGTATAGAGCTCAGTATTCGTCCTCGTTGAAGAAGAAGTCCTCCTTCGACGGGTAATCCGGCCAGATGTCCTCGATGGTCTCGAAGACCTCTTCATCATCTTCGATGCCTTGCAAGTTCTCCACCACTTCCAGCGGAGCGCCGGTACGCATGGCGAAATCGATCAACTCGTCCTTGGTCGCAGGCCAGGGTGCATCTTCCAAATACGAGGCTAGTTCCAGTGTCCAATACATCGAAAAGGCCGTGTTAGGGTCCGTGAAATTGGCCGCAAATATAGACGGATCACCATGCGGGGCACTGCGACTTATCAACCATTGCGGAATGCCCTACTGGCGCGGCTTCCATGGGGTGTCGGCCACGCCGTCCACATGGGCGAGGTGCCGGGCGAGCACGAAAAGCAGGTCGCTGAGGCGGTTGAGGTAGCGCACCACGATCTCTGGAACGGGCTCCGAAACGGCGAGGGTGACCACCAGCCGTTCGGCGCGGCGACACACGGTTCGGCACACGTGGGCTTGCGAAGCGGCGAGGTGCCCACCGGGTAGGATGAAGTTGCGCATCTCCGGAAGTTCCTTGTCCATCCGATCCATCTCGGCCTCCAACGCGCTGATGTCCGCATCGGTGATCTGTGGAACTTTGAATTTCTCAGCCTGCTCCTCACTTCCGCTGGCCAGGCGAGAGCCCAAACTGAAGAGTTTCTCCTGGATGGGGATCAGCAGCTCGTCCCGTTGTCCTTTCGCATGATCGCGCAGCAGCCCGATGTGGCTGTTCAGCTCATCAACCGTTCCGTAGGACTCGATACGGATGCTGTCCTTCGGCACACGTTGCCCACCAAGCAAGCTGGTCTGGCCTTTGTCGCCGGTGCGCGTGTAGATCTTCATCGGATGCGTTCAGTAACGCAGGGTGAAATGTTCCTTCGCTTGTTCGGTGCGGAGGAAGACGAGGCCGAGGTTGTACAGGTCAACCGTAACGGTGACACGCGGATGTGCCTTGATCGCTTCCCACGCCTGTTCCATGCCGCGGCTCCAATGGATGTCGTCGAACACGAACACGGTATCGCTGTGGGCTTTGGTGAGGCAGAGCTCGAAATATTCCAACGTGGGTTCCTTCGCATGGTGCCCGTCGATGAAGGCGAGGTCCACGGTGCCCATCTTCTGCAGGGTATCGCCGAGCCTGCTGCGGAAACTGCCCAACACCGGGTGGATGTTGCGCTGCTTCAGGTGATCGAAATGGTGCTGCGCGATCCGCATCGTTTGCGGACAACCTTCCAACGTATGCACCGTGCCTTCATCAGCACCCAAGGCGAGGTAAAGCGTGGTGATGCCGAACGACGTGCCGAGCTCCAGTACCTGCCGTGCTTGGAAGTAACGTGCCGCGCGGAAGAGCAGCTGTGCTTGTGCGGCTGGCTTCAAGGCGCTCTTCGCGATGTCGGCAACGGCGCGGCTGGGCATATCGAACACCCGGGACCCTGCGCCGAGGTCGTTCACGCGGATGGTATGCTCACTGTCCAGCAGGTCTTCGCGCAGCGCTTCGATGGTCGCGAATTCCGGTAGGTCGGTGGTGGGCCTCAGTACATGCGTGATCAGGTCGTACACGAAGGGGCTGTGTACGCCATGCCGGTTGCGCGCCTTCACCAGATGGCCCAAGTAGCTCCCGATACGTTGCAGTTGATCGCTCATGCCCATGGCCGCGTTGCGGTGCGATCAAAGGTAGGACCGGGGTTCCCGTTGATCCGTTGCGGGGTGTGCTGGGATCAACAGCCGGGTGTTGGTGTCAGTTCGCCTGGTTCGACAGTGCCTTGCGCGCCTCGCGGAAGTACTTCAACGGCACCCACAACATACCAAAACACTCACCATCCTCCTTGCCCAAGTGCTTGTGGTGGATCTTGTGCGCCTTGCGGATGCCAAGGAAATAGGGGCTCTTGGTGTTCCGCAGCCACTTGATGCGCTGGTGGATGAAGACCTCGTGGACGAAGAAGTACGCGATGCCATAGACCAGGATGCCGAGGCCGATCCACAGCCAAGGCGTGTGCAAGCCTTGGTAACTGCCCACGGCGAAGAGCGCCATGGACGGCACAGCGAAGATCAGGAAGAAGCTATCGTTACGTTCCAGGAAACCGTAGTGGTCCTTCTTGTGGTGATCGGCGTGCAAGTGCCACAGGAAGCCGTGCATCACGTATTTGTGCGTGGCCCAAGCCACACCTTCCATCACCACGAAGGTGGCGGCGATGATCGCGATGATGGTCCACGTGTTCATCGGTCAAGCAACAACGGATGGTCTCGAAAGTTCGCTCCGCAGTGGGAAGATCCGCTCCAGCGCCTGCTTCCGGAATTCGAAGATCGCCTTCAATTTGTGCTTCACCAGGATCAGGTGGGCCAATTCGCCGAGCGGGCCCAGTGGCAATTCGTACTCCACGCGGTCGTGCATGAGGACACCTGCTTCCACGGCTGTGAAAGTGTGCGTGTGGTGCCACAGCGCATAAGGGCCCTTCTCCTGGGTGTCCACGAAACGGTGCGGCGCATCCACTTCCGCAATGCGCGTGACCCAGCCCACCGGAAAGCCGAACAGCGGACGCACCGTGTAGGTGATCCGCTGTCCGGAATAGGTAGGCTTATCGTCGAACGGTTCGTGGATCACGAACCCCATGTCCGGCGGGGTTATCCGGGCCAGGTTGCGCGGGCTGCTGAAGAATGCCCAAGCCTGCTCCACCGTGATGGGCAATTCCTGCGACCGCTCCAGCACGTGCCGGGCCATGGCTTAACCGATGACCTCCAATTTGGGGTAGCGCAGCTTCCAGGCGGCGAGCGCTTTTTGGGAGGAGACGGTGATGACGGTGCGTGAATCCAGACGGACCTTGATCTCCTTCACTCCCGCCTTGATCGGACGTTCCAGAATGATAGCGGGCTTCTTGCGTGGCATGTTCTTCTTCGTTGCGGAAGGATCAACCGATCACTTCCAATTTGGGGTAACGACCGCGCCAGATCTCCAGCGCTTTATTGCTCGCTACGGTAATGATGGTGCGTGCGTCCAACCGGACTTTAATGGCCTTCAATCCCTCTTTCACCGGTTGGCTCAGGATGATGGCTTTCTTTTTACGTGGCATTGTTATGCAAAGAGCTTAGTTTGTCGTTCGTTCCCGCCGCCTTTCTCGCCAAGCCCGAGCTTGTAAGTCTCGATGGCTCGGTTCCGGGCTACCTCGTGAACGACAATTGGCGTTGCATAGTTCGCACTACCATACTCCTGTACCCACTTTTTGACATAGTTTAACTGAGGGTCGAAACGCTCTTGTTGCAGCTTCGGATTGAAGACGCGAAAGTAGGGCGCGGCGTCGCATCCTGAGCCCGAAGCCCACTGCCAGCCTCCATTATTGCTACTTAGCTCGAAATCAAGGAGTTGCTGCGCGAAGTAGGCCTCGCCCCAGCGCCAGTCGATCAGGAGGTGCTTGGTGAGGAAGCTGGCCACCACCATGCGTACCCGGTTGTGCATCAGGCCGGTAGCGTTCAATTCTCGCATGCCCGCGTCCACCAATGGGTAGCCCGTTCTTCCTGCGCACCAAGCTTGGAATCCAGTTTCATCGGCCTTCCAGGGGATGTTGTCGTATGCGGGTTTGAAGGCCCGTTCCGGATGCGGGAAGTGCCATAGGATCTGCATGAAGAACTCCCTCCAGATCAGCTCGTTGAGGTAGGTGGCGTTCAGTTTCCGGCCCCGCCGCACCAATTCGCGCACGCTAACCGTACCGAACCGCAGGTGGGTGCTCATCTTGCTGGTGCCTTCCAAAGCAGGGAGGTTCCGTGTCTCACCGTAGTGCTTCAGGAGCTTGTCGGGAACATGCAGGGATGGTACCTCCAGATCGGTGCGCTCGAAACCGAACGAGGCCAACGAGGGTAGAGGGAGCGGGGCCGTCTTCCAGAGCCGATGAAGGTGTGCCTCGCTTGGGAAAGGCTCTTCCATTTCCGGCTTGAAGTGCGCGTGCCATTTACGCGAGTAGGGCGTGTAGACGGTGTACGGCTTTCCATCGTCCTTCAGGATCTCGCCGCGCTCGAAGATGCTGATGTCCTTGAAGGATCGGAAGGGGATGCCCTTCGCGGTCAACAGTGCGGCCACCTGGGAATCACGCTCGTTCGCATACTGCTCGTGGTCGTGGTTGGTGGTTACCGCGGAGATGTCGTACGTGTCCAGCAACCGCTTCCAAACGGCGATCGGATCACCGTGTTCCACACGTAAGCTGCTTCCTGCGGTGACAAGCTGCCCTTGCAGGCCGTGCAACGTGCGGTGGATGAAGTCCACACGGCGGTCGTGGGTGGTGCCCAGCTTATCCAGGATGTTGCTATCGAAGATGAAGAGGGGCAACACATCACCGTGCTCTGTGAGCGCGCGGAAGAAGCCGTGGTTGTCTTGGAGCCGTAGGTCGCGACGGAACCAGTGGATGCTGATCCGGGGTTTCTTCATGCCCGTTCCGTGAACAACTGCTCGGAGACCAAGGGCAAACAGATGCGCAACCAGGTTGTGAAACGCTCGGGGTATGTTTCCATTTCCAAGCGCAGTTCATCCATGTCCACGTAGCGCCATGCTCGTACTTCGGCAGGGTCTGGAACAGGATCGGAGGTTGCACGGCCGAAGAACACATGGTCCAATTCGTGCTCGATCAAGCCATTGCCCACTTCTGCGCGGTACGTGAAGGTGAAGCGAGGTTCGAGAACGGCAGTTTGGCCCATCTCTTCGTGTAAGCGCCGTGCTGCGGCAAGTGCCAGTTCTTCGCCGGGACGCGGATGGCTGCAGCAGGTGTTGGTCCACAGCGATGCGGAGTGGTACTTCTCCGCCGCACGCTGTTGCAACAGGAGACGACCTTCCGCGTCGAACAGGAAGATGGAGAACGCTCGGTGAAGTAGTCCCTTCCGATGCGCTTCCTGTTTCTCCATGGTGCCGATCGCTTCATCGCGTTCGTTCACCAGGATCACTTCTTCGTGCGTTCCGTTCTGCATCATCTACAAGAGACCAAGGCTGTGGCGTACATAGCTCGTGGTGAGCAACGCCAGTTTCCACCGGTTGCGCACGCGGATGCGCTCTTTCAGGATGCGATCGCACGGCAGCGACTGGATCTTCTTGAACAGCGTGAGGTAGTACACGTAGGCCATGTACACTCCGAACCGCGAGCCGCGCGGAAGTTGTTTGATGCCCACGAGCGCAGCGTCCATGTCCGCACGGATGTCGTCTTCGATCCGGCGCTTGGTGGTGCTGTCCATACGCGTTACATCCACTCCGGGGAAATAGGTGCGCCCCAGGTTCTGGTGGTCGTCGCGCAGATCGCGCAAGAAATTCACCTTCTGGAAGGCAGCGCCCAATCGCATGGCAGCCGGTTTCAACCGTTGGTAGAGCGCATCGTCGTTCTTGCAGAAGACACGCAGGCACATCAGGCCTACCACCTCCGCACTGCCGAGGATGTAGGTCTCGTACGCACGCTGGTCGTAGGTGCGGTCCTGTAGGTCCATCGCCATGCTGTCCAGGAAAGTGACGTACAACTCAGCCTCGATGCCATAGCCGTTCACGATGCGTTGGAAGCTGTGCAGGATCGGGTTCAGGCTGATGCCTTCCTTGATCGCCGTGTGCGTGTCTTCGCGGAAGCGAGCTAACAATCTGGCTTTATCATAGCCGTGGAAGGTGTCCACGATCTCGTCCGCGAAACGCACGAAGCCATAGATGGCATTGATCGGCCCACGCAGGTCCTTGTCCAGTGAGCGGATGCCAAGTGAGAACGAGGTGCTGTAACTGCTGGTCGTGGTACGACTTGCTTTCAAGCAAACATCGTCGTAGAGCGCTAGCGTGTTCATGCTGTGATGACCTTTGGCCGCTGCGCGCGGGCGGTGGTATGTTGTGCGGTCTCTTTCTCTATCAACTCGGCCACCACTTGGCCACTTATGATCGCCGGTGGAACGCCCGGACCGGGAACGGTGAGCTGGCCCGTGTAATATAGGCCTTTCACCTTCTTGCTCTTCATGCTAGGCCGCAACGGGCCGGTCTGCATGATGGTGTTGGCCAGTCCGTACGCGTTGCCGCGGAAGGCGTTGTAGTCGTGTTCCAAGTCGTTGATGCAGTAGCCGCGTTTGAGCACGACATGCGGGCGCAGGTCTAGGCCGAAGTGTGTTCTCATACGTTCCATCACCACGGTGTAGTAGTGCTCGCGCGTAGCCTCCGTGTCTTCCAAACCTGGCGCGATCGGTATCAAGATCACCATGTTCTCGTGCCCCGGTGGCGCAACGGATGCGTCCGTCTTGCTGGAGCAGCTCACGTAGAACAACGGCTTGCTGGGCCACGAAGGGTTGTCGTAGATCTCGGCGGAGTGGACGTCCAACTGTTCATCGAAGAACAGCGTGTGGTGTTCGGCATTCGGTACACGGCGATCGAGGCCGAGGTAGAACAACAAGCTGGAGGGTGCCATTTTCCGTTTCGCCCAATACTGTGCGGTGTAGGAGCGATGCTTTTCGGGTAGAAGGTGCTGCTCAACATGGTGGTAATCTGCGCTGGCCACCACCACATCGGCCCGCTGTTCCCCGCGATCCGTGACGATCCCCACCGCGCGACCTTCTTCCACCAGAACGCGCTCCACCGAACAGCCCAACTGCACCTGCACGCCTTGCCGCTTCGCAACGTTCAGCATACCGTCCACCACCTTCCCCATGCCACCCATGGGATACCATGTGCCAAGTTCCAGATCGGCGTAGTTCATCAAGCTGTACAGTGCCGGCGTGTTCTGTGGCGATGCACCCAGGAACAGTACCGGGAACTCCATCAAGGCGCGCAAGCGGGGCTCGTCGAAATGGTCGCGTACATGTTTCCGCAACGACCGAAGTACAGAGGTCTTCAGCAGCCCACTGATCACATCAGGTCGGGCGTATTCCATCCACGACAACGATGGCCGATAGACCAGTTCGCCCATGCCGAGGTCGTACTTGATCTTGGCTTCGGCAAGGAATTCGTCCAAGGCTATGGAAGCACCAGGCTCATAGCGCTCGAACAGGATGTGTTGGTCTTTCCGCTTCGCAGGGAGGGACATTTCATCATCTTTCCCGAAGACGACTTTGTAAGAAGGATCCAAGCGTCGGAGTTCATAATGGTCGCTGGGTTTCTCTCCGAACTCGGCAAAGAAGCGCTCGAACACCTCGGGCATCCAGTAGAAACTCGGCCCCATGTCGAATGTGAATCCATCCTTCCGCCACACGCTCGCGCGACCGCCGGGTGAGCCGTTCTTCTCCAGCAGGTCCACCTGGAAGCCTCGCCGCGCCAAGGATGCAGCAGCTGCGATGCCGGAGAAACCAGCGCCTATGACGATCGCCGTGGGTTTCACGCGACCATGTTCTTGTCGGTCAACATCTCCATCAGCCGATGGCGGGCTTGGAAGATCCTGCTCTTCACCGTGCCGATGGGGATGCCCAACTGATCGGCGATCTCGTGGTATTTGTAGCCCTCGTGGTGCATGGTGAAGGGTTCGCGGAAGGCGATGTCCAACCGGTCCAAACTACGCTGGATCTCGGCCATCTTCACTGTAGAGTCCGGACTATTGGGTTGTTGCACCCGGCGAACCTGGTCTTGTTCACGATCGGTATTGTCCATGATCACCTTCGTCCGCTTCGCACGGCGATGTTCGTTGATGAAGGTGTTCTTCATGATCGTATAAACCCACGCCTTGAAATTGGTATTGTCGCGGAACTTGTCGCGGTAGGTGAGGGCTCGCATCAGGCTTTCCTGAAGCAGGTCCGCTGCATTGTCACGATCCTTGGTCAAGCTCAACGCGAAGTAGTAGAGCTGCTGCCGGACTCCGAGAAGCTGTTGCTGGAATTCGAGGGTGGACATGGCTGATGGGCGGAATTGTGTAATGTTCGAGGCTCAAAGCTAAACAAAAGTGTTCATAGTTTGCTAGTTAACATTAAACAAAAGTTGTCCACGATCTGCGGCAATGCATGTACGGCACATTTGACCGTGCTGGATCGAGGAATGCAGAAATGCTGAACACCACTGTTGTCGAGGCCTTGGTCGTTCGTTCTGAACGGTACGATTTGGAATGCACTAGCCCCGCATCCGCTGCGGGGCGAACCAATGACCAGCGTGCGTGAGGCGGCGAACCTTAACTCTATGATCGGATACTGCAACAAAAAGCCCCGCTCCGGCGGGGCTTTCAGGTCAGTGAACAAGTGTGGGACGTACTGGATTCGAACCAGTGACCTCATGCGTGTGAAGCATGCGCTCTAAACCAGCTGAGCTAACATCCCAAAACGAAAAACCAACGCAGCGCACGGGGCGCTGCGTTGGTGAGGGTGGAGGCAGCCGGATTCGAACCAGCGACCCTCTGCTTGTAAGGCAGATGCTCTGAACCAGCTGAGCTATGCCTCCATTATACCTTTCGAAAGAACGGGCGCCAGCATTTCTGAGGGCGCTAAGGGGCGGCAAATATAGCGGAACACTTCAAACAACCTCTGCCACCACGAATACACTTCCGGTTACCAGCACGAGGTCGTTCATCGCAGCGGCCTGGTTGGCTGCTTGGTAAGCGGCGTTGACAGAGGGGAAATGAGCTCCACGAAGGCCGTGAGAGGCCGCGTTGGACCGTAAAATTTCGGCGTCCAGACCACGCGGGATGTCCGCTTTACAGAAGTAGTAGGTGGCGTTCTTCGGAAGTTCGGCCAGCACACGGCTCAGGTCCTTGTCGTTCACCATGCCCAGGATGATGTGCAAGTGCTCGTACGGCTGGCACTCCAGCATGCGCTTCACCGCCCGGAGGCCGTCCACGTTGTGGGCCACATCGGCGATGGTGAGCGGCACATCGGCCAGTAGTTGCCAGCGGCCCAGCAATCCCGTGTTGCGCACCACATTGCGGAATCCAGCTTGGATGTGCGCATCACTGATCGCCCAGCCACGTTCACGCAACTGCACCAATGCGGTGAGCGCAGTGCGTGCGTTGCGTTCCTGGTGTTCGCCTTGCAGGCCACTTGGGAAGGGAAGAGGACCTTCCTGATCAACGATCGAGAGCTGTGAACCGACGGCTAGCGCCTTCGCACGGAACACATCCGCCACGGTAGCCTCTGCTTCGCCAACGATCACAGGCACGCCGGGCTTGATGATCCCTGCTTTTTCCCCGGCGATGGCTTCCAACGTTGAACCGAGGAAGTCCATATGATCCCAGCCGATGTTGGTGATCACGCTCACATCCGGCGTTATCACGTTGGTGCTGTCCAGCCTGCCGCCCATGCCGGTCTCCATGATCGCGATGTCCACCTGCTCCTCGCGGAACCACCACAACGCCAGCGCTACGCCCCATTCGAAGAAGGACGCCTGGATGGGTTCGAAGTCCGCGCGGTACGCTTCCACGAAACGAACGACCTCATTTTCTGCGATCATATCCCAATTGATGCGGAAACGTTCACGGAGATCCTTCAGGTGTGGCGAGGTGTGCAAGCCGACTTTGTAACCGGCCTCCTGAAGTACGCTTGCGATCAAATGGCTGGTGCTGCCTTTGCCGTTCGTGCCAGCTACATGCACGCAACGCAAGCCGCGCTCCGGATGACCGGTGAGGTCCATGAGCGCGTGGGTATTGGAAAGGTCGGCCTTGTACGCAGCCTTGCCGATGCGTTGGAACATCGGAAGCTGCGCGTAGAGGTACGCCAACGTCTGGGCGTAGGTCATCATGGACTAGCCGGGGAAGAACCGCAGCTTGATGTAGTGAGCTTGTTCGGGTGGGCCGTCTGGCATAGCCACGAAGCGACAAGTCTTGGCGGCCCGCAAGGCCACATTCTGTATGGCCACATCCGGCGTACCGGTGCCTGCCACGGAGACTCGAAGTACAGCGCCTGCACGATCAACGATCACCTTCACCTCCACCCACGTAGCGTTCTGCAACTCGGGCCGTTCGCTCAGGTCAGGGCCACGGGCCAGACCGCGTCCACCTCCACGCAGTTCCCATCCATCACCGCGCATGGCCCCGATCCCTCCAACCTTTCCGTCCTTCACACCGGGGTCGCCCGGCTTTGTTTTGTCAGGCCCATCGGCGGGCTGTTGTCCGGGCTTGTTCCAATTGTTCAGTGCCTCGGACAACCGGTTGTCCACCGTGGGCTCTTTCGGTTTCACGGGTTTCGGTGTTGGCTTGGTCACCGGTTTAGGGATCTTGGGCTTCACCACTTCAACCTCACTGTCCTCCTCCGTGGCCACATCTTCTTCCTGTTCCGGCGTTACAGGCGCAGCGCTTTGTTCACCTCCGGGGTCCTTGGAAGGTTGTTCACCTCCGCCATCGTCGGTTGTACCGAAGTCGGCCATGGCTACTTCCACCGTTTCCTCGGGCAGGGGTGGGTCGAAGTGTTTCAGGCCGATGAACATGAACAGGATCAGCAGCACCACGTGCATCACGATGGTCGTGATCATGCCGGTGGCCCTATCCCGTCGCTCCTCTTGCTGCAGGGTTGAGGTCATGGCTGTGCCGGTATTGGTGGCTGGCCCGGAGCGGTAGGTGCCGCTGCGAGCACGATGCGCCACTTGTGCGTCTTGGCGATGTTCATCACCTCCACCATTCTTCCGGTGGGCACTTCCTGTGCCACGCTCAGTACGATCGCATCGCTTTCCGTGTGCTGGGCCATTTCGGAGACCAATGCGGCTTCGATGCCGTCCACGGGGATGCTGGCACCGTTCAGTGTAACGCCGTCATCGTTCAATAAACGAACGGCTACTTTGGGTGGGGTCTTGCTGGTGCTGGCCTTGCTCTTCGGTAGGTCCACCGGCAGCGCGAACGGGCTTACCATGGTGCTTACGATCACGAAGAAGATCAGCAGCAGGAACACCAGGTCCGTCATGCTGCTCAGGCTGAAGCCCGCATCAACCTTATGTGTGCTACGTAGAGGCATGGCTCACTTGGGTCGGGTTGCGATGATCACTTTCCAACTGTTGCGCTTGGCGATCTCCATGACGCCGACGGTAACGCCCGCTGGAACACGCTGGTCCACGTGGATCACCAGGCTCGGGTCCTTCGCTTCGAACTGGGCCATCCTGTCCTTCAGCGTTCCTTCAAGGTCCAGGGGGTCGACAGGTTTGTCGTTCACACTGAAGGCACCATCAGCATCTATACGGACACCCACCCTGGGCTTCTCTTTCGTTTTGTTGGCACTTATGGGGAGGTCCACCGGCATGGTAGTGGGGCTCACCATAGTGCTGATGATGACGAAGAAGATCAGCAGCAGGAAGACCAGATCGGTCATACTGCTCAGGCTGAAGCCCGCGTCTATCTTATTGCTGCTACGTAGTCGCACGGGTACGGGTCACTTCGCTGGGGATTCAAGCACTTCCATGAACTCGATGGTGCGGGACTCCATCTTCTGCACCACTTTGTTCACTCGAGCAACGAGCAAGTTGTAGCCGATGTAGGCCGGAATACCGATGATGAGACCGGCCACCGTGGTGATCATCGCCTGCATCATACCACCGCTCAGTTGGCTCAACTCTACACCAGCACCGCTTACTTCCATGGTGTGGAAGGTGATCACCATACCAACGACCGTTCCCAGGAAGCCGAGCATGGGGGCCGCACCAGAAACCGTAGCGATGATCGGCAAGCCGCTCTCCAGACGATAGATCTCCAGTTTCCCTTGATTCTCGATGCTCACCTCGATGTCCTTCAACGGTTTGCCGATCCTGTTGATGCCTTTCTCCAGCATCCGGGCCACGGGAGTGTTCGTTGTCTGGCACAGGTTCTTCGCGCTGTCGATCTTGCCTTCGCGGATGTAGTCGCGGATCTTGGCCATGAAGTCCTTCTCATCGCGCAGTGCACGGTTGATGGCCATCATGCGTTCGATGATGATGTAGACCGCGGTGAGCGACATCAAGCCCAATGGCCCCATGATGTACCAGCCGCCCATCTTGATGAGCTCCCAAACGGACAAGGTCGTTTCTTGGGGTACGACAGGTGTCACAGCGGCGTTCTCCAGCACTTGGCGCGCGGCCTCGGTGGCATCTTGGATCTGGGCGAAGAGTTCGAGGGACATGGTTGCAGGTTGAATGTTGAACGCGGCCGGGCCGCTCGGAATTGTCAGTTGAGGCGTTCCAAGGCGATCTCGAACGCGGTACGGGTGAAGTGGAGCGAAGTGCTGTTGCGGGCGTGCGTGGCTTCGATGGCTTTGCGGATCACGTCGCTCACATCGGTGAAGATGGCGCGGTCGCTAAGGTCATTGCCGGGCTGCATGCAATAGGCGAACACGCGGGCCATGCCACAGTTGGCGATGAAATCCGGGATCACGCTCACCTTGCCATCGGCGTGTTCGGCGATGGGGCCGTAGAAGATCTGCGGATCGGCGAAGGGCACGTTGGCGCCGCTGCTGATCACCTCCAGGCCGGCGGCGGCCATTCGGTCCACTTGTTCCTTGGTGACCAAACGGCTGGCAGCGCACGGCAGGAACACATCGGCGCCGATGCCCCAGATGCCGTCGTTCACTTCAGCGAAGGGCAGCAATTGCGACGAGCACAGTTGATTGGCTTCCTTCTTCACGAAGAGCTCCTGTACTTCTTCTGCACCAAGACCTTGCGGCGCGAGGATACCGCCCGCACGGTCGATGATGCCGGTGATCACAGCGCCTTGACGAGCGAGGTAGTAGCCTGCCGCAGCGGCCACGTTACCCCAGCCTTGGAGGATGACGCGTTTGCCTTTGACGCTTCCGCCCTTCACCGCGTAGAAATGGCGCACGCTTTCTGCCACGCCCCAACCCGTGATCATGTCCGCGACAGCGTATTTGCCAGCCGTGGGTACGTAGTTGGTATCATCCACGATCTTGCTCACACCGGTGCGCAACTGCTCTATCGCGGTGCGCTTCACATCCTCGGCACTTCCGATGTGGCCGTTGACCACGCCTTCCTGCGGATGACGAAGTCCATAGCGTTCGGTGATCGGGATCACCTCATGCAACTCGTCCACGTTGAGGTCGCCGCCCGTGCCGTAGTAGTTCTTCAGCAAAGGCATCACCGCTTTGTACCAACGGTCCAGCACCTCGGCCTTGCGCGGGTCGGCGGGGTCGAAGTCGATCCCACTTTTGGCACCACCGATCGGCGGACCGCACACGCTGAATTTCACCTCCATGGTCTTGGCCAGGCTTTCCACCTCGCGGCGATCCAAGCCTTTGCGCATCCGCGTACCACCACCGGCAGCACCACCACGTAAACTGTTGATCACCACCCAACCCTTGGCGCCGGTGGGCGCGTCGTTCCATTCGAAGACGATCTCGGGGGCTCGCTCCTCAAAGCGGCGCAGGGCTTCATGCATCACGGGTCCAGGTCAGGTGGGGCGAAAGTAAACCCGTGCGCAACGGGTGGCCCGAGAGCTGCCGGGAAGGTTATCCCGCCACACTGTTAATTGGCGCTGACCAGGCTGCCGCCGGAACTTTCGCGTGCTGCACCCGTCACGCTCGAAAGGGCCGTGCTCTCGCCCCGCAACCGCCGCACCCCGAGGAAAGCGAAGATCAATGCCTCTTTGTAGTCCACCATGGCAGGTTCGGGTACCACGATCCCACAGCTGCACAGCGCTCGCAGGCGCTCCACGAGGAAACCGTTGTGCGCGCCACCACCGGTCACGAGAAGTGCATCAGCTCCTTTCCCCACAGCACCAGCCATCATCATAGCGATGTGTTCCACCACGGTGCGCATCCGATCTTCCTGCGGTATGCGAGTATCAGCGATCAAGGGCAGAATTCCTTCCTCGAACCATTCGCGGCCTAGTGAGCGGGGTGGGGCTTGGTGGTGGAAGGGGAGTCCGTTCAATTGTTGAAGTAGCCCGTCGTTCACCGTTCCCCTGCGGGCGATGGAACCATCCTTATCGTATGGCAGCCCCGCTTCCAACGCGAGCATGTTCAGTGCTTGGTTGCCGATGCAGACATCGTAGCCGAGCACCTGTCCGCCTTCGTGTAACGCGATGTTGCAGATCCCGCCGATGTTGAGAAAGGTGCGGTACTCGGGGAACAGGTGCTGTTCGCCCAAGGGCACGAGCGGCGCACCCTGTCCCCCCAGTGCGACATCCAGCGTGCGGAAGTCGGTAACGGTAGCTAGGCTCGTCCTTGCTGCGATGCGTGCGCCATGGCCGATCTGAAGCGTAAGTCCTTCATCGGGTTTGTGGAAGATGGTGTGCCCGTGGGACGCGATCACGTCCACTGGCCTTCCTGCGAGGAACTCCATAGCGGAGCGCCCGATCAGGTCGCCGAGGTCGCGGTCAAGCCGGGCGAGGTCCAGCGCGCTGCCATGCATCACCTCCACCAGCCGCTGCTGCAAGGCCTTTGTGTACGGAACGGTGCGGGCATCCTCGATCAGGAAGGCCCACCGCCCAGCATGCGGGGTGAATGAGCACAGCGCAAGATCCAGCCCATCCAACGAGCTGCCGCTCATAACGCCGAGCGCTGTATAGCGAAGTTCTTCGGTGGCTGCCATCGGGCGAAGGTATCCGCTACTTTTGCCCGGTACACCTTACGCTATGCAAGACACCGCCACCCTCGCCGGATTGAATTTCGAATTGAGCGAAGAACAGATCGCCGTGCGCGACGCCGCCCGCGACTTCGCGCAGAACGTGCTGAAGCCCGGCGTGATCGACCGCGATCGGGAACAACGTTTCCCTGCGGCGGAGATCAAACAGCTTGGTGAGCTCGGTTTCCTGGGTATGATGGTGGATCCCAAGTACGGCGGCGGTGGTATGGATACCATCAGCTACGTGCTGGCGATGGAAGAGATCAGCAAGATCGACGCTAGCACCAGTGTGGTGATGAGCGTGAACAATTCCCTGGTGTGTTGGGGCCTGGAGCAGTTCGCCAGCGAAGAGCAGAAGCAGAAATACCTGGTGCCGTTGGCCAAGGGTGAAGTGATCGGTGCCTTCTGCCTCAGCGAACCAGAAGCCGGAAGCGATGCCACCAGCCAGCGGACCACGGCCATTGACATGGGCGATCACTACCTGTTGAACGGCACCAAGAACTGGATCACGAACGGCGGAACGGCCAGTACCTACTTGGTGATGGCGCAGACCGATGCTGCGAAAGGCCACAAAGGCATCAACTGCTTGATCGTGGAGAAAGGCATGCCCGGTTTCGTGGTCGGCGCCAAAGAAGACAAGCTCGGCATCCGCGGTAGCGACACCCACACACTGATGTTCCAGGATGTGAAGGTGCCCAAGGCGAATCGCGTGGGCGAAGATGGTTTCGGCTTCACCTTCGCGATGAAGACCCTGAGCGGTGGCCGTATCGGTATCGCTTCGCAAGCCCTTGGTATCGCCAGCGGTGCCTACGAACTGGCCCTAGCGTACAGCAAAGAGCGTAAAGCCTTCGGCAAGGCGATCAGTGAGCACCAAGCCATCGCGTTCAAACTGGCCGACATGGCCACGGAGATCGAAGCAGCTCGTTTGTTGTGTTTGAAGGCCGCGTGGCTGAAGGATCAACACCTGAACTACGATCAAGCCAGTGCCATGGCGAAGGTCTTCAGCAGCGAAGTGGCCATGCGCACCACCGTGGAAGCCGTGCAAGTGCATGGTGGCTACGGCTACGTGAAGGAGTACCACGTGGAACGCCTTATGCGCGATGCCAAGATCACCCAGATCTACGAAGGCACCAGCGAGGTGCAGCGGATCGTGATCAGCCGGAACGTGCTGAAGGGCTGACCTCATCCCCCGTCCCTTCTCCGGAGCAGAAGGGGCGAAATTCCCTGCCTGGTCTCACAGGCCGTTCGGATGCGCACCAGTAGCGTCGACCCATCGGGTCGACCAGCTACAGGTTGGGCACAACCGTTTCCAGTTTGATCCCGCGTGAGCCTTTCACCAGGATCAACTTTCCGTTGATGGGTTCCGTGCTCATGCGTTCGATCAAGGCGCTGGCCGTAGGCAGTGCAACGGATGTGGCCTTCGCGAATTCCTTGCCGATGAAGAATGCTTTGAGCTTCAGTTTGGATACGAGCTCTACTATGGCTTTGTGGTCCTTCTCACTCTCAGTGCCGAGTTCCAGCATGTCGCCGAGGATGACCAGTTTCGGGCGCTCGCTGCGCATGGCAGCGAAATTCTCCAAGGCTGAGGCCATGCTCGTGGGGTTGGCATTGTAGGCGTCCAGTACGAGCTGGTTGCGGCCCGTATCCGTGAACTGCGAGCGGTTGTTGCTCGGCGTGTAGTCCGCAAGTGAACCAGCGATCACGTCATCGGATACTCCGAAATGCCGTCCAACGGCCACGGCCACCAAGGCGTTCGGCGCGTTGTAATCGCCAATGAGCTTGGTGGTCACATGGAAGTGCCCCGGTCGATCACGATCATCAAATACGAGTTCCATGTAGGGCTCATCACCGGGTACGGGATTCCCTCGGGAGTCAGCACCTTCGCTGTTGCCATAGGTGACGCGCGTGAGCCCCGAACTCTTCACCATCAACAGCGGGTCATCCATGTTCACGAACACGGTGCCGCCATGTGCCCCGAGGTGGGTGTACATCTCCGATTTGGCGGCGATCACGCCTTCGTAACTGCCAAAGCCCTCCAGGTGTGCGCGCCCGATGTTGGTGATCAAGCCGTGCGTGGGCTCTGCGATCGCGGTGAGTTCGGCGATATCACCTTGCTTGTTCGCCCCCATCTCGATGATCGCAATGCGATGTTCGGCGTTCATCCGCAACAGCGTGAGCGGCACACCGATGTGGTTGTTGAGGTTCCCGCTCGTGGCCAAGGTGGGCCGATCAGCGGAGAGCACAGCGTGGACCAGTTCCTTGGTCGTGGTTTTTCCATTGGTACCTGTGATGCCTATCACTGGTATGGAGAACTTCCTGCGATGATGGGTAGCCAGCTGTTGAAGCGCGACGAGCACGTCGGGCACGAGTAGATAACGCTCGTCCAACACCAGGGCCGGATCATCGACCACAGCATACCGTGCGCCCTTTTCCAATGCTTCGTGCGCGAATGCGTTCGCATCGAAATTGGGTCCTTTCAACGCGAAGAACATGGAGTCCTTCCCAATGGTGCGCGTATCGGTGCTGGTTCCGGTACAGGTGGCGAAGCGCTCGTACAGGTCGGTGATGGTGATCTGGGTTGCCATGAAATGAAGACCCCCGGCTTGTGGGCCGGGGGTCGAAATTAGGATCAGGAAGGCTCAACGCTTCTCGTCAAGCTTCTTGCTGCGCTTATCATCGCCCATGCCTTTCGGGCTGCCTACACGCGTCATGGCACAACGGAAACCGATGGTGGAGGTGCTTTGGCGTTCGTCCAAGTGGCGACGCGTGCTTGGTGCGGCCCAGTAGATGCGGTCCGCCCAACTTGCGCCTTTATACACTCGGCTGCGGTCGTTCACCAAGCTGGTCTTGCCCCAATCATACATGGCATTGCCTTCGTAATCCGGGGTTTCGAAGTAGATGCTGCTTTCCACGTCGCCATCACGGAAATCGATGTTGTCGCTTGCACGGTAGTTGCGACGGTCGATGTTCTCCTCAACGGTAACGTTGCGCACGCGTACATCGCCCGGCTGATCGGCCTGGTAGTCGCTGATACCGCTCAGCAGTTTCGGGCAGATCTCCAGGTCCTTGCCCTTGATGTTGTCGATCATGTCCTGCACACGCTGCATTGCGGCGTCCTGCTTGCGGGTATTGTTGAACTCGATGGCCTGGTCTATTGCGCTCAGGAGCTCATCGATCAGGGCTGCTTCTTCATCCGTAGCCCGGCCTTGCATGGTGGTCTGGAACTCGGTGAGGTAGTATTTGATGCCGTCCACATCGTACACCACCACGTCGTGCTTGTCCTGCACAGCACCATCGCTGTTGAGCACTTTGGTCTTGAACACGTTGCCGCGGAAAGGGCGGAAATCATCCTTGTCCTCCGGGCTCAGCGGGCGGTACACGTCCATCACCCACTCGCTCACGTTACCCGCCATGTTGTACAAGCCGTAGTCGTTGGGCCAGTAGCTGAACACAGGAGCCGTTACATCGGCGTTATCGTTCAAGCTGCCTGCAACACCCATGTAGTCGCCGCGCCCACGCATGAAGTTGCCACGGAAGTCACCATAGAAGGCGCCGCCTTTCTTACGACTGTCGTAACGCACCCAGTGGCCGTTCCATGGGTAGATCCTACGTTCCACCACGCGCTCATCCACCGTGTTGCCCAACAGTCCGTACGCTGCGTACTCCCATTCCGCCTCCGTTGGTAGACGGTAGCGGGGCAACAGGATCCCGTCCTCCATGCGCACGTTACGTGTGTCGCGGTTGGGGTTGAAGTCAGCAACGCCATCCACCTTTTTGCCGCTCTCGTATTGGCCAGCCAAGTAAGAATCGGTGGTGAAGTGGTCTTCGTTGATCTGGTTGGGGTAGTGCTCGAACAGGCCTTCGCGGATGAGGATAACCTCGTTCACACGATCGGAACGCCACGCACAATAGTCGTTGGCTTGGAGCCAGTTGATGCCCACCACCGGGTAATCACGGTAGGCGGGGTGGCGTAGGTAGTACTCCACATAGGGCTCGTTGAAAGCCAGTTTGCTGCGCCAAACCAGCGTATCGGGCAGGGCTTTCTTGTAGATCTCCGGGTAATCGGCCACGAATACGCGGTCCAACCAGTAGAGGTATTCCAGCCAGTAGAAGTTGGTGACCTCCACCTCATCCATATAGAAGGATGAAACAGTGACCGTGCGGGGGATCATGTCCCACTCGTGGCGCAGATCATCCGTTACGCGGCCCATGGTGAACTGGCCGCCCTCCACCAGGATCAGGCCGGGGCCTGTCTCTTGGTCGGCGAACTCGGTCTTCTCGAACCCTCCGTTCTTGGAATCGTTGTAATTCCAGCCGGTGGCGCCACTTTTCTCGAACTGGCAAGCGCTGAACAACGCTGCGCCAGCGGTGAGAAGGGCTATGTTCCTGAGCAGGTTCATGATCTTGTGCGATTCGTTGCAGGTATCGTCTTAGAACGTAGGGCAGGCCACCACACGGAAACGCCGCTTCTTCGGCTTGCAGTTGAATTGCAACTGCATGCTGATCTCGTGCGATCCGGCCGTGGAGGTGGTGAGCTTCGATGTGGTCACGTCGTAACTATATCCGAACTTGAACTTCTCCGTGTGGAAACCGATCAAGGCGATGAACGCGTCGCGTGTGCGATACCATACACCGGCCGTGATAGGACCATGATCCACGTACAACCCCAAGTTCAATTGACGGAACGCGGCTTGTTGCTGGTATAGTACGTTGGGCGAGATCCGCGTGCGTGCTTCCCCGTACTTCCCTTTCATGCCAAGGGGAATGGCGGCTCCGGCGTGGCCGGTCAACTTCATGGGGAGTTTACTGTTCCCCACGATCAGCGATTCGTTCGGCTGGGTCAGGTGGTGAGCGGCGAACCCTACGAAGAAGATATCACTATAGCCCAGCACACCGGCGCTGAAGTCGGCGTTGCCCACGCTACCTCCACGTGGCACATCGTTGGTGTTGTAAATGAAGCCGCGACGCGGGTCGATCTGGTCGCCGAAGGTGAGTTTGCTCCAGTCCAGCGACTTTTGGAAGTACGTTGCTTGGAATCCTACCTTGACGGAGAATTTCCTTGAAATGGCTTGTTGGTACGAATAAATGCCGCTTACCGTGGTGGTGTTCAGCGTTCCCTTACCGGCTTGGTCGTGGGTAACGAGCAGGCCAACGCCCCCGTTCATGCCATCCACATGCTGGTCGTAACTGGCACTGGTGGTAACGAAGGTGCCGGAGAGAGCCGGCCACTGGTTGCGGTAGTTCATCACCACCCGGGGGCAGCGCGCAGTTCCTGCGAACGCAGGGTTCAAGTACAGCGGGTTCGCATAGAACTGCGTGAACTGGGGGTCTTGGGCGAATGCCGACAACGCCGCGAATACGCTCAGTGCACACCCAAGGGCCGCACGCCTAACGGTCCATTCCTTCATGCTCGTTTCTATCGTGGCCTTGTTCAGTCCGCGCCAAGTATACGAAGCCGTTCGTCTTACGGTTGCCCCATTGTGGCAATAAGCGTGAACCGCTGCCGTTGGTGGGGTGTTCCAGAACACAAGGGTCGAAGGTAGTATTTTTCGGTCCGCTCTGTTGAAAACCTGTTGATCGCTGTTCATGAAGACCATCTTCCCCGCTGTGCTCGTACTGGCCCTAGGTGCCACGTTCAACGCTTCCGGCCAGGAATCTATTTCACGTACCCTAGAATGGGTGGACCGTATTCCTGTGTCCGGAGATAAACAGGGACAGGCCCAAGCCAAGGCCCAGCAACCTTTCTCCTCCCGAACCGCGGTGCTGAAGAACGCACACCTGGACATGGAGCGGGGTGCCATGCCCATATGGCAAGAGGTGATGGTGCTACCTGCTGGTACCACGACGTTGAACGCCATTCTTGCCGATGCTTCCTATGAGGTGGTGCCGCAAGCCTTGCTGGACCTGATGCCCGCATTGCGCAACGTGCCCACGGCGCCCATCGTGCGCACCGCGGTGGCTTTCGAACGTAAACGGCCTTATGGCTCCGTTTCCGTGGAGCCTTTCCGCATGAACCCCGCCACCGGCCAAGTGGAGCGCTTGCTAAGCTTCCGGTTGGAGTTAGTGAAAGGGAACGGACAGGTGGGCCAGGGTCGACCCAAAGACTATCCTGCCACATCCAAAATGGCCAGCGGGGAGTGGTTCCGGTTCAGCGTATTCAATGATGGTGTCCACAAATTGACCTACCAGCACCTACAGAGCATGGGTGTGAACGTGAACGACCTCTCCTCTGACCGGATCAATATCTATGGCAATCACTTCGGGCTGTTGCCTTACGAGAACAGTGTGGAACGGCCAACGGACCTGCTGGTGAACAGCATTGAAGTGGTGGATGGTGGGGATGGAACACTGGGGCCGAACGACTATTTGCTTTTCTACGCTAGTGGTGCGCAGCGCTGGGATCGGGTGAACAGCCGGTTCAAGCACACGAAGAACACCTATTGCGATAGTGCGACCTATTTCGTGGGGATCGATGTTCAGGATCCCGTCCGGATCACTTCAGCGGTATTGTCCGACGAGCCCGCGAGCGCAACGGTCACGCGTTTCAATGATCGGCAGTTCATTGAACGGGACCTGATCAACCTTGTCAAATCCGGACGCACCTGGTTCGGTGAGACCTTCGACCTTACGCTGGCCTACACCTTCAGCTTCAATACCCCTTTCCTTACGGGAGAACCGGCCACACTTACCATGGCTGGTGCGGCTAGGACCATAGGCACTACGAATTACAGTTCGTTCGATGTTGTAAGTGGTGCAGCCTTGAACCAGAATATCCAAGTGCAGGGGGTTGGCGAGAGTTACACCGGGCCATACGCACGATACTTCACGCAGGACATGTCCTTCTCGCCTTCAGGCAGTTCGGTACCGGTCAATCTCACCTTCAACAAATTCAATCCGGCTAGTTCGCTGGGTTGGCTGGACCATTTGGAGTTGAACTGCCGGCGTGAGTTACGCATGAGCGGCTCCCAATTGGCTTTCATGGATACGGTATCCGTTGCGCCCGGTGCGGTTTCTGAATTCGTGCTCGATCAAGCCTCCTCCGTGTCGCGCATCTGGGAGATCACCGAGCCCTATGATGCTCGCCGGGTGGACTTCACCACGGATGGTGCCACCAAACGGTTCAAATTGTCCACCGATGTGTTGCGGAGGTTCATCGCTTTCCGTGATGCGGACTTCCTAACGCCTACACCCATCGGCCGTGTGCCGAACCAGAACCTCCACGCCACCGCTTTACCGGCCGACCTGGTGATCGTATGCCCGCCGGAACTGCAAAGTGCTGCCACCCGGTTGGCCGAGCGGCGCGCTAACGAAGGCTTGAGCGTGGTGATGGTGACACCCCAGCAGGTCTATAACGAGTTCTCCAGTGGTGCTCGCGATGTCTCCGCCATCAAGCGGTACATGCGGTTGCTCTACGACAGGGCCGATACGCCCGAAGAAATGCCGCGTTACCTGCTCCTCTTCGGAGATGGTTCGGTAAACAACGTGAGCGTGGCACCTACCAACCAGAACCTCATCCCCAGCTACCAGACGGAGGATGCGTTGAATCCATCCCGGTCCTACACCAGCGACGACTATTTCGGACTGCTCGACCTGAACGAGGGGGAGGGCACGGCTGATCTGCTCGATATCGGTGTTGGTCGCCTGCCCGTGAGCTCCCTGGTGCAAGCCAACGAGGTGGTGGATAAGATCCTGGGTTACGACGCACTGAAGATGCTGTCGCTCAATGGCAGCAGCTGCGCGGAGAACGGTGACGGGGGCTTGGTGGACTGGCGCAGCCATGTGCTGTTCGCCTCCGATGACCAGGAGGGGGATGGGTATGACGGGATCATACACATGTCCCAGAGCGACCAGATGGCCACCCGGGTGGAAACAGAACACCCCAAGTTCAACGTGCACAAGATCTTCTTGGATGCGTACCAACAGGTGAGCACACCCGGTGGCGAGCGCTACCCCCAAGCCTCAGCGGACCTGCGCGAGATGGTGCAGAAGGGCGCCCTCGTGGTGAATTATGTGGGCCATGGTGGAGAGGTGGGTTGGGCCCATGAGCGGTTCCTGGACAATGGCACCATACTCGGCTGGACCAATTCCGATCGGCTTCCCCTCTTCATGACGGCCACCTGCGAATTCTCGCGCTGGGATGATCCCGGACGGACATCCGCCGGTGAATTCGTCCTGCTGAACGCCAATGGCGGTGGAGTAGCCCTTATGAGCACCACCCGGCTGGCCTTCTCCAATCAGAACGAGAACCTGGCCAACAAGTTCTACGACCACGTCTTCGACGAGACCGACGAACTGGGTAGGCCCAACAGGCTGGGCGATATCGGCCGGCGTACGAAACGCGACATGAGCACCGCCTACCCCAGCCAGCTCAACCACCGGAACTTCTGCCTGCTCGGCGACCCCAGTATGCGCCTGGCCATTCCTTGGAAAGAGATCCGGATAACGGCTGTGACGGACACGCTCGGCAACGACATCGATACCTTGAAGGCGCTGGCAGCGGTGCGTATCCGCGGATTCGTGGATGATGGCAGCGGCCAACCGCTCACGGATTTCCAGGGGCAGGTGGTCCCTATCGTGTACGACAAAGCACAACAACAGGCCACCTTGGCGAATGACGGCGGCAACCCGTTCCTCTTCATGTTGCGCAACAGTGTGATCCACCGCGGCCGCGCCACAGTGACCAATGGCACGTTCGATTTCACCTTCGTGGTGCCCAAGGACATCAACTACCAAGTAGGCCCGGGACGTGTGAGCTGTTATGCCGAGAGCTACACGACCAATGCGGTGGGCTATACCAACGATCAGCTCGTGGGCGGAACAGCCACCGATGTGCCTTTGGATGAACAAGGCCCGCAAGTGCAGCTCTTCCTCAATGATGAGAATTTCGTACACGGCGGCATCACCGACCAGGACCCCCTGCTGCTGGGCAAGCTCTTCGATGAGAATGGCATCAATACGGTGGGAAGTAGTATTGGCCACGATCTGCTGGCCGTGATCGATGAGAATACGGAGCAGGCCATCGTGCTCAACGACCTGTACGAAGCCGACCTGGACACCTACAAGAGCGGACAAGTGCGGTACCGCCTGAACGATCTGACCGAAGGACCCCATACCCTGCGTTTGAAAGCATGGGATGTCCACAACAATTCGTCGGAATCGACCACCGAGTTCGTGGTGACCTCTTCGGAGGAGATGGTGTTGGACCATGTGTTGAACTACCCGAACCCCTTCACCACCCGTACTGAGTTCTTCTTCGAGCACAACCGGCCCTGTACCACGTTGGATGTCCAAGTACAGGTGTTCACGGTGAGCGGTAGGTTGGTGAAGACCATCAGCCGCCAGCTGGCCTGCACGGGTTTCCGCAGCGATGGGCTCGAATGGAACGGCCAGGACGACTTCGGCGATAAGCTGGGCCGGGGGGTATACGTGTACCGCCTCAACGTGAGCACGCCGGAAGGGGAGAAAGCCGAGAAGTTCGAGAAGCTCGTGATCCTGCGCTAACACAATAAAGGCTAGGGGGGTGGCGTATATTTGCCGTCCTTTTTCCTGAACCATCCGCTGATGACCTTCTTGCAGCCGTTCGCTCGCCTAATTCCTTTGCTCCTGTCCGTGCTGGCTCCTGGTCTGGCTCTTGCCCAACCGTGCGACCCCCAGTTCCAAGCGGCAGGCCAGCAATGCGGCGACCAGCTGAACACGATAACGACAGCGGTGCCCTTCCTGCTGATCTCCCCCGATTCGCGCGCGGGAGGCATGGGTGATGCCGGCGTGGCCGTTTCTCCGGATGCCAACGCCATCCACTGGAACCCGTCCAAACTCGCCTTCGCGGAGAACGACGGTGAGTTCAGCATGAGCTACAGCCCGTGGTTGCGCAACTTGGTGCCGGATATGAGCCTGGCTTACCTAGCGGGGTACAAGCGCCTAGGCAACAAGCGCAGCACCATCGGCGGTTCGCTCCGGTACTTCAACCTGGGTAGCATCCTCTTCACCGACATCAACGGCTCCACGATCCGCGATTTCAAACCTGCGGAGTTCGCCTTGGATGTGGCCTTCGCGCAGCAGTTCAGCGAGAATTTCTCCGGTGGTATCGCCATCCGTTACGTGAACAGCAACCTCACCGGTGGCATCAGCGTGCAAGGCGCCAACTCCAAGGCAGGCCAGTCCGTAGCAGCGGACGTTTCGTTCTACTACCGCAAGGAGCAGATCCAAATGGGCGACAAGGACCTCACCTTCGCCTTCGGTACCAACATCTCCAACATCGGAGCGCGCATGTCCTACACGGAGACCGCCGCACAGAACTTCATCCCCATCAACCTGCGCATCGGGCCTTCCTTCAAACTGGACCTGGACCAGTACAACAGCATCGCATTCAACATGGACGTGAACAAGTTGTTGGTACCAACCCCACCGGTCTACCTGCTGGATGAGGATAATGCCGTGGTGATCGATCCGGTGACACAGCGCCCCGCCGTGGCCAGTGGACGTGACCCGAACGTAGGTGTCGTTAGCGGCATCATCGGCTCGTTCAACGATGCACCCGGTAACGTGAGCTACGATGACAATGGCAATGTGGTGGTAGAAGGCGGAAGTCGGTTCCGCGAAGAGATGCGCGAGATCAACCTGGCCGGTGGGTTCGAGTACTGGTACGCCGAGCAGTTCGCCTTTCGCACCGGCTACTTCTGGGAGCACTACACCAAAGGCAACCGCAAGTATTTCACCTTGGGTGCTGGTGTGAAGTACAGCATCTTCACCCTCGACCTCAGCTACCTGATCGCCAACACGCAGCGGAGCCCGCTGGCCAACACGTTGCGTTTCACCCTCGGCTTCAAGTTCGACAAGGGCAAGAAGAAACCTGAGGGGACCAATTGATGATACGCGTTGGTTTCGGTTTCGACGTCCACCGTCTCGTGGAAGGCCGTGAGCTTTGGCTCGGTGGTGTCAACATTCCACACACGGTCGGCGCGCTGGGCCATTCTGATGCTGACGTTCTACTGCACGCGTTATGCGATGCTTTATTGGGTGCGGCAGCCCTTGGCGACATCGGCCAGCACTTCCCGGATACCGATGCGAAGTGGAAAGACGCCGATAGCAAACGATTGCTGGCAGCCGTGGTGAAGTTGCTTGGCGAAAAGGGGTGGTCCGTGGGCAATGTGGATTGTACCCTTATCCTGGAACGCCCGAAGATCATGCCGCATGTGCCTGCTATGCGCGCGACCATAGCACCGTTGCTGGGGATCGGTGAAGATGCGGTGAGCATCAAGGCCACCACCAACGAGACCATGGGTTTCGTTGGGCGCGAAGAAGGGGTGGCAGCGCATGCCGTCGCGCTGATCCAGAAGGCGGTCTAATCGTCGTCGCCGTCGTCCTTGTTCAGGGCGAAAGAGCCGTGCCCCTGTTCATCCTCGAAGTAATACACCCGTAGTTCCGCCGTGTCCTTCAACAGATCGATCTTGCCGATCTCCACACGCGAGACTTTCACGCCCAACCGTGCGTGCAGGTCCTCGAACAACAGCGCCCGGTTCTGGGGTTTGATCAGGTCGATGCGTTCGTAGATCAGGAACTTGGTAGCCTCGTGCCGCGTGAGCCACACATGCTCCAGCGCGTAGGTCATCAGCAGGATCATGCCATCGGTGAAGACCAGTTCCGCCACGCTCACCTTCTTGCTGGCCAGCGCGTTGATCACCGCCACGCTGATGGTGGCGAAGAGGTAGGTCATATCCTTGATGCTGATCTGCTCCGTACGGTAGCGCAGCACGCCGAAAATGGCGAAGAGGCCGAAGGCGAAGCCGATGCTCAACTTCACGCTGTTCAGCAGCACGCACAGGAAGAAGATCAGCGTGTTGAAGAGGAAGTAGGTGAAGAGGTAATCCTTCTTGCGGTGGATCGGGTAGTAGATCAGCCGGATGAGGATGAACAACACCGTGGTGTTGATGCCGAACTTGAACAGAAGCTCCCACATGTCGGCGTGGATGAGCGGCATTCCGAAGACTTTCATGGACCAATGATAGGGTTCAGGCGGCGTTGCGGAGCTTTTCCAGCTTCAGCAGCACGGCCTTGAAGGCGTTGTGTTTCACGTTACGGCCCAACATCAGCAGGCCCACGCAGTATTTGCTCATGCCCGAGGTGGGGAAGATCCGCTCGCGCATGATGCGTACGAAAGGCGAGGTGCGGTCGGCACGTTCCTGCTTCAGCTCGGCGATCACCACACCACCCAGTTCGCGGTCGTCGCCTGCCGCACTGTACCGCAATGCCACGTCCATGGTGAGGCGCTCGGGTGCGGTGTTGCTCACGAAGGTGTAACGCGTGAAGTAGTTCCACAGCGTAGCCTGAAGGGGTACATCGCTCTTGCTGGCTGCCGCCACGAAGGCTTGTTGTTCCGCGGACAGCACCTCGGGGATCGCCTCTACACGGATGCGCTTCTTGTCCGTTCGTCCGCGCCCGGTCTTACGCTTCACTTCCAGGAACACCAGTCCACTGCCGATGTATTCGCGGAAACGCACCTTGCTGCGGAACGTGCGCCTGTTGTGGTGCGCTTGGTAGTGCTGCAGATCGGCGGTGTCGAAGTAGAGGCTGCGGTAATCCGTGCCTCGCGCGCCGTTCACCTCCAACAACCGGTAGTGGGGGAGCATAGCCTGCAACACTTCGGGCAGTCGGCTTTCTGCGAACACGTACTTGGTATCCACACGGTCCTGCAGCTTCACGCCATCCATCTCCGCAAGGGAAATGGGCTGGAACCGGTCTATGCCCGTGTGGGGTGCCTGCATGGGTGTAAGGAGGCCAAATCTAAGGGATAGCATAGGCTGCAGTAGGGGAGGTGGTTTGAAAAGCCCTGTGCCTGCGTACTTTCGGCCTCCTTACCCCGAACCATGCCAACCCCCGGTTCCGTTGATGTTCCGTACACGCGCCACGCCTCGGTGAGCGAACTTTCCGAAGCTGATCAAGCCTTGGTGAAAGCCGCCCACGACGCGGCATTACTGGCCTACGCACCCTACTCGAAGTTCTATGTGGGTGCCGCGCTTCGCACCAGTGCGGGTGCTGTGGTAACGGGCAACAACCAGGAGAACGCCTCGTTCCCGGCAGGGACCTGTGCCGAACGTACCGCATTGCATGCCGCCATGTCCTTGGATCCCGCCACGGTGATCGAGACCATGGCCGTGATCGTGCCACAGGTCACTGGTGACCGCCCTGTTTCGCCCTGTGGGATCTGTCGCCAGGCCTTGTTGGAACAAGAGCTTCGCCAAGACCGCAAGCCGCTGCGCCTGCTGATGGCCGTACACAACGGTCCGGTCTACGAAATGCGCACCGCCTCACTCCTGTTGCCACTGTCGTTCGACTCCTCGTTCCTGAACGGTTGAGCCACGGATCTTCTCGTCGGCGCGGGCCAGCCTATCGGTAGGCAGGTATATTTGCCCTTCCCCATGAGCACAAAGACCGCCGCTGCCGCCAAGAGCAGCAAGTCCAGCAACGCCGGAGCAACTTCGGCGCCGGCTTCGGCCTTCGACAAAGACACCTACCTGCGCTGGTTCAAGGAGATGATGCTGATGCGCCGCTTCGAGGAGAAGACCGGCCAGCTCTACACCATGCAGAAGTTCGGTGGGTTCTGCCACCTCTACATCGGGCAAGAGGCCATCCTCGCTGGCATGATCACCGCCATCCGCCCCACGGACCGCATCATCACCGGATACCGCGACCACGCGCATCCGCTCGTTCTGGGTACGCCCAGCAAGCATGTGATGGCCGAGCTCTACGGCAAGATGACCGGTACCAGCAAGGGCAAGGGTGGCAGCATGCACTACTTCGACAAGCAGCGCAATCTCTTCGGTGGCCATGGCATCGTGGGTGGGCAGATCGGCCTGGGCGCCGGTATCGCGTTCGCCGATAAGTACCGCGGAGAGGATCACGTGACCCTGTGCATGATGGGCGATGGTGCCGTACGCCAAGGCATCCTTCACGAGACCTTCAACATGGCCATGACGTGGAAATTGCCGGTGATCTTCATCATCGAGAACAACAACTACGCGATGGGCACCAGCGTGGAACGTACCAGCAACGTACATGATCTGAGCACGCTGGGCGAGAGCTACGACATGCCCGGCTTGGGCGTGAACGGCATGCGTTGCGAAGATGTGCACGAAGCCATCGCCATGGCATGTGCCCATGTACGTGCTGGCAACGGCCCGTACCTGTTGGACATCAAGACCTACCGCTACAAGGGGCATAGCATGAGCGATCCCCAGAAGTACCGCACCAAAGAAGAGGTGGAAGAGTACAAGAAGCAGGATCCCATCGAAAGCGTGAAGGATACGATCCTGACGAAGAAATGGGCGAAGCAGGAGGAACTGGATGCCATTGACGCGGCAGTGAAACAGGAAGTTGAAGAAGCCGTGAAGTTCGCCGAGGACAGCCCCATGGCCACGCCTGACGAGCTATACAACGACGTGTATTTCGAGAAGAACTACCCATTCGAAAAGGACTGATGGCCGAGATCGTACGCATGCCCAAAATGAGCGACACCATGACCGAAGGGGTGGTGGCCGCGTGGCACAAGAAAGTCGGTGACCCCGTGAAGAGCGGAGAGGTACTGGCCGAGATCGAGACGGACAAAGCCACCATGGAGTTCGAGAGCTTCACCGATGGTGTGCTCCTGCACATCGGTGTGGAGAAAGGCAAGACCGCTGCGGTGGATAGCGTGCTTGCCGTGCTAGGCAAAGCGGGTGAGGACATCACCGCGTTGCTGGCCGGAGAAGCTGCTGCTGCGCCGAAAGCAGAGGCTGCCCCGAAGACCGAGGCTGCACCGAAGAAGGAAGAGAGTTCCAAGGAACAGGGGCAAGAGCAGGAGCAAGCTACTGCCGTTGCCCCTGCCCCTGTTGCTCCTGAAAAAGCCACACCCGCTGCTACAGGAAGCGTACCCGCTCCGAAGCCGCTGTTCGGCAATGCCGCCTCCGGTACAGCACCCGCTCAAGTGGCGAACAACGGTCGGGTGAAAGCAAGCCCGCTGGCGAAACAGTTGGCTGAAGAGAAAGGCATCGATATCGGTCGTGTGGTCGGGAGTGGTCCCGATGGCCGTGTGACCAAGCAGGACGTGGAGAACTTCGCTGGTGGTGGTGCCGTGTTCGGTGCGCCGCAAGTGGAGAAGTTCGAGGAGGTGCCGGTGAGCCAGATGCGCAAGACCATCGCGAAACGGTTGAGCGAAAGCCTCTTCACCGCGCCGCACTTCTTCCTCACCTTGGAACTGGACATGGAGCGCGCCATCAGCGTACGCGAATCCATCAACAAGCAGATCGCGCCGGAGAAGATCTCCTACAACGATCTCGTGATCAAAGCCTGCGCCGTGGCCTTGAAGCAGCACCCCAAGGTGAACAGCAGTTGGCTGGGCGATCGCATCCGTTTCAACGAACACGTACACATCGGTGTGGCCGTGGCGGTGGAAGAAGGCCTCCTCGTTCCTGTTGTGCGCTTCGCGGATAGCAAGGCCTTGCGCAGCATCGGCAACGAAGTGCGCGACCTCGCCAAACGTGCCAAGGACAAGAAATTACAGCCAGCGGATTGGGAAGGCAACACCTTCACCATCTCCAACCTGGGCATGTTCGGGATCGACGAGTTCACAGCGATCATCAACCCGCCCGATGCGTGCATTTTGGCCGTGGGTGGCATCATGGAGAAACCCGTGGTGAAGAACGGGGCCATCGTGGTAGGCCATACCATGAAGGTGACCCTGAGCTGCGACCACCGCGTGGTGGATGGTGCTACGGGTGCGGCGTTCCTGAACACGGTGAAGAGCTTGCTGGAAGAACCGGCGTTGTTGCTGGGGGTGGGGGCGATCTGAAGTGTACCGGGCGTATCCTTTCCGCCAAAAGTCCGTTAAACGGCCCATCTGAAACCCCATGGAAGTCAAGAAAGTTGAAGCCTCCGAGTTCTCCCACGAACGGTTCATCAACGAGCATTGGAAGCCGGGCATCCCGCTCGTGCTGAAGAACGCCACGCGTGTGTGGGGTGCTTACAACACGTTCTCGCCGGAGTGGTTCCGCAAGAACCACGGCAGCCGCAAGACCGTGGTGAACGGCCAGGAGTATACCATGACAGAGATCATGGATCTGGTGGAAGGCAAGGACACGAGTCGTCCGGTCCCCTACCCATGCAAGTACGAACTGGGTGGTGGCTGGCCAGAGCTCACCCACATGATCACACCGCTCAACATCGGGTTCGCCAAACCGAACTGGATGGAGAGCTCTTGGTTCCGCCGCGGCTACTGGGGTGGCATCACCGAGTTGTTCATCGGTGGTCCCGGTGGCAAATTCCCCTACGTCCATCTTGATTATTACCACATGAGCGCGTGGATCAACCAGATCTACGGGCACAAGGAATTCACCGTTTGGCCACGCGGGCAGGATTAATACCTCTACCCCGATCCCAAGGACAAGTGGAAGAGCATGATCCCGGACATCGAGAACGTGGATCTGGAGAAATTCCCCTTGTACAAGAACGCCACACCGATCAAATTCGTGGTGGGGCCCGGCGAAACGCTGTTCATCCCCTTCGGCATCTGGCATACCGCGAAGAGCTTGGAGCCTACGATCTCCGTCGCCTTCGATCTGTTGAACGACCACAATTTCCCGCTCTTCCTGAAGGATGTGTGGGAATTCAAGAAACGGAACAGCATCGCGAAAGCCGTAGCGGCCACCGGTTACGCAGCACTGAGCGGCGTGATGTGCCGATTGGGCGATATGGTGGGCAAGGAGCGCGTGAGCACACCGAGCTGATCATTTTGAATCACTGGAAGGCCGATCGTCGCACTTGCGAATGGTCGGCTCTCTCTTTTCATAGCACCTTCCTGAAGGATCTTGTCCATGAACTTTGAACTGAAGGAACAACGGACGGCAGGATCAGCAGCCAGGTTCCAGATGCATTAATGCCGAAGTGCCATTCAGCGTAAGATCCGGAATGGTTCTTCCGCAACGTTGAAATAGGGCGAACGGGAATGCCAGATCAACGGGATGTCCGAGTCGATCAGTTTCTGTTCCAGCAGGTCTTCGATGCTGTCATTCACCACGGCAGTTCGTGTTGGGAACAATACAACAGTGGGATCGGGACCTGCTTCTGCAGACAAGAGGATCACTTCCGTTGGGTTCAGCGCGGTGAACGGACCAACGCCATTGCCTGGTGGATCGTGTGTGGACGATTCGAGTACGAAGCCGCGTTGGATACCCTGATCATGTGCCTCCCTGATCCGGTCGCGCATCCACGCAACACGGGCGCTGTAGGTGTCAGCGATCTGTAAAGGGGCCATGCATCGATAGATCAAACAGGCCATGATAGCCCAACGCCAGGCATTGTTCACACGTGCGGTTTCAGTTCGCATCGCGAAGACCACCACGATGACCCAGACGGCGAACGGGTAGTCCACGATCTCGCGGTAGATGGAGTGCGTTCCATCCGGGAAATAGAGCGATTGGAGCACGTAGATCACCAGGATGCCGCCGCAGAACAAGAAGGCCGTGCGCCACGCGCGTTGGCGGATGAAGGTGAACGTGGCAAGAAGGCTCAGCAGGATCACATCGGGATAGCTGACCAACGCGTGCACGCCATGCGCGAACAGCCTTCCGGGATGGAACGCCCAACACATGCCAAGTACGTCGAACCGGATCCATAACGAATCGATCGCTCGCTCTTCGTAGTCCGATAAGAAGGTCAACCGCACGGCGAGGTGTGCAAGGAACACGGCCGCCGTGGTGATGCCGAAGGCGCGGTCTTGCCAGACACGAATAGTGAACAGGATCATCCCCGCGACAAGCATGGCCATGAAATGACTTGACAGTGCGAGGAACAGCAAGACCGCGAAGAGTGATGATCGGATCGCAATGTTCATGCCTCCGTTGCGGATCAAGGCCAGGCAGACCACCAACAGCATGGAGCCGTAGTAGAACTCGAACACCGGGCAGAAGAGCGCATCAGCAAGGCCGAGCATCTGGGTTCCGATCACCGCGATACCTGCGCTCCGGTCATGCAGTCCGTACCGAACGAAGCTGAACGCGAACAACACGATGGCCACGTTGCCCAGCGAATAGAGCGTGATCAGTGTGGTCATGGGTACACCTGCCTTCACACCGAGCACGGCCATCCACTGGGAGAGCGGCATGATCCAACGGCCATGGCTCACGAAGAAGGTGCCTTCGTCCACGATCTTTAGCAGGAAGTAGGAGGCATCGCCATGAATACGTTCGGCGTAGAAGTGCAACGCGAACCAGCCGAGGTAGCCGATCGCCAGCCAACACAGGATATCGGTCGTGCGCGCCCACGACCAACGGTGCGATGCAGGTGCATGAAAAGTGGAAGCTGGCATGGCGGCAGGCGAAAGTACCCCGTTCGCCGTGGTACTTTTCGCCCATGCACGATGTGCTCGCCACGCCCATCGAATTCCTGAAAGGAGTTGGTCCGCAGCGGGCCGAACTGTTGCGCACGGAACTCAACATCGCCACTTATGGCGACCTGTTGCAGCATTTCCCATTCCGCTACGTGGATCGCAGCCGTTTCCACAAGGTGCGCGAGATCGCTGAGGATCTTCCGCAGGCCCAATTGAGGGGAGTTCTCGGTGCGGTGCGGATGGTGGGCGAGAAACAAGGCCGTCGGTTGGTGTCCAGCCTCACCGACGATTCGGGTACCGTGGAACTAGTCTGGTTCAAAGGCGCGCGTTGGTTGTTGGGGTCGCTGAAGCCGGGGCAGGAGTATATCCTCTTCGGCAAGCCAAGCTCGTTCAACGGGCGCTTCAACTTCGCACATCCCGAACTGGAACTCGCTGCCACCTGGGAGCAAGGGTTGGATGCTTCACTTCAACCGGTGTACAGCACCACCGAGAAGCTCAATGCGAAAGGCCTCGGCAGCCGCGCCATCTGGAAGCTCCAGAAAACGCTGATCACGCAGCTGACGGGTCAATTACCGGAGACGTTGAGCCACGAACTGGTGGAATGGCTGAACGGCGTAGGACGCGAACAAGCGCATCGGCAGGTACACGCACCGCAGGATCAAGACCGCCTCGATGCGGCTATCCGACGGTTGAAGTTCGAGGAACTCTTCTTCATCCAACTACAGCTGTTGAAGCAGAAGCTCCAATTGCAACAGAGCTTGCGTGGGAACGTGTTCACTTCCGTGGGAGAACACTTCAACCGCTTCTATGCCGAGCATCTTCCATTCCAACTCACCGGTGCACAGAAGCGCGTGGTGAAGGAGATCCGCAAGGACATGGGCAGTGGCCACCAAATGAACCGCTTGGTGCAGGGCGATGTGGGCAGTGGGAAAACGCTGGTCGGCCTGCTGAGCATGCTCATCGCGCTGGATAACGGTTTCCAAAGCGCGTTGATGGCCCCGACGGAGATCCTCGCGCAACAGCATCATGCCACGATCGCCCGCTTCCTCGAAGGACTTCCCATACAGGTGCGTTTGCTCACGGGTAGTACCAAGACGGCCGACCGGAAAGCCATCCTCACCGCGTTGAAGATGGGTGCCGTACACATCGTTGTTGGCACACATGCCTTGCTGGAAGACCGCGTGCAATTCAACCGCCTCGGCCTCGTGGTGATCGATGAGCAGCACCGGTTCGGTGTGGCGCAACGGGCACGGCTTTGGGCGAAGAGCGAGGTGCCACCGCATGTGCTGGTCATGACCGCCACGCCCATTCCACGCACTCTAGCCATGACGCTCTACGGTGATCTGGACACCAGTGTGATCGATGAACTCCCACCAGGACGGAAACCGATCCGCACGGTGCATCGCTACGACTCTTCGCGCAATGCGGTCTTCGGTTTCCTGGAAGAAGAACTCGCCAAAGGCAGGCAGGTCTACGTGGTGTATCCGCTGATCGAAGAAGGCGATCCGGAGAAGGTGTCTCGTAGTGCTGCGGGAGGCAAGGAGTTGAAGGACCTGACCGATGGTTTCGAAAGCCTTTCGCGCCGGTTCCCGCTGCCGAAGTATGCGGTGAGCATGCTCCATGGCCGAATGGATCAAACCACGAAAGACTACGAGATGGCGCGTTTCAAGAAGGGCGAGACGAACATACTCGTGGCGACCACGGTGATCGAGGTGGGAGTCGATGTTCCCAATGCCAGCGTGATGGTGATCGAGAACGCCGAACGTTTCGGCCTCTCGCAACTACACCAACTACGCGGCAGGGTAGGGCGCGGTGCGGAACAGAGCTTCTGCATCCTGATGACCGATGAGCGACTTGGGAACGATGCCCGTGCACGCATCGAGACCATGGTGCGCACCAACGATGGTTTCGAGATCGCGGAGACCGATCTGCGTTTACGCGGTCCTGGTGATCTGATGGGGACACAACAAAGCGGCTTGCCAGAGCTGCACATCGCTGATCTGGTGGCAGACGCAGCACTCCTGCAACAGGCACGTCAGGTAGCGATGCGTTTGCTGGACAAGGATCCCGATCTGCGCGACCCTGGCCACGCGAACATAGCGGCAAGCCTCGCCGAGCGGGTGAAAGGCAAACCCCTCTGGGGGCGCATCAGCTAGGTGCTCAACGCTGCCTTCCGGCGGATCTCGCCGGGGTCCAACACGTGTACGAGCGCACCCCAAACGATCAGTGCTTGCGCGATGGCATAGGTGAGCATCACCGACCACGGGGCGTGAGCAAGCGGGGTGAGAAAGCGGTTGGTGGCCAACAAACTATCGCTCAGGATGAAGAGGAGCGCTCCAGCGAACACCAGGATGAAACTGCGCAAGAACGTCCGGCCCAAGCGGAACATAGCGGCAACACCCATCGCGCAAATGGCAACGGCGTAGATCGTGATCGGTATGGCGATCGTCTCGTCCACCTTCGGAAGGAGGCGTGTGGCGAAGAAGTAACCATAGGCGATGATCAGCACGGCGATCGCGCTCGAGATCAGGTCTCCGCGTGAACGGCCGGCATCCAGCACGTTCAACAAGAAGGCGATGGAATAACACAACTGCGCGATCAGGAACGCCCCCAGCCCGATGAGGAAATTGAACTCGTCAACATGCTGGAACATCAACGCCACATCCCCGATCAACGAGAACAACAGACCGGCCTGCACTAGCAACGTGAATCGATCGCCGACGCGCCTGCTGGTGAAGTAGAACCAACTGGAAAGTACCACCATCATCAGTGGTTTGCACACGTACACCAGCCCGTGGGTGTTGGTCACCTCACCGACGATCGTGACCAAGCTGACCGCAGCGTACAGCCCAAGGTTGAACGTAGTGTGTTTGCGAAGATCCATGGAGAGCGGGACGAATGTAGTCAGTGCCTTTGGCCCGGTGGAAAGCGAATGTGGACAGCATGCTAAGCTTCTGTCCGGTGTGGCATCTCTGCCATTCTTCTTGGAGGGGCCGGTCCAGGTTGCTGTGGAGGGGAGCGCAGGAACCGGACCAACGGGATCATCAAGAGGAATACCACGGCGAGCAAGATCAGGCCCGGAACGGTTGGGCCGAGCGTGGCCGTTACCGCCATGAGGACCAACGAGCGCAACAGGCCTGAAACGAGCGCCCAGCGTTGGCCGTTCATCAGCACGCCCAATTCCATCACCCACCAGAGCACCAACCCGCCGATGGTCCATTGCAGGGGTACGCTGAACGTATGCTGCTGGAACAAGAAGAAGGATGTGACCGCGATTAGCAGGACGAACTGGAGCATGGCCATGGTGGTCCAGGAGCGTGGAACGGTGGTGTCATACTTCACGTAGGTCGTGCGTTCTTTCTGGATAGGATAGAGGCGGCCTCCCAACGCTTCAGGCCGCCACCCTGGTGGTTTCAAGAAGACAAGGACCTTGTTGCGCCAACCTCCGCTTCGGCGCGCCAGTCCGATCAATTCCCCCCAGTAGGAGAAGTTCGCCGTGAGCGGATCCCACGTGTTCAGCGGCGTGGTGATGCCATAGATCGGTTCCTCCTCTTCAGGTTGGAACGTGCCGAAGATCCTGTCCCAAACGATCAGTGTTCCCGCATGGTTGCGGTCGATGTACTTCGGGTCGCTGCCGTGGTGCACACGATGGTGGCTCGGTGTGTTCAGTATCCATTCGAGAGGGCCGAGCGTGCCAATGGCTTTCGTGTGGATCCAGAACTGGTAGAGCGTGTTCACCGCGCCCACCGTGACGATGATGACCGGGTGAACACCGAACAACGCGAGCGGCAAGTAGAACCACCAGCTGAACAAACCCTGCCACCAGCTTTGGCGCAAAGCCACGCTCAGGTTGTACTCCTCGCTCTGGTGATGGACCACATGCGCCGCCCAGAGGAAATTCACTTCGTGGCTGAGCCGATGGAACCAATAGTACAGCAGGTCCACCGCCAGGAATGCCACTACCCATGTGAGCGCCGACTTTTCCAAGGTGAAAAGCCGATACGTGTCGTAAGTCCACAAGTAGGCAGCGAAGATCACCGCCTTGGTGAAGGCCCCCACGATCTGCGAACCGATGCCGCAACCCATGTTCGCGATGAAATCGTTGAACCGGTACACGTGCCGCTTCGTCCACGCGCTCCACGCCACTTCCAGCCCCATGAGCAGGAAGAAGAAGGGTATGGCCAAGGCAATGGCGTCCATGGTCCCGAATTTACACGCCTTGGCCAAGATCCTCCACAGTAAGCCACATTGGTATCTTCGCCGACCTTTCGCAGAAAGCGTTCACACCATGCGCATCTCCTGGAACTGGCTCCGCCAGTACATCGATACCGACCTCACGCCGCAACAAGCCGCCGCCATGCTCACCAGCACCGGTCTGGAGACCGAAAGCGTGGAGCTTTTCGAACCCGTGAAGGGCATGCTCGCCGGTGTAGTGGTGGGCCATGTGCTGGAGTGCGCCAAACATCCCGATGCCGATCGCTTGAGCGTTTGCCTGGTGGATATCGGGGCGGGTGGACCCCAACAGATCGTTTGTGGCGCACCCAATGTGGCGAAGGATCAGAAGGTGTTGGTGGCCACCATCGGTACCACCATCCACTTGCCCGATGGCACCAGCTTCGTGATCAAGAAGAGCAAGATCCGCGGGCAGGAAAGCAACGGCATGATCTGCGCCGAGGATGAACTCGGCCTTGGCCAGAGCCACGCGGGGATCATGGTGCTGGATGCGGCGGCGAAGATCGGGGAGACCGCGTCGATCCACCTCGGTCTCACCAGCGACCACGTGCTGGAGATCGGCCTTACACCCAACCGAACCGATGCCATGGGGCATTTCGGTGTGGCGCGTGATCTACGTGCTGCACTAGTGCATCGTACCGGTGCGGAGGTGGAATTGAAGTTGCCGTCGGTGGATGCCTTCGCACAGGACGGCACTGGAAGTGCGATCGCCGTGGAAGTGAACGATGTTTTCGCCTGTCCACGCTATGCGGGCGTCACGTTGGCTGACGTACGTGTAGCGCCCTCGCCGAAATGGTTGCAGGATCGCTTGCTCGCCATCGGGTTGAAGCCGATAAACAACGTGGTGGACGTGACGAACTACGTGCAACACGAACTCGCACAACCGTTGCACGCCTTTGATGCAGGAACGCTGCGCGGGAACCGCATCGTGGTACGCATGGCAACGGCTGGTGAGGGGTTCACCACATTGGATGGCAAGGAACGCAAGCTCGACGCGCAAGACCTGGTGATCGCCGATGGCGAACGTCCCGCATGTATCGCGGGTGTGTTCGGCGGTGCCGCGAGTGGTGTGAGCGAGAAGACCACCACGGTGTTCCTGGAGAGCGCCTGTTTCGAGCCCGGTACGATCCGCCGCACTGCGCGTCGCCATGGCTTGAACACTGATGCGTCGTTCCGCTTCGAGCGTGGTGTGGATCCGCGCCAGACCGTATATGCGCTTAAGCGTGCGGCCTTGCTCTTGAAGGAGGTGGCAGGAGCGCGCATCGTTTCCGCGATCACCGACATCGACAATACCTTGAAGCATGTGCCGACAGTGGCATTCACCTTTGCACAGTGCGACCGCCTCACCGGCATGCATATTGATCATGATGCCGTGGTCCGCGCGCTGGAATTGCTCGACTTCACCATGGTGAAACGCGATACGCATGGCCTCGTGGTGGAAGTGCCTTCGTACCGTGTGGATGTTCATCGTCCTGCCGATGTGGTGGAAGAGATCCTGCGCATCCATGGCTACGATAATGTGCCGCTGCCCGAACGGCTGATGGTGCCACCTGCGCTTCATGCCCCGCTTAGCGCGGAGAGCGTTGGCGCGCAGTTGTCCGCACATCTGGTGGCGCGCGGTTTGCGCGAGATCATGACCCCATCGCTGGTGAACGGCGCCCGCAGTGTGGCGTCCGACGTTGCTACGGAGAATGATCTGGTGCGTCTGAAGAACCCGCTGAGCGCAGAATTGGATGTGTTGCGCCCAACGATGCTCTTCGGTGCCTTGGCGGCCATTGCCCACAATAGCAATCGCCAGAAGCGCGATCTACGCTTCTTCGAGCGCGGGCGCGTTTACCGGAATATGCTGAAGGGCACGGTGGAGACCGATGTGCTCGCGATCACCATCACCGGTCGCCGCTTCCGGGAACGCTGGCGTGCAGATGATCGCCGTGCCGAACTGATGGACGTGAAGGAAGAGCTGGAAGCAATGCTCGGTAGGCTGGGGTTGGAGAACGCCAGCGCTTGGGCACCCAAAGAGCATGCCCTGCTGGATCATGCGCATGCACTGACCATCCATGGCCGCCATGCGGGGTGGATCGGCGAAGTGAAGACCACACAGTTGAAAGCTTCCGACGTTTCGCAACCGGTGTTCTTCGCAGAAGTGGAAGAACACGTGCTCCTCGATGCGTGCCGTGGGAACAAGACCGGTTACATGGAAGTGGGACGTTTCCCCAGCGTGCGTCGTGACCTTAGCCTGTTGCTCGATACGGAACTGCGTTTCGACAAGCTGCGCGAACTGGCTTTCGGCGCAGAGAAGAAGCTGCTGCGCGAAGTGGACCTCTTCGATGTTTACCAGGGTGACAAGCTCGCCTCCGGCAAGAAGAGCTATGCGCTCAGCTTCGTGCTCCAGGACGAGGAGAAGACCTTGACCGACGATCAGGTGGAGAAGGCCATGGGCAGGATCCGCAAGGCCATCGAAGGGGTGGGGGCCGAAGTGCGGTCGTGATCACTTCGTGATCCAGCGCTCCACAGTAGCAAGCGCATCGGCCTTGCCTTTCACAGCGATCAGCTCTGCTCCATCCGCAGGGTCGTAGTTGAGCAACCAGGTCACGAGGATGTCCCGCGCGGCTTGCGGCAGTTCGTGGATGTCATCCGCTTCAATGGTGCGTAAGGCTGAGTCCACGGGCAATGCGATCAATTTATCATCGCGCTCTCCGGCATCGAGCAATTCAATGATGCCTATGGGTTCCACCACCATCACCGTGCCGCTGGGGACCGCGCCGCAGATCACGAAAACATCCACCGCGTCGCCATCTCCACCTTCTTCCTTGTTCATCTTGGTGCCCGGAATGAAGCCGTAGTTCGCCGGGTAAGGCAGGAAGGCGATACGACGCGGAACACCGTTGCGCTCATCTATCGGGAACGTGTTCGTTGCGGGATCGTATTGGCGCTTCTCCACGGTACCAGCGGGGATCTCGATCACAGCGCGGAGCATACCGGGCATGACGATGGCTGGCAGTTCGTCCAAATGGTCAGCCGTGGATCGGTGGTCGTTCATCGTACTTCCGCATGACGCGAATAGCAAGCACGCACAACTGAAGAGGAGCGTGAGTTGGTTGGTCATGGTGCCGCAAGTTCGGCACTGTGATCCACTTGTTCAGCGAAGCCTGTAGGTCAGGCTGAGTTGTCCTCCCCAGCCAGCATTGCGCCGGATGATGTCCCCGCCCTCCAGCGCGTTGCCGAAATGCATACGGTATGTGGGTTCTGCACCAACAGACCAGCCGCTGTTGAAGCGGTAGCGTAGATACGCGCGACCGGTGACGCCGAACACAGTGCTCTTGAAGGTGCGCTCGTCGTTGGTGAGGGATCCATCGGAAACGGTGCTGGGCAACGCTCCGCTGCGACTGGTGAGCAGCCCTACGGTAGGGCCGCCGCGAACACCGAACGACCAAGCCCCTTGATCCAAGTGCGCATCAGCGAGCAACGGTATCTCCACGTAACTGATGCGATTGCTGGCTTTCATCGCCCGCACAAGCTCTTGCGTACTGATGGTGGTGGCTGTGCCGTTGACCAGGACTTGCACCGTGGTGTAGAACGGCTGGGTGATGTAATACGTCTGGCCTCCGATCTGTGTGGTTCCCACAACGATCAGAAGGGTCGTATCGATCGACTGGAAATAATTGCTGTCGCGGAAACTCGTGGTGGTGATGCTTCTAGAACCCACATCAAGATCCTCCGCATAGGTGGCGAGATGCAGGCCAGTGCCGATGCCGAAGTTGCGGCCCATGTGCATGATCTCGGCTCCGAAGGTGGGTGCCCATCGGCTTCGTGAACCATCGCGCCATAGTTCACTCGTGCCGCCGGTGTACGTGCTGCTGGATCGCAATGCGCCGCCCAGTATGCCGACTTCCCATGGAGAATTCGCCGTTACAAGCGGTGGAACGGGTGGTACTGAAGCGGTAGCCGTGCTGTCTTGGGCGAGGGTGTCCGTTGGTTGAATGGCAACCGTGTCGGAAGTGAAAGTCGTAGGAAGAGCTGCGCCATCCGCTATGGAATAATAAGTGGTCAATGCTGTAGTATCGGGCGCGGGCATCGCACCAGTGGCCAGGCTATCCAAAGCGAGGTTCGCACCCACCGTTCCGATGGATGGTTCATGCCGGTCGATCGTTGTAGATGTCGAAGACTTATCTGTTGTTGCGTTCACATGAACCTCCAGTGGTTCATTGGATGTTGATGGATCAGGAAGATCCTGGTCGTCCTCATCCTCATTCTGCGCAACGGGAGGCGCAGCGTTGGTGATGCGTGGATCTCCTAGTGTCGCAGTGGTGTTCTTGTTCTTGTACTCTACATTAACGTCGGTCGGTTCCTGCGCTCGGGGCTTGGGCGCGGTTGGGACGCGTGTTTTCGGTGCGGTGTGCGACACTTGTTCTGGTGAAGGCATTCTCACTTGTGGGTCAACCGATGGATCCACCGGCTTCACCGCTGAAGAAGTATGGTGAAGATCATCCAACGGCGTGCGCTGTTCCGGTGTTCCAACTGCAACAGCAACGTTCTTTTCCGAGGAATGCCGATCCTCCTCTTCGGTTTTCAAGATCCCTGATCGTTCAACTTCAGCCATCTCCATATCCGCCGCCGGTTCTGAAGGCCAAGCCCACCACATCCCCGCGCCGATGAGCAACAGCGAGGCGATGATGGTGTTCCGTAAGCCACGTGACGCAGGGCGATCCGCCTGGATCAACCGTTGTGCGGCGAGCCAATCGTCCTCGTTGAGGTGGAACTGGCGCTCATCCAGCTTGCGCCGGGCCAGTTCATCGAATTCATGTTGGTCGCTCATCGCACCGTGCTTTTCGTGTTGACCGCCAGCTTGGCGATCGCTTGTTGAAGGATGTTACGCGCGCTGGACACGTGCCACTTCGAGGTACCCACGCTGATGCCCAGCATTTCCGCGATCTCGGCGTGCGCAAAGCCGTCCACCGCGAACAGGTTGAAGACGTTGCGCGACATCGGCGGTACCTGGTGCAACATCCGCGCGAAGGCTTCGGCTTCCATGTGCTGCAAGTATTCGTTGATGTCCGCTCCCGGTAGTTCGTTCGGTGGATCGCCCAGGATCTCGTTGCTCTTGCGCTCGCGTTCGCGCCGGAACGCATCGATCACGGTGTTGATCATGATCCTCCGCACCCAAGCTTCGAACGGGACTTCGGGTCTGCGTTTGTCCAGATTCTGAAGGACCTTCAAGTAGCCTTGGTTCATCCGCGCGGTGGCATCCTGTCGGTTGCGCTCGTAGCGTGTGCAGATGGACATCATGAGCGGATAGAGTTCACGATAGAGCTCGTATTGCGCCTTCGTCTCCCGACGGGCACAACGTGTGAGCAGCGAATCGTTCACCATGGTTCCGTTCGTCCGAAAGGGCGCTTCCCGGGTGGGGAAGCGCCCTTCACGAACAAGTTAAGTTCTTCAGTCGGCTTTCACGAAGCGCTGCACAACGTTCTGTGCGCCTTCGCCGATACGGAGCAGGTACATGCCGGCGGGCAGGTCCGACACCTCTAGCTGGATGCGGTTCTTGCCATGCACCAGTTGGTGCATGGTGCCAGCTACCCGCCGACCGTTCATGTCGACCACCTCGGTGCGGACTTGACCGCTTTTCACACTGTTGAACATGACATCCAAACGGTCTTGTGTCGGGTTCGGCCACAGGTTCAGTTCGGTGAGGTCGGCCAATTCAGGTACCGCCATGGTCAACGGGTTGATCACGTTGATGGTGAAGCCCAACGATCGAGGACCTTGTACGGTGTGGACTCCACCTTCGAGGATCATGCCGTCGATGAAACCATCATCATCGATACTGATGTCTTGGCAATGTGTGCTGCTGCAACCGGCATCGTCGGTCATGGTCAGGCACAACGTGTAGGGGCCGTTCGCTTCGTAAGTGTGGCTGGGGAAAGGTTCGCTGCTGCTGGTGCCATCGCCGAAGCTCCAGAGGAATTGGAAGTTGCCCGTTCCGCCACTGCTGAGGTTCCAGATCCACAGTTCGTTGGGGATGGGCTCTCCGCCGATGGTATCGTTGTTCTGATACGCTTGGATCACCCAGAAGTCGGCTTCGCAAGGGTCAGTGGTGCTGGGATTGATGGTGCCGTTGGCATCGACGATCACTTCTTGGCAGGTACTTGCGATACACTGATCCAAGCCCGTGACATTGAGGCAGACCGCGTAGGTTCCCGGACCAGGGAAGGTGTAGGAGATACTGTCTCCTTCCTGCGTACCTCCGCTGGGGCCACTGAAGTCCCATACGAAAGTGAACGGAGGCAAGCACCCGGTGCTACAGTTGGTAAATTGGCCGACGAACGGTTCTGTCTGTTCCACGGTGAAACACGCCTCGCCAGGAGCCGGTGCGCAGGTGAGCAGCAGTGTGATCATCGTGCCTGTCTGCCCGGAGTTAACGATGTACTGGGTGGTGTTGTTCGGAACCGATCCGTTGGAACATCCGGTCGCTACTACGATGGTGCCTGTCTGGTCAGGGACATTGAGCACCGTGGAATAGTTGCAGTTGGCATCAACGGGAACAGAGGTCTCTACCCACGGGATGCAACTTGTGCAGCGCACGGTAACAGTGTTATCAAGCAACTCGCACGGGCTTACAGAGCCTTGGACGGTGACGTTGTAGGTGGTCGTGTTCTGGCATTCTAGGTCGATGGTCACCGAACTGGGGTTCATTGTCCAGGGTGCGTTCTCGATGTTCATCGTAATGCCGCCATCACAACTCGCGTTGACTTCGATCATGCCGGTCTCACCTATGGAATAGAACGTATAGGTGTATCCGCAGTTCGCATCGGTGTAGACGATCTCATCCACCCAAGGTGTCCCTGCACCGATGATCCGGACTGGCATCCCCGCACCCGTACAGCCGATCACCGTTCCACTCACGGTGATATAGTTGTCCTCATCCGGTCCCCCGAGGCACTGGCATCCGGGGCTCCAGGAATCGAAAAAAGTTCCTGGATCGCCATCATCACAAGGGGTGCCAGGCAATGCGGTACCACCCACCTCTCCTTCGCAGTCCTCCAACGCTTCGCAAGTCAGATCCAGAGTGACGAATACCGGGTCGATGGTATCTGCGGTATAGCTGCCGCTATTGTTCGTCGATGTCCCGTTCATACAGCTGCCGTACACTGAGAAAGTGCTCGCTGCAGTGAATGTGCCGAAGGTGTGCGTGTAGTAGCAGTTCTCGTTCAATTCGACCTCCAGGACGTAGGTCGGTTCGGCGCCATCGCCGCTAACGATGGTAACATGCCCACCGGCGATCACCGGGTTGCATTGGTTCACATGGCCAGAGACGGTGACGTAGTAGGGGTATTGCGCACTAACAGCGCTAACAAGCGCTGTGGCTATCCCGAAGACTAGGGAGCGGAGTTTCGTTCGCATGGAGGTGTGGTTGTAGTTCGCGGTTCAATACCATTCACGCTGCGTATTGCTCCGGGGTTGGGTAGCCTAGGTCTTTTATTTGGTCATAGCCCTCAAAATAGGACGAGGCACACCAGACCGGTACGCCTCGTTCCTTGAATGACCGGTTCTTATCGGGCGGTCTTCACCAGTCGTCCGGTCAGCAGGGCTTCGCCGCTCTGGATACGCACGAGGTAGACCCCTGTGGGCCAACTGTCGGTGGCGAGGTCGATCCGGACATTTCCTCCGGCAATACTTCGCTGCTCCTCGGCCACCACACGTCCATCCACGTCGATCACGCGGATGCTTACCGCTCCTGAAGTGGCCTGGTCGAACGTGATGCTTACGCGGTCAGACGCCGGATTCGGCCAAAGGCTCAGCTCGGATCCGCGGGTTGTGGATTCATCCATGCCGGTGGGTGCTTCACCCGCCATCACCCGCACAGAGAACCCGGCTGTGCGGTCTCGGAACAGGCCGTTCTCATCCACCGCCAGTGTATCGCAATAGGTGCTCGTGCATCCGGCACCATCGGTGATCGTCAGGCACAGCAGGTATGGACCGAAGTCCTCATAGTCGTGCTTCGGCCAGGAGTCGTTGGACGTGCTGCCATCGCCGAAGTCCCATGCGTAGGTGTAGCTTCCGGTTCCACCATAGCTGGTGTTCCAGATCCACAACTGAACGGGTCCGCTTCCCGTGGTGTCCACGATACCCGGTGTCACGATGAAACCCGCGGTGCAAGGTGGCATCGTGTACGCTTCGCACTGGCATGCACTGTTCCAATATCCTAGTACGTTCGGGTTCCCCGTGTCGCATACGGAGCCGATCGTGTTGGGTCCGTTCTCGATGCCGAGGCAATCGATGTAGGTCGAGGTGGAGTCAGCTATGCATAGGCAGTCCGCGCTCCAGATGCCGATGGGGAGCACCGGGAAGGATCCGTCAACGATGCAAGGGGTACCGGGCAGGTTCTGCCCATTCGGTTGACCAAGGCAGTCCGTCACGTAGTTGATGCTGTCGCCGTAGCAGAAGCAATCAAGGCCCCAGATACCGGCGTGGATCGTGCCATCCTGTGCGATGCTCGTGCAGTCCGTTCCGGGCAGTGCGCCACCACCAGGGGTGCCGAGGCAATCGAAGGTGTTCGCGTAGCAGATACAATTCGGTCCCCAGATCCCTACCACGGTGTTCGAGCTATCGGGGAGCAAGCTGCATGGGAGGCCGGGCATGTTCGGCCCACCGGGAATGCCCAGACAATCCACGGGGTTGGCCATGGTGTCGATCACGCAAATGCAGTTCAAGTCCCAATAGCCTAAGTCGAAGGGTGAATTCGGATCATAGCACGGTGCGCCGGGATTGTTCGGGCCGTTGGGCTCACCCAGGCAATCCGTTATCGTCGTGGTATCCGTGCCTGCGCAGAAGCAGCCGGGATACCAGATGTCGTTGACGGTCGAGGTCGAACCATCGTCACATGCGCTGCCGGCTGTGTTGGGACCGTTGGGGATACCGAGGCAATCAAACAGCGTGACCACGGCCGTGTCGGCGATGCACACACAATCGGCGCTCCACACACCCACCGGAAGAACAGGGAGAAGCGGGTCCGTGATGCAGGGCGTACCAGGCAAGTTGTTGCCGAACGCGATGCCCAGGCAATCGTAGGTCACTTGTGTGAAGTCGTAGCCGACACACTGGCAGGAAGCGTCCCACAGGTCCACGGTCGTGTTCTCTTCGCCATCATCGCAGGGTGTACCCGAAAGGTTCGATCCATTCACAACGCCGAGACAGTCGGTGAACGTGAACGTACTATCGGCGATGCACTGGCAATCGTTGCTCCAGATGCCGATGGGAAGTACGGGCAACGCGGGATCCACGATGCAAGGTGTCCCTGGTTGGTTAGGACCATTGGGCATGCCCGTGCAGTCCAGGACGATGAGTGAAGAGTCGATCCCCACGCATGAACAATCGGCCTGCCAGCTATCCAGCAAGGTGGAATCCTCACCGTCGTCGCAGGGTGTGCCGATCAACGCCGATCCCCCGAGCACACCGTTGCAATCCACCACGTTCTCTGGGCACGCCAGGGTCACATTCACCTCTACTGTTGTCGAGTCAACCTGCAGGTCGGCCGCAACGGTCACGGTATGGTTCGCTCCGTTGGCGCAACTGGTCTGGAATTCCCACAGACCAGTAGGTAGCTGTGTGGTGAACTCGGCGCCGAACGTGCAGTCGTTCTCCACAGTGATCGTGTCCGTCGCTCCCGAGAACAGGTCTACTACGATCACGGTGGAGCCCGGTGCGCATTGTGCAAGAGTCCCCTGGATCACATAGGTGAAGGACTGTGCTTTCGATCCAGTAACCCCCAGCACCATGACGAGCGTGGCGAGTAACAAGCGTATTGGTCTCATGTGGGAGTGAATTTGGATGTTGTTCTGGTCGGTTAGACATGAGTTACGACCAGAACGTTGGATGGGCTCCAACGCAAGGACCCACCATCCATCACATCCTGAATTGTTCACTTTTGATGGGTCTATTCCTGCTGATTTTCGATGAGCTTCAGCTGGTGCTGGTCATGTTGGTCCATGTTCATCCCAGCGCCTTCTCGATCAACCCATCCTCCGCCTCATTCGGCAAGGTCACCTTCAATAGCGGTGTGCGTTTCATCTCCTGCTCGATGCTCCACACCGCGTTCGGGTTGCGTGCCCAAGCCCGGCGCGCGATGCCGTTGTTCACGTCCCAATGAAGCATGCTCTTCAACCGGCGATCACTGTCGGTACTGCCATCGAGCACCATGCCGAAACCACCGTTGATCACTTCGCCCCAACCCACGCCACCTCCGTTGTGCAGGCTGATCCATGTGGCCCCGCGGAAGGCATCGCCTACGAAGTTCTGCACGGCCATGTCCGCCGTGAAGCGCGAGCCGTCGCGGATGTTGCTCGTCTCGCGGTACGGACTGTCGGTGCCGCTTACATCGTGGTGGTCGCGACCAAGAATGATCGGAGCACTGATCCTTCCGTCCTTGATGGCGTTGTTGAACGCTTCGGCGATGCGCATGCGACCAACGGCATCGGCATAAAGGATCCGTGCCTGGCTGCCCACCACCAGCTTGTTCTGATGCGCGCTTCGGATCCAATGCAGGTTGTCGGCGATCTGTTGGGCGATCTCGGAGGGTGCTTCCTTCAGCATGGCCTCCAACACATCACCGGCGATGCGATCACTGGTGGCCAGATCCTTAGGGTGGCCGCTCGCGCATACCCAGCGGAAGGGACCGAAACCATGGTCGAAGCACATGGGACCCATGATGTCTTCCACATAGCTGGGGTAGCGGAATTCCGCTCCGTTCTCCCCGCCGATATCCGCTCCGGCGCGCTTGCTCTCCAGCAAGAACGCATTGCCGTAGTCGAAGAAGTACATGCCTTGTGCGGCGAGCGTATTCACCGCTTTCACATGGCGGCGCAAGGTCTCTTGCACCTTCGTTCGAAAGGTTGCTGGATCGTTCGCCATCAACGCGTTGCTCTCTTCGTAGCTCAGGCCAACGGGATAGTATCCACCAGCCCACGGGTTATGCAAGCTGGTTTGATCGCTGCCGAGGTCCACCTTGATGTTGCGTGCAGCCAACCGTTCCCACAGGTCCACGATGTTGCCGAGGAAAGCGATGCTGTGCGCTTCGCCTTTCTTCTGCCATTCCTGCGCGGCATCGATGCACGCGTCCACGTCGCTGATCACTTCATCCACCCAGCCTTGGCTTTGGCGTTTGTGCGCGGCCGTGCTGTTCACTTCCGCGCAGATGGTGACGACCCCCGCGATGTTACCGGCCTTCGGTTGGGCACCGCTCATGCCACCAAGACCGGAGGTGACGAAGAGCCTCAGGCTCCCCTTCTCCCCGGGAGAAGCGGTTGGGGGTTGAGGTAGCATTCTACACGCATTCAAGACCGTGATCGTGGTGCCATGCACGATGCCCTGCGGGCCGATGTACATGTAACTACCCGCCGTCATTTGCCCGTACTGCGAAACGCCCAGCGCGTTCATGCGTTCCCAATCGTCCGGCTTGCTGTAGTTGGGGATCACCATGCCGTTGGTCACCACCACGCGCGGCGCTTCCTTATTGCTGGGGAACAGGCCCAACGGATGCCCGCTGTACATCACCAGCGTCTGCTCATCGGTCATCTCGCTCAAGTACTTCATCACCAACCGGTACTGCGCCCAGTTCTGGAACACCGCACCGTTGCCGCCATACGTGATCAGCTCGTGCGGGTGTTGCGCCACGGCCGGGTCCAGGTTGTTCTGGATCATCAGCATGATCGCGGCAGCTTGCGTGCACCTTGCGGGATAGTGGTCAAGGGGCCTTGCGTACATCGCATGGTCCGGACGTAGGCGGTGCATGTAGATGCGACCATGTTCCTTCAATTCCTGAACGAATTCGGGAGCAAGGGTAGCGTGCTGCTTCTGGGGGAAGTAACGTAGCGCGTTGCGCAAAGCCAGCTTCTTTTCTTCAGGCGTGAGGATGTCCTTGCGCTTGGGAGCGTGGCTCACGGTCCCATGTAGCGTACCAGCTGGAGGAAGAACATCGGGGATGCCTTCGTGGATGGTATGCTGGAAGGCTTGGAGGTCGGAGGCGGTCGCGGTTACCATGCCCCGAAGATCGGAGGGAAATGGCGAACTAGCGGAGGATGATGAAACGTTCAGGGGCGAAGCCCTCACGCTTGAGATTATAGCTTCCTGGTGGCAAAGCCTGTAGGTCCAGCCGCTGTGGGTTCTGTTGGACTCCCGAAAGAACAATGCGGCCTTGCGTATCGATTATGCTGTATAGCGTGCCCGGTTCGCCTTTCCTCACTTCAACGTGGCCGTTCGAAGGGTTCGGCCAAATCGATCCTCCTCTTTCTTCTCCCCGGATCGAGGAGACTTCAAGAATGATATCTATGGGGGTGAGTGTTCCGAAATGTTCTTCGCCGATGCGATAGGCATACAGAGAATCGGTTTCGCCGTGCTCAAAATCATGGTACCCGGCAAAGGTCCGTCCAATGCCCTCCACATAGCGATTCAGGTAATCAGGTCCATAAAATGCTGCAAGACTCGTATCCCAGTGGCATCGCTCCGGTATGTTCTCGAAATTTGGTTCGACCAGGCCGGTGATCGGCGATCCGCCATGAAATACGTATCTGCCCGTTGAGTTCTTCGAGATCCGCCAGACCGGTCCATGACCGTTGGTAGCGAATAGCCCCGGGTATGGATCATCCCACGACACCCCTGCGAACGCTCCGGGCCAACTTTTGTCAAGCCAACGGTTGGCTAGAAAGTTCGCCTCTATCCAGTGGTCATCCTCAATTGATAGGGTAATTGCACTTTGGTTGGAATATGATCCACTCTGACATCCTCCTCCCGAACCAAAGACGGGCTCGCTGAAGACCTGCTGTTTGAAAGTGCGCTGGACTTGATACTCTATCATCGTCCCCTCCTCCGTTCGGGAAAGGAACTCGTACCTGGTTATAGAACTACCGGTGGTGTAACATATTCCGTCAGTAGACCCGAAGGAGCCGTGATATTCGAGGATATCACCGGATTGGTAGTTGAAGAAGTCCCCGAACTTGGGATAGTGCGCGCCGATCTCAACTGCCCCTTGGACCCCGATCAATCGGTGCGGAGCCCCATTGTTGGAGTGATCCAGAATCCCGTGATGTTTGCTTACCTCGATCATACGACCATTGCTGAACCCAATGGTTTTCACGCTGTCCAACTCCCCTAACACGGAGTAGAAAGCACCTGAAATGACCGAGGCGGTCGTGCCTGTGGAAGCGTCCCAACTCTCGCCTGGACCAAGGAACGGAAGCACCCTTACCGTGTCCTCCCCGAACAACCACCAACTCGTGCCGAACTCAACGATACTTCCACCAATGAATTGTGGTTCATCCAAGCGGTACTCGATCTCACTGAAACAATTCGCCGAGGAAGGTTCATGTGGACCGATATACTTGACCACCCTGTTCAGCTCATACCTGAAACTATCCGGCCCCAAGGTGTCGATGTGCATCACCCGGATCTGGTTGCTGATGGTGTCCGTGCCATCATCCGAGTAGTTGTAGCGGTAGGCCGGGTTGATCAGGGCCCAATCCTGCGCGTTCACAACCAAGCCGAGGACCAACGCAAGTGTGGTTGAAAGTGAATGCATTGGAACTCCTTTCAGTGAAGATAGTGCCAATGTTCCGAAACCGGCTTCAGCCCGTTCTTCCCTTCCCCTTCTTCTCGTGGAATCCGTACGGGCAGTGTTTGCATCCGCTCTGGCAGCAATACCCGCGCTTCAAATGGTATTGCTCGGTGAAGACGACGTAACCTTCCTCGGTGAAGTAACAATCGCCCGGCGCCAAACCCAGCCGGTCCATACGGGCAAGTTGGTCCGCTGTGTATTCATACCGGGGAATGGGCTGGTTCATCCGTTCGCAGAACACCGGAAGATCAGGAATGGTTCTCCCATGGCCAGCTTTCCGTCACAAGAATATGCGAGCGGAGCCGTTCGGCACGTTATTTCCACATCGACCGGTGTGTTTCTCGGTGAATGGATCGTTCATAACCCTTCTGAACCCCAGTAGTTTCGCACTATCCCGAAGACCGCTTACCAGGCCCGAAGGAGACTGTTCACATGTTCAAAACCCTCTTCCTCCCCCTTTTTGCGATGCTCGCCACGGCGCTTTACGCCCAAGGCCAGCCGCCCGGACAACGGTTCACCGCGGAAGAGTACATCAGCGAGTGGAAGGAAGTGGCCGTGAAGAAGATGAAAGAGCACGGTATCCCGGCGAGCATCACTCTGGCCCAAGGCCTGCTGGAGAGCGGCAACGGCAACAGTGAACTGGCGCGCGAAGGCAACAACCACTTCGGAATCAAATGCACACCCGATTGGACCGGCGGCCGCACCTACCACGACGATGACAAGAAGGACGACTGTTTCCGCAAGTACAAGGATGCCGCGCAGAGCTATGATGACCACGCGAAATTCCTGCAGAAGCCGCGTTATGCTTCGCTCTTCGAACTGAAGCCGACGGATTATGAAGGGTGGGCCAAAGGGTTGAAGAAGGCCGGTTACGCTACCGATCCGAACTACCCCACCAAGTTGATCGCGCTGATCGACCGATACGAACTACACAAACTGGACAAGGGCATCGATGTGACCTACAAGCCCAAGCCTGCAACTACTGGTACGGCGAACAAGCCTTCAACAGGCAAGACGAGCGGCCGCAAACCCGGAAAGCGTGGCGGCGAGAGCGATGTGATCACGTGGAGCGCCGGCCGGAACGTGGAGACCTTCGAGGGCCGGATCAAATACGTGACCACCAAAGAAGGCGACGACTTCCGCAAGCTGGCAGCCGACCTGGAAATGACCCACGGCATGATCGCGCGTTGGAACGACATGGATAAGGACGCCAAGCTGGAAGCCGGGCAGCGCATCTACATCCAGCCCAAACGCAACACCGCCAAGTCCGCGAGCACACACACCGCTGTTGCCGGAGAAAGCCTCTGGGACGTTAGCCAACACTACGGCGTGAAACTTGCTAAGCTGGCCAAGTACAACGGGCTTGGTGAGGATGCGAAGCTGACTGCCGGGCAGAACATCGCCCTGCGGAAGCCTCGGAGGTGAGTGCGTCTACCGTGAACGAAAGTGCATGAACAGGGGGCATTTGGCTCCGTTAACGTTCATCCCCGTCCATTTTCGGTCGAACGTTCTCCATTCGTCAAAGCACTTTGTGCATCATCACGCCTGCGATGCTCTGCGCACGCTGTTTCGCTTCGTCCGCTTTGGGACCAGTGAACAGCTCATCAACCGTTGCTTGGAAGAGCTTCACCCAATGCTCGAAATGATCGGGATGCATCGGCAGGCGGGCGTTCAATTTCTTGTGCGCCGTCATCGGGTCGCCTTGGAACGTGCGGTCGCCGAAGAGCACCATGTTCCAGAACGCGGTGATGTGCGGGATGTGATGATCCCAGTCCAGCTCCGTGAAGAAGTGACCGATCACCGGGTCGGGCCGAACGCGTGTGTAGAAACGCTCGATCAAAAGGCGTACATCATCGGGGGCGGTGATGTCGTGGTGCGGCATGCGGTAAAGGTCGGTGCCTGACCGTTCATTCGCCTGATCAACGTCAGGTGCAGCGCTCAGCGAATGGAAGAGGCTGCCGGTAGTGCGTTGTACGCTACCACGTGGCCATCGGCGGTCACGGTCACCAATTCCAACGTGCCATCCAGATCAAGGTCAGCGATGCTGAACGGTGTTGCGCCGCGCAACGGGAAACCATCCAATTCACGGCCCGTATCATCGATCAGGGTCACGTGCTCGCGTTCGGGGATCATCACGCCGATCACCGTGCCGGTCCCTAGCTTGTAACGGTAGGCTTCCGGTGCCAATGCTGCGCCGAAGGAACGTGAGAGCAGGAACCTCGTGCCGTGTGATACGATCAAGCTGTCTCCTGCGACATGCACGACGTTGTAGGATCCGTCATCCGCCAGATCGCCAAGGAAGTTGTTGCCGGATCCTGAAAGGGTTCTTGCCTTTCCGTTCAAGGCCGCTTCGTATAGCGTGCCGCTCGTATCCGCCCAGATGATGCGCGTGGCGTTCAACTCCAAGCCGGGCGCTACTTCATGCACCGTTGCCTTTGCGCCGAGGTCCAGTTCCGTGTGGTCGCGCTCGCTACCACGGCGGTCCAGCACCTTGATCCGGCCATTGCCATCGAAGGCGAGCAGGTAGTCCTTGTTCTTGATCCGCAAGTGACGCACAGCGCTCGTGGCAGGACTGCTCAGGCGCGGTGTTCCCCAGCCGGTGGTGATGGTGCCCTCCATGCCATAGTTCAACACACGTCCATCGGCAAGCGCGATCAACACACGGTATTCTTTCGTGCCTTCGTAATCGAACACGGCAAGTGGTGTCGTCGCTTTTTCGGGCAGGCTGATGGGGAAGCCACCCACATCCTTGCCGTTGCGATCGATGAGGTAGATGCGGCCCGGGGTGTTCAGCAACAATTGCAACTTGCCGTTCTTGAACCGATCCACTTGGTGTACGTCCCCCATGATCGGCCCATCGAGTTGGTACTTCCACAACACCTTGCCCGAACTGCCCAACAGGTGGATGCTGTGTTCGTCTCCCGCAGCACTGCGGGACTGAACCAGCACTTCGCGGGTGTTGTTGGTGTGGTTACGCAGGATGTCCGGCTTACGTGTAATGCCCGGTGGTAGCGGTGTGCTCCAATGGATGCCCGTGCTGCGCTGTTCCACCGGCGCATGTTCCAAGCCGATGGTGATGTGCGTGCGGCCGTGCTGCGCGGGTGAAAGCTGCACGGCGAGGCCTCCGAAGCTCTGCCACAGTTGCCGTTCAGCGTTGTACGTTGCTGAAGCATCGGCCTTCAATTCGTTCCCGAAGTGCTGCCAGTAGCGTGCGATGTCCCACCTCATGGTGCGGCCTGCTGTGCTGGCGATGCGCTCCGTCCATGCACTGGTGCGTGCATCTTCGGCAAGGGTGCGTCCATCGTTCCATGCATCGATGGCCGTGCGCAAGGCTTCAGGGTCGGGAGCGAACACCACCACATCGCTCAACACGCACCACCACGGTTGTTGGAACGCACCGTATGCCGCGCCCAACAAGCTATCGTACGCGTTCATCACGGGTAACTTCGTCAGCCGCGTGCCGCGATGGTTCAGGGTGTCGCAGGTCACGCCATCGGGGCACAACTTGCGGATCTCCGTGGCAGCACCTTCCGGATCATCGGTCTGGAACATCGCCCAGGCGCGGTTCTTGTTCCCCGTGGTGTCGCTGCTGTACGCCACACCCACGCTGCCTTGCACCCAGTTGAACAAACTCGGACCCAACGTGGTGATGGTGCTATCGTTCGCGAAGCTGAGGTCGCGCAGGTAGCGCTCACCGTCGTTCACTTGGCGCACGTCCCATGCCGCGACTTCCACCGGTAAATAGCGACCGAGGTCGTTGCGACCCGTGCCTTGGTGTTCGATGCTCGTCAACGACTTGTGCGCGGTGCCTGGTAGCACCAGACCGCTCAGCAGGAACGCATCCGGACGTGCGCGCAGGTCCAATGCCACCCATCCGCTGGGCAGATCATGCGCATCCACCGCAGCGGGTTTGCACCATGTGTGGAGCAGGCTCTTCGCACGTTCGAGGTGGACAAGCACGTGTGCGTCGGCACCACCCCCGAGCGTCTTCAACGCATCCTTCAGCAGCGGGTCTTGTGCGATGGACTTGCCGTTCTTCAGTTGCAACAGCGCTTCGTCCATCATCGCGGGTGAGGTGGCCATCAACCAGATGCCACGTTGCACGCAGATCGAGATCGCCGGGAGCGCGGTGTCTGGTCGGCATTGCACCGTGCCGCCATCCTGCAAGGTGCTGATGGCACTTTCATCCACCTTCAACAATTCGGCGAACGTGCGCATAGGCATACCATCCACGGAACGCGGCACACAAGCGAGCAGTAGGTCTACCTGTTCGTTGCCGGTGCGCATCAACGAGACCAACACGGTCACATCCGCGAGCGATCCGCGCAACGCAGCATCGTTCTCCGCGCGTGCCATGGTCTGCGCCATCAGGCGGCCCACGGCGGCCACAGCAGGGACGTGCTCAACGCTGCTCCAGTGCTGGGATGTGTGCGTGAAGCGGTCCCAGGTCACCCATGCATCGGGCACTTCCAGGATCACCGCCGAACGGTCCGGCATGGCGATCCATGGATCGGCGGTGGCGATCGCCGAACGGTTCCAGTGGAAGAGCGTCCAAGCCACCGCACCGCAGACCGCGAGCAGGACGAGGATGACAAGGAAACGACGCATGGGCGATCAAAGGTACCGGGGGGCATAGGCTGCTTTCCCGCGTTGGACGCGGCCTTTGCACAGGAGAGTGTTGAAGGGGAAGGAGGTGAACGGGTGTGCGGATCGCGCTGACCCGATCCGCGAAGAGTGTTCGCTCAGAACAACTCGGGCTGGGCGTAGCTCAACCGGAAACTCTTGCGGTGGTGTACGCATGGACCTATGCGGTCCAAGGCGCTGCGGTGGTCCACCGTAGGGTAGCCCTTGTTGATCGCCCAGCCGTATTCGGGATGGTCGTTGTGCAGGCGTTCCATCAGTTCATCGCGGTGCGTTTTCGCCAAGATGCTGGCTGCCGCGATGCTGCGGAAACGGCCATCGCCCTTCACCAAACAGGTGTGCGGGATATCGGCGTAGGTGATGAAACGGTTGCCATCGATCAACAGGTGTTGCGGGCGTTGGTGCAATGCATCGATCGCGCGGTGCATGGCGATGAACGATGCACGAAGGATGTTCAGCACATCGATCTCCTCCGGACCAACAACGGCCACGGCCCATGCGATGGCTTTCTCCTCGATCAACGTACGCAATGCTGCGCGCCGCTCGTGCGTGAGCTTCTTGCTATCATCCAACCCTGGAATGCGCACACGTGGTGGAAGGATCACCGCTGCGGCAACAACAGGACCTGCCAAACATCCGCGACCGGCCTCATCGCAACCGGCCTCAGTGAGGTCTTTGTTCAGGTAGGCGGCGAGGCGGCTCATCACTCGTTCAAATGAAGTCCCGCATCCTTCGTCATCCGCTCGAAGGAAGCCCACAACGCGGTGGCGGCATGGTCCCAGGTGTAGCGTTGCGATCGCTTGATACCCGCCGCGCTCAACGTGGCACGCAGGTCGGGGTCGCTGCACACTTCATACAACGCCCGGGCGATGTCGCTCACGTTGAACGGATCGCAGTAGTGTGCCGCATCACCGGCTACTTCCGGCAGGCTGGTGGCTTCCGCTGCCACTACAGGTACGCCGCAACGCATGGCCTCCGCTACAGGGATTCCGAACCCTTCGAAGTAACTGACGAACGCGAGTGCCATGGCACCACCCAAAGCGCGGTGCAGATCGGTCTGTTGCAGCCGCCCGGTGAAGATCACGCGGTCCTTATGGCGCATGTTCTCCCACGCGTCCTCCATACGCCCATCCCACCACATGCGTTCGCCCACGATGAGCAAGCGCAGGTCGGACGGGTGCTGTTCCAACAGTTCATCAAATGCCTGAAAGAGGCGCCCGATGTTCTTGCGCGGATTGAGCGATCCGATGCACACGATGTACGGATGACCGCTAGTGAACTCCGCCGCCGCAGTGCGCTTCTCCTCCGCAGTGAGCGGGCGATAGACATCTCCCACACCGTTGTGGATCACATCGATGCGGCTTTCCGGAACCCCATAGGTCTTGGCGATGTCGCGTCGCGAGTATTCACTCACCGTTCCCAGTCGTGTGGCATGCCGTGCGAACCGTGGGAAGTAGCTCTTGTAGTAGTCACGGTAGGCCTTCGGCAGATCCTCCGGATGGTGCTCGAAGTTGAGGTCGTGCATCACGGCCAATGTGGGCACGTTGCTGCCCAGCGCGAGGTATCCGTCCGGCGAGATGAACGCATCGGCTTTCAGCGCTTTCAGTTTGCGCGGCAACAACCAGTCGAACCAAATGCGGTAGAGCAGGGGGTGCCGTGTGGGCGGGAAAAGCACCGCACCCTCCACATTGTCCGCGTAGATGAACTTGGGATGGAACGCACGATCGAACAAGAAGATGAACCGATGCTCCGGATGCGCTTTCACGATGCGCATCATCGTTTCGTGCGTGAACCAGCCGATGCCTTCCAGTTTGTTGGAGAGCAGCAGGCGTGTGTTGACGACGATGCGCATGGAGGGCAAAGGTGTGAACTCCGATCGAGCCTATCGCACCGCACCCAAGAGGGCCGATGACAGGTCAATGGAGACCTTGCATGAACTTCCCCACCGCGGCGGGCCACAGCCTTCACTGCATCACGTTCCGGTGGACCGTACAACAGCGCAAGGCATGGGCCACGCCAGGATGGTGACCGTCTGGTAAGGAATGCGGAAAGGCCTAGCCCTTCTTGCCTTTCTTGGCGACCGGTGTGGCTTCCGGGGTATCGCCCAGGATCACGTGGCCGACCTTCTCGCGTACATCTTGTACGGTGGAGAGCACGGCGGTGAGGGCGTTTTCCAACACCTTCTTCACGGCGCTTTTCTTCCTGGCCTTGCGCACCGTCTTCTTCACGGCGGTCTTCGCGCTCTTCACGGCTTGCGCGGTCGTACGCTTCGCTTTGGTAGCAACTTTGGTCGCCTTCTTCGCGGCTTTCCCACTGAGGCGGGACAAAGAAGTCTTCGCCGCTTTGGTGGCTGCCTTCTTCGCGGGTTTGGTCGCCTTGGCTTTGGTCTTCACCACGGCTACTTTCTTAGCTACCTTCTTGGCAGCTTTGGTAGCCACTTTCTTTACGGACTTCTGGACGGTCTTCGCCGTTTTCTTAGCGGTCTTCTTCAATGCGGTAACGGTCTTGCGTTTGGCCATGGGGAGTTGTTTGCATCAAATGTAGATGGTGGTCGGCATCATGCGTGGATGAAGTATGATGGAGTGTTGGTCGAACACTTGTGACGGATCATGGAAGGTGGTAGCTGAAGTTGAACCACCCTGCTTCCTTCTGTCTCGATGGTCGGGACTGGAGCAACCTTTGGTGATGGTATCGTTGTGGCCGAAGATGGTCGGGTCACTTCCGAACTCCAACGATGGAGGAGTCACTTCCGAACTGGTAGTCGTTTCAAATAGATACCACTGGCGACCCGTTCGACAGGACCTGCTGGAAGGCACTGTTGGAGGAACGCGGTGATGCGGTTGAGCGCACCGGGAACCACTTCGGCACGTCCTTTCAAAAGTGCGTTCACCGCTGTGCGTGCAACTGGAAGGGGCTCGGAACCGAATTTGCGTGCGAGGTCATCCATCACCAGCATACCGGCTCTTGCTGTGAAACCGGTGATGATGCTTCCTGGACATACACACGTTACCGTGACCCCGGTGCCCCGGAGTTCCACACCCAGCGCCCGGGACCACCGCAGCAGGAAAGCCTTACTGCCTCCGTAGGTCGCCAAGGTGGCGATGCTGCCATACGCCGTCATACTGGAGATGTTGAGGATGTACGAGCGCGGTGCAGTCTTCAGGTCCGGAAGCAAGCCGTGGGTGAGGGTGATCGGGAGTTCCATGTTCAACCGCATCATGCGCAGTTGATCGGTAAGGGGAAGTTCGTGGAACAGGCCGTACAGCCCGTGGCCAGCATTGTTCACCAAACACGTGAGCGGAAAGCCAGTCGAGGTGATGGCACTGCGTATACGGTCGAAGGCATCGGGTGCCAACAGGTCGAGTTCCAGCACGAAGGTGCGATCGCCGTTCAAAGCCCCAACGCTAGCGCGAACATGATCCAGCGCTGGAAGGCTGCGCGCCACCAACAACACCGCGAACCCCGCACGGGCCAGCTCATGGGCTATGGCAGCGCCCAACCCTTGGCTGGCACCAGTGACCACTGCCAGGCCTTTATCCGGGGTGGTCATTTCACCAAATGCTGGAAACGGTGGTAGAACGGTGTGCGGCTTTCGGCGGTCTTCGGTGCGTAAGAGCCGTTGATCACCGGGATGTACATCACGCGGCGGCGGCTGGCCTCTCCAACCAGTGCCGAGCGCTGCACCCTATGCCACATGCGACCGTCGTGTACGGTGAGGTCCCCGGCTTCAATGGCGAAGGCCGCTTCGCGCGGATCAGCCCTCTTGTCCATGAAGTAGCGCTTATGGAACAACATGCCACCCAGACCCTGCCGATGTGTGCCCGGTAGGAAGCGCAAACCACCGTTCGCGGGGTCTTGGTCATCAAGGTGGAAACCCACGTTCAACATCGGGCCCACACGCTTTCCCAAGAACAGGTCGCGGATGGAATCGGTGTGCCAGCCCATTTCAGTGAAGCCACTACCGGAAGCGTTGAGGTAGTGATTGATCACCAGCCCATCCTTCTCCTCCGTGCCAAGCCGGGCATCGTCACCAACGAGCTGCAGGATCGCCTTCAGGCGGGGGTCCTGCAACACTTCCGCCAACACGGCATGGTAGTGCGATGCGAAAGCGAAGCGCTGCACCATGGGTCTACCATCCATGTCCTTCCCGTATTTCACCGGGGTGCCGCGCACGGTGCGCACCTCTTCGTGCACCCACTGTTGCTCCACTTCGCCGATGGCCTTGATGATGTCCGCCACGGCTTGTGGTCCAAGGAACCGTTTGAAATGCAATGCGCCATCACGGGCGAAGAGCCCGCGCTGGTGCGCTGTTAGCTCCTGTCCGAGCGTTGTGCTCGCTTCAATGATACGCATTCGGTACTTCGCTTCGTGGATGTGGTCTTGTCCTGGGGCGAGCAAGGTCAAGACCATTTCGCGCCACCAAGTTAACCTACACTTCACCTTCTATGATCCATTCGTGAGCGTATGTTGATGGATCGGTGGACAGAACAGCAGTAGTGCATGGTTCCTAGTGGTCTACCCACCTGGCCCGGGCTCTTCGCGCAAAGTGATAGATGCCAGGGCTGTAAAAGACCAAAGGCTTGTCGGCTTTCGTGTGAGTGCTACCACATGCGATAAGCGACCATTGTGCCATCTTCACCCCGCCAATGCAACGCCGTTTCCTGCTGAACCTCGCCCTGCTGCTGGTGCTGAACCTGCTGGTGAAGCCGTTCTACATCCTGGGCATCGATGCCGGGGTGCAGGATGCTGTAGGCAGCGCGACCTACGGCACCTATGCGGCATTGCTCAGCCTCGGGTTCCTGCTCAACATCGTGTTGGACCTGGGCATGACCAACCAGAACACACGCCACATCGCCCAGCACACGCAGCTGATGGGAAAAACGGTGGGCGGTGTGATGGGTGTGCGCTTCGTGCTGGTGCTACTGTACGCGGTGCTCACGGTGGGCGCGGGCATCGTGCTCGGTTTCCGGGGTGATCAACTGGCGGTGCTCGGTTGGCTGGTGGTGAACCAAGCATTGGTGGCCACCATCCAATACCTGCGCAGCAACATCGCCGGGGCGCAACGGTTCAAACAGGACAGCCTGTTGAGCGTGCTGGACCGCGTGCTGCTGATCGGTATGGTGGGTTGGCTGCTGTGGGGGCGAGGCGGACCTGCACCGTTCCGCATAGAATGGTTCGTGTGGGCGCAGACCATCGCCTATGGCACCACCGCGCTGGTGGCCTATGTACTGGTGCATCGCATCGCCGGTGGTGTGCGGCTAGCCTGGCAGCCGGCATTCGCCTGGGTGGTCGTGAAGCAGAGTTTCCCTTACGCACTACTGATCCTGCTGATGACCTTCTACTACCGCATCGATACGCTGATGCTGGAACGGTTGCTGCCCGATGGTCCGCTACAGGCCGGGATCTACGCGCAGGGCTTCCGCTTCTTCGAGGCCTTCAACATGCTGGGGTACCTGATGGCCGGCCTGCTGCTGCCCATGTTCAGCCGCTTGTTGGGTGCCAAGGATGCGAAGGCCAATGACGGGCTGGCTCCATTGGTGCGTCTAGCCATACGGCTGGTACTGACAGGGACCATCGCCGTGGCCGTGTTCGGCAGTGTGAACGCAAAAGCCATCATGGACCTGCGCTATACTGAACACACAGCGCAAAGTGCTCCTGTCTTCGCCTTGCTCATCGGTTGTTTCGTGGCCGTTTGTTCCACGTACGTGTTCGGCACATTGCTCACTGCTGGTGGCCGCTTGAAGCAGTTGAACTGGTTGGCCGGCAGCGGCGCGGTGCTCAACATCGGCCTCAACCTGGTACTGATCCCGCGCATGCAAGCAGAAGGTGCGGCATGGGCCAGCTTGGTGACGCAGGGGCTCACCGCCGTAGCGCAGATCGCGCTGGCGAAGCGGCTCTATTCCATCGGTATCCCCACCGGCCTTCTGGTCCGCGCGCTCGTGTATGCTGCGGTGCTGGTGGGCACCGCGTGGTGGATCGCGACGCTCGGCCTCGGCTTGCTGGCGGCCTTGGCGGTGTTCGCCTCCGTTGTGGTGCTCTTGGCGTGGCTGCTCGGTATGGTGAACCGAACCGTACTATACGAAGCGCTGGAATTGCGCGTTCCCGCCAAGGTCTGAATCACCTTCCCCGCTGGGGGCGAAGGTGTACTTTAGGCCCTCTTTTCGCGGATAAGCATGCAGAATTCGAACACCGGAAAGGGGCTCGCCTCCTTCGACCTGGTCCTTTTCCTCTGGGCACGGCGTAAGCTCATCGTCGGCATCACCTTGCTGGGCGCCATCGTTGGCGTGGTTACGGCCTTCTTGATCACCCCGTTGTACATGAGCGAGGTGATCATGTTCCCGGCCATCACCAACTCGGTATCCAAGGCCTTGCTCAATGAACAAAGCACAGGGCGCGACGATATCCTCGCCTTGGGGGATGAGGAGGATTGCGAACAGCTCCTGCAAATGCTCCACTCGGACAAGATCCGTGACCGCGTGATCCAGCAGTTCAACTTGATCGAGGTGTACCGTGTGAACGCGGCCAGCAAGACCCGAAACACCGAACTCCAGGAAGCCTTCAACGGCCACATCACCTTCGAACGTACCAAGTTCGGCAGCGTGCGTGCACAAGTGCTGGATCCCGATCCCCAACGCGCATCGGACATCGCCAATTACATCGTGGACCAGGTGGATACCGTGTGGTCCGAAATGGCCCGGGAGCGCGCGAGCAAGGGGTTCCAGGTGGTGGATAGCAAAGTGAAGGAACTGGAAGTGGAGATCAGGCAGATGGCTGATAGTATGCGCCTCCTGCGCGAACTCGGCGTGCACGATTACCACACCCAAACGGAACGGTACAACGAGTACATGGGAGCGGCCATCCTCAAAGGTGATCAGCGGGCGATACGGGAGTTCGAAGAACGGTTCAAGGTGCTCGCGCAATATGGTGGACCCTATGTGACCCTCCAGGACCGCCTCTTCAACGAGACCAAACGCATGAGCGTGCTCCGTATGAAACTGGAACAAGCACAGGCCGACATGGATAGCGATCTACCCCACAAGTTCGTGGTTAACCGCGCACAACCCTCCGATCGGAAACACTCCCCGGTGCGCTGGTTGGTGGTGGCTATCAGTACCGCTTCGGCATTCCTCCTTTCGCTCCTGCTCATCGTGGTGCAGGTGAACCTGAAAAAGATACGCCTCGAACAATGACCGGCGAATTCACCTTCCAGCGTTTCCTGGCTGTCATCGTCAAATACCTCCGGCTGTTCATCATCGTGGGTGTACTCGCCGTGATACTGGGAGCGGTGCTCAGTGCTCCCAGCTTCATGCCGCCACGGTACCGCTCCACCGCGATCGTTTACCCCGTTAACCTCAACAGCTATTCCATCGAGACCCGCACCGATCAACTGCTTCAACTGTTGCGAAGCAATAGCATCCGCGATAGCCTGATCAAGCAGTTCGACCTGATGACCGTTTATGATGTGGACACCACCAAAGCGGGTGGCCATTTCGCCCTCTACAACGAATTCCTGGACCGCGCGGAGATCAGTAAGACCCAGTACGAAAGCGTCATGATCGAGGTGGTGGACGAGGATCCGGTACGGGCACGGGACATGGTGAACGCCATGCTCACCCAAGTGAACCTGTTGGCACGCAGGCTCCAGCGGGAGAAATCGGGTGAACTGCTCTACATCGCCGAACGCGCTCTCAAGCACGAACGCTACAAATTGGATTCCGTGGAGGCCCGGCTCGATACCCTGCGACGCACCACCGGTCTGCTCTCCTATGATGCGCAAACAAAGGAACTCACCAAGGGTTATGTCCGCATGTTGGGTTCCGGAAGCAGTCAGGCGCAACGCGATCAAGTGTTGGGCTTGATGAAGGAGCTGGAGGCGAAGGGTGGCGAGTTCCGCCAGCTGACCGAGCTAAGCAATCTTTTCCGTGGCAACTATGATCGGCTCCTGACCCAATACGAACAGGCCGTAAGTGATGTGACCAAGGAGCTCACCTACACCAACGTGATCGTTTACCCCGAGGTGAGCGATCGCAAGGTGTTCCCCGTGCGTTGGCTGATCGTGCTGATGTCCGTGGTCTCGGCCACCTTGTTGTGCTTCGTGTTCGTGGTCTGGTTGGAGTACCGCAAGTGAGCTATGACTGAGGCGTTGAAGCGTGGTTGGGCGATCCCCGTGCTGTGCGGGGTCTTCATCCTGCTCAATGCGCTGTTCATGGCGCAACAGGTCTATTGGTTCAGCTTGTTGCCCATTGTCCTCATCATCGGCTGGGCCATGTTGGCGGCACCCGAGCGCCTGCTCACGTTCATCGCTTTCGCTACGCCGCTCTCGATCAACTTGGAACAGTTGGAACTCGGTGGCATCGGCGTATCGCTTCCAACCGAACCGATCATGGTAGGGCTTACCCTGCTGTTCCTGATGAAACTGGCCGTGGAGAAAGGGGTGGTGCGGGTCGCCGTTTGGCGGCATCCCATCACGTGGGTCATCGGAGCACAACTGATCTGGATGGCCCTGTGCGTGATCCCCAGCAGCATGCCCATCGTCTCGTTCAAGTTCCTCAGCGCCCGGATCTGGTTCGTCACCACCATGTACTTCATGCTCATGCGCTCTTTCGAGGACCCACGGAACATCCACCGGTTCTTGTGGGCCTACATGTCCGGCCTCGCCGTAGTGGTGATCTACACCCTGGTGCGGCACGCCCAATACGGCTTCGAGCATGATCCGGCCCACTGGGTGATGAGCCCGTTCTTCAAAGACCACACGAGCTACGGCGCGATCCTCGCGTTCTTCATCCCCTTCAGCCTCGCTGCGGTAGGCTTGCCGGGATATTCGCTCACGCGCAAAGGCCTGGCCTTCGTCCTGCTCCTGATCCTGGCGACAGGCCTCGTATTCTCCTATACGCGGGCAGCATGGCTCAGCCTTATCGGCGCAGCAGGTATGTTCGTGGTCTTGCGCTTCCGCGTTCCAGCGTGGGTCATCGCCGCAGCGGTCATCGTTGGTGGGGGTGTGCTCTACCTGGAGCGTGAACAGATCACCATCGCATTGGAGCGTAACCGCGAAGAATCGTCGGACGACATGGGGCAGCACGTCCGCTCCATCTCCAATATCTCCAGTGATGCCTCGAACCTCGAGCGCATCAACCGCTGGAATTCCGCACTGCACATGTGGCAAGAACGACCTGTGTTCGGTTGGGGGCCGGGAACCTACATGTTCCAATATGCCCCGTTCCAAGCCGCCGAGGACCGCACCATCATCAGCACCAACTTCGGCTTGAACGGCAACGCGCATAGCGAATACCTCGGGCCGCTGGCCGAGCAAGGTGTGTTCGGTATGCTGCTGATGTTGGCCCTCGTCATCACGACCGTGCTGACCGTTCTACGGCTTTACACCCGGATGCCCGACGGAAGAGATCGACAGTTATTGCTCGCCGTGTTCCTGGGGTTGATCACGTATTACCTGCATGCCGCCCTCAATAATTTCCTTGACCTGGATAAAGCGGCCGTGCCTTTCTGGGCCTTCACTGCCCTTGTGGTGCTTATGGATCTGAAGTACCCCGTGTTGTTGGCGAAGGAGGTTGGCGGTGAGGCCATGTCGGAGACCATCTGATAGGTCGGTGGCGAGTTGTCCGTTCGTCGCCGGCAGTTGTCAGGCTGGGATCACGCGTTCGTAGTAGGGTCACACCAAGGAGTACCGCCAAGGAGCCTGGTAACTTCGATCTGACAACTGACAGAAGAGAACTACGCTACGTCACGCGAACCGGCACGTGAGCAGTGCGATGTCGTCCAAGTAGGGAAGGCCGCCGCGGTGCGTTTCGAAGGTGTTGATCACCGCTTCGTTGATGGCCTGCGCCGATGACCGGGAAAGGGTACGAAGAACCTTGGTGATCGGGGCGGTCTCGAACGAATTGCCGTTCACGTCCTCTTGTTCGATGAGACCATCGGTGTAGCATAGCAGTGTGCATCCGGCAGGCAGTTCCACCTCTCCGCTCTTGAGGAAAGGCAGTTTCGGCATCATGCCAAGGGCGATGCTGCCATCCCGCAGCGGTGTGATGCCTTCATCATGGTGCAGGAGCGGGTCGTTATGACCGCAGTTGATGTATTGCATTCGCCGCGAAGACGTGTCGATCAGCGCGATGAACAGCGTGATGAAACGCTCCCCGCGTGCGCTGGCATGGACTTTCCCGTTGAGGTCGTGTACGAGCTGTACCAGGTCCTGTGCATGGGGGATGCTCGCGCGCAGGTTCGCTTGGAAATTGCTCATGAGCAATGCCGCGGCGATGCCTTTGCCGCTCACATCGGCCACGCAAGCGACATACCGGCCATCGGGCAGGGTGAAAAGGTCGTAGTAGTCACCGCCCACTTCGCTATGCGGTTGGTACCACCCTGCGGCATCGATGTGCTCGTTGCTCGGTAGGTCGTTCGGGACCAGCATGCTCTGCATCTCGGCAGCCAGTTCCAATTCGCGTTTGGCTCTTGCGCCAGCCAGTTCTTGCGCCGCCAGCCTTCGGTTCTCCAACGCTACCACGATCAGGTTGGTGAGCGTCTGGATGAAGTTGAGGTGCTTCACCGTGGGGCTCATGCGCTGCTCCTCCTCGTCGATATCGCCGATGAGCAGGAAGGCCAAGGGTTTGCCACGGTGGTAGACCGGTACGGCCACATCGAACGCACCCAGACTGCCGGTGCTTTCACTGCCGATGACCTGGATCTCCGAAAAGGTGCCGAACGCCTTCTCGATGTCCATCGCCACGCCTTCCACGTTGTTGCCGAACGCGATGATGCGTTCCCATTTCGTGGTGCGCTCGAATAGCATCAGCCGCGTGATGCCGAGGTCTTCACGGATGATCCGCTCGTAGAGCTTCAGCAGCGAGGCGCGGTCCTCGGTGTTGTTGATGGCCTTGGTCACGTCGAGCAACGCCTTCAGTTGGAACTCTTTCAAGTCCAACCGTTCGATGATGCGTTCCAGACGGGCCATGCCTTCAGTCCTTCTCTTTCTTCGCCCCGACACTGCGGAAGAGTTCGGGCAGTTTGCCGATCAACGCCACTTCGCGCATCTTCTGTTTCCATTCCCCGGCCGGGCTGCCGAAGTAGGTCTTACCGCCTTCCAGCGAATTGATCAAGCCACTTTGGCCCAGCACCGTTGCGCCTTTGCCGATACGCAATTTGCTGGGTACACCGACCTGCCCCCACAGCGTTACGTTATCCTCGATCACCACGGCACCGCTGATGCCCACGTGCGAAGCGATGAGGCAGTGCTGGCCGATGAGCGTATCGTGCCCCACCTGCACATGGTTGTCGATCTTGGTCCCTGCGCCGATGCGCGTGTCGGTGCTCACGCCACGATCGATGGTACACAACGCACCGATCTCCACATCATCCTCGATCACCACGTTGCCGCCGGGCGCCATCTTGTCGTAGCCGCTGGGGCGCTTCTTGTAATAGAACGGGTCGCTGCCGATGACGGTGTTGGCGTGGATGGTGACACGATCACCGATGCGGGTGTTCTCGTAGATCACCACACCGGGCATGATCAAGCATTCAGCCCCGATGCGCACGTTGGCACCGATCACCGCGCTCTTGTGGATCTCCGTGCCTTCGCCAACAACAGGGTCCTGGCTATCCCAGGCTTGCCGTGGCATCACCTCCCGCACCAGCTTGTTGTATTCCGCACACGGGTCGTGGCAGATGATGATGGCCTTGCCGGCCGGTGGTTCCACATCCTTGTTGATGAGGATGGTGGTGGCCGCGCTGTTCAACT
>DLGQ01000002.1:0-20857 GCA_002482775.1 Flavobacteriales bacterium UBA7690 | reverse complement strand
CGTGGTCCACGAAGACCAGGTCGCCCTCTTCCACGCGGTTGATCTCGTTGAGGCCGGTGACCAGGCGTTGGGTGTTGCCCTTGGCCGTTGCGCCGAGGTGTGCGGCCAGTTCGGCGGCGGTTCGTGGTGGTAGCAGGCGCATGCGATGGCCAAAGGTAACCGCGAAGTTCGGGACGTGGTGTGGCCGAAAGCCGCTACTCCATCGGTGGACGAAGCGTGGAAACCGCACAGGGCGCATGCTCGATGGCACCGCCGTTCCGAAGCTCCAGTTGACCCTGCATGGAAGCGTCGCGCAACGGCCCCTTGGCTTTCTTCTTCGGGGTTTCCTTCGGCGGCGCCACTCCCCAGAGCTCGATCCCGGACCACGTGTCGCCGCAGAGGTTGGTGAAACTGCCGCCATCCACGATCAAGCGGCCGCCGGGGCGTACGAGCACAGCACCCCCATGTGGGATATGCACGTCGCACTTCACCGTGAGCGATGCACCCGCTTCGATGATCAGGTCGCCCTTCAACATCTTGCGGTCCGTCCAGATCCTGTCGGGTGCGGTGATGGTCATGGTCTCTTCAGCTTGGTAGTTGCAATGATCCGGGACCACGACACGGTGGATCGTGCCCGCCTGGCCGCTCAGGAAATAGTGGATACGGCCCAGTTGGCATTCGGAGAGCCCGGGATCCGGAGCATCGTAACCCAGGGGCGGGTAATCCTGGAAGTTGGTGCTGGTGCCCACGGGCGGACATTTCTTTTCCGGCAGGTCGTTGTCCGGACACACATCGCAGCCACCGTGCTTGCCCATGAAGTTGTGCGATAGACCAAGTGAATGGGTCAGTTCATGGATGAAGTGGTTGTAGATCCCCCAGGTGTGGCTGGTAGGGCCGTTCTCCAAGTAGTGCGGATACCAACCCCGGATCAGGATCCACCCTTGCGAACCGATCCCCGATGCCCGCCCACCACGGCCGGGAGACGTGGACCCCTTCAACAGCACATGTTGCACATTGTACTTCGTGTCTTCGGTAAGGCCAAGCCTGTCCGCGTCGCGCACCACATACCGTGCATACGCCGTATCGGCGTTCGGGATATCCCAGTCCGCCGTGTGGGGGTGATAGTAGATGTGCTGCAGTACGATCTCCACGCGCGCGTCGCTGAGGTAGGGCGAAGTTCCCATGTTCAATCGTCCCAGGGCGCGGAAGCGTTTGTTCGCCGCTGCGATCACCAGTCGCAAATACTCGCGGTGTTCCGGTGTATCCTGGAAATTGTCCGCCCCATCATCTTTCTGGAACACGTGGAGGGCCAGCCTGATCTTCTTGATCGGCACTTCAGCCGGATGCAAAGGTGCATAGCCGATGGAGGTGCTGCAGTCCGGCTCCGGGACCTTGGAATTCTCGCGGTCAGCGGGCTGTGCGAACGCACTGGCGGATATCACCAGGGCGGCAACGATGGTCGTGCTCACCCGAAGGGTCCTACGCACAGCGCGGATGTAGGATAGGATCCTAGTAGGACGAAGCGTGGTGAGCAACAGCATGGGCAACTGGACCGGCATCAAGGTAAGCGGCAGGATGGATCGCCGTTCCGGCGTACTTGCAAGACCCGTTCCACGGATGCAGCGGAACCGTGGCCCGGCGCTCCGCAGGCGTTCGCCGCGTTAACGGACCACGATCACTCCTTCACGAATGGGAACGAGCGAACTCCATGCCTGTGATGGACACGGAGCAGGTTTGGCCCGCTGGCGAGCATGCTGATGTTAATGGGGTCCGCAGCGCGCGCCACGGTCTGCGTGAGTTGCAGGCGACCTTGTCCGTCATACACCTCGATCAGCGCTGGCGACCCGTGCGGCCATTCGATGTGGACCACCTGCGTCGCGGGGTTCGGATGGAGTCTCAAACCGTTCCGTTCTATGCCTGCCTCTACGCCAAGCGCCCGGTCGCAGGGGGTAGCGGGATCCCACCTGTAGTCTATTTCGCCATCCTGGTAGCAGAGGGGGCGGCCGCCTTCGGAACCATCCAGGATCGCAAGGCACAGGTCATGTGGCAGAATGTACATGCCCATGGTGCCGATCCGCTCTACGATGGTGTCGTGTACCACACCATGCGGCCATTCGCCGGAGTAATGGACATCCACGGCCAGCCAGCGCAGTTCGGGTCCGTATTGCATCGTCGTCCCGGTGTCGGTCACCTCCATGTAGCTCTCAGGGCCACACGGGGGGGCGTCATCCGGTAATTCGGCCAGCTGCCATCGATCGCCCGGAACGGCATTCATAGCGTACAGCGTATCGAAGGCTGCGAGTTGCGGTACGTACACCCAGGCGATGTCGTCGGCATAGCGCACCACCCGGTCTTGCACCCACTCTTCTTCCACCTGTGTGGTTCCGATGTACGAGGTGAATCGCCGAAGTTCGAGCTTGCGTGCCTCCTGGCCGTCCAAGATGGTGTCTCCCCCGATCGTCCCGTGGACATAGCCGATGACCACACCTGAATTGCCGTATGCGAAATGCCATTCGGCATCATCATTGAACCACGATTGGCCATGTGCCGCTAGTGTACACAGCGCTAGAAGAAGGGCGGCGGTCCTCATTGTTTTATCCATTTGATGGTGTTGCGTAAGCCGTTCGCACCGATCACATGCAACACGTACACCGCGCTGGGCAGGGTGGAGGTATCCACGGAAGTGGTGCCCGGGCGCAGCATGCCGCTGCCGAGCACCCGGCCGGTCATATCCGCGAGTTCATACACGGCGTTCACGGAGCCTGGTAGGTGTATGCCCAGGAAATCGGTTCCTGGGTTGGGCATGAGTGACACTGTTGTAACGAGCCTGAGTGGATCGACCAGACCCACATCCGGCATGTTCACGCGCGAGATCATGCACTGCTCGGGATGCAACCCATTGCTATCGATGAACCCTTGGTAGCGGCCATAGAGGTAGGTTTCGCCGTTGGGCAGGCGTTCGAACCCACCCAAATTCATGATGGGAGCACCACTCGCAGTATAGAACATGGGGACAAGTCCGCCGTTCGCCCAACAATCCAGCAAATTACCGGCGGTATCCACACATGCTATGCAACTCCGCAGTTCTTCTTCGATGTGGGTGAAGATCCCGCCGATCACAAAACGGCCATCATCCAATGGTTCCAACGTATTGATCGTCGCGAAACGTGCCGTACTATGTGTTTCGCTCCGAAGTGTGACATGGTTGAAATTGTTGAAGGTGAGGTCTAAGGACCCGTCCACATTCACGCGCAGTAGGTTCAATGTATCGGGGTAGTAGTCTTCTAGAATGAATTGACCACCCAGGATCGTCTTGCCATCGGGCTGTTCATGCACCTCAGACAGGTTAGAGATCAAGGCACGGAAGGTGAACGTGGTATCCTGTGAACCGTCGGCGTTGATCCGGATCAGCGGGCCGCAAGGGCGCCCTTCGTATGTGGCCCACGTGCCGTTGAACAGGTATTGGCCGTTCGCCAAAGGGAAGATGTCCCTACCACCCAGATTACTTCCAGTACCCTTGCGGGGGGTGAAAGAGGGGTCCCATTCACCCCACTCGTCCACCTTGATCAGGACATAACGGTCCGGGTCATCCGCGGTAATGCGGAAGAACCCGATTTTCCAAACTGAACGGTCAGGAAACACAAACCAACTTTCCGTCGCGCTGTGCTGGAAATCAGGAGAACCAAAGGAGAGGTCAATTGAACAGTCGTAGTTGCGGCGACGATTAATTGAGAAATACTGATCTGTTTCAGGCATCTCTATCAATCTTCCCGCGCACGACAAAATGTACTGCTGCACACTGCCATTATTTGGATCCAGAATAAGTGACTTCCCGTCTCCCCATGGTGTTTCTTCCAGAATGGTCAGATCAGGACCGGTCACCATGATGTTCCCATCCTGCCGTAGAACAACATCCGAAACACCCGGTTGCCAGTTCCCTCCGGGGAATTGCGATTCCCAATAGTCCAGCAGATCGGGGCCGTAGTAGAACCGGAAGTTGGTGTCTACCGTGAGCGGGGTCTGTGCCCCGCTGTTGTTGGCCACAAAGGCGGTGGCCAACAACAGGTACAGGGTACGCATCATGGTGTCGGCTGCACCACCATGCGCTGGGTGTCCAATCGCCTGTGGGCATTGTAAAGTTCAACGGTATAGACCCCCGCAGGCACTTGTCGCGTATCCCACACGATCTGTCCTCTTTCGGCTGCGATCGGCAGATGTGTAACGACCCGTCCTTGTGCATCGGTCACGCGCAGGTGTGCGTCCCCTGTGCATGTGCAGCTGAAGGTGGCCCAGTCCGCAGTCGGATTCGGCCAGATGGCCACGTCTTCATTCCTGTTCAATGGTGCGATGCCCAACGCGATCTCGCACGGGCCTTCCACGCGTGTTAGATCGATCTCTTCGTCCGCGTAGCAACGCAAACCGCCATGACCACCATCGATGAGGAATTGGTAGGAAATGGGGATGTTGAGGAACATCTCCAACGGCCCGATGCGCTCGAAGATCGTGTCGTTCACCGAGACGATATCTTCATAGTTCACGTCTACCGCTTGGTACCGGATGCTCTCTCCATCCAAGATCACATGTCCGGTGTCCAATACCGTTATCCGCGCATCAACGGAAGGCAGGTCGATCGGTAGCCTCCAATGATCACCGGGAACAGCTGCGAAATGGAAGAGGGTGTCGAATTCCGATCCCGTCCAGACATGGACCAAGGCACCGGAAGTCGTGGTGTAAAAGCTATACGGTTGGCTGGTTGATACCGTGTTGGTCTGATAGCTGTAGATGTGCTCGGTGACCACCAGTTCTTGGCAAAGGGAATCAGCGAAGGGTACATCGCCCGCGCAGTGCGTTCCCACGAAGCCTACATCGCCCCAGCTCGTGTACGCATATTCATGATGCCAGCTTGCCCCGGGAGCACACCAAGACTGCGACATACCACACGTTGAGTAGAGCAACCAAAGGCAGGTGGCGTAGGACCTCATGTTGATACAAGATACCCCGTTCCGTAGAAGATCAGTCGTGTAGAAGGCCACGGTTCGGTTTGAATAGGTTTAGCGCAGGATGAGAATGCGGGCGGTAAGGACCCGTGTTCCTGTTCTGGCACGTAGAAGATATCCTCCTTCGGCTGCAGTGCTCAGATCCAAGCCCAACTGTTCCGTTCCTTTTTGAAGCTGCCATATCTTCTGAGAGCGACCCATGGCATCAAACAGTTCTAGGTGGATCGGCTCCCGTCCGTAGGAGAGTTCAACATTCACGATCCCGCTTGTCGGGTTGGGGAAGATGCGCAGCGGAAGGCTGCGGTCCTCTCGAACGGAGTTCGGCAGATAGGCGCAGGCAAGGTCTGTTGGCGTTCCTGGACCATAGGTGAGGTCTGCGTCGAAATAGCACGTCAAAGGCCCGCCGATGTTCCCATCCATCGAAGCGTTGCATTCATCTTGAGGATAGAAATAGGAATGCAGACCACCGATCCGCTCGATTATGGTGTCAGGTCTACTGTATTCAAGACCCGGGAGATCGGAGGATGTGTACTGTAGATCAACAGCCAGCCAGCGCAACGTTATGGCGTCCATCACTACGGTGCCCGTATCCACTACCATGCAATAGCTTTCCGTACCGCAATCCATCCAGTCCGGCATATCCGGAAATCCCCAGTGGTCACCCGGAATGGCGGCCATGTGATACAACGTGTCGAAAAGCGCGCTCTCACCATTGTATAGAAGCACCAGGCCCTCCTGTTCGGTGACGATCAGGTCAGTTAACCGCTGGGTGGAGTATTCATAAGGAGGCCATACGCTCCCGAGCGTTTGGAAGACCCCCAATGCGTGACTTGGAACACCGTTGATGGTGGTGTCCCTGTCGTGTGCTATCCGTACATGACCCTCAGCAGCGATCCCAGCGGGAATGAACCGATAGTACCATTCAGCCTCATTGGGAAACCACGATTGAGCCTTTCCGACCATCACACTGAACCAGAGGAAGCCTGCTAGGACGTGTTTCATAACCTTGAAAGTAGTCCATTTAGTTCCGGGATCGCAACTTCAGCAAGCTAGTGGCGTGCACCTGAACTGTCCGGGTATGCACGAACGCAGAAGCCCCGCTTTGCAGCAGGGCTCCCCGTCATTCTTGTCGCAGCGCTTACTTCTTCACGCGGTCCATGTACTCGCCGGTCTCGGTGTCCACACGCACCACGGTGCCGATGTCCACGAAGCTGGGTACGCTGATCTCGGCGCCACCGGCGAGGGTAGCGGCTTTCATCACCTTGTTGCTGGTGTCGCCTTTCACAGCGTGCTCGGTGTAGGTCACTTCCAGTTCCACCACTTTCGGCGGGCGAGCGAAAATGGGCGCGTCGCTCTCGAAGCCCACCTGCACCACCATCTCTTCTTTCATGAAACGCATGGCATCACCGAAGAGCTCGGCGGGCACGTACTTCTGCTCGAAGCTCGTTTGGTCCATGCACACCAGGTTCTCGCCTTCACGATAGAGGTATTGCAGCTCGTGGATCTCCACACGCAACACGTCGATGGTCTCCCCGGAACGCCAGCGGTGCTCGTTGAGCTTGCCGTTGCGCAACACACGCATCTTGCCTTGGTAGAAGGCCCGCAGGTTGCCCGGCGTGCGGTGCTGCCATTCCATGATCTGGCAGATGTCGTTGTTGAAGCGGATGTACGATCCGATGTTGATGTCGGCAGTGCTGGCCATTGGGAGGAAGTTCAGAGTTCGGGCGGCGAAAATAGGGTTTTGGGCGCTGGGAGCGGCGCGTCCCGGTAGGAGGCGGACCGCGACCTGCAAGTTCCGGGTCCACTGGCCGCTCGCAGTTTCGTTACGAGCCGCTGTTCTTGTATTCCCCGATCTCGATCGTTCCCGTACACAGGTCATGTTCCGCTGCTTGCCGGTTGCTGGCTACGACGAGCGTGCGCTGGCCGATGTGTTGGCGCAGCAGGTCCCGGTACCAAGTTGTGGCTTCGGCGTCCAGGTTGCTGGCGGGTTCGTCCAGGAGCAGGAGCGGGGTGTCGCTCAGGATGGCGAGCGCCAGTTTCAAACGTTGTTTCATGCCGCTGCTGAAGTGGAGCACTTGCTTGTGCAGCGCCTTTTCCAAGTAGGCGATGCGCGCCACGTCCTTCGGTGCGATGCCAGGCAGCAAGGGTTTGAAACGTGCGTGGAACTCAACGGCCTGCTCCAGGCTCAGGTCTTCGTACAGGCCGAGGTACGGCGCAGCGATGGCGATGTGGCGGTAGACTTCTTCCTGCGGCACCACCGCGTTGCCGAGGTGATGCGCGATGCTCCCCTGCGTGGGGATGATGGCACCACCGATCACCTGCAACAACGTGCTTTTCCCACTGCCGTTGGGACCAAGTATGGCCGTGCGGCTACCGGACGCAAGTACGAGGTCCACGTTCTGGAACACCACTTCGCGCCCGAAGTGTTTGCCGATCCGATCCAGGGTTATGCGCATGTGGACATTGGCTCATGTGCCCATGTGGTCATGGGGCGTCCGCAAGGTTTTCCGTTCCTGAAGCGAAGGCTGGATCTCGTATGTGCCAGATGAAGCACGACCATCTTGCTAGGCATTCCATGGGCACATGCACCTTTGCATGTCACGCCGATCGTATGAAGCTGTCCCATCATGTTGGCATTCCATGAGCACATGACCACATGCCCACATGAGCACATGTCTTCTACTCCGCCAGCCCCCGCATGATGCCTTTGGGACTGTTGTTGATGAAGTCCAGGATGGCACCTCGTTCAGCGCTGCGTGGCGCGGTTTGCATCACGCTTTGCACGGCACGCTCCACGTTGTTGTTGCGCACGAAGATCTCGCGGTAGATGTCCTCGATGCGGGTCACCTGTTCGTCGGTGAAGCCACGACGGCGAAGGCCCACCACGTTCACGCCCACATAGCTGAGCGGTTCGCGTGCTGCTTTCACGAAGGGCGGCACGTTCTTGCGCACCAACGATGCACCAGCGATGAAGCTGTGCGCCCCGATGTGGATGAACTGCTGCACGGCGACGTTGCCTTCCAGGATCGCCCAGTCGTCGATGGTCACGTGGCCTGCTAGGTTCACGCTGTTGGCGATCACGATGTTGTTGCCGAGGATGCAGTCGTGTGCGAGGTGGACGTACGCCATCAACAAGCAATTGCTGCCCACCGCGGTCTTCTCGCGGTCCGCGGTGCCCCGGTTGATGGTGACGCATTCGCGGATGGTGGTGCCATCGCCCACTTCTGCGGTGGTGCGCTCGCCTGCGAATTTGAGGTCTTGCGGAATGGCGCTGATCACCGCGCCGGGGAAGATGCGGCATTTGCTGCCGATGCGCGCGCCGTCCATCAGCACCGCGTTGGGGCCTATCCAACTGCCGTCGCCCACTTCCACATCCCCGTAGATGCTGGCGAAGGGTTCCACGGTGACATCGTTGCCCAGCTTGGCGTCCGGGTGTACGTAGGCGAGCTTGGAGATGCTCATGTGTTACGCGGTGGCGCTGGCTTTGGGTGCTTCGGCGTGTTGTTTGTCCTTCACGATCTGCGCCATCATCTCGGCTTCCACAGCGAGCTGGCCGTTCACGTAGCCACGGCCTTGCATGTGTACCAGTCCGCGACGGATGGGTGTGATCAACGACAGGTGGAACACGAGCGTATCGCCCGGCACCACTTTGCGGCGGTAGCGGATGCCGTCGGTCTTCAAGAAGTACGTGGTGTAGTTCTCCGGATCGGGCACCTTGCTCAACGCGAAGATGCCACCGACCTGCGCCATGGCTTCCACCTGCAACACACCCGGCATCACCGGGTTCCCGGGGAAGTGGCCGGTGAAGTGCGGCTCGTTCAACGTCACGTTCTTCACGCCGATGATGCTGTTCTCGTCCATGCTCATCACCTTGTCCACCAACAGGAACGGGTAGCGGTGCGGCAGCATCTTGTGGATGGCCACGTTGTCGAACAGCGGTTCCTTGGTGAGGTCCACGTGCGCCACGGGGTTCTTCTCTTCTTCTCGGATCTTCTCCTTGATGCGCTTGGCGAAGCTGGTATTGCCGAAGTGGCCTGGACGAGCAGCGAGGATATGCCCTTTGATGGGGCGGCCCACCAGCGCGAGATCACCAACGATGTCCAGCAGTTTGTGGCGCGCCGGTTCGTTGAAGAACTTCAGGTCCGTGGTGTTGAGCACACCGTTGCGGCGGATCTCCACCTTCTCGTATTCACGGCCCAGCGCCTTCGCCAGGTCCTTCAGCTGTTCTTGTGTAGTGCCTTCACGATCCTCAAGCACGATCGCATTGTTCAGGTCGCCGCCCTTGATCAACCCGGCTTTCGCGAGTTGCTCCAGTTCGCGCAGGAATACGAAGGTGCGGCAAGGCGCGATCTCTGCCTTGAACTCTTCCGACCGGTACATGCTCGCGTGCTGCGTGCCCAGTACCGGGCTGTTGTAGTCCACCATCACCGTTAGCCGGAATTCGCCACCCGGTGTGGGTACCCCGAGCATTTCGGTGCCGCGCTCCTGGGTCTCGAACCAGATCGGCTCCTTCAGCACGTACCAGTTCCGTGGCGCGTTCTGCTCTTCCAGCCCCACGCTCTCGATCGCGTGTACGAAAGGAAGTGCGCTGCCATCCATGATGGGCAGTTCCGGACCGCTGATCTGCAACAGGCAGTTGTCCACGCCCAAGGCATACAGCGCGCTAAGCACGTGCTCGGTGGTGTTCACCGTCACATCGCCTTTGCCCAAGGTGGTGCCCCGCTCGGTGCTAACCACCAGGTCGGCGTCGGCATCGATGATGGGTTCACCTTCCAGATCGGTGCGCTGGAACTTGTAGCCATGGCCCACCGGAGCCGGGCGCAGGGTAAGGGTGACGGGCTCGCCGGTATGCAGGCCAACGCCTTTGAGGGTGGCGCTGCCTTTGAGGGTGTGCTGGAATTCGCTCATACGGAATGGACCGGGCGAAGGACGTTGGCGCCCGGGCTGTGCCCGGCGAAGGTAGAATTCCGCCGTGTACCGCTACTTGCGCGATCCAGCTTCGAGGTGCGCCCGCAGTGCGGCGAGCTCTTTTTCCAGCGATTCGATGCGCTGTTTCAGCTCCGGGAGCTTGCGGTAGACCACGTAGCTACGGTCGTAAAGGCCCTTTTTGAAGGCTGGCGAGCCCTGCACGACGGCGCCATCCTCCAGGTTGTTGCCGATGCCGCTCTGCGCCGCTATCCGCACCCGGTCGCCGATGACGAGGTGGCCCGAGATGCCCACCTGCCCGCCGATCTGGTTGTAGTCGCCGATCTTGGTACTGCCTGCGATGCCCGCTTGGGACACCACCACGTTGTGCCTGCCGATCTCCGCGTTGTGGCCCACCTGTACGAGGTTGTCCAACTTGGTGCCCGTGCGGATGATGGTGTGGCCGATGGTGGCGCGGTCCACCGTGCTGTTGGCACCGATCTCCACGGCATCTTCCAGGATCACGTTGCCCACCTGCGGCATCTTCTCGTACACGCCATCGGCACGTGGCACGAAGCCGAAGCCGTCCGCCCCGATCACCGCGCCGCTGTGGATCACGCACTGCTCACCGATCTGTGTCTGGTGGTAGATCTTCACCCCGGCATGGATGCGCGTGTTGGCACCGATGCGGCACCGATCGCCGATGTAGCTGTTCGGGAAGATCTTCACGCCATCGCCCAGTTCCACCTCATCGCCCACGTAGCAGAAGGCGCCGATGTACACGTTCTTGCCCAGCTTGGCACGTGGACTTACGAAGCTGGGTTGTTCAATGCCCTTTTTCTCGTACTGCAGCTCGGCGTTGCGCTCCAGCAACTGGGTGAAGGCCATCCGCGCATCCTTCACGCGGATCAACGTCAAGGTCTTCGGGATGGGACGCCCCGCTTGGAAGTCCTCGTTCACGATGGCGATTGTGGCCTTCGTGGTGTAGATGAAATCCGTGTAGCGCGGGTTGGCCAGGAAGGTGAGGGTGCCGCTGCGGGCTTCTTCGATCTTGGCCAGGTCGCTCACCAACACCTGCGGGTCACCATCAACCGTGCCTTCGAGAAGGTCGGCGATCTGTTCGGCGGTGAACTGCATGGCGCGAAGGTACCGGAGAGGGCGCGAAGGACCAGGCTACAAAAGCTGTTCAATGTTCCAGCGGCACGCTCACCTGCGTCTGGTCCCACGCTAGGTTGAGCGCGGCCGGTGTGCCACCCACGGTGATGGTGAACTGCTCCACCACAGCGGGCAGTTGCTGTACCGGTACTTCCACCGTTACCACATCGGCGGTCGGGTCGCGCTGCGAGCGGCCATCGTAGTTGACACCCCACGGGTACATCTTGTTGTTGAAGATCACCGTCCATGAGGTGGCCTGCGGAATGGTCCACAGCGTGTATTTGCCTTTGGCCAACGGCAGCCCGCCCACGCGGATGTCCTTGTCCGTTTCGAAGGTGGTGGCTTCGTTCGCGCCGGTGCGCCAGACCTTGCCGTAGGGGACCAGCTCGCCGAAGATCACCCGGCCTTTCTTGTTCGGTCGGCTGTAGTCCACGTTGATCGTGACATCGTCCAACTTGAAGGTGGAGACGGTCTCCGGGCTGGCTTTCTTCGTTTGCGATTTCATGTAGCCGAAACCGAAGTAGCCGAGGATGGCCAACAGTACGGCCCCGATCAACAGGCCTTTAAGGAACTTGGGCATGGAAGCGGTTTATGGGGTAAAGGTAGCGGCGCTCAGTGTTCGTGTTCCACCTGTACATCAACCACTTTCTTCACACTGTCTTGTACGTTCACGCGCACTTCGGTGCGTTCGCCGTTGCGTACGACGTTCACCGTGCCACCGGTAATGGCGATGGTGGTGTCCCCTTGGAAGCCGGCATCCTTCAGCCGTTGTACGATGGCCTCGGCTTCGGTGTCCGCAGCGTGGTCATCCGCATGATGGCCTTTTCCGTGCCCGCCTTTGCAGCACGCCTTACCGTGGCCATCCATCCGGGCAGCATGGTCGCAACCTGCTTTCTCGCACTGCCCGCCGGGCTTGCAGCAGGAACTACCGTGTTCGCAGTTGCCATCCTTGTCGCAACAGGCCATCTGCTTGTGGCAACCACCACGATCGCCACCGCAGCCTTTGCCGCAACAGCGCCCAATGAGGAAACCGGCGATGCCGAACAGCAGGCCGAATACTAGGATCTTGCTCCAGTTGGTGTTCATGGGTGGTGGTTGCCACGCGAATGTAGGCCGGGCACGCCGCTTGCCTCACCATTCCCACGCATTCAGAACCACTAGACCATGAACAACCCACTTCGCGGCCTGTTGGCCGGTGCTGCAGCCTACAAACTGGGCGGCGGCTGTTTCGGCACCATCATCGTTTTCCTGCTCGTGTACTGGCTGCTGGGGAGTTGCTGACACTGGGCGTGGAATAGCGGCCTCATTGTGCGCGTATTCCTACGGCGCCTAACTTGGCATGCGGAGCGCTTTAGCCGTGCTTCGTCCTATACCAATGCACCTTCGTGTTCCGTGCACTGTTATCATGATCCTTGCACTTGCGGCGGGATCAAAGTCCATTGCACAACTGCATCAGGCGGCAAGGTTCTATACGCCGCTCGAAACTCCCTATGGTTTCAGCTGGGTAGGGCCTGATGGCAGTGACGGATGCTTTGCCGTTGAGACCGTGGTCGGTAATGAGACCCTACATCATGGTGTGTTCCGTTTTTCACAGGACGGCAGTGCGCAATGGTCGCGTTTGATGCCGAACGAGCATGAGTCCAGTGATCAATTGGGCGCTTGGTCGGTGACTAGTGATCACGGTTTATCGTATGCCCGGGCCGGTGGTGAGAACGAAGTATTGGACCAGGATAGCATCGCTGTGGTCGTCTGCCGTATGTCGCCGGATGGGAATACGGTCTGGAGCCGTTCGGCCAACGTAGTGGTGCCCCGTGCTCCACTCTATCTAGCTACGGATATGGACCTCGATGTGAACGATGATCCGCACGTGCTGGTGCGTGGTGGCCAGGAGAACATACTGCTGAGGTTCTCAGCGGACGGGGAACATCAATGGTCGCGAAGGATCCCTTTGCCGCCGGGAATGAACGCGGTTTCCGTTGTCGCGGATGGAACAGGTGGAGCGCGCGTCACCTGCACTACCGGCTCCAGTAGTGATCAGGGACTGTTCATGGTGATGCACTTCGCGGCTGATGGCTCATTGATGGATGTACGTACACATCGACCGATCGGTGAACAGCGATGGATCGAAGTGGTGGACGCCACTGCAACACCTAACGGAGGTATGATGGTATTGGGAAAGCGGTACACCGAAGCAGTTGGCTCGACGATCTTCCTGATGAATACCGATGACGATGGAGAGGTGGTAAGCGTGAACGAATATGCCGGTGCTGGGGAACTTTTAAGCGAATTCTATCAAGGTGCCGTCATGTTGGCCGAAGGGGGCTCTGTCCGGGTTAATTTCGTGCATGGGATGCTCCATGTCGACCTGAACGGAGAGATCATTGAAGCACGTTCGCTTGAGACCATGGTTTCGGACGGTAGGTCAACGTCGATCCGTGCTTATGCTCCACACTTCTTCGAGACCGGTGGAGAACTCATCGCTGGTGGGCAGCACATATCGTATGATCAAGGAACGAGTGTGTGGACGACCAGCCCGGCCCTGTTGCCCTTGAATGCGGATTGTTATTGGGCAGATCTGGAAATGTCCGTCACCTCCACCTTGGCAGAGTGGTCCGTCACACCCACATCGTTCGATGCCCCATTGGCCACGACATTGTTCGAAGAACACGTGGCGGCTGAGAATTTCATCAGCTGGTTGGACCGCACGGAGTTGTGCGACGCCACCTCAGTTCCGACTGCGGCCGAACAAGAGCGGGAATTGCTCACTGTGGTGCCATCGGTCAGCAATGGAGCCACCGAACTGCGTGTCCATGGAGGTTCGGATGTTGGAATGTTGCTCTTCGATGCTATTGGTAGACCGGTCCCTTCCCATGTGCTCGTTCAGGCCGGCCGGCAATGCATCATCGATCCGAATGGACTTGCACCCGGTGTCTATGTCGTGGTGGATAGCGCAGCAGGGAACGTAGGGTCACGTCGGAGCGCACGTTTCGTAGTGCAGTGATCGTGTAGCCGATAGCGAACTACTCCACCAACCACCGCGGCCAAGCCAAGTACCATTTCGTTACCGGCCCGGCGAGCGCTTGTATGCCCAAGTTGTCGCTCGCTTCGGCGATGTCGCGCAGCGTTCCATCCTTGTAAAGAAGATCGATGCGGTCTTTCGCGGGGTCGTAGGCATTGTTGACGATGTTGCCGTGCAGGACGAAACGGTCCGCATCGGCCAGGTCGATCCCCAGTTGCCTCGCTACCTTCTTCCGCAGATCGGCGATGCGTTGCGGATCCCACGGTTCGTTCTGCAACCGGATGCGCAGGTTGCGGCGTTCCACCAGATCGCTGGAGAGCGTGGCCAACACCTTGTCAGGGTGCGAAGCCCACACCTTCACGGCGCCCATCACGTCGTGGTCGTCCAATTTCAGGAAATCGCGCAGCACATCCGGGTCTTCGAACGAAGCGCGGTCGTGCTTCGCCGTGAGGAACCGCAACAGTGCGGGTGAGGCGAACACGGTATTCCCCTGCATGGCCAGGTATTTCGCGCGGCGCAGGGCTTCCACCAACATCATCTCGCAGGCTACCACCGTCTTGTGCAGGTAGACTTGCCAGTACATCAACCGGCGGGCGACGAGGAATTTCTCGATGCTGTAGATCGCTTTCTCTTCCACCACCAGGCGGTCGTCCACGATCTGCAACATGGTGAGGATGCGTTCGCCACCGATGACCCCTTCGCTAACGCCGGTGTAGAAACTGTCGCGGTTCAGGTAGTCGATCCGGTCCACGTCCAGTTGGCTGCTCACCAAGTGGTGCAGGGCACGGCGGGGATGCTGGTCGCGGAAGATGCGTAGGCCCATCTCCAGCCCACCGCCGAATTGTTCGTTGAGGCGGTCCATCACCATGGCGCTGACCTCTTCGTGCGGAATGCCTTCCACCAAGCTGTGCTCCAGCGCATGGCTGAAGGGCCCGTGGCCGATGTCGTGCAACAGGATGGCGATGCGCGCGCCCAACGCTTCTTCCGCGCTGATCGCATGCCCTTTGTTGCGCAGCACTTCGATGGCGTTCCCCATCAGGTGCATCGCCCCCAACGCGTGGTGGAAACGGGTGTGCAACGCGCCGGGGTACACCAGGTGCGACAGGCCGAGCTGTTTGATGTACCGCAACCGCTGGAACCACGGATGATCGATAAGCGCCAACACCTGCGGGTGCGGGATGGTGATGAAACCGTAGATGGGGTCGTTCAGGATCTTCATGGATGTTCGAACTCCTTGACTAACACGCGAACATGGTAGGTACACACCCGTACCGTCTTCCGCTCTGGAGCGGAACCACAGGGTCCACCCACCGACCGTGAACACGTAAAGGGCGGTGGCGTAGGGATTACCTTCACGCCCCGAAAGTACAGGGCAACATACCAACACCTTCCCCGTTGCCCTTGTATGCGTGCATTCACTACAGAACCCTCAACGCCGAAAGGCGTCTCCATACCCACCATGACCGCGAACATCCTTTGGGCCGACGACGAGATCGATCTCCTTCGGCCGCACGTGCTCTTCCTGCAACAGAAAGGCTATTCCGTAGATACCGTGAACAACGGCCTGGATGCGGTGGAAAAGGCGAAGGCGAAGGAATACGACATCATCTTCCTGGATGAGAACATGCCCGGCCTCAGCGGCTTGGAGACACTTTCGCGCATCAAGTTGGATCGCCCCGGCGTGCCCATCGTGATGATCACGAAGAGCGAAGAGGAGAGCATCATGGAAGGGGCCATCGGTGGCAAGATCAGCGATTACCTGATCAAACCCGTGAACCCGAACCAGATCCTGCTCTCGCTGAAGAAGAACCTGGAAGGGCGCCGGCTGGTGAGCGAGAAGACCACCAGCGATTACCAACAGCAGTTCCGCCAACTGGGCATGCGCCTCGGCGACAAACACACCACCGACGAGTGGAAACAGCTCTACGCCGAACTGGTGCGTTGGGAGCTGGAATTGAGCAAAGGCCAGGACCAGGGGATGACCGATATCCTGCGCAGCCAGTGGGCCGAAGCGAATGAATTGTTCAGCCGCTTCGTGGCCGACAATTATTTGGATTGGGTGAATGGGAAAGGTGGTGATACGCCCCTGCAATCGCACCAGATCTTCAAAGCGAAAGTGGCACCGCACATCAAGCCCGAAGGTGGTTCGCCGCTCTTCATGGTGCTGATCGACAACCTGCGTTTGGATCAATGGCGTGTGTTGGAGCCGATCCTCAGCGAATACTACCGCGTGGAGGAAGAAGGGTTGTTCTACAGCATCCTTCCCACGGCCACCCAATACGCGCGCAACGCCATTTTCGCGGGCATGATGCCGAGCGAGATCGAGAAACGCCACCCCGGCAAGTGGATCAGTGAGGACGAAGAAGGCAGCAAGAACGCTAACGAGGACGAGTTCATAGGTGCCCAGCTGAAGCGTCTCGGCAAGGACGTGAAGTACAGCTACCACAAGATCCTGAACGTGAACGCGGGCAAGAAACTCGCCGACAGCCTGGACAACTTGATGGGCAATCCCTTCAACGTGATCGTCTACAACTTCGTGGACATGCTGAGCCACGCACGCACCGAGATGGAGGTGATCCGCGAACTGGCCGATGACGATGCCGCATACCGGAGCATCACCAAGAGCTGGTTCGAACACAGTCCGCTGTTGGACATCCTCAAAGGCATCGCCGAACGCGGTGGGCGTGTGGTGATCACCACCGACCATGGCACCATCCGTGTGAACGAGCCCAGCAAGGTGGTGGGCGATCGCAATACCAACACCAACCTGCGCTACAAACACGGCCGCAACCTCACCTACGAGAACCGCGATGTGCTGGTGGTGAAGGATCCCGCACAAGCCTTCCTCCCGCGCGCCAACGTGAGCACCGTGTACATCTTCGCCAAAAGCGATCGCTTCTTCGTGTACCCCAACAACTACAACCACTTCGTGAGCTACTACCGGCACACCTTCCAGCATGGTGGTATCTCGTTGGAAGAGATGTTGGTGCCGTGGGCGGTGCTGAAGCCGAGGTAATACGCATATGCCCATGTGGGCATGTGAACATGTGCTCATGTCTGAACTCCTTGATGGACGCGATGTCCGTGGGCATGTGCTCGGGAGTGGTACTTGAGCCGACTTCTGGTGATGGGTTCTGCGCGGTCGGCTAGGTCTGATTGGCTTGGCGGAAGCAGGCATTTCATGTCCACATGACCACATGTTCAAATGGGCACATGGTCTTTCTTTGCGTCGTGCTCGCCACCATCACCCTCCGCAAACCCACAGAGGCCGAAGAGGTCGCCCGCTTCATCCTGCAAAGCCATGCCGAGGCACGCATCTTCGCCTTCACCGGTGATCTCGGCGCGGGCAAGACAACGTTGATCAAAGCACTGTGCAAGGCACTCGGTGTCGCCGACCAGACAAGCAGCCCCAGCTTCGCCATCGTGAATGAATACCGTGCAGCCAGCGGTGATCCCGTGTACCACTTCGACCTGTACCGCCTGAAAGCCGCAGAAGAGCTGGAGGGCATCGGTTTCGATGAATACTTGGATAGTGGCCATTACTGCTTCATTGAATGGCCCGAATTGGCGGAAGACCACCTGCCTAGCGAGGCCCTTCATGTCCGGATCGAAGCTGCTAACACTGGTGTGCGGACGATACGCCTGCGGTGACCGTCCGCTGCGAGCCCTGCGCCGTACTTTAGCCATCCGTTGCCGCTCCGATCGGCACCCACCATGAGCCCCACGAGCGAACTGCTGAGACAACTGGCCCGCGAAGTGGCCATGGCCCCACAGGAACAACTGATGGAGGTGGGCCGCCGCAAGAAGAGCCTCTTCATCGGTATCCCGAAAGAGATCACTTTCCAAGAACACCGTGTTCCGCTTACGCCTTCGTCCGTTGCCGTGTTGGTGGGCCGTGGACACGAAGTGGTGATCGAGCGCGGCGCAGGCATGCCCGCCCAGTTCCAGGACAGCGATTACAGCGAGGCCGGTGCCATGGTGGTGGATAGCCCCTCCGAGGTGTTCAAGGCCGATCTGATCCTGAAGGTGGCGCCACCAACGCACTCGGAGATCGAGATGCTGCGCCACAAGCAGATCCTCGTTTCCGCGCTGCAGCTCACCGTGCAGCCCAAGGATACCCTGAAGCGCATGATGGAGAAGCGCATGACGGCCGTGGCGTGGGATTTCATCAAGGACCGCGAAGGCATCTACCCGATCATCCGCGCCATGGGCGAGATCGCGGGGAATACCAGCGTACAGATCGCCAGCGAATACCTCAGCGCCGACAAGGGCGGACAAGGCCTCATGCTCGGTGGCATCAGTGGTGTGGAGCCGTGCGAGGTTGTCATCATCGGTGCTGGAACGGTGGGCGAATTCGCTACGCGCGCCGTGATGGGCATGGGCGCCAGCGTGAAGGTGTTCGACAAGAGCATCTATCGCCTGCGCCGTCTGCAAGGTGATCTCGGCCAACGTGTGTGGACCTCCGTGATCCAGCCCGAAGAACTGCGCAAAGCACTTCGCAATGCGGACGTAGCGATCGGTGCCTTACGTCCGGAGCGTGGCCGCACACCCATGGTGGTGACCGAAGAGATGGTGAAGGAGATGAAGAACGGCAGCGTGATCGTGGACGTCAGCATCGATCGCGGCGGCTGTTTCGAAACCAGCGAAGTGACCACGCATACCGATCCGGTCTACAAACGCTATGGCGTGGTGCACTACTGCGTGCCCAACATCGCCAGCCGTGTGCCGCGCACCGCCAGCACCGCCCTCAGCAACATCTTCGGACCCATGTTCCGCAGTATGGGCGACGTCGGTGGCTTCGAAGACCTCATCAAAACGGACCTCGGCCTGCGTCACGGTGTGTACCTCTACAACGGCACGCTCACCAGCCCCATCCTCGGCGAAGCCTTCAGGCTACCTTACAAGGATCTGGACATTCTGCTAGCCGCTTTTTAAGCTCACATGTGCCTATGTGCCCATGTGGGCATGTGGTCATGAAATACCTCCTTGGTGGGCTACCTTGGTGGGAAAGAATGCCATGAACGATCCCAAGGTTTTCGATGCGGCTGCTTGGTTTGAAGAATGCCTTGGTGAGGTAGAGGATGTGCTAGCGGAGCCTGGCGTTCCCTATGGGGATGGACCGAGAAAGCGGAATGCGGTAGTTGAGGAAACGTTCGACCTCGCCAGCTGTGTGATGGACTTTTCTGAACGCCTGGTGAAGGTGAACGATGTGTTCGCGGACCAGATCCTGCGCAGTGGTACCTCGGTGGGTTCGCACACGCGTGAAGCACAGAGCGCAGAAAGCCTTTCGGACTTCATCCACAAGATGAAGATCGCGCATAAGGAGTTGGAAGAGACCGACTATCGCCTCGCCCTTTGTCATGTGAAGGCCCACTACCCACATGATGAGGAATTGGTCAAGCGCACCCAAGCGTTGATGCCCTTGTTCCACAGCATCCTGTCCACCTCGCGCAACCGCCTGAACCTACAACTGGAAGAACGTCGCGCCAAGCGCAGAGGAAAATGAGCCGAACCGAGTAATGGGAGCGGACCTCTCCGGAATCACCACCTTCCCAAGCACCGTCATGCCCACATTCCCGCATCCGCCCTACTGCGGAATGCGGGACACATGATGCACATGCTCACATGGCCGTATAGCACGAACTTCGCACCAGCCGCTGAGGCGCATGGGCAAATGAGCACATGCCCACATGGGCACATGATCACACATGGATCTTAAACGCCGCATCCAACTTTACCTCGTCGGCCTCATCATCGGTGGCGTGGTCGCTTATTTGTTCTATGGCCAACGCCTCACCAACAGCGCGTGGATGCCTTCCGAGAAGATCAAACAACGCCTGCAGAGCACACTGGTGAAGGCATCACCCGAAGCAGAGCAACAGTTGACCGCTCGCGCCCTTCAGTTGAACGATGTGCGCACTTCGCTCGATGCAGCTTCGGTGAAGACCGGCGACACCAAGCACAGCGGCGACAGCCTGTTCTACACCGTGGAGACCATCCTGCAAGGGAAGCCCTCCCGTTTGATCGTCGTAGGCCTGCGCGATTTCGATCGTGATAGCACCGCCACGCTCATGCGCATCGAAGACCGCTGAGCTCAGGCCACGATGGTCCGTGGAAGTGCGCCGTATTCAGCCTTCACTTCATCATCGGCCATCAGCACGAACGTGAAGATGCCCAGGGCGATGCCGAACGGGATGTTCAAGCAGTTGAACGCCGCGATCACCTGCGTGCCGGTACGGTTGCGGCGATGCGCGATCCAATAGCCGCTCAACAGATTGAGCACGCCCCACACCTCGATCACCACGAAGATCACCCACCCGAAGGTCTGGAACAGCCCGCCGATCCAACGCGGTACCGCTTCGCCATCGTTGTTCTCCAACAACCAGTCACTGCTGAGGAACAGGCCCAAGAAGATGAACACGAGCGCCACGAAACCGCTCATGCACACGAAGGCGCCATACACGTAGTGTAGAATGCTCAAGGTCTGGAGGTGGCGTTTCATCGTGGTGCGTGTTAGATGATGCAACATTAGTCGCACCCAACATTTTCAGGAAGTGGATCCTGTTGAACGGTACGCGGAATGGACGAATGGTCCCGTGCCAAGCAGTAGCAACTTGCTGGTCAGGCTTCGTTCGCGTTTATCATGCAACAGATAGGACCACAAGTCGCTTGTGTTAAATTCTCGTCCCCAAGAACCGATCCGCCGGAAGGCACCTACTTTAGGCTTCATGAACGTTCGGCTTGAAGCATATGTAAGGATGACGCTTCAAGCGACCATGCGGTCCAGCGGTCCAGCGGTCCA
>DLGQ01000098.1 GCA_002482775.1 Flavobacteriales bacterium UBA7690 | reverse complement strand
GCGTTGATCCCCGCACCGAAGCGCCGCGCTTCGGTGCGGGGATCAACGCCAACTACCAGGGCTCCACCGCCACGGTGACCGGAGCGGAGAACGATGCACCCAGCACCGTGCTGCCCGCGCGCACGGTGATCGATGCCAATGCCACCTGGCGGTTCAGCACGCGGTGCGAGGCCTTCGCGACCGTCACCAACTTCACCGATGTGGTATATCTCGCTTCGCGGCTGCCCGCTGGCGCACGACCCGGCATGCCGCGATCGGTGCAGGGCGGACTACGGTTCCGCTTCTGAGGATCATTGGCCGATCTTCCGGCCGTTGTCGGCCTACTTCAAAGTCATCGCCTGGCAGACTGCTGCGAGCCGGGCGTATGCACCTCCCGCGTGATACGCGCCAGTACCGTATGGTCGCTGCCCAACCGGCAGATCACCTCGCAGTGCTTGCGCAGCTCATTGAAGAAAAGGTACTTCATGGAAACCTTGTTGGCGCGGATGGAAGGCCGCATGAGTTGCAGCCTGAGATCCTTTTCGCGTACATCCGGAACGATGAGGTGGAAAACCTCATCGTTCCGACGATGCCATCACTGGATGACCAATGCCGTGGAAAGCGAAGAGCCCGGCGACGTGAACTTGACCTGATAAACACCTTTGGACATACCTGCCGTGTTCACCGTCAGTTTCTTCGTTCCGCCAACAGTTCCCATCTGTATGTCGCGCACCACCCGTCCGGCAGCATCAATGAATTGCACGGTCATGTCCTCGTGTACCCCAGCTCCGAGGTCGATGGTCAGGTTATCCGTCACCGGGTTCGGGTAGATGCTGACGGCAGCGAGCGACAGGCTGCTCTCTTCGATCCCTACGACCGTGCCCGTGAAGGCCAAGTTGTCCACCCAGAGGTAGCTGCCATTGACAGGTGAATCGCCACTCGCCGCGAGCACGATCATGGCACTGTCCGGCGCATCGCCGCTGGTGTAGGTGAGATTGATCGTGAAGTTCGCCCAGCTCATGGCCATGCCGCTCAAGTTCTGCGTCTTTGAGGCCACGGTCTCGCGCATGTTCGTCACCGTGTTCCACCTGGTGAGGTAAATGGCGATGTGGCCTTGGTCCGCTCCGAAAGCCATGTATTGCCATTTGCCAGTGAGCGACACTGGCCGCTGATCGAAGGCGAACCCGGAGACAGGCAGGAAGGTCGTTTGGTCCACCACGCCGCTAACGGCGACGCCGGGCGCCACGCCCATTCCGCTCACGGTCTTGGAGGTCAGTTTCAGGCAGGAAGTACCAGGACTACCCGGTGTGCCCTTCGTGCAGGTGTACACGCTCATGGGGTCGGTCATGGCGTTGAGGTTATCCCAGCCATCAGGCGTGTTGTAGCCGCCCATGCTCGTCCATGTTTCAAAGCCCCCGTTCGGGATCTGGGCGACCGCGGCCAATGTGGTGGCGACAAAGGCGAAAAGGGTAGATGTTCGTTTCATGAGGTTGGCAGAGGTCGGTTGGTTCAAAGGAGGAGATGCGAAAATAGGCCATAGCGCGCTATACCGCCCGCGCGATCCTTTCCAGCACCGAATGATCGCTCCCGAACTTGCAGATGGCCTCGCAGTTCTTGCGCAGTTCGCTGAAGAGGATGTATTTCATGGGCACCTTGATCGCACGGATCGAGGGACGCATGAGCTGTAGCCTCACGTCCTTCTCGCGCGCATCCGGCACGATCAGGTAGAACACCTCGTCGCCGTCGGCGATGCTGAAGGCGAGATCCGTGAGGCGCAGGATGCCCGAGTAGATGCTCGTGGACTTCTCCACCTCGAACGCGCCGATCACATTGCTAGTGCCCTTCTGGAACCACAGCACATCCACGAGTTGGATCGTGTTCGCCGTGTCCTTGTCCGTGGCCAGTGCGGGGTGGCAGGGCAGGCAGAGGAAGGAGAAGCCCGATCCGTTGAACGAGCGCGACACATCGTTGCGCGCGCACATCACGTCGTAGCCCAGTGCCCTGCCGATGGTGAGCAGGTGATGTTGCATCTCCGAGTGCAGGTTCTCCTCCTGCCGGTCCTCCACAATGGACTGTTGCCGCTTGTTGGAGAGCGCTTCGATCTTCTTGCGGTCCACATCGCTGATATAGGCATCGTTGCCCACCAGCAGGCGCTGGGTGCCGATCTCGTAAAGAAGTCCGGCGAAGGCGCCGAGGTCGCGGCTCAGTTCGTTCGTGCAGCTACGGTTGGTATCCATGATCACCTCGCGCATGCGTAGATACTCGCCCCAGGAGCCTAGCTTCTTCTTGTCGGTGAACAGGAAGTTGAAACCGTTCATGATGGCCGTGTTGCACGGCGGCACCAGCGTGGGGTGCAGGAAATAGAGGATGCTCGCCACCGCAGGCCCAAGGCCCTTGATGCGGTGGGAGTCAAGCTCCACAATGGCCTTGATGATGGCATCCTCGCTCGTGGCGTTGAGCACCCGCTCCAAGCACAGCGCGAAATGCCGCTTGTTCGTGTCGTTCTCGTAGATGTCCGGGATCCGCAACTTGGGCTTCCAGTAGAAGGGATGCGCGGCCCCCTCGAACACCTGTTTTTGCTCCGTGATGCAGGTGAGCACGAACTCCAGTGAACTCCCCTTGAAGTCGCTGCCGAAGCGCCCGGCTTTGATATCCTCCACCACCCCGATCACCCCACGCCGTATGCTTCGGAAAGCCTTCAGCCGCTCCTCGTTGTTGATGAACCAGGTGTTGTAGACCGACGCGGGATCGGCCTTGAACTGCTGGATGATGGGAAGGAGCGCGGGGGGCATGCCGAATGGTTCTTGCCCAAACCTACCGGTTCCTATGCGACCCGAGGTCTACGGTTGACAGGCGCCGCCCGTGCTACTTGTCCAACTCCTCCAGCTTGTCCTTCATCTGTTGGATCTCCGCTTTCTGGCTGGTGATGATGTTCCTGGCGAGTTCCTTGATCTCCGCGTCTTCGAGGTCCGCTTCTTCCACCATCAACACCGCTGCCGCATGGTGGGGTATCATGGACCTCAAGAATTGGCGATCGCCCACGCCTACCTGGTTGTGGATGCATAAGAAGAAAACGAGTGCCCCCGCAGCACCAGAGGCCAAGAGAACCCGGTTCAGCCTTTTGTTCATGTACATCCCACCCATGACCAGGATCTCGATGATCAGCATCGGCATGGTCATTAGCCCAGCCATATAGAACTGGTTCACGTTGGGGACGACGTTGGCCAGCTTGTCCACCATGGCGTACATGAACACGTACATGACCACGAAGGAGAGCAAGAGCATCCATGCCAGCTTCTTGTACATCTGTGCACTATATGCCTGGCCCTTTGTGTGCGGCTCTTGCGTATGTTCCATGCTCGTTCAGTTTTGGTACGAGCTACAAGCCCCATACCTCATCGTCGGCGATATACAGGCTAAGGTGAGTCGGAAGGCATACTTCGGGATCTTTGGAGGAACAGCGCCGCAACTCGGGGAAGGATCTCCCCGTCCCTTTGATCCTCGCATTGGAAAAGCCAAGAGCTATGTGAGATGCTGCGCATAGAACACCTGTCGCACGAAAGTTGATGCCTCATCGCCACAACACCCAACGACCATGCGCTTGCTCACGACCCTGCTGATCGCTACCGCGTTCAGCGCCACCTTCGCCTCTTGCGGTTCGCAGAAGTCCGGAGCCGGTTCCGCCGATGCCACTTATGCCTGCCCCATGCACCCGGAAGTCACCGGCAAGCAAGGTGACAAGTGCCCCAAGTGCGGAATGGCCCTGACGCGCAAGTAGGCTTCTCGGAAACCACTAATGCGGCACCGCTGCTGGATCCTGGAAAACCCTGGATCTTGACGGCGTAGCAATACCACAAAGCTGTTAATAGCGTTCAAGCTCCCTGAACATCTTGCGTAGGTTCACCGCCTCAATGAGCACCTTCCGCCTTTCCCACCTACGCTCCGCCGCAGCATTGCTGGCCGCAGCGTGGGTCTTGGTGGTCGCTTTGTGCCCGCCGATGTTCCGTATGGATTGCCTGGTGTCCGGCCGCACGGCGGTTACGTGGTACACGCCTGCCACCTGTGCCCCGCAGAAGGACATGCCTGCCGAGCATAGCGTAAGCCCGCAGTGTTGCGAGTTCTCGAAGATCGCTCCGGCGAACAGTGCGTACGAACCTGTTGCGCTGTTGAACTACACCGCAGTGAGCATCGCGGTCCCGGCGGTATTGGCTACGGAGCTTGTGCTCCCCAGGGGGATCACCACGAGCCCTACCTACAACGGGCATGGTCCGCCACGCTTGATCGCCTTGGGCGCCCAGGCCGGTCTGGGCGTCTTCCGCATTTAGAAAGGCTTCTTTCCCGCTGCGCACCAAGCTCGGTGTGCGGCTACGCGTTTTCGCGAACGCGCCAAAGCACATTCAATTCCCGTTTCGAACACGCATGAACCGCTCCCTCACCTTCCGCACCAGCCTTGCCAGCAAGGCGCACGTGCTGGCGATCAAGCCCCACCTTGACGCTATCACGGGCAAGGACAACTGGATCGTGGACCTTACCGATCCCGAGCACCGCCTTATGGTGGCGAGCGGCGGAGACCTGCGGCCCGATGCCGTAGTGGAGGTCTTGCGCGAAGCCGGCGTGCACGCCGAATTCATTACCGATCTGCCTTGCTTTTGCTGAACAAGAAACCACGGGATCAACAAATGCGGACCATGCAAGTCAAACTACCGTTCATCTTCTTGTGTGCCGCCTTGTGCGTGGCCGTGGAAGCCACCGCTCAAGTTCCACCCTGTGGCACCGATGCGTACCTGATCCGCCACGCCCGCGCCATCGAGCGCATGGAGGCCCGTTACAACGAGGCATTCCCGGTACCCGGTGCCACGGAGCGCAGCAGCCATGTGAAGACGATCCCTGTGGTGGTCCACATCTTCCACCAGGGCGGGCCGGAGAACATCAGCGATGCGCAGGTGCAGAGCCAGATCCAGGTGCTGAACGAAGACTACCGCAAGTTGCCCGGCACCAACGGCGATGGCAACGGCGTGGACACCGAGGTCCAGTTCTGCCTGGCGCACATCGGCCCGAATGGCGAATGCACCAATGGCATCGTGCGGATCAACTCCCCATTGGCCGACCACCAGAGCTTCCAGCGCACCATGCTCAAGCAGATCAGCGGCTGGGACAACACCCGCTACCTGAACATCTACGTTGTGCAGGACATCGACAACGGCAGTGGAGTGCTGGGTTACTCATCATATCCTGATGGTCCGCCGGAAGAGGATGGTTTCGTGGTGCTGCATGATGCGTTCGGCACCATGGGCACCGCCCAGGCCCCGCAGCACTTGGGCCGCACGGCCTCCCACGAACTGGGCCATTGGCTGGGCATGTACCACACTTTCCAGGACGGTTGCGGCACCGATACCTGCACCACGGGCGATCTGGTGTGCGACACGCCGCCGGTGGAGGATCCGCACTACGGTTGCCCCGTTAGCGCCAACACATGCAGCAACGATGTGCCCGATGTGAACGACCTCGTGGACAACTACATGGACTACACCGATGATGCGTGCAAGAGCATGCTCACCGCCGGGCAGCGCGATCGGATCCAGAACATGCTGCAGTTGTTCCGCTTCGACATCTGGCAAACGGGCAACACGCTGGCCACCGGATGCGATTCCGCATACGTGCCCGTGCCGTGCGCGGCGGTCTCCAACTTCGCCACGCTCGTGCAGCAGGTGTGTACCGGCAACCCGGTCCAGTTCGTGAGCACCGCGCTCAACGACCCTATTGCCTGGCAGTGGTACTTCCCCGGTGGAACGCCTTCGACTTCCACCGCCGAGGATCCAGTGGTCTCCTACGCACTGCCGGGCACCTACGATGTGGCGCTGGTGGTGCAGAACAGCATCGGTGGCGACAGCCTGATGGTCCCTGGCATGATCACTGTACAGGATCCAGAGCCAGGGCAACTGCCCCCCTTCAGCGAAGGCTTCGAGTCGTTGCTGTTCCCCCCCAACGGTATCGTGGTGGAGAACCCCGATGGCGAGAACACCTGGGTGTTGGACACCGTGGCGGTGCAGGCCGAAGGGATCGCATCGGCGCACATGGACAACCTGACCTATACTAACTACGGCCAAAGCGATGGGCTTCGATTGCCCACCTTCGATCTGCTGAACTTCGGCGCGACGCCCTGGTTGCGTTTCCGCTGGGCCTACGCGCGCAGCAGCCCGAACTATTCGGACCAACTCGTGGTGCTCGCTTCCACCGATTGCGGCGTGAACTTCACGCAGGTATGGGCGCGCACGGGTGCCGCGCTGGCCACCGGCCCCACGCAGACCACACCCTACATACCGGACAGCACCACCAACTGGAAGAACGCGAACATCAACCTGACGGCTTACGCGAACTCCGATCACGTGATCATCAAGCTGGTGAACGTGACAGACGGCGGCAACTACCTCTACGTGGACCGCATCAATTTGGGCGATCAGTTCGTGGGCATTGAAGACGCATTGAACGGTGATGAGACGATCACCGCGTACCCCAACCCGGCCAATGGCATCGTGTGGTTGCGTGGGATCGCGAATGCCCCTGCCGATGCGCGCGTCGATCTGCGCGACGCAACCGGCCGCGGGATCCTTAGCATGCCTTTGCAGAACGTGCTGAAGAACGGCATCGATCTCGGCGCACAGGCCGATGGACCCTATGTCCTTTCCATTCGAAGCCGCACCGGATCGAAGTCGCTCATGATCGCCGTTCAGCACTGATGGGCAGGACCCTCCATACGGTCTTGCGATGGTCATGGCTCGTGGCACTCCTTGTTGCGGTGAACTGTGCATCGGCACAATCCCCCCTCACCCTTCAACAAGCGGTGGATTCAGCCTTGAAGAACAACCCGCGCATCAAGGCCGCAGCGCTTGGCGTGCGCAGTAGCGAGCAAGCCGAGGGCGCGTCGTTCTCACTGCCGAACCCTCAACTCTACACGGAGAACCCAGGCAATGGCTTCTACACCATCGGTGTCACCCAGCCGATCGACTTCCCCGGCGTGTACGTGCGGCAAGGCAAGCAAGCGAAGGCGGCCACGGCGCTGGCGCAGGCCGATCTAGTCGTGACCGGTCTGGAACTGAAACGTGAAGTACACCGACTGTACAACGATGCCCAGGTGCGGCAAGCGGAAGTATCGGTGTTGGTGGTGCAGGATTCGGTGTTGCGCAGGATCAGCGAAGCCGCCGATCGCCAGTTCGAGGCTGGCCAGATCGACAAGGTGCAGCAGCTCTTCGCCAACACGCAATACGGACAGGTGCATGCGCGCTACCTGCGTGCCGTGGCCGAGACCGGATCGGCGCTCCAACAGTTGTTGCTGCTCACCGGGCTTCGGCAAGGCGTGAAGGTGGGAACGCTGGACACCCGGCGTGGTGCGCCACCGGCCATGAAAGTATCGCCCAATGGTGCGGCCCTCATCGCACCCGCCCTTGCCGCGCGCGACCTCGGCGAAGCCCAATGGCGCTTGGAACGCAACCGTGCCTGGCCCGGCTTCACGGTGGGTTACATCAATCAAGGTCCCGCCGATTATCCCGTGAACTCGCGCTTCCAAGCAGGCATCACCCTGCCCATCTGGTTCTGGCAATACAATGCCCGCATCAAGAGCGCGCGCACCGGCATGGAACGCGCTGAGCAGGATGCCCTTTCTGTGACCTTGCAGGTGCAACGTGAGGGTCTTGCGGCGCAGGCGGAAGTGGATGCCGCGTGGAGTACGGTGGACTATTTCAACACGCGCGGCCTTGCTGATGCCGATGCGCTCGCCGATGCCGCGCGCCGCTTCTTCGAGCAGGGCCGCACGGACTACGTGAACTACCTGCGCACACTGAACGATGCCTACCAACTGCGCCTCGACCACCTCGACGCCTTGCGCCGCTACGATGAGGCCGTGATCGAACTCAATTACCTGAACGGAACGCTATGAGATGGCTCTTCACCTCGACGTTGATCGCAGTGACAACGCTGCTGCTGCTCTTGCCCTTGCACCTCATCGCGCACGAGGGTCACAACGATGCGAAGAAACCAACGGCCTCAACGCCTACGGCCTACTTCAGCGCGGAAACGCGCAGCGACAAATACGAAGTGCTGGTGAAGCACGGTGAGTTGAAGAGCGGTGTTGAAGCATCCTTCATCCTCTTCCTGTCCGATGCGGAAACGAATCTGCCGGTTGACAGCGCCACCCTCACGATCACTTCCCCGGATGCGGCGGCCATGACCTTCTCCGTTCACCAACGCGGCGCAGGGGAATACGAAGTGGCCGGCACCTTTCCCAAGGATGGCGACTATGGATTGACCATCGCCATAGATGCCAAAGCCGGACCCGACCTGGTGCTGCTGCAAAGCGTGCAAGTGGGCAAGGAACTGCCGCATGCCCATGCAGAAGAGGCCTCCGGGAGCACCGGACTTTCCACGCCGTGGGCCATCGCCATCGGTGTGCTTGGTGGTGCGTTGCTGATGCTATTGATCGCACGGCGCGGTATGCGCAAGACCACTGCGCGTGCCACCATGTTGTTGTTTGTCGGCCTGTTGATCCCCATGCGCATCGCCTTCGCCCATGAAGGACATGACCAGGTGAAGAAGAAGGGTTCCGCGCCGGCGTCCACCCAGCTCACGGTGCTCAAGGAAACGCAGTTCCTCTTCGGCGTGGAAACGCGCACGGTACACGTCGGACCCATGGAGCATGGCTTGCGCATGTTCGGCACCGTGATCCCCAGCAGCAGCGGCCGCGCGGAAGTGCGCGCCTCGCAGCCGGGCCGCATCGCATCGCTTGGTGTGCATGTGGGCGACCTCGTGCGCAAAGGACAGGTGCTCGCCAGCATCGATCCTTCCACCGATGCGGGGAACACGCTCGATCTGCAAGCACAGCGCAACGCAGTGGAGGCGGAATACGCTGCGGCCAAAGCGGACTACGATCGCCTGAAGTCCATCAGCGATATCGCCGCGAAGAAGGACCTGACCGAGGCCGAGGCGCGACTGCGTACAGCGGAAAAGAACAAGCAACTCTTCGCAGGCGGTGGAACTTCGTTCCCGCTGATCAGCCCGATCGAAGGCGTATTGGGTGCCTTTACCCTGAGCGTGGGCAGCATGGTGCAAGCCGATACGCCGCTCTTCACCATCACCGATCTGCGCACCGTGTATGTGGAAGCACAGGTCTTCGATCGCGATGCGGACTTCGTGACGGCCGACGGCAGCTACAGCGTGGAATGCACCACGGATGAGCACCGCTGCGGCAACGTGCGTCTCTTGTCATTGGCGCAGGAGATCGATCCCACCAACCAGAGCCAGCGCGTGTTGTTCGAGTTGCAGGATCCCGACAACGGTTTCAAGATCGGCGAGTTCGTTACGGTGGTGGCCAATACGCCATCGGAGGAACGCGGCCTCGCTGTGCCGGCCAGCGCCATCGTGGAACTCGAAGGCAGGCCCGTGGTCTTCATCAAGGACGCCGCCGAACAGTACAGCATCAGCTACGTGAAAGTGGGCATGGAGGGCGCGCGCAACGTGCCGATCCTGCTCGGCGTGGAGGATGGCGAACGCGTGGTGGTGAATGCCGCCTACGAATTGAAAATGATGTACCTCAACCAGTGAGCGCCCGCGAACGATGTACCGACGACCCATTGGGTCGACATTGAACTCCAAAACCAACCCGCCTGCGCGAAGTCGCTTCGGCGGGCAAAGCAAACAACCCAAAAAACAGATGAGAACCTTCCTTACTTCCTGCACCCTGGCGCTCGCGCTTTGCGGCACCGCGCTGCTCATCAGCTGCGGCGGCGATGCGCCCGCCGAACAGAACACAACGGACGAAGCCACCTACGCCTGTCCCATGCATCCGGAAGTCACGGGCAAAGCGGGCGACAATTGCTCCAAGTGCGGCATGCCGCTGGAAGCCGTGAAAGCCGATGCTCACGCGCACACCTATGCCTGCCCCATGCACCCGGAGGTAACGGGCAAGGAGGGCGACAAGTGCTCCAAATGCGGAATGGCGCTGGAGCATAACGACAACGCCATGAACATGGACCACGATGCCATGGGCGGCATGTACAAGATGGCCTTTGCCGCCGATCCGGCGAAGCCTGAAATGGGCAAAGCCACCTTGTTGAAGTTCACGCCGCAACTGGTGGCAAGCCCCAGCCAACCTGTGGCGTTGGATGCTGTGCATGAGAAGAAGCTCCACCTGATCATGGTGTCCAGCGACCTGAGCCAATTCGATCATCAGCACCCAGAATACCAAGCCGATGGCAGCTACACCCTCTCCCACACCTTCCCCTCAGGCGGCGACTTCCTGCTCTATGCGGACTACAAGCCAACAGGCGGAGGGCACGAAGTGGAGAAGATCCCGGTGAAGGTGGATGGCGTTTCGCTTCCCGTGAAGATGATCACCGCCGAACAGCGCATCGGCAAAGTGGACGGCTACGAGGTGACGATAGATCCAAAGGCCACGTTCTCCACGGGCAGTTTGCAACACTTCACCGCGCGCGTTACCAAGGCCGGCAAGGCCGTTGATGCGAATGCTGTGGAGAACTACCTCGGTGCCAAAGCGCATGTGGTGGTGATCGGCGTGCAGAACAAGGACTACTTGCATGTGCATCCGGAAGTGGAAGACGGTGCGTATGACCTGCACGCCAGCTTCGCCACGCCCGGCTTCTACAAGGGTTGGTTCCAATTCCAGACCGAGGGCAAGGTGCACACGGCCGAATTCATTCTGGACGTGAAGCAGGGCGAAGTGGGCGAAGGCCACACCGACCACGACCACGGTGCGGAGAAGGAGGAGAAAGGCGAGCACGCGCACTGACCAATAGCGGAACACGCAATGACGACGGAAGTCACCACAACGGCTATGCGCTCCACGAACTCTTTGGTGGACGTGGGCGGATCGGTACCAGCACCTGAACAATGCTGAACCGGCTGATCCGCTTTTCGCTGGAGAACCGGCTGTTCGTGGTGGCGGCCGCCATCCTGTTGTTGATCTATGGCATCGTCACCGTTACCAGTTTGCCGGTGGACGTGTTGCCGGACCTCAACCGGCCGCGCGTCACCATTTTCCTGGAGGCCAACGGCATGGCCCCGGAGGAGATTGAGAACCAGATCGTGCTGCCCGTGGAGACCGCGTTGAACGGCGCGCCCGGTGTGGAGTCGGTGCGCAGCAGCAGCAGCATCGGCATCGGGATGGTCTTCGTGGAGTTCGATTGGAACACGGAGATCTATCGCGCGCGGCAACAGGTTGCTGAACGCTTGCAGACCATCAGCCTGCCCAAAGGCATCACCCCGGTCATGGGGCCGATCAGCTCGGTGATGGGCCAGATCATGCTGATCGGTATTTCCGCTGACAGCACGAGCGCCATGGACCTGCGCACGCTTGGCGATTTCGCCGTGCGGCGCCGCTTGATGAGCATCAAGGGCGTGAGCCAGGTGATCCCCATCGGTGGTGAGCGCAAGCAATTCCAGGTGCTGGTGCGCAGCGCGCAACTGAAACAGTTCGGCCTCACGATCGACGATCTGCTGGTCGCGTTGGAACAGAGCGAGCAGAACAGCACGGGCGGCTTCTTCGACCGCTACGGCAGCGAAGTGCTGATCCGCGTGGTGGGCCGCGCACGCGATCGCGATGCCATCGCCAACACAGTGGTGGCCAACCGGAACGGGCGGCCAGTGCTATTGGACCAGGTGGCCCAAGTGATCGAGGCCGGTGCGGTGAAGCGCGGCGATGCGAGCATCAACGGCAAACCTTCGGTGATCCTCACCGTGGAGAAGCAGCCCGGCGCCAGCACTATCGATCTCACGGATGAAGTGGAGAAAGCGCTGGCCGAGCTGCAGACCTCGCTCCCGGCGGATGTGAAGCTCAACCCCTTCGTTTTCCAACAGAAGAACTTCATCGTCAACTCGCTCACCAACGTGGAGGAGGCCCTGCGCGATGGTGGCATCCTCGTGGTCATCATCCTCTTCCTCTTCCTGCTGAACGTGCGCACCACGCTGATCACGCTCACCGCCATTCCGCTCTCGCTGGTCATCACCGCCATCGTCTTCAAATACTTCGGCATCAGCATCAACACCCTCACGCTGGGTGGCCTCGCCATCGCCATCGGCGAACTGGTGGACGATGCGATCGTGGACGTGGAGAACGTACACAGGCGCTTGCGGGAGAACCGCGCGTTGGCCAGC
>DLGQ01000087.1 GCA_002482775.1 Flavobacteriales bacterium UBA7690 | reverse complement strand
AAAGACCACGGATCGCAGATCCGCGGGAGCGGGGGAGCGGATCTAAGCGCGGCCGATCTTACTGGACAATAAGGTCTTCTCCACCTTTCTGAATGTGATATGGATCTCCGTCTGAGCATTCTTGAACTTCAATTGGAACCTATCCGCGTTGAGTGGTTCCAACGTGACATCATCAACATCCCACTGCAGATGCTCCTCGTCGAACCGACCACTTAGGTCGAGCTTCACGAAGTCGACCTCGTCGAAGACGAGGCGATACACATTCTCGAAAAGTTCATCCTTCGTCGGGCCGGGTTCGATAACAAGAACGTCGAGTACTAACAGCTTTTCGCCCTGCCGCGCCGTTCCATCCTGGGAAACCAGAACATGTTCGAACCGCTCAATGGAAATGAGGCGAATGAGGAATTGAGCATTTAGTACATCTGGGGGCGACATGAGACCAAGGTCAACATTCCCGAACAAATACCCACGGATCACAGACCGTCCGAGATTGTGTGAGCAGGACAATCCTCCATAGTCAATCCCTGATTCCAAATGCAAGTGTGAAATGCTCCTTTGAACATTTTCCGACTGGAAGGCTTCCTTTGCAATAGATGTAGCGCGGAACCACACTACTACCTCGACGTTCATTCTCCACGAGAAATGAAAAGTAATTATCATCCATACTCAAGAAGCCTTGTCTGTAGATGAGTTGTCGCGTATTCTGTTCAAAACATATATTTCCAAAACCCCACCAATCCAAATGTTTCCAAGCATATGGTACCGCTTCCATTTCCAAGCAATAAGATGGCTCCGAACAGAACCTGCAATCACTAGTGATCTTGTAGTTGAACTTCTTGGTAGCGCTGGAATCGAACAGGTCGTAATACCTCGGCACATTCTGACCAAATGAACCGGAGTACTGTCCATCCAGTATCAGCAGCATATGCTCCCCAGCTATAGCCGTGTGTGAATTCTTGATGAAGCGCTTTTGGGGTAACGCTACGCCGAGATTCTCCGACAACCACGAATAGCCAGAGAGAATATCCAACACTCGATCCTCAATGTAATAGGACCTCTTCCTTTCTCTTCGACGAAATACACCTTTGCAGCGTATACTATCAATAACAAAGTATGAGCTATCTCCTTCTAGTACGTATCGCCCTTCCCATTCGATCATATTCCGCCTGTCGCCATATCGCTTCCATTTGCTCACCTCGAAGTGTCCATAGAACCCGTGACTTGATAAGAGGACATTCCTAAAAGCTGTCCGCATCGAGGTATCTGTTCGCACCTGTTCGAGGAACGAGCGTACATCAAATGAAGAATCAGGAGCGTACAGTCGCTTAGCTCTTTCAGCAATCCCGGAGATGTCCATTCCTTGTGGAAATGCGCTCGATATTGTCCATAGGAAGGACCCGATCCAAAGGGCGGTTCTGAACCATCTCATGCGCAGCCTTATCAATACGCCACCAACCGTTCCACCGCCCCCTTCAACCTTCCCTTCGCCAGGAACCCATTCTCCAACGGGATCGCGAACGGCACCGGCGTATCCCAGCTGGCCACACGCACGATCGGCGCGTCCAGGTATTCGAAGGCATGCTCCGCGATGATCGCGGCCAGTTCGCCACCGAAACCGGCGGTCAGCGTGTCCTCGTGCAGCAGTAGCACCTTGCCGGTCTTCTTCACGCTGGTCAGGATGGTGTCCACGTCCAGCGGCACCAAGGTGCGCAGGTCGATGATCTCGATGTCGATACCGGTCTCTTTCTGTACATCAACGGCCCAATGCACGCCCATACCGTAGGTGATGATGCTCATGGCCGCACCCTCTCGCACAACATTCGCCTTGCCGAACGGAATGCCGTACGGTTGCTCAGGAACTGGTCCGGAAATGCTGCGGTACATCGCCTTGTGCTCGAAGAACATCACGGGATTCGGGTCATCGAAGGCGGTCATCAACAAACCCTTCGCATCGTAAGGATTGCTCGGGTAAACCACCTTCAGGCCGGGTGTCTTCACGAACCACATCTCGTTGCTCTGGCTGTGGAAGGGCCCCGCTCCTACGCCGGCACCGGTGGGCATACGCACCACCACGTCTGCGTTCTGGCCCCAGCGGTAGTGCATTTTTGCGAAGTTGTTGCAGATCTGGGTGATGCCTTCGCTCACGAAATCGGCGAACTGCATTTCCATCATGGCCTTCATGCCTTTGATGCTCAGGCCCAGCGATGCACCAAGGATCGCGCTCTCGCACAGCGGCGTGTTGCGCACACGTCCTTTGCCGAACTGCTCCACGAAGCCATCGGTGATCTTGAACGCACCACCGTATTCCGCGATGTCCTGTCCCATCAACACCAGGTTCGGATGACGCTCCATGCTTTGGCGCATGCCTTCCTGGATGGCGTCGATCATGCGTTTTTCGGGGGCGCCCGTCTGGGTGGGTTCCACTGGCAATGCAGTAGGTCGACCCGGTGGGTCGACGCTACGGGTGCTGTCGGCAATCGTAGCGTACACGTCGGCGACCTCGGCGGATTCTACGGGGACCGGTTCCGGTTCCTCGAACGCGTGCTTCAGATCATCCTCGATGCCATCCTTCAGGCGCGTGCGGATCTCGTCGCGTTTGGCGATGCTCAATACGCCCGTCTTCAACAGCCAGCCTTCATAGTTCATCACGGGGTCCTTCTTGCCCCACACTTCGAAAAGCTCCTTCGGTACGTACTTCGTTCCGCTGGCTTCTTCGTGGCCACGCATGCGGAAGGTCATGCACTCCACCAGGATCGGACGTGGGTTCTCGCGCACGCTATCGGCCAGTTTCGCGAGGTTGTTGTACACCTCCAGGATGTTGTTACCCGCGATCTGCACCGCTTCGATGCCGTAGCCAATGCCCTTGTCGGTGAAGCTCTTCATGCGGAACTGCTCGCTGCTGGGGGTGCTCAGTCCGTAGCCGTTGTTCTCGATGATGAAGAGCACGGGTAGGTCCCACACGGCGGCAACGTTCACGCTCTCGTGGAAATCGCCTTCGCTCGTGGCGCCATCGCCGGTGAAGACGATGGTGCAGCGGTTCTCCTTCTTCAGTTTATGCGCTAACGCGATACCATCGGCGATACCGAGTTGCGGCCCGAGGTGGCTGATCATGCCCACCACTTTGTGCTCCTGGCTACCGAAGTGGAAGCTGCGCTCGCGGCCTTTGCTGTAGCCCGTGGCCTTGCCCTGCCATTGCGCGAACAGCTTCTGGAACGGCATGCCGCGCGTGGTGAACACACCCAGGTTGCGGTGCATCGGGAGGATGTACTCGTCCGGCTGCAACACCATGGCGGCACCCACGCTGATCGCTTCCTGCCCGATCCCACTGAACCACTTGCTGATCTTTCCTTGGCGCAGCAGGCTCAACATCTTCTCCTCGATGATACGCGGATACACCAGCTTCTCGTAGGTGCCGATCAGGAACGCATCGTTGTGTGTGCCGCGCTCGAAAAGGAGCTGGCGGTCTTCGGTGGTAAGCGTGGACATGGTTCTGGTCCCGTGGTCGTGCGGGAGCGGCGCAAAGGTATTGGGGAGGCTACTGTGGCGCGGGTAAGTTGTCAGTTGTTGGTTGTCAGTTCTCCGGTCGCTGTTCACGTAGTTGGGGCGTGCCCCCGTCCCGAATGCGGCCGGGGTCCGGCTATCCGTTACAAGCCTGCCTGCCGGACAGGCAGGTCCTCCCCAGCGCAAAGCCGCTGGGTCCGGGCTTTCCACTTCTATCCGTCACGCGGTGCCCATCCCGTTCCAAAAGCGTGCGTCTAGCTTCCAACGCCGTTACTTCGCCGAAGCATGCCACCCGGTCTGGCCATCATCGCTCCCTGTTTGAATGAAAGTGGGGCCCTTGTTCCGTTCCTGAGCGAATTGGACCGGGTGTTGGCGCGCACGGACAGTTCATGTGTGATCGTGCTCGTGGACGACGGTTCGTTGGACGACACCCGGACCAAAGCGCTCGGCTTCCTTCCATCGTCCGCCAATGTCCGGCTGGAGTTGATCGCTTTGCCCTACACCATGGGACATCAAGAAGCGATCTACCAGGGTTTGCTTTACGCAGGGAGCACCAGCGCGGAGCACTTCATCGTCATGGACGCCGATGGCGAGGACGACCCTTCCGCCATCGTCGAACTTGCTTCCATCCGCGATGCATCGGTGGTCTTCGTGGCGCGCGGGAAGCGTTCAGAATCCGTGGGGTTCCAGCTGGGTTATGGGCTGTATCGTCTTCTCTTTCGCCTGGTGGCCGGCCGCCCCATCCGGTTCGGCAACTACTCCATGATCGATCGGCGTGTATTGGGCGCGGTACTGGACCGTTCGTTCGTGCATTACGCGGCGTTCCTCTCCAGACAGAACGTGCCGACGAAGGTCATCGTCCGCGATCGGCGGCGGCGGCTGGACGGTCGCTCGAAGATGGGTCTCGATGATCTGGGGATGCATGCCTTGAAGTCGCTTATCGAATACAGCGACCGGCTCCTTGCGTTGTTCCTCAAAGCGTTCCTCTACCTCAGCGTTGTCTTCCTGCTATCCGTGATCACCATCGTTTGTATCAAACTATTCACGGACCTGGCTATCCCGGGGTGGGCCAGCACACTTTCGGCCACACTGCTCAATAGCATGCTGGTCTGTCTAGGCTTCTTCGTCATCGGCGTAATGCTCTCCAACAACACACAGCGGCGAGAGCGAGCTGGCCGGCACCTGTATCAGCGCATCGAACGCGAGGGATGAACTACGCGGGCACGGAACTGGCGTTGTTCCAGCACGCCTTGAACTGGAAGGGCTATTGGTCCTCCACCATGAAGCGATCCGTTTCCGGTCGCGTGTTGGATGTGGGCAGTGGCATCGGTGCGAACGCGTCGTTCCTATGCAACGAGCGAGTCACGAGCTATACCTTTTTGGAGCCCGATGCTGAATTGCTTGCCCAGACCGATCCATACGGGAAGGTTGGCGGCCCTATCGCCTTTCGGAAAGTCAATGGCACAACGGCCGATCTGCGAGGCGAAGTCTTCGACACCGTGCTCTACATCGATGTTCTGGAACACATCAACGATGCGCGCGCGGAACTGGAACGTGCTTTCCACCTACTCGCACCTGGCGGCACGTTGATCCTGGTGGCACCTGCGTTCCAATTCCTGTACAGCCCGTTCGATGCGGCCATTGGACACTTCAGGCGTTACGATAGGCGCATGCTGCGCGATCACGTTCCGGATGGCATGAAGCAGGAGAAGCTTCATTACCTGGATAGCGCAGGCCTGATCCTATCGTTGGGCAACAAACTCGTGATGAGACAGGCCACACCCAGAACTTCGCAGATCCGGTTCTGGGACCGACGCATCATCCCCCTCTCCAAGATCATCGATCCATGCATCGGGTATTCCTTCGGGCGCTCGCTCGTGGCCATCTACCGGAAGGTGTGATCCTATCTTCACCGCATGCCGCCATCGCTGGAGAATAGCCGCATATGGGGTATCCCGATCCGTACGCTGGTGGTCGCATCGATCACCGGCATCTTCCTGTGGAACGCGGGTATTCGCATCGCCATCGTCCGCCAGCACCGGGTTGAAGCCGGGGGTGTTGAACCCAACGTCATCCATGGCATACAGAAGCTGATGCTTGGGCAAGTGCTCTACACGGATCCCGAACAGGTGCCGTTCGATGTGATCCAGTACACCCCCGCCTATTACCTCATGTGTGCGGGTATCGGCGACCTGGTCGGGTTGAAGGGCGATGATGCCCGATCGATCATCCTGCTATCGCGATCGGTGGCCTTGGCACTATGGCTGTTGATGGGGTGGTTCGTGTACCGCGCGTGCCGGAGCGCCAACGGTGCGCAATGGAGTTCCATTCTTGCTGCAGGGATCGCTATGTGCATCGCATGGGAACAATCCTATTCACGCATGGATGCCTTGGTAGCCGCCACCTCCGCTGCCACCGTCCTGTTCTTCTTGAAATGGTGTAGCACGGGAAGAGGGTCCTACTTGGTGCTCTCCTCCATCGTGGCTGTAACTGGCTTGTTCTCGAAACAATCCGGTATCGTGATGGTGGTCGCCCCTTTGCTCTATCTCGTTATCACACGGCAGTGGCATCCATTGCGCACCTATCTGATCTCCGTGGTTTGTGCCACTACCGCGTGGCTCCTTATCACCTTTCAACTGGGCACTCCACTAGCCTTCTACCAGAATACCGTGCTCGGTTTGCGGAACGGGCTTTCGAGGGAGATGTACGCAGTGCTCTTCGAACCGGCGACATACAAGTATTTCATCGGTTGGCATCTTCTGCTCGTGGTGCTGGTCGTACGTGGTTGGCGAAGTGGTCATCGTGGTCTACGGTTCTTGGCGGTCGCATCGACCTTCAGCCTGGCATTCGCCTTGATCACCGGGGCGAAGAGCGGCAGTGGGCTGAACTATTTGCACGAAAGCCTGATGTTGACGTTCATCGGCTTGTCCGTGCTGATCGCGCAAGACCGCTCACCAAGGTGGCGCAACGTGTTCGCGTGGGCCTTCGCGATCTACGGGGGTGTGTTGGCGGCGTTCCGGACCAACAGCACGCTCACGGTTTGGCGGAACGGCGAACCGGACAGCGCCAATGTTGAATTCATGCACCAAGAAATGGATGTGCGCGATGTGCTGCGTAACGATCTCGGCCTCGCTGCGGACGAGAAGATCTTCATCGCCTATCGAGGCTATCTTGAATTGTTCTTCACCGGCCAAAGCATGCTCACGCAAAAGGACATCGTACAGAATAGTACTGTTGGGCTGTTCGACTACACCCGCTTCCACCGGGTGATGAGCGATGGGACGGTCCGGTTCGTTATCACCGATGGCCCGCCAGTACCGGTCGCCTACTTGGATAGCACCTACGTTGGCTGGGAGCCTATACGCACCGTTCACGGGCGCACCATCCTGGCCCGTAGTGCCCGGCCGTGAGCCGTTGTGCATCTTCGCACCCATGATCCGTGGACCGTTGACCGTTCTCGCCCTTCGCTTGGGGGCCGTGGCGGCGGTGTATTCAGCTACGCGCCTGCTTTTCGTGGGGCTGAACCACGATCTTTTCCCGGAGGTGGGATGGGCATCGTACCTCGGTGGCCTGCGTTTCGATGCCAGCGCGATCGCGTGGACGAACCTGCCATGGGTGCTTCTCTACCTCATCCACCCGAACCCGGCCGAACCGTGGATACGCCGCGCGCAGCTGGCGCTGTTCATCATCCCGAACACGATCGCGCTCTTCTTCCAATTCGTTGATCTGGAGTATTACAACTTCAGCCTGAAACGCAGCACGGCGGACTTCCTGCGCATCATGACCACCGGTGATGACACGGCGACACTGGCACCGGCTTTCATCAAGGACTACTGGCATATCCTGCTGCTCTATGTGGCATCCATCATCTTCTTGACCTGGTCCTTCAACCGTTCTTGGCGCTTCGCGAAGGACATGGAGCAGTGGCCGTGGCGCTTCGGTTGGCGGCTGGTAGCCATCGTAAGCCTTGGCATCGCGACACGTGGCGGCGTTCAGCTCATCCCGCTCCAACCGTTGGATGCTGCGCGCTACGGTGGTGCCACCAACCTACCGGTAACGCTCAATACACCCTTCACCATCTTGACCAGTTGGGGCAAACCCACCTTGCAAGAAGTGACGTACATGGCTCGAACCGATGCCGACAAGCTCTGGCCGGTCCATCACCAGTTCGTGGATACCTTCAATGTGCGCACCCGCCCGAACGTGGTGGTGATCATCTTGGAGAGTTTCTCGGCAGCGTACAGCGGCAGACTTTCTGGTGAGGCGGGTTACATGCCGTTCCTGGATTCGCTCATGGGGAAGGGCTTGAACATGACGCGTGCCTATGCCAATGGACGGCGCAGTATAGACGGCATTCCGGCGATCCTGGCGAGCATACCCGAGTTGATGAACGAAGCATTCATCACTTCACCCTACGCGAGCCAACCCTTCACTTCATTGGCCAACACTTTGGGCAACGAAGGCTACAGCACCAGCTTCTACCATGGCGGCAGGAACGGCACCATGGGCTTCGATGGGTTCGCGCGCTCGGCGGGATTCGCGAAGTATATGGGCCTGAACGAATACACGGGCGACGAGAGCAACTACGACGGACACTGGGGGGTCCGCGATCGGCCATTCCTCCAGTTCTATGCGCAGGAGTTGAGCAAGGAGCAGCAGCCGTTCATGAGCACTGTTTTCACGCTGAGCTCTCACCATCCATACGAACTGCCTGCTGCGGAAATGGTACGTTTCCAAGGTGGCACGCAGAAGATCCATCCCACATTGCGCTATGCGGATGATGCATTGCGCGACTTCTTCGCTACAGCCAGCAAAGAGCCGTGGTACAGCAATACGCTCTTCGTGATCACAGCGGATCACACGGCGGACATCGACCGCAATGGGCAGAACTACAACAAGGCGACCGACTATTGGGTGCCCCTGCTCTACTATATGCCGAGCCATGTGCTTCCGATGCAACAACCGCGTGTGACACAACACATCGATATCCTGCCAACCGTGCTGGACCTGCTCGGCTACACATCTCCGTTCTTCAGTTTCGGGCATAGTTCGTTGGACGTGATGTCCCCTCCCTACGCGGTGATGTCCAGCAACGGGATCTACCAATGCGTGGGCGATCGTTTGCATGTTCAGTTCGATGGCAGGAACGTTGTCGGTGTCAATACGTTGACCAGCGATAGCACCGGTGCGTTCGGCGAAAGCAAGGACCTGATCTCCGCGGATATGACGATGCGCCTTTCCGCAGCCATCCAGCAATTCAACGGCCATGTGCTCCGTGGCGAACTCACCGAACGCCGATGAAACGGATGATGCTCATCATCAATCCACGTTCGGGCAAAGGGCTTGCTCCGCGCGAACGCACCACGGCGGAGCGCCTTGCGCAAGAGCTTGGTATCGACCTGGACGTTCGTGTGATCGAACGCGCCGGACATGCGCGCGAGCTGGCCCAAGAAGCCGTGCAACACGGTTACGACCGTGTGATCAGCGCCGGTGGAGATGGCACGTTGAACACCGCTGCTGCAGGTCTGATCGACACCAAAGTACCGATCGGAGTGGTGGCACTTGGCAGTGGGAACGGTTATGCACGTTCCTTGGGTCTGCCCTTGAAACCCGAAGAAGCCCTGCGTAGAGCCTTCACCGGTACACCGGCGCTCGTGGATGTGTGCTACCTGAACGACGTTCCGTTCCTAGGCACCGCGGGTATCGGGTTCGATGCACGCGTGGCGCATGCGTTCGACAAGAGCAAAGGCCGAGGCATGTTGGGGTACGCCAAGATCATCATCCGTGAGATCTTCNNNCGCGTGTGGTGGTGAAGGCCAACCACGAGACCACCGAAACCCAGGTTCTAATGGTGGTGTTCTGCAATACGCGCGAGTTCGGCAACGGTGCGGAGATCAGTCCGGGATCGTTGCCCGATGATAGTTGGGCCGAACTGCGCGTGGTGCGCAAACCCGGTTTCTTCCCGTTGATCCGTGCGTTCGTGCAGATCTACACCGGCAAGGCGGACAACAGTCCGTACATCCGCAACATCGTTACGCGCAACGCCACGGTTTGGCAAGAGGGCACCGTAGCGCACTTGGACGGCGAACCTTTGGAAGTGGGCCACGAGGTGGTCTTCAGGCTGGAACCGAAACGACTGTGGGTGGTGCGTTGATCGAACCCCTCGACCGCTTGCGTGTACGGAGCGGGGACATGCGTCGCACCCTCCTCCTCCTGCCTTTTTTGATCTGTTCCTCCGCCGTAGAGGCCCAATGTTGTTGCTCCAGCATCACGGTGCAAGTGAACTTGCCCTACCCTGCGATGCGCGACACGTCAGCGTCGTACACCATCAGCCCCAGCGACGGGCCACGCTCAAGTGTCCATTTCACGGGCGATAGCCTGTTGTCACTCAACCTACGGACAGGCTGCGGCCGGTCATCCATCACGTGGACGATCCGGCACAAGTGGACCGGGCAGGAGATGCGGGTGGACCTGGAGGGCATGTGGGGCGATGTGCCCTACCCGATAATCCGTATCCCGTTCAACAGCGGATGGTATCGGTTCGATGTGCAGGAGCTCGGTCGCTGCCAGGCCGACCAACCGGATCCAGAGGATCTGTACCCGCGCGACGCACAGCGCCCCGGTCGAGCGGTGGAGCAGCCGTTCGGCACCATCGACACCATCGCCTGCCATGGCGGCCTAGTGGCCGTGCATCGTGGTGGGCGGGACCAGGGTTGGCTCCGACCGCTCAACATCCTGGACTTCGGATGGAGCCTCTACGCGCCCCTACCCGAACCTACAAAGGCCTCCGCACCCCAGCATCCCGGCGGCGAGGCCTGGTTCCGGCGACAACTGCATACGCGTTTCAGCAAATCCCTGATCGAGCGTCTGAACGTGCGCACCACGATCACCGGCATGGCCATGGTGGAAGAGAGCGGCTATATCCATGAGGTACACCTCAACGGAGGCAACTACCCTGAGCTGGATGCCGAACTGAAGCGCGTCGTGCGCCTGAGCCAACGCTGGACACCTGCGTCGGTCGAGGATATCGCGGTGACGAGCGACCGCACGGTCTACCGCTACATCCGCCAGTCCGTACCCATCTCCTTCACCGTGGACCCCGACAGCATCTGGACGGAGTTCCCAGAAGACGCGCTCACCATCGTTCCACAGAACCCCACGAGCAAAGATGAGCTCACCGTGACCTTCCACTGGATCGGAGGTTCCTGCGGGCAGTACGAGGCCTATGCCAAGGTGCAACCGATCACCAAGGATAGTGATCTGCGCGATGTGTTCCTGTATTTCGGTGCGACCCTCCCCGCTCAATGCGAGGACATCCAGCCGCAGTCGTTCGGCTTCACCATGAAGCCGCTACCGCAAGGGCGCTATCGGTTCCGGCAGATGCCGCACCCAACGCTCGAGCACGGTG
>DLGQ01000074.1:5519-55243 GCA_002482775.1 Flavobacteriales bacterium UBA7690 | reverse complement strand
ATCGTAGTAGGAGAGGTACTTCTCGCGCAAGTACATCGGCCATGGCAGCACGACCCGACGCATGAACCACGTGTCGTACTTGTTGCCCGGGCTGACGTAGCACGGATGGCGCGCGAACTCGCGGTTGAAGATGTAGCGGTGCACCGGAGCGAACATGCCGTACGACTGCACACCTAGCGCCAGTGCCAGTAGCACCGTTCGGATGGGGTCCATGGGTTGCGCGAAGAGCAGGGCGCCGGCGATGAAGAACACCACCAACACACAACGCACCAGCGTGAGCGTGCTATGGTCCAGGTCCGTACGGTCGCCCATGCTTATGCGCTGGTATACCTGCGCGGCTTCGTTGCGTGCGCTGATGTACGCGAACAGCGCGAAGTACACTGCGGCGATAAGGGCAAGGATCAACGCGTTCATACGGTGCGGCGGGTGTATTGGCGCCAGTGCATGTAGACCACCGTGGCCCACACCAGCGGCATGAATGACCACGTGGCCACCCGCCAGCCCACTTCGGGGATGGGTTCGAACAGGCCGGCCAGGAAGATGGCGAGGCTGATCACGTACCAGCAGATGGTTCCCGGCCACTTCCACCGACCCATGCCGGTGGGGCGGAAGAGGTACTGGAAGAAACTCTCGCGGTAGAACCGATGCAGCGTCCAATCCTCCAGCGTACCGTTGGCCAGCGATACCTGCGCGCTCACCAGCGGCGCATCCTTCTCCGGCATGTTGTGCTCGCGGGCGAAATGCGTATCGGTGTTGAGGCCACGCACGATGGCGCGCGTGCCGGTGGTGGGCAGGATCACACCATCGCCCACAACGGGGATGTACTTGGGAGGGAAGCGATCGGCAACGAACATCGGGCTGGCGTTAAGAGGTTGATGATGTCCGGTGCGTAGCATCGCCGGCGGTGCGCACGCTACGGTCAGCAGGGCCGGCCTGTGCGCGGCGATGCCCACAGGGGTGCAGCTTCTGGCTCTTCGGCGTGTGGATCACCTGCTTGCACAAGGCGCAGGTTCGGGGGTATCCTTCGCGGTGTACCATTCCACGAACGTAGGATCGCGACATGTCATTTTCAGGGACAGCATCACGGAGTTGTTTGCCCCACTTACTAACAACGGAACCTTGGCAAAAGCAGCTGGCGCGGAGCGCGCCGGGCGCCTCGTCCGGTGCGCTCCGCGCCCTCCCTTACGCGGGTGCCCGAAGGGAGAATGGTGCATGTACGCGCCTCGCGTTCATGCGTCCATGGGCACCCGCGTGAGGGAGCTATTTCGCAGCTGCCTGCTGCTCTTTGTAGAGCCGTGCGACCTTCGCCTGCGGCGTCTCCTTGCCTTCGTTGGCGATGAACGTGGCCAGCCGCTCCAGCAAGGTGCGCTCCATGCTTTTGGGGATGGGCTCGCCCGTGGCCACGATGCGCACCGCATCCTTCTCGCCGGTCACGAACAAGGCATGGGGCCGTGCCAGGTGCAGGAACCCATTGCGGGCATCACCCTTGTTGTCGGTCCATGCGTAGCGCTTGAACCGTGGTTCCCACTGCGCGGGGTCCTGGGTATCCACGATCACCGGGAAGATCTTCTCTTGCCGCAATGGTGCGAGCGCATCGGTGCAGCGCTGCTCCAACACCGCGCGATCCATGGGCATGGCATCATCGGCAAGGCCGCAACGCACGAACGCGTAGCCGTTGTTCTGGCCCTGCAAGATGACCTTGATGCCGTACTTTTTCGCGATGCCTTGCACGAGTTTGTTCAACTCGTCTCGCAGCCACTGGGAGATCGGTAGTTTCTGCATGGCACGAAGGTGCCACGCAGTGCTACGGTTGGCGGGGACAGGCGGTCTAGTTCAAGGCCTCTACCAAACGTTTGAACGGCGCAGCCTCCACATCGATCACGCGCATGGCGTCAATGTGTAGACGGCACACAACGGTACCATCGATGGAGTAGGTCTTGTAGAACTCGCCGTTCAACCCGCGGGCGTGTGTGTGGGTGATCCGGTCCGCATCCTTCAAAGCATCGTAGTCCTTCGCATCAAGGCCTACTTTTTCCAAGTGTGGACGAAGTGCTTCGATCTGCTGGTAGATGTAATCCTGTGATGCTTCAGCCACACGTTCAAGTTGCGCTACATCTTCCTTCGCCGCTCTAGCAAGCTCGCGGAACGGCGCCCTCTCCACCCATGCTTTGGCCTTGTGTGCAAGCTGATCGAATTTCGCACCAGCTGCGGGCGTTTCATTGATGAGGAAGAACTGCTCCCCATTCGCCGTATGGAACAACACACGCGGTGGAGCAATGCGGAGCACACTACCAACCTTCCCGTCGATGTGGATGTGTGATCCGCTGCGGTGTTTGGTCACCGGCTTTGAAGGATCGCCATCGGCCAGGGTGTAAACGCAGATGATCGGCGCGAAGCCTTCCACTTGTAATGGCCCGAACACTTCGGTGGCACGGTCCATGATCTCCGTATCCGTGAGGACCTTCCCACCTGGTGCTGCCTCGTACTGGTGAGCGGTGATCCATAGTGTTCGACCCACGAGCGTGTCGATACTGAGGCGCAACCGCGCGTGGCGTTGGTAGTTGGCAATGGACGTGGCCACGAGTTCGCGGGCCTTGTCGCTAATGGGGAGTGCTGTGAGTTCCATGGTGATGGTATTGTTCAGTTGATGAGGCCGAAGGACTTGGCCAGTTCGATGCTCTCGGCAGGGTTGGCATCGTGGCAATCGATCGCGAGCAATGTCTCTTTGTGGAAGGTGACCGGGTCCAGGTGCCCGAGCGTGCCGTATTGCAAGCGCATCCATCCTTCCACAACGGCCGGTGGAATGTCGGTGCGCTTGAGCAATGTGAGCTTGGTGAAGATGCTGGCTTGATATCCTTTGTACTGTTCCATGGTGATGGTGTTGCGGGAGTTCGGGGGCGGCCCTTCGCCGCCCCCTTTCCCTTGTTACTTCAGCCTGATCTCTTTGAGGTTGGTGAGGTCGAAGATCGCGATCTGATCTTCCGACATTCCGAAGGCGATCGCTTCGGAGAGGTCGGTGAAGATGCGCACGCTATCGAAGTAGAAGCGGGCATCTTCGGTGTTGAACCAGCCACCCACCACACCAGCGTTGGCTTGCGCGTGGGCCACCACGGTGGGCAGGCACTCGAAACCAAAGCTGTTCTGGGTAGCGTGGTACGCGGCAACGATGCCGTCCACCACCATCCGCTCGGCGCGGAGGTCGAAGGTGAAGCCATCCTTGTTGGACTGGGCCACCTTCTTTACTTTCTCGATCACTGACATTGAACTGGCGCTGTGTTTATCGCGGTAGCACTCCGCTTTTGATTACCCTCCAAATGTAGTACTATTATACTACATGGCAAGACCTGCACCTAACGTTTCGTCACTCTCTTCACCTTCGCGACCACGGTCAATTCCAGGTCCAGGACCTTACACACCGTGGCCAGTGTATCCACACCGTAGTTGTTCTCCGCATCTTCGATCTGGCGGATGGACCGGGTACTGAGCCCGGTGATCTCTCCCAGTTCCCGGAAGCTGATGCCCTTGGCAAGGCGCGTATTTCTGACCAACTGGCCGATGTGGATCTTGTCCATCCCCGCCAAGGTAGGGCTGGGGGGAACGGTGGTGGTGGCAGGGGTAGGCATGTGTTGAACAGGGGATCGTTGGATCATTCTAAGTTGGACCACACGCTTCGCCGTATGCACCCGCTGGAAGTTCCCATGGGTCCATAGGAATGGGCAAGGTGAAGGTGGTGGTGGATACCATCATCGCGAGCTGGCGGTTCGCACGGTTCGCGTTGATCGCATCGTATGGCGTGCCCGCTTCGGCAAGTTCCCGCACAGTTCCGCGGCGTTTGATGGTGTAGCCACTGGCCTCTTCGTGTCGAGCAACATGCACGAACTGGCGCGGAACCAACAACCTGGCGCTGGCCCATTGGTTGGCATTGCCGAATATGCACAACGCACAACTGACCCGGCCGAAGCCGAGTTGATAGGCTGGGTGTGGGCGCACTTTCCACCGCTGCATGATGGCCCACACTTCGGCCTCGGGCCAATCGCGGACGGGGCGCCAGCGATCTACATGGCGTGCCAGCTCTCCATCGGGGCGATGGGTGTATCGGTCATGCTCGTACGTGTGATACTTGGCGCGGCCTGGGCTTTCTTCACCTCGCTCGCCGGTGACGATCACGGTGCGCTTGCCGTTGAATCGTTCTTGGTTCGCGATCGCTTTGGCGCACACATCGATCTTCAGGTAAGCACTGCACCACCGCACCTTTAGATCCGCACTCACCTGCGGAAACTTCCCGCGCGTACCGTTAGGTCCTTTGCCGCCAATGGTGCTGACCGTTCCATCGTTGCGTTCGAACTTGGTTGGAGCGGTCGGTTCGTTGCTGCGCAGCAGTTCGCGCTTGAACCCGCCGACCTTCCAACTCATATAGATGGGCAGGCCGAAGTGAGCAGCAACAGCACGGCAATAGCTCTCGGTAATAGGCCAGTCCATGAAGTGGCCATCCTCCCGACCATCCACCAGCATGTGCCACAGTTCGATGCGATCGCGTGGAACACCCAGTTCCAGCAGGTGCAAGAGACAGGCCATGCTGTCCTTGCCCCCGCTGAAGCTGACGATGTAGTGATCGTAGTGCATTACGCGGGTTGGCGTTCCGCCTTGGCGATCACTTCAGCAAATGGGGTGCGGCCCACAAGCCTGCGCAGTTGTGCCACGTGCGCGTTGAAGGCTTCGTCCTTGGTGAGGGCATAGTCTGCTTCGGTTTCGCTGGGCAGGCCGTATTGCAACCGGATGGTACGGATGTCGAAGATCTGATCGTGCCAGTGCAGCCAGAAGGAAAGGCGCTGGCAGGGATGGCAGGCCTTGCCTTGGAACGTGCGGCGGATGGCCTTGACCGGGTGGGACTTCTCATCGGAGCGTGGGTTGAAGAACATGGTGGCGTGCTTTACTGTGGTACAATAGTACTACATTCGCACGACCGTAGTACTATTATACTACGGCAAGTGATGGAACGTTAGCCGTTGAATACCGTGTCGATCACCTGTATCATCAGCACAGCGAACACCACTGCGGCAATGATCAACAACCAGTTGGGGCTGCGGTTGCGGCGCTGGTATTCGGCTTGGGGGTCGTTCGTGGTGTAGCTCATTGGGCCGACAGGCTGTCGTTTGTTTACGATTGTTGGACGGTGGTTGTGGCAACCGAGTAGTTAGGCGGGATCGAATAAAACACCGTGCCTCTCGGCAGTGCTGATGATGTGCCTATGGAACTCTCCCGTGGTAATGAATACGATGCTGTGATGTCCGATGTCCGCAAGCATAGCCTTCACCTCGCTCTCGGTGAACACGCGCTCCTCGCCGATGACCAGCGTGGCCTTAACCATTCGCCTGTTCGGGTCGTGCCCCTTTAGGACCATCCACCCGCTTTCAACCTCTGTCGTATCTACGATGTGCTTCATGCTTTTTGCTTTAGATGCTTACCGACCAAATACCGAAAAGACCCCGCCTAACACCGGCTTGCCAAAAGCCAAATTGCACCGGCCTTCGGCAAGCCTCGACCGGTAAACGCCATGCAGAGCCACGGCGCATACCGTGCGGCCCGTTGGTGGCAATGCGGAGAATCCTCACTGGCACTTGTATATCTCCTGCGCCAGTGCCAAAGGGACGGCCCCTACCTGGATGGCTGTTCGCTCAAACACTTCATCCTTCGCCAGTTCGTCGGCGGTCATCAGGCTAATGTGATAATGGAGCGTGATGCCGACGTCTTTGTCTGCCTCGTACCATTGGCACAGTTGAGCAATTCGCCCTCGCACTACATCCGCATACTTCACTAATAGCCTCGGAGCCATAGGGCACAGGTTGCTCATATCCACGAACCTGTAAGCCTTGACCGTTTGTCCATTGCCACTGTCGTACAAACCCATCTCAGGGTTAATCGTTATCGGGTTCTTCATCGTAGTTGCCTTGTAGCCTTGTTATGTACTGAGAAAAGCACTGCCACCAACACACGCCATGTGCAACGCCCTCAACGCAATCCCACGCGCTGCGTTGCTCATAGCTGCACGTTCATCGGCAGTAGCGGATATCGGACCAGTGTACGATCTGGAAGTGACCGGGCCCGTTGGTGATCAGGTCCAGCGTGAACCACTTGGTGAACTGATCCATGGTGAGGCCATCGTTCTCGGCCAGTTGCTGCATTCGTGGCAGTGTCATCATGGGGTACAACACGCCGGGTTCCTGCAACCAGATGCCAATTGATGTTCCAGCGGAATATCGGTTTAGTTCCATGCGCATGTACTCTACGCGGGTGCATTTCCCACGCGCGAACACCTCCGGCTTGAAGCGGCTGCCGGTGGCGAACACCATATCCATGCCTTCGCGGTAACGTGGTTTTCCGTTGGCCGGGATGCGGCGTATGGTGTGGTGCTTCGCGAAAGGCTGGCCGATCACCGACTTGGTGCTCTCCGGTTCGGGATGCTGACCCAGGGCGAGCAGTATCCTGTCGGGAAAGAAGGTGCGCTCGGGTTCACCGGCAGCATCGTTCCAAGGGAACCGGGTCTTGAAGTTGATGTTCATTGGTTGGTGGTTATCTTAGGCATGAAGAGGTGTATAAAGTCTGGCGGTGGGCCGGTGAAAACATGCACCGTCTCTGGGTCGTTGTGGTGCACCACGAAGCCTTTCTTCACCTGCGCCAGCGTCTCCTTAACATCAGGGTTGGTCGCGAAGTAGAAGATGGGGCTTCGCTTGAACAGGCGCCGCAGCTTGCGCTTGGACTTGTGGCGTTGGAAAGGAGACATCATCGTTCCAGCTGCGTGGTGGATGGTGCTGTAACAACGGGGAACGCATTGTGCACTTGACCATCCAACAGGTTGCCGCTGGCGTGCTTACCAACACGGCGCATGCGCCAGACGTGTTCGCCGTGGAAACCTTGACCGCCTTCGTAGTTCAACCACTGCTCGTTCGTGGCCAGTGGTGTCGGGCTATCCTGTTTCCATGGTTGGTCTATCGGTTCCCACTCGCCCCACTGCTTGAAGAAGATCGGAACCCCAGCAGCGTGGCATTGGTCTCGGAGGGAGTGTGCCCAGTTCGGGTGCATGGCGCGCGCACCGGGGCCACTCTCGCCGCCGGCAATTACCCAGTGGATACCATCGATCCGGTGCATGTGGTACTTCCAATCGTCCGACTCTCCTTTGTTTGGTAGCCAATACTCTCCGGTAGGCCATTGATGCAACGGAGCAACTTTAAGATCCACCGCCCCCAACAACGGTTCACAGCTCAAGAACCGCACAGCCGCCGGTACTCGCAATAGGTGCGGGATACGTTCGTTGGCGGTGGCTTGGTTCTCCACGCTGGTGCCGAGCCATACGTTGGGCAGTGGATGTTGGCGCATTTCCGACATCACCACCTGATTCTCGGGCATGAACTTCGCCGCAAATGGTTTGATCACGGTTGGCGGGATGGCCACGAACTTGTCACGCGTAGCGAAGTACTCCGCCATCCGCTCCGGCCGCTTCGTCAGGATCTGGTACGTGTGCTGCGGCGTGAGCGCCATGATGGCGAACACCTGGTCGATGAACTCGAAGGGCACATCCGCGTGGAACAGATCGCTCATGCTGTTGACGAATACGGTGCGCGGCTTCTTCCAGCCGAAGGGGATGGTGAGCGTATCGGCATGGGTGACCACGCCGGCGGAGAAGGCACGGTCGTACTTGCGCTGGCCCATGGCGGCGAGGCGGCGGTGCATGATCTCGGCGTAGCAGTTCTTGCAGCCCGCGCTGATCTTGTTGCAACCCGTGGTGGGGTTCCAGGTCTCGCCCTTGGTGCCGGGGCGTTGGGTCCATTCGATGGTGGTGGACATGGTTCAGTTCTTTACGGTGTAGGTACCGGTCAGGTCCAAGGTCACGGAGAATGCCGGAGCCATGTTGTGGCCCATGCTGTTCATCTCTATACTCTCAACTTGGATGTCTGCGGAACGAATGTTCTCGACGATGGCCTTCCGTAAGGCGGCCGGTATCTTCTTCTTCGCCAGGTCCTTTGTCCAGGTCCTATTCACTTTCTGGACAGACACTGTTAGGTTGATGCCCATCCAGCGCTGCGCCATCAGCGGACGTTTGATCTTCTTCTTTGCCATGGCTCAGAACAGTGTTGGTTGCGGTGGTGGTTCGTTCTTCGGTGGCGCGGGCGCTGCCTCGGATGTTTGCGCTGCACTACTCGCGGTCCCCGCCTGCGCGGGAACTGTTGGCTCGGGGTTGTCCTTCAGCCAGCGTTCGGCGGTGGCTATGGCGGCGGTGTTACCGATCTGCCTACGGTGGCGTACCACGAGGGAGGTGAGCCACCAGCGTTGGCGTTCGGTGCGTACGCCGCTGAGCTGGATGTCGGCATAGAACCGGGTGCTCTGGTTGCCGCTACCGAAGCTGACGTGCTTGAGCGCGCTGATCATGATGCTGTCGTGCGCGGTGAACTTGGGACCTTGGTGCCCGGGCGGCGCCACTTCCACCAGGTAGTAGGCGGCGGCCATGAAGCCCATGATCGCGAGGCCATCGTCCTTGCCAGGGTTCTTCGCCTGCCATGCCTTGATGCATTCCAGTGCGGCAAGCAGCGGGTTGTTCTTGTGGTTGGGCATCCACTGGCGCACGATCTGCACGCAGGTATCATCGTCGCCTTTGAAGTCGAGCATCTTGACCTTGAGGTCGTAGCACTGCTTCATCTTCACCGCGCTCTCTGCGGATAGCATCAGGCTGCTCATTGTACTTCGGTTACTTCCAGCACCGCGGTAACGGGCGGCGCCGGTTTGTGGAAGGCGATCTGGAACAGCAGCTGGTCCTTGGTGAGGGTGAGCTCGCTGGGCAACTGCATCTCCTGGCACTTGTTGCGCAGGCGCCACTCGGGCAGCTTGGCGTACTCGGCAATGCGGGATAGGTCTGTGAGTTGGAAGGGCATGGTGATGGTGCGTTAGGGGCGTTCCCATTTGGTGACCTGCCCAAGCGGCAGGCCTGTTTCGTGGTGGTGGAATTCGCCGTTGGTGTCGGCGTAGGCTTTGTACCAATGGCTGCCGGTCCAGGCGACCACGGGCACGTGGGGTGGCGGCAGCGGCATGGGTCGCTGGTAGAGGTGGAGCGATAGTGCGCAGAGGGCAGTGATCACCATGGCCACGGCGTAGCTCTTCGCCCGAACGGTACGGCGCTGGATCTCGGCCAGAGCTTCGGCACGGCGGGCTATGCTGGCGCGTTCTTCGGCCGCGACTTTGGCGAGGGCGGCACCGGGGTTGTGGTGTGGGCGGGCCATGGTGTTTCGATTACTTCGGAACAGGTAACGTGTGGTCCACACCCAGGTGGCGCTTCAGGTAGTCCATGCCACCCATGGTGACGTGGAAGTACACCATGCCTTGTGCCAAGGGATCCACTTGCTGGGAGCCCATCAGTGGCAGAGGCGTGTTGCGATCGTGCAAGGCACACATGCGGAGGCACAGGTTGAAGTCGTCGCTATTGGGGAAGAGAGCGTAGTAGTTGCGGTATCCACGTGTGCCGCCGTGCTTGTCCATGCCGACCTCATCGAGGCCGAGTGCATGGCGTAGGATCTCCAACTTGCGGCGCTCTTCGTCGCTAGCCGCTGGGCGTATGGTGAACAACGGGCCAAGGCTCTTGCAACGCAAGTGCTTCCAGTGGAAGTCTGGCCACGCATCACGCGCATCCAACCAGTACTCGTACTTTGCCTTGCCACCGTTCAGCGCGTTGATCTGGCGGGTGTACTTCCCTTCGTAGTCGTCCTTTAGGGAGACGGCATATTTGCGGAGGATGGGCATGGCTCAGGCTTGTCCGTTAGTGATCCTGGCAGCCACGTCATCCTTATCGTCCTCCATGTCCGGACAGATGGCCAGTCGCTCACCACCCGGGAACACCGTGCGGCTGAGCCTGTTGGGCGAACCATGGGTGATGGTGATGGATGGCACACCCATGTGGAGCATCACCAGGTGGAGCTTCATCAGCTTATCCACACGGAACCGCGCCAACCCTTTGAACACCACGATGGCTTTGCCATTGGGCTGGTCGGGTGTGCCGTTGTGTTGGAATCCACTACCACTACAATCGGTGCACTCGTGGTCGTGGCCCAGATCACAGCGGAGTTTGCCTGAGCCCTCGCATACGTAACAGGAGCCTGGCACTTTGGGTATGCTGTCCAGCGTTGCCTTCAGCGTATCGCGGTGCAGGATGAAAGGTTCGGCCAGTGGATTTTCCTCACCGAGAAGAACGGGGATGACGCGGATGCCATGGGTGGAGATCTCCTCGATGTGTGTCCCCTGCCAACCGAATACCAAGTGGCCATCGGTGCCGATGTTCCAACCATCCTGATGGAACGGCTTGCGCATCCATGTGCGGCCATCATCGTATCCGGTACAGACCTTGGCTGCGCCTAGTGGGTCGGGTGTGGTTGGCATGGCTCAGGCTTCCTCGGTTTCTGCCACGGCCGCGCGACCAGCAAGTTCCAGTGCATCGTACTCACTACCCATGATCTCGATGATCCCTTGACAACCTTTCCATGGGTTCTTGTCCTGGGTGCTGAGCAGGATCACATCGGGCAGGAAGGTCATGGAGGGAAGCCGCTGCAAGCTGAACCCTTGACCGTTAAACCCGGTATGCGTCTTGTACTTCAACACCTTGGCCATCTCTTCCACGTTCATCCGTGGCAGTGCGGAGATGCGAGCGTTCAGTTCTTTCAGCGCTGCCTTTGGCAAGAACACCCGGTAGTGGCTACCTACCTGCTTCCAGCCTTCGGGCTTGGTCTTGAACCGGAAGCCAGCAATGCCGCCTGCCAAGTAGTAGTTGTCGGTGTAGTGCTGTTCTGCGCCGACCTCCTTGCACAGCGCTGTAGCGGCAGCATCACATTCGTCCATACGCTTACGCACTTCCATTACAGCGTTGAACAGTGGCGTGCCTTTGGGGATCTTGAATTTCATGGGGTGGTGGTGGTGCAGATCGAGCATGTATGGCTCGGATGAAATGGATGCTTGTGGTCGTTCATTAGATTCTCGAAGGCTTCGCGGGTAGTGAACCTGTATCGCATAAGGCGCACGCCATTGGGATCAATGATCACCTCTGGATCGTTTAGTCCCATGGACCTCAACCAATGGGGGTCGAGCCTTCCTTGTAAGTCGAGCACATGGTTCTCCCATGTTATGGAGTTCACTTCCGGTATCATGCGGATACCTCGGTTTCGGAGGGCACTGTAGCTCCATCCAACTCTTCCGAGGCGCGTGCTGCCACGGCAGGTGGGGTGTAGTAGGTGCCGGTGGCTTCGGCCTCGAGCAGATCGAAGAGGCTGGGTGCAGCGTCCTTGGCTTCGGCTTGGCGCAGGTAGATGATGCTGTCGTGGAAGTAGCCGGTGGCGAGTTCGTGGCCACGACCGCGGCGGCCTTGTTTCACCGCGCAATAGGGCACGGTGCCGATGCCGCTGAAGGGATCGAACACCACATCGCCGGGGTTGCTGAACTGGGTGATGAGGCGATCAACGATATCGAACTGCAGGGGGCACAGGTGCATCTCGCGGTTCTTCTGTGCCTGCGTGCTGTTGAGGGTGCGCATGCGGGCGATGTCCGTCCACACATCGGGGTGCCAGCTGTGCGGGGGGAAGAGCATGAAGGTGGCGGGCAGGCGACCGGCGCGGTCCAGTTCTTCGGCCATGGCCACGTGGTCCTGGAAGGCGTAGGGTACGTTGGTGCTGCGCTCGCGCCAGATCTTGAACATCTTCTCGTGCGGCAGCTTGGCTAGTTCGGCACTGCTGAGCAAGCGATCGCCGGAGCTGCGTGTGTAGCCGTGCGCATCGAACTGCCACTTGGCGCGGCTGTACCCGGTGCCGGGGATGGGCTGCTTCCAATTGGTCTTGGGGTCGAAGGCGGCGGGTGCACCGTTGTCGTCGCACAGCGGCTTCAGCTTTTCCACCGGTGTATCGGCGTATCCATTGCTGCGGTCGGTGGGTGGCTTGCGGAAGAGCAGCACGTACTCCGGCATGCCGGCGCCCATGCGGCTACCGTCCTTGCACTGTTCGGTCCAGCCCAGGCGATAGGTCTGGTTGTTCTCCCGCACCACATCGGTAACGATGGTCTTGCGCGCGATGAAGGCGAAGCCATGGCGCTGGAAGGCCTGTGTGCATTCATCACTGAAGGGCTGCACCGTTTGGAACCCGAAGCCGTTGACGCCACCGGGGGTGATGCGGTCCTTAACATGGATGGCGGCTACGCGGCCGGGCTGTAGCACGCGCAGCAACTCGGGCACCAGGTAATCCATCTGCTGCCAGAAGTGCGCGTTGTTGTCCGTATGCCCGAAGTCGGCATAGTTGGGCGAGTACTCGTACTGGTTGCTGAAGGGAATGCTGGTGACGATGAGGCCTGCGCTGTTCTCTTCCATGCGGGCGGTCTCGGCAACGGTGTCGTTGTTCACCAATACCCATGCGGGTTGGTCGGTATCGGGCGAGACATGTCTAGCCCCTACAACTTCCGTGCGCTCCACACCCATGGCGCGTTGCATGCCCAACTGGCCAGCGTGCGCCAGTCCGTGTTCGCGGATGATGCCTGTCATGGCGGCGACGAGTTCGTTGTGCTGCTGCCACTTGCGCTCCAGCGTGGCGCGCACTTCGCGTTCGGCTTCGGTGTAGATCAGGTGGATCTGCACCGGCTTGGTTTGCAGGAACCGCTGGATACGGTGTACGGCTTGGATGAAGTCGTTGAACTTGAAGCCGATGCCAAGGAAGATGGCTTGGTGGCAGTGGCGCTGGAAGTTGCAGCCGCTGCCCGCGATAACCGGCTTTGCGGCGAGGATGGGGAACTTGCCATCGCTGAAGTCGATGATGGCCCGCTCGCGTTCGTCCAGGTCCTGGTTGCCGTAGACGGTGACCGCGTGAGGGATCGCTTGTTCGATGGCATCGCGTTCGATCTCGAGGTCGTGCCAGATGATCCAGTGGTCTTGCTTGGGTTGCTCTTCATCCGTGGGCGGATGATCATCCGCACCTACGATCGTTACCATGCGCTCGATGCGCGCTGTCAACGATCGCCGCTTCTCCTTGCTGGCGTTCACCACACCGAGGGCGGTATTCTCGATCAGGCGGTGCTGTCCGTTGCGGTCGGCTTCGGCTTCGAGGTGATCGCTGGGCAGTTCGTGCCAATGCACCTGGAGCGGGGGCATGTCGTAGCCTTCATCACTGTGGCCCAGATCGCTGGGCTTCTGCACGAAGATGGCCCAGCTTGCTACCCAGTGCCAGAACTCTTGTGCCTTGTGCGCATGCAGGGTGAGGTTGTCCGCGTTGGTACTGTCGCGCTTGAAGAAGCGGGTCTTGGCCTGGCCCACATCCATCACATCCAAGAAGGCGGCATAGGCCAGCAGTTCGATGAACTCGTTGGGGCTGGGCGTGGCGGTGGCTACGAAGCGGTACGTGCTGCTGCCCTCAAACAGCCGCATGAATTCTCGGAAGGTCTTGGTGCCGCCGAAGCCACGGAGTACGCTGGCCTCATCGAGGCTGACCACGGTGAACTGGCGCGGATCCAACTTGCCATCGCGCACGGTCTCGTAGTTGGTGAGGTAGATGCCATCTGCCTGCGCCTCTTCGATGGTGCGGATGAACTGCACATCGATGCCGAGCAGATCCCGCGCATCGCGCTTGAACTCTTGCCGCACACCGAGGGGCAGGATGATGAGGCCGCGCGAGAACGGTGCTTCGATGGTGCGCACCTTGGTAGCCTTGGCCAAGGTGAGCCGTACGGTCTCCAGTTGGATCAGGGTCTTGCCCAGACCGAAGGCGCAGAAGATGGCACGGCGCCCACCTGCAACGGCCCAGCAAACCATGTCGCGCTGGTGCGGTTTCAGGATGGGGTGTACCTCAGACGGATCCACGGCGAAGCCTGCTTGCGGGGCGGCTACGGCTTTGGCGGCGAGGAAGGATTGGTAGTTCATGGCTGGGTGGGATGGGGAACGCTGATGGCGCGGATGGTTATGATGGGCGCGGATCAGAGTTGCATGAGTTGGCGGAACGTGCCGATCAGTTGGTCGCGCTGCTGCCATGCTAAATCGCGTTCACGGTACATCGCTTCAGCCACCTTCTCTTTCGCGTCACGTTCAGACCTTAGTGCGGCGGTAGCAGATCTTTCGGCTTTCAGTTGCAGCTCCAGTTCGCGGATGGTGCCGTTGGCCTTGTCGAGTTCGCTGGTCTCGGTGGGGCCGATGCCGAAGGCGATGAACATGATGCAGTCGCGCTTGGTGATGTGGTTGCCCTTGGCTTCTCCACCACCTGCGCGGTACATGGCTTTGAGGTCGGAGAACTTCTTGTACTTCAGGCGCTCCAGAACTGGCAGCGCTTTCATGATGTCGCGGGCGGTGTAGGTGGTGGCCATGGGCGATGCGGTGGAGTTGTTCTTGATGTGGTTCCAGAATCCTTCGTAAGCGGGCATCAACTGGCAGGTAGTTCGCTGGATGGTTTCGCCTTGTCGCGCACGCTGTCCCTTGCCTCGAGGCTGAGGGTGGCGTGTGGCACCAGGCGCAAACGCTCTTTGCTGATGGGCTGGCCGGTGACACGGCAGATGCCGTAGGTGCGGTTGGCGATGCGGGCCATAGCGTTGTGCAGGTGATGGATGAACTTGCCTTGGCGGGTGATCAGCAGGGTGGTCTCTTCCGTGGTGATCCCTTTGTCCGTGGCATCGCTGGCCAACTCGTCCTTCAGGAGTTGCAGGTCGGCTTCGGCTTCGGTGAGTTTGGCATCGAGGATGCCCTTGAACTCGGCGAGCTCGGCAGGGGAGAAGGGTGTGGTCGGCATGTGATCAGTCTTGGTTTGGGTTGTCTTCTGCCACGGGTTCTTGGTCCGTGGGTTCGCCATTCATCTTGTCCATCACGATCTGATTAAGCGGCTCGGCGATGGTGGCCAAAGAATCAATGTGCGCGATAACCATATCCATGGTGCGCCTGAGGGCTTCGGCCGACGCCCGCGTGACGAGCACGCGGCTGGTGTGCGCCTCCATTGTGTGCTTCACTTTGCCGCTATTGTCCGGCCCTAGGTCCAGATCGTAGCGGGCGCGATATCCGATGAGGATCAGTTCCACGAAAGGATGGAACTTGCCCGTGTCGTACTCCATGGACAAGTGGCTGTTGGTGCGGACCTCCAACAGGTTGGAAGGGTTGGTCTCGTTAGGCATGGGATCAATTGGCGTGTGGCGTGGGCATGATCAGTTGGTGAGGTCGTGGAAGAGATCGAGGAAGCGTTGGTTGATGAACTCGTTGCTGAGCTGGTACTTGGATGGATGCCAGTTGCCGAGCATGATGCCTTTCCATTCCTGCTCCAGCATCACGGTATCGGCCAACTTCACCGCCGGGTGTATGGGCCACTGGAAGCCGTACTTCTGCGCGATCACATGCATGATGCGATCTTCCAGCGCCTGGAAGTCCGGTAGGTGTTTCTTGATGGGGCTGGGCATGTCGCCGATGAGGTACTCACTTGCATCGTGCAGCAGCGCCTGCAGCTGGATCTCGCGGGGCTGGTCGGCTACCAGGTTGTGCACCCCGATGCTGTGCTGTGCCACGCTGAAGAATACCGGCAGGTGCCCACCGAAGCGCGGTGTGTGGCTGAGGCTGTGCGCGATGTCGCCGATGTGGATGGTGGCAGGCTCCAACTCCAGGATGTTGACGTACCGGCCGCTGACGGTGCGGATGCTGTTGGGGGTGTAGAGGTTCTCGGGCATGGCTCAGGCCGGTTGCTTATCGAACATCTTCCCGCGTGGCACACCGTCGATGAGTTCACGCATGCGCTCGTACATGCTGCCATATTGCTTGGTGCGCTGTTCTTCCAGCAGCATGGCAGTGAGTTCGTCCCAATGGGTGATCAGTGCTTTCCACGGCTTGCTGGTGGCAGCGAGCAGGGGGAAGCCTTCGCGCAATTCGGGCACGGCTTGCAACAGCAGGTGGCAGCGGTTAAAGTCGGAGGGGTCCCACGGGTGGGAGGTGCTACCGTTCACGCACCGAATGCGCTCTATAACCTGCAGCATGGTGTTGCTGCTGACCCCGCGCCGGCCGGTGGTCAACCATTGCTGGATGCGCTGTTCCTTGGTGAGCTGTGCATCGAACTTCGGCGGCTCTGGTAGCTGCCAGGTCTTGGGGCAGTTCCTGTGCTCTTTGCCGAACTGCTTGGTGATGGCGCCGAACATGGGGATGGATATGGGCATGTCGATCTTCTGCGTCCAACCGCAGTTGAGGCACAGCAGCGTGTTCTCCTTGCTCGGATGCATCACGCAGTGTTCCTCCTTTTTCTTTCTGGTGGTGGCCATGGTGCTGTGCTATGCGGTAACGGTTGCGCGACGGGCCACGGCGAGATCGCTCTCGCGGCTGGGGTTGTACACCACGTCCTCATCGAAGCCGATGTGGAGCACGGCCTTTGCCGCGGCTGGCAGCAAGTCGTTGATGGCGCGTTGGACCTTCTCCTTGCGTTTGGCAAGGGTGTCCGTGAGGTCGAACCTGATGTTGATGGATGGCATGGTGATGCTGGTGATCAGAAGTGTGCGGCTGGTGTAGGTGCTGGTGCCTGCGCTGGTTCTGGTGCCTGCCCCAGTACGCTGGCCTTGAATTGATCGGCGGGCTTGAACACGACCACCATGCGATCCGGTATGCGCGATGCCACTTTGAGGCCAGGCCCCGAGCGCACCACCTTGCCTTTGCGCACGGTGCGCTGGAAGCTGCCGAAGCCACGCAGCCAGATGGGTTCGCCGTTAGCCACGGTGCGCATGATGATGTCCATGGTGGCCTCCAGGTGTTTGGTGGCTTCGTGGTTCTCGGTGCCGGTGCGCTTGGCAATGGCGCTGACGAGTTGCTGTTTGATCATTGGTGGTGGATTTGAATGGTGCCGTCTGCTTTGAGGATGATGGGCTTGTCGTGAACGATGTCGTAGGTGTTGGCGCTGTGGCGGCAGCGGCCGTTCTTGCCGTTGCGCGGAGCGTAGCTGTCGCACTGGCGGCCGCAGCTCTCGCCTTTCTCGCCCAGTTCGCCGAACTCCCTGCAGAAGAAAACGCTGAGGCCGGTGTCCATCTTCGCTGGGTAGAGGCGCACTTCGGGGAGTTGGTCCATCTTCAGCAGGTCCAGGTGGTGGCCGATCTCGTGACACATGGCTTCGTCGTGGCCCTGATCGATGGCGTTGGCGTTGAAGTAGAAGCGGGGCATGTTCACATCAGGCTTTGCACGCAACGCTCCACGAGGATCTCCATCACCGGTGGGGTAACAGCGTTGCCGAGTTGTTTCACCTGCTCCATTTGGTTGCCCAGCACGATGTAGTCTGGTGCGAAGGCCATACCTGCTTTCACTTCATGGGCCTTGAGCATGCGGAAGTAGAGTTCTTCCACGGTGAGGGCTGGGCGGGAGCCGTGGACGAGAGCGTGTCGGTCATGGGTGGCCAACGTTCCCATCGCATCATCCAACCCACAATCGGTGGTTTGGCCGTAGTAGCTGGCGAGGAAGCCCATGGCCTTGCCGCTGATCAGCGCGTGGTGGTTGCCGCCCGCACTGATGGTGCCGATGGCTTCATCCATTCCGCTGGCGGCGCTCTTCACGTGGCCATCTTCGGTGCCGCGCTGCTTCAACATGAATGGCGTGATCAATGCCTCTGGCCGGTTCGCCGTTACCGTCCGCATTGATTCATCCATCTCGTGTGGCGCCTGTTCTGGATAGTTCAGGCTCATCATCATTGCGGGCGGGATTACCACGCTCTTGCTTTGGGTGGTGGTCTGTGTACCACCTGGTTCATCGGAACCGGCCATGTATTCTCCTTTCGCTTTCGTGAAGGATGAATCCATGATGAATGGCATTGCCACACCCATGCTGGCTTGTCCGGTCTGTCCGGCGAGTGGTGTCTCTACACTCTTCACCCGGTTCGGGCCAGAGTGCGAGTACTTCGTTTCTACCATGAACGGAGAAGCGATCGCCGCGCTCTGGTAGGTGTGCTCGGTAAAGCCGGGCTCGGACATGGCATCGCGCACCCGGGCGCTGACCCCATCCTTGTAGTGCACGGTGATGGCCAGTGGACGGTTCCCGTACTTCTTCAAACCATAAGCAATGCGTGCCATCGTGCGCTCCTTCAGCGGTGTCTTGCGATCACCGATCCGGTCTGCGGGTATGGACCAGTCGATCGCGTTGATGGCGGCGAAGTAGAAGGGCATCAGATCACCGGCGCAGATGGGGCACACGTACGTGTACTGGCGGCCGTACTTGGCCTTCACGTTGCTGCCCGGCTTGAAGCGCTGCACAGCTTCCACGGTACCGCACTTGAGGCACGGCGCCTTGGGGCGAATGTCCAGGTTGGGACGTGGCTGGCCCTTGCGCCAGAACACCACGTACATGCGATCGCGGCTCTGTGGCGTGGGCCACGCGAACATGCTATTGAAGAACACGCACTGGTGCAGGTAGCCCAGGTTGTGCATGGCCATGATCCATGCATCCCACAGGACCCATGCTCGGGCGTCCACCACGTTCTCAGTGATAATGATCTTGTACTTGTGGTGCTCGCTAAAGCGGACCACATCCCACATGGTTGCACGGCTACGGTCCGCAGCTGCGTCCTGTGTGCCCCGGTCGAAGGCATCCATCTGGGCCTTCACCTGTTTCTTGCCCTTCGCCACGCTGTGGTTAGTACACTCCGGGCTGGTGATGAGGATGTCCGTGGTGGGGTAGTAGCGCGGGTCGCAGGCTTGGATATCCGTGCAGTCGTGCTGGGTATCGGGGAAGTTGGTGCTGTGCGTTTCGATCGCCAGCTTCCAGTGGTTGAGCGCAAGGCGCACTTCCACACCCGTGTTGAGGCCGGCGCGTTGGGCGAAGCGGCGGACGCCTTGGCTGCTTCCGCCAGCACCGCAGAACTGGTCCGTGAAGGTGAGTGGTCCGGTGCCCATCAGATGGCGATGCCTTGGATGATGATCTGGCCGATACCCCGCTCCACAGTGATGGCAAGAGGTTGCTCTTTCAACTGGTCAAGCAATGCGCCCAGTCGGTTCGCACGCTCTAGGCTGATGTGGAATTCGAACGGTTGCTCGGTCTTGCATTCTACCCGGCACTGTTCGATGTCGCCCATGGTGATGCGGCCTTTCCCATCGTAGCTGATGGTGAGGCTGCCAGCGTTGCGGAGCAACTGCCGTAGGTGCTTACTGTTGACGATGATCTTGTGCTTGAGGTCGAACATGGTGGTGGTTGTCAGGCGAAGAGTTCTGGTGCGGTGGCTTTCTCCTTGCGGAGTTTGTTGTCTCGGATGATCTCGTGGAACGGATCGCGGTGTTTCACCTCGATGGGTGGGAAGAGCGGCATGGGCGCAATGGCGATCTGCTGAGCAGCTGTGTTCAGCACTTCAAGGCACAGCTCGTGCGGGATCTTGCTGCGATCGTGCGCACCCTTGAGGCCCTGCGTGCCGGTGCGACTTCCGCGTGGTGCGGCCTCGTGGCAGGGGGCGCCTTTCTTGCAGCGGGTGCGTGGCTTCCAAAGTGGATTGTTCGTCCACACATCGGTGGGCTTCTGGCGACTATCCCCGTACTGGCAGTAGTGGATGATCTGCGACCGACCGAGTTGCTTCATGAACGGCATGGTGCGCATCATGCCAACGGGGTTCTCGATGTACCAGATGGCGGGTTTGCATGCACGGATGATCTCGATGGTCTTTATGGCCAAGGCCATACCCAGGCATGCTGTGCTGGTCTTGGGTTGGCGACCCTCTGCCCAGTGGTGACCGATGGCGGCAACACTGAATCCCGTGCACGGTGGACTAGCCCAGATGATGTCCGGTTGGAACTCCACCCACTTCTTCACCGGCAGCTGCAGCACATCGCCCACCACATCGATCGTGGGGTACGCGGTGATGTCTGTGCTGAGCACCTGCATACCCAACTCCCGGGCAGCATTGCCGATGGAGCCGGAACCAGCGAAGAGTTCGAGGACGCGCATCGTTCACCAGATCAGCGGCGTATCCTGCCAGAACCACACATCGGTGAAGCCGCAGAGGACGGTGTCCTGCGCTGCGTTGAGGTACTTCGGGTTGATGGCGATGTCGTGCTTCTCACCATCGGCGGTGCACACGATGGCGCACATGCCTTGCGGTGTGGGGAAGTACTTGTCCACGGGGCCGCACACGCGTTCGTAGGTGCAGCTGTGCAAGGCGAGTGCGAAGAGCAACACGGGCAATGGCTTGTTGCCGTTGGTGAAGAACCAGCCGAAGCGTTTGTTGAACCAGTGTTCGAAGCGGTGGAAGTGTTTCATGGTGGTGATGGTGTGGATCGGTTATGCGCGTTGGCCGCTACGTGCTTTCGCAGCGAGTGAGGCGACGGTAGCTGGCTTGGTTTCGAGGTAGGCTTGCAGTTCGTCGCGGAAGAAGTAGAACCTGGCATTGCGTCCGGTGCCATCGCGGTAGCCGGGGTAGCGTCCGTTGCGCACACCATCGCGCACCACATCGGGGCTGCGTTTCAGCATGCGGCAGGCCTCGGCCATGCCGATGCGTTCGTGTGGTGCCTGGGTGGGTTTCTGCACCAGCTTCACGAGGAGATCCATCTGCTTGCGCATGGAGCTCAGTTCTTCCTGGATGGTGTCGAGGATGTTCATCAGATGCTGCCTTTGTGCACGTTCTTCGCCAGTTGCCGCGCAGCGTTGATGATCTCTTGCCGTGTAGGCAGTGTGATCCCCAACTCCTTTGCCCGATCCTGAAGTGCATTCTGCACATCGTCGTACGGGTAGGTGCGGAGTGCATCAAGCAACTGCTCACCGGTCTCACAATCGGCCGCGGCTTTGATACCTGCCGCCATGTGAGCCACCCTCTTTGGGTCAACTTCGCGGGCCATGTCCACCTTGTGCATGAGGTGCTTGTGGCTCAACTCAGCCAACTGCTCAGATATCTTCTTCCGGGCTTCGGGATCGATCTCCTCCACTTCCTGAGCAAGCGCCTTTTCACTGGCAAGACGCGAGAGGCGTTGCTCCTCGATGACGGTTCGTTCTCGCAGTTCAACCTTCTCGGCCATGTACTTCTGGAATCGCTCGAACAGCACTGCGCTATCCAGGCGGCCAGCATACAATGGACCGTAGGCACTGGTGCGGATCTTCTGCATGAACAGGGCGAAATCCTCCACGGTCTCGGTCGGGTACTTCATCATCCAGTCCGACACGAATAGTTCTACCCAGCGTGTGCCCGATGGATGATTACAGCTGAGCGTGTCCACGGTTTCTGCGAGCAACATCTGGAGCGTGTTCGCAACGATGTATTCGCCGTGATGCTTGATCACACTGTTCAGTGTCACGCCTTCCAAGGCCTCCTTCGCTGTAATGCGAATGGGCACCTCCAGGCATTTGTTCCCCGGATGCACGACGAGCATTCGGCTCGCCACATGTGCAGGCAGGTTAGCCATTGGCATGCTGCTGCTCTCGGAGTTGATCGCTAAGACTACGCTTCGCATTCTTGGATGGATTGGTGATGGACAGCTTGTGTGCGCTGATGATCTTGTTCATGTTGTTGAACAAGTAGCGCATCTCAGTGAGGTTCTTCCCGTGGAACTGGTCGCGCGTTCCGGCCATGATCACGGTCTTGATGAATTCGATGTGATCGACCCCGGGATAGTCTTGTTCTATCCGGCGGAGCAGCTTGAATCCGTAGCTCAGGTTCTCGCGTTCGGTGAGGTCGAGACTGGCACCGTTGCGCTGATCGCGGAGGAACGCCAATAGTCCTGGCACTCGCGGATCGGTGTGTCGAGGGCGATCCTTCCCCTGCACCCCATCCTGTTGGCTGCGTGCTGCATTTGCATTTTCCTCTTCCTCTTCTACTTCCTCTTCTACTGCATCTGCATCTGCATTCTTCCGCGCGGAAGTGGTTACGTTTGGGTTAGCATTCGCTAACCGGTCGGTTTTTCTCTTTGAATTTGAATAGGTTGAAGAGTGTGTTTCGCGTGGTGGACGGCCCCCAAGTGCGCCATTGGCTGCATTTTGCGCGCGCTTTTTCGACAATTCGACCCTGTATTCTTCCATCCAGCGGAGCGCCAAAAGGGGGCCTTCGCCGGGGGTCGGTAACCCATCGGTTAGCGAATAAGAACCGAACAGGAACCGGATGGTTTTCCAGTCCTCGCCGGCTATGCGTGCAAGGCGATCCTCATCCATAGGACCAAGTCGCCACAGTTTGCAGACCACCGTTACCCACGCGCCCCGCGCTGTAGGTGACAGTTCCATGAGTTCCGCCAAACGGTCGTTGGCGAAGAACTGGAACGCGGGGGCTTTCTCCTCGAATGGCACTGTGATACCGGGATGATGTTGATCAGGCCGCAGCTGTTGCGGTGGAGTTCTGCGAGCGATCGATGGTCTCGATCAGGGACGATTCGGTGCGGTGCGGCCGTGTGTATTCCCACGGTGTACCGGGTGCCCATGGCACGTAGTACTGGCGCGATATCTTGCCACGGTGGCACCGGGTTTCGCAGCAGTGCATGACGATGCCACGGTGCATTGAGGTGCTGATGGTGACGCGGCTACCGCCGTGCCCCAGATTGCGTTCGGTATGGATCAGCCATTCCATCATCCGCGGCGTGTGAGGCGTTGGATGAGCGTGCGCTTCGCAGGCAACGCTTTGGTATAGTCGTCCTCGTTGAAAGGCGAGAGAGACTTCAGGTCCAGGCTATCCATCAGCCGGATGATGTGCGACATCTGGAAGTCGCGGCAGAGGTCACCGACGAAGGTGATGCGCCAGTCTCCCGTGGTACCCACTGGCTCCACGTTGATCTCGTGCGTGCGGTAGCTGCCATCGCTCCACTTGCGGAAGCCGATCATCTCCAATGCTGCCGGAGTGATGGGACCGGTGAACATGCGGCGGCGCTCCAACTGGGCCAGCGCTGCGTCCACCTGTTTCACGAAGGCATCGCGGTCGATGTCCTTCAAGCCTTGTCGTGCAGCGATGTCGCAGTCGTTGTTCCAGCGCAGGTGGTAGGTGGACTTCAGCGCGTTGATGTCCGCTTTGATCACGGCACTCTCGCGGATGTCATCTTGGAATTTCTCCAAGTGCTTTTGCAACTTCTTCTCGAAGGTCACGCGCAGTTCGCGGAACTTCTCGGGGTCGCCCATGACGCCGATGGCTTGGCCGTCCAGGCCGATGATGCTGCCGCTCATAGGTGAAGGCGGTGTTGGTTGGCGGCAGTGACAGGTGTATACACCCTGGCGGAGATGCATGCGTAGCGCCCGCTATGGTCTAGGCTGTCCAAGCACTCGTCCAGTAGGTACTCTTCTGGAGCGATGAAGGGTAGTTCGCCAGAGATCACACAGCGCACACCCATGGATCGGCACAGGTCGCCACATCGACGCTGATCTTCCAGTGGTGTGTTGGTGTCCATCACCACCGCCGCAGCGCTGAGCATGGACATGGTGCGCAACTGGAGGCGGACCTTGGGCCCAACGACAGCCTCCTGTTCATCGATCTCGTCGCGCAGTGTGCGCACGGTGTAGCCACGCTCGCGCAGCAGTTGGGCCTCGGCGCGCGTTTCGCGGCACGGAGCGCCCCAGAGGAAGAGGTACTTGTCCATGGTTGGTGGTGGTTAATTGGTGGCGGGTAGGAGGGAGGCGATCGGGATCACGGGGATGTTGGCTTCGCGGGCGACCTTCACTTCGCGGTCGGCTCCCGGCCCCCACGATCCCTGTGTGGGTGGGGTGGTCACCAGTTGCTCGGTGCCCAGCACAGCTTGGAGGCGAGCTACCAGGTTCTGGTTCTCGGTCCATCCTTCTTCCACTACATCGTATGGTGTTATCACCTTGTGGCCTAAGAGGTTAAGTCGATGCTGTAGGTCCAGCAACGTTTCGCGGTGGTCCGTACCGGTGAGGTAGATGTTCATGCGGTGATCGAAAGTGAGGTGGTGGTGGCGGGGAAGTGGGGACAGGTTATGCGCTCTTATAAAGTGCCAGTTGCCGCTTGCAGAATGCGGTTGGAAACAGCCTCGCGGTTGAGCCTTTCTTCCTGCACTAATTCGATGAGGACATCGAGAATTACCTGATTCTCGACAGCACCGGTCTTGACCTTAGAGATGTTGCCACGACTGAATGGTGTGCCTTTAGAACGTAGCCGTTCTTCAGCCTCGGGAAGCCATCCATTCGGTAGGCCTTCGTCTAGGATCTTGATGTCGTGTTCAGTCATCGCTCGCAGAAAGTGCGTGCAATGTTTTGCGTTTCTTGCAAGTTTCGCAAATATTGCGCGCTCAAGTTGTCAACACTTGCGTGTCAACACGCATGATTGCACAGTCACATATCACACGTAACCATCTGCATCACTGGAACTTTGTCCAGATGGTGCAGCATGTTGGCAAGGCGTTATCAGAAGTCCTGAAGAGTAGTCGGATTGAGCCAGTGGACTTCTTAAATGAGTTGCCCTACTCGGAGTCACAGATGTACCGACATTTCAAATCCAAGGATTTGAGTACAGCGGTGCTGCGGAAATATGATAAGACCTTCAACAGCATGGGCTATAAGGTGGATCTGTTCCACTTCATAGCTGAACCCACGATGACAATCCCAACGGAAATAGGTTCATCAACCGTGGCCGAGCCAGAGGGTGTGTACCATCAAGAGGCTCAGACGGCGGACATTCAAGAGATAGCGAATCTCCTGCGGCGGAGCGCTGAATTGATTGAGAAGAGCAAACTTCTCAAGCAGTAGATTTGAACGCCGCAACAGATGCATCTATGCGATATGGAATGTTTTTACTCGTATGGCTTGGATTGAGATCCATCACCATAGGACAGAATTGCCAAGTTCTGTGGAGCAACTACGTGGATGAATTCACTGGGGATACCACCTATGCTACGTGGGGGCAATTGGTAGGGGGAACATTTAGTGCTGAGACCATGACCATGACCTTTACGAGGGTGAATGCTGCCCTTTATTTAGATCCAGTCTTCAACACGAGTGGTCCCAAGTCATTGGTAATCGGGGATGGTGATCCTCTGTATCTGAAGTTGGACAACGACTCCATTGTAATAGTTCGTTCGACGAACATATTCACTGGGAAGTTCAAAACCGAGTTCAACGTCACAGTGTCTCAGATTACTCCTAGATACCGAATTACACTCGATCAGATCCGGCAACTTGCTGCCCATAGGATAGCACGTGTTCGAATGCAGTTCAGCGATGGATATCGCGAGTTTGATGTGAAGGAAAGGGCTGGCACTTTTCTTTCTGACCAGGTCCGTTGTGTTATAGAGAGTCGTTCTGTCTGGTAGTGTGCAACTTATCCACTTGACTCCATAGGTCAGTCATGGATTCATGTCAGCTACTATTGAGAGCGCGCCACACGCACACGTCTAAATCAGGGCTTTCCCAATGCAGCGCACGCCATGGCGGGTCCGTTCGCAGGAAAAATACCCTACCCCCAGGCGCCCAGGCTCCTATTGGTATGCGCCATGGCGCCTATTGGGACGGCACGCTCCGGGCTCTGTTGCGCACCGCGTACCGGTAGCTGATCACCCGGGCCACCAGGTTGGGGTCATCACTGGCGCCGTCCACCTCATCCTTGTCCAGTAGTTGCACTGGGATCCATTCAGATCCTACCAGTTCATGAACGGATTCCGAACCGATGAGATCCGCGAGCACAGGTAGCTCAGCTCGGGTCAGGTACGTGGTACCGACCTCGTGCTCATCACCGATGGAGGTGAGCATAGCCACCGTGTCACGTGCATCATGGATGGTCGTGGCCATGTCAGTCACGCGTTCGCTGCGCTCCATCACAGCAACAGACTTGGTAGTTCGCCTACCATGCAGCACGATGGTATCGATGCTGCCAGATGAGGTGTGGTACAACAGCTGGCGTGCCTGCTTGTGCACGCGCCAGTCCACCTCGTAGTACCTGAGTTCGCTGTAGTACAAGCGGCTAAGGTCAGTGAGGTAGATGCGGTATGCCCGCACACGTCTGGTCGGGTCAACGCTGGCCAACTCACGTGCGTTGAATCCAACCGGAGTGATCAGTAGCTCGTGTGTACGATCGGGGAATGTCTCCAGTACATGCCCAGTCACGTTGTCTCCAGTCTCGTAGTACAGGTCCACCTTGAGCACAACATCTACCGACGTTGGCTGCCATAGCCAAGTGAGGTATTCTTCCTGGCCAGGCAGAACGATCTTAGGTCGCGAGATCGCTGTGTTCGGCCAGGTGGATAGGAATCGGCAGCGACCACCTGATAGGAGCAGCTGATCATTCCAATCCGGGTAGTTCACCCTGGCCACCTCATCGCGACCGGTCAGGTAGGCGAACAGTATTGATGTACGTACTGATGGATGTATACGAGGCGGGGTACCAAAGCGCTCAGCTGCTGCCACCACATATGCGCAGTAGCTGTTTATCGCGGTCATCGTAGCATCTGTACCAGGTGGCGGAATGGTAGGGGATAGCCTGTTCCTCAACACATCATCGAATGGGAATCGAGCATTACCCTCTCTATCAGCTGGGGCTTCGTCCTCGTACTCGAGTTCGAACTGCGGCACGTCATCCTCTGTGGGCATCAACCCGGAAGTCATCATCCACACACTCACACTGAACCGCATCATGGAACTGGGTGGTTGCGTGAACGGGGTTACATCGGCAGGTGTGATGGTGGCTGGAGTGAATCCTCCAGCAGTAGCAGCCAGGTTGTACGTGGCGTCATTGGCAACGCGCGCTTCGAACTTCAATCCTGGTACACCCAGCAGATCTAGATAGGTGATGATGTATCGCGTGTTCAACTCAGGCCGGGCCGAGAGCTCTGCAGCAAGGGCTGTAACATAATCAACCGCTGTTCCAGATGAGAACGCGGTCACTTCATCCGGCGAGCCATCAGGAGAGCTCGCAAAGACTAGAACGATCTCACCGATAACATCCGATTCCAGCGTCAACTCATCGCCATCCCCGGGTAGGTCACCACCACTGAACCCGATCAACAACACGGCAGGCTCATCCACCCCGCTGGACATGTTGGAACCGTTGGCAACCACCATGATCGGGTTGCGAACGGCGCTGTACAGAAAAGGTTCCGTCTCGATCGTTGTTGCCATTACGCGTTCAGATTGCTTCGGTTCTCAAGGTCGCCGATCCGTTCGTTGCTGTCCTGGAGCTGATCGTATGACATGACTGCTGATATTGGAGCCTGCAGCACTGCTGCGAGCTGTTGGATGGTCGCGTTCAGTTCAGCAACATTCAACTGGCCACCGATCGAATTTGTCTCGGTAGAGTTCGTGAGGGAGCGCACACGCTCGGTCACTGTTGTTGTGGTTCGTGAAGTGTCGCCGCCAACTTCGAAAGCGGGCACACGGCCTTCTTGGCGCATGCCCTCGAGCCAATCGAACACCGGTTGGAGGGTCGGATTGGAGTATTGCCACGCTGGCGCCACCCATTCCGGCCCTTTCTCGCCGAATAAGCCCATGGTTGGGCCCGGCACCATTCCGCCAACGCTGATATCCTGTGCGGGCTTCGTAATGTTCACCGTGGTGCCCAACGCATCATCGAAGTACGACATCACCTCTTCCATTCCAGCACGTCCACCGGTAGCGCTCCGTTTGCTGAACACGGGCATCCCTTGCGGGGCCGTTTCACCACCGATCGCATAAGCTGGTGGCTTCGGCTTCGGCTTGGAAAGGATCTGGGTCGCCTTGGCGATGTTACCGGTGATACGTGCGATGCCGGCGACCCATTGCGCGATGCCGGCGAGACCACCAGTGGCAGCGTTAGCCGGATTCGCCTCGGACATGGCCGTGAGCGACCCCATGGCGCTTGCAGTATCGATGCCCAGTTCGAAGAGGGTCAACATCTTCTGGTAGTCGGCGGCTTCATCTGCATCGGCTGCGGACATCGCAAATAGGTCGCCTGTGATCTGCATGATGCCAGAAGTCACGTCGGCACGTGCCTTGGCCATCATCTCGTCCGATGCCTTGATCTTGTTGTTCTTGTCCTCATTGGCATCCACCTCGCGCTGAAGGAAGTCCTGCTTCATCAAAAGCAAGGCCTCCGCGTGTTGCTGCTGCAACATGGCCGTGTCGATGCCATGCTCATCGGCGGTGGCGTACAGCGTCTCGAAATGAGCGTTGAGCGCGTCCAATTCAGCCTGGCGCAACTCTTCCTCCAATGGAGCGCGCTCGGCAGCTTGTTGGGCAAGCAATGCAGCGATATCGCCTTCCTGTTCTTGCGCCATCTCCAACTCGCGCTCGTGCCTTGAGGCCATCAGGTCGAGCTCCTGCTCATACATCTCCAGTTTCTTCTGCTGGATGGATGCCTCGAACTCATCCTGTGCCTCTTGCTTGGCCAAAAGGCGTTCCTGCCGCTTCTCTTCCTGCTCAAGCTCCTTCGCCTCCAATTCCATCGCCAGCAGATCCTGCACCTGCAGCAATCGGTCCTTGTTCCCTTCTGCCTCTTCCAACAGCTTGGCGTACTTGTCGCGCACCTGCTGGAGTTCCGCCTCATCGGTGGCCTGTTGACGTTCCACGCGTTGTGATTCCAGAACAGCATCGATCTCTGCGCGGCGTTCCTGTTCGTTCTGCGCCAACGCGGCCTGGTTGTCGCCAATGGCCACCCGTTGTGCCTCGTATCGTGCATCGATGGCCTCAACCTCTTGCTTTTGCTCCACGCTGAGACGAGCGCTCCATTGGCTGTCGCGCATCTTGCGCAGGTCCTCATCCAACTTCGTCAGCCGCTCGAATTCCTTCTTGCCGTATTTGGAGCGAACAGCGGCCAGTTCTTGGTCCTGCTGCGCTTGGATCTCTTCCAGTCCAACACCACTGCCCTCTGCCAACTGGGCCAGCTTGTGGTACTTCTCTTCCACCTGGCGGATCTCCTTGTCCTTGCCATCGAGGCGGTCCATCTCTTGATCATGCGCGGCCTGCTTCAAGGCATCACGCACCTCTTGCGCACGCTTGCTCGTTTCCTCAGCCACCTCTGGGCTCACCGTTGGACCTCCGCCTTCAGCGCCATCCATTCGGGCCATGGTGACATCGTTAACGGCCTTCTGGGCACTTTCAACGGTGCCCAACGTGTTGATCAGCTTCTCATATTCCTTCTGAGCGTGCTGAGCGGCCAGTTGCGCCACTTGGCTATTGGCCTCCATGGCAACCTCCGGCGTGAATATCATGGTCGGCTGCATCACGGCGAGCTTCGTCTTCTCCCAAGCGGACAGTTCGCCCTGTGCTGCTTTGGCAGCGGTCACCTGCGCCTGCAAGGCATCTTTCTTCCGGTCCACGGCTTCCTTCTGGGCCTCTTCCAGCAACTCCTTCTTCGCCAGCAGCTGGATCTGCTCCAACATGGCTTGGTTCGCACCACGCTGCGCCATTTCAAGCGCTTCGGTGCTGTCGGTTACGCTGATGGCCGTGGGCAGGTAGTCTTTGTACTCGCGGTTGATACGCTCCACCAGTTCGGCCTGCTGCTCTTGCGTGATGTTCCCGCTCTTGAGGACGTTGAATAGCGCATTCATTTCGGCACGCTGCCCTTGTAGCTCATCGCTCTCGCGGCTGGTCAGGCCGATGAGGTCGGAGAATGCACCGATCATGTCTCCCAGTCCACCGGCAAGGTCCTGCAAAGCGGCATTGAAGAACGAACCACTTCCCTCGACAAGATCGCCCATGGCCTGGTCCAGCTTTCGGGTACCGGCTTCATTCCGTGCCGCAGCTTCGGCCTGGCCAGCGTAGCGCTTTTCCAGTTCGGCAAGCACCATGTCCTGTGCCTCAGCGGCCTTGCCGGTCTCCACCAGGGTGGTGATCACGGCCTTCTGGTCCTCGCTGAACTTCACGCCCATCTTCTGGAGTTTGCTCAGGCCATCTACCGGGCTGCTCAGCGCTTTCCCCACGGCCATGGTGGCACCTTGCAGATCACCACCCAGCGTCGTGGCCAGGTCAAGGCTCACCTGTTGCGCACGGGTGAACTTGTCGTTCGCGATGTTGCCGAAGTTGAGCAGCTGCGTGCTCACCTGCGTCAGGATGTCCTCTGCGCTGTACAGCGACTTCAACTCCATGGCGTCCGAGGCTTGCACAAGTCCGCTGGCAGTCTGCCCGCTCTGTTCACCGTTGTTCTTCAAGGCCTGTGTCACTCGGTCCACGGCTTTCTCGTGCTCCAAGAATTCTTCGCGGGCGTGTTGGATGCCTTGGATCACCGCAGCCCCACCGAATGCCAACCCCATCGCTCCGGCCAATGGTCCGAGGCCGGCCTTCAATCGGCCGAACACTGAATTGGTCCCGGCCACCTCTTCCTTGGTGGCTTTCAGCTGTGCCTGAACGTTGCGGTACTCCTTTGCTTTCGCGATGAACTCATCGCTGCCACGGGGCAGCTTGCGCAGCTCGTTGTACAGCTTGGCGCTCTCGCTCTGGAGATCCTTCAGCGATTTGTTGGCCGCCGCCGCATCGATGTAAATGCTGGCCACGCGTTTAGTCACCTGTGTGCTCATCGGATCATCACTGCGTTGATCGCCATATCACCGTAATGCTTCGCCACCAGGTCTGCCAATTGCTCCATGCGCAATTCCACAACGGGGTTGAACCATTGGAATGCGCGACTGTTCCCCGTGTTCATCTTCCCCAAGCTCTCGGGGTTCGTTTTCATCCAGCCTCCTTTCTGGATGCTGCCATCCTTGCGCACGCTCATGGTGCTGTCCTTCCACCAGCGGCTGCCTTTCTGCCCGCCGTAGCCCTTACGTGCCCCCTTCTCCAGGAACACACCGTGGCGCGCGAACTGGAAGCCGAGCCCGAAGATCTCGCCATAGCGCTGGTAGAAGCGCACGCGCAGCGATCGCATCAACGTGCCAAGGCCTCTGGACCCGACGGGCGCCAGACTGCTCTTCAGCACGGCCAGCGTGCTTTGGCCCCACGCACGCACTTCTGCGTTGTAGGCTTCCACGTCGAATGCCGCTGCCTCCATCATCAGGTGATGATCTTGTAATTCAACGTACTGCCGGCAAGCACCGATGTTGCTGCACCATTAGTGGTGTTCTGTGCCCATTCAAATCGTACCATACCTGCCGTTGGGCCATTGAGCACTGTGCCATTTACGATGAAGCGGATGTTATTCGTGCTCGTGTGCAACTGGATAAGGTCAGATGTGTCGAACGCACTTGCTACCCTGTTGTTCGTAGTTCCTGCGTGTGCAACGGCTTGAGCCAACAAGACGTTCACGGCATCGCTCGGTCCGGTAACCCTGCTTTTAAAGTCGCCACCAGATGATGCACGTATGAATACGGTCATCGAGAATGAGACGAGTTGTCCTGCAGCGATGGGGAACTCTAGTGCTGGGTCCGGCGTTAGCGTGTTATCGGAACGATTGGTGTCACTACCCTTGTAAATGTTTATTGGCTGTGTCGCGATGAATGCGTTAAGCGCTGCAAGTATCGCCGCATCCGCTGCACCCTGCGCGATGCTCACCGGCTTGTTCGCGTCACTCGTATTGTCCACATTACCCAACCCCACATCGCCTTTGCTCACGATGATGTCGGCCGTCAATGCATGACCGTTCACCAACCGTGCCTGTGGAACCTTAGAGGCAACAGCGATGGTGAGTGCGGAGAGCGCATCTTCATCGTCTTGCAATGCGGCCGCTATCTCGTTCAGCGTATCCAACGCGCCAGGTGCACCATCCACCAATGCATCAATGGCAGTTTTTACGAATGCGGTAGTGGCCAGCAGCGTATTGTTCGCCGGAGGCGGTGGTGTAGGTGCGGTTGGCAGCCCAGTGAGTGCGGGTGACGCCAACGGTGCCTTCAAGTCGATGGCACTATTGATAGTTGACACTTGGCCTGATACGTACTGTCGTATGTCCCTCCAGCGAGTGTAGTACTGTTGATCGGTGTTCTGGTCCTCGATACTTGTGCCATCGCCAACGTACAATCTGCGCGTGGTGCTGTCCACAACCAAGCGACCCGATTCAGGCACTTCACCCCCGGTCAAAGCCGCTACCCAGATGCGTATTTTGCGTGTGATGCTTGCCATGTTCTAGCCCATATCAATGATCTCGTCTCCGCCATCGGTGCCGTCATCAACGATCTCGTCAAAGCGGAACACCTCGAATTCGCCACCAGCGGCCACTTCCGCAACCTGCTGGTCATCCTGGTCAACGATGGTGACCGGATCGCATTCTCCACCCTCTCCCCCGAACACGACCGCCAACGCGGCCCGTTGCACATCGGTAAGTGCGCTCAGTACAGCGGAGGAAGAGAAGTCGTAGGTGGGTAGCAGACACGTGTTGCGCTGGGATGTTGTCAGTCCGAAGGATGGGTCGTTGAGGTTCGCGCAGGTGATGGCGGTCAGGTCCACCAGGCGTGGTACAGCAACATCGTCATTCCACTTCGCGGGGTCGTAGGTTAGCCTACGTTCATTCACCTTCACCGGCAGCATTACGCGGTAGCCTGCCCAATTCGGGTTCAGGAACGGTGGCCCCATCACATCGCCTTCCCAGCGCGCCACCTCCACATCGCCGAAGGTTTGCCCGCCCAGATGGATGCGCATCTTCCGTAGCCTGGCGATGGTCTGCATAGCGATGCTCTCGCATTCATCCTCGGCCAGTACACGCTCGGCGTGGTCGCGGTCATCTTCCAAACGCTTGGCGATGGTGAACGCGAGGTATTTGGAGACCAGCAGGTTGTTGCTGCTGTTGTCGATACCACCGCTCTCGGGTGTCTCCAATAGCAACGCAGGCGACTTCAGTTCATCGAACACCTTGCTGGCGGTCTCCACGAATCGGTAGCGGGAGAAGTGGCAATGCGCAGCATCGCCGATCACGTGACCGATGTCCGTGTTGCGTGCCGCGAGCTCTTCGCCAAGGGCGAACCACTCGCGAAGCGTGAGGCTGTTCTGTGGAATGCTCATCGCCGCTTTTTGCTGGCCTCTTCCCTGCGTTTGTGATCCAACTCCATCGCCTGGTTCAATGCGCGCATGAACGTGCGGGCTTCAGTGCGGCGTGTCTGTTCCCATGGCCCGAACTTGGTGGCGGCCATGCTCAGCAGCACATCCCCCCAGCCGGTCTTCTTGCGCACCACCTTCTTCTCGCTCGCGTTGCGGAATGGCCACGGACTTTCACCCACGATCACCGCTCGGTGTCCTCCCCACATGGTGTGTAGCGCTCGCAGGTGTCCGCTGGGGATGCGTTCGTATGGCTTCAGGTCCACGGCTTCAATGCGTTGCTCCGCACTCGTCCCTTGCTTCACGTACAGCACTGCGGCCATACGTTGCAGCCAGGTCATGTCCTTCGTGCTGTTGTACTTGAGGAAGCACGTGTCAGCCACGCCCCATGTCTCCGCGTCCACCTTGTTCAGCAGATCGTTCACATGGCACGGGATCCGGTTCGCGCCTTTCCCGATGTAGGGTAGGAGCGTATCCGTCAGCCCCTCCAGCTTCAAGAACGGATCGGCCATAGCGGTAAGCAGGTGCCGCGCCTCGGGGCCGATGCCGAAGAAGAACGCGGCCAGCTTCAGCGGTGTGCGCCAGCTGATGTCCAACAGTACCCACGTGATGTGAGCCTTCAGCACCACGCCTTGGAACCGGTGCAGCAGGTCGCCGATCCGCTCGAACTGGTCCGGACGCAACTCGCTCCACGATGCTGCCACCGTGCTGTTCATCAGGTATCGAACGAACCAGGTCATTTGCCGGAGAGCTCGGTTTTGCGGCGGCTGCCTGCGCTGCTGCCGAAGTAGTAGCTGTAGACGTTCACCAGCATGGCACCTTCGATGATGCCCAGCAGGTGAATGAACATCTCACGGTTTTCTTCCGGGATGATCCGGAACGCGATGATGTAGAGGACGAATCCGAAGGCGATCAGCGCCGCACTGGCCAGCAACGGAGGCATGATGTCCCGTTTGCCGGCCTTGGCCATCTCCACCTCACGCGAGCGTGCACTGTCGCGGTCGGCGGCGTACACGCGCTCCAGTTCCAGTTCCCACGTCATCCTGGACTGCTCCAGCTCGGCGAGCAGTTTGGCGGCTTCCACGTTGTTCGCTGCCTTGTTCTTCAGTCCATCGGATACGGCCTCGATGGCACCGCTGATGTTGCCCGTGGCCACCTTGGCGGCGATGTCCACCACTTCGGGGAGCACGCCGCTGGCCTTCTTCAGGAACTTGCCGAAGCCGGTCTCCCCGAATGGTTTCTTCTCTTTGGTTGCCATGTCCTATTGGATGTTGATGGTGACGGCTTCACCACGACCCATGGCCGCGATGATCAGTTTGTAGAGGCGTTCGTAGGCGGGCTTGCTCTCCAGCAATCGCCCGTGGATGTTGACGGTATCACCCACCAGGATGCAGCCGGCGGTATCATCGTCCGTGTTGCCCACGTGGATGTACACGTACTCGAACCCGGGCACATCTTGTAACCACAGCATGCCCTTGTGCCATGGGTATTGCTTGCTGTACTTGGTGTGCATGCCACCAACGGTGCGCAGCTTTATGGTGTAGGTGCCATCCGGTATGCGGGTCTCCCCCCACACCTTCACCGTGCGCTTCTCATCCTCGAGGGTGAAGCAGTCCAACTTCATGTCCACGAACAGGGTGCCGAGCGAGAAGTCGTCGCCGTTCTTGAAGTGTGCTACGTCGATCTCCATCAGTTCTGCTTGCGTTTGAGGTACTCACGGATGTGTACCCAGATGTCCGTGCCGGTGAGCTTGCCGATGTTCTCGATGTTGCTCTGGAATTCGATGGTGCAGATGAAGAGCGCCACCATGTAGGTAAGGCTGCTCACCACGGGTGTGCCCGCGAAGAAGGTGTGCACCATGGCCTCGCTTAAGAGGATGGCCACGGGGTACAGCACCACCTTGGGTACCGTGCGCCCCATCTCCTTGCTCGTGATGCGCTCGCCGTTGCGGCGTGCGGCCCAGATGCCGGTGATCACATCCACCACCACCAGGACCAGTACGAGGATCATGAACGGTTGCACCGGCGCGGCGAATGCGGCCATCCACCCGAGCACCGCGCTGGCCAGCTTCCATGGCCAGGCCAAGGAACTTGCTGCGGATAATGGATCAGAGAGTTTCATCAGCGGCATGCGGTTGGGGGTTACACCCACATCAAACCGCCAGCGCTGGGCATGCGGTCCTCTGCGGTTCGTTCGTCGTTGCCGGCCGGCCTGTAAGCAGGCCCGTTCTTGTAGAGTGGGAAGCTGTCCGCATGGCGGTCCAACCACCCTTGTGCTACGCTCAGGAGTTCGTAGCCTTTCTTGGTGGCCACCGCGCGTATGTTCACGGTGTCCTCACTGTTCAAGCGCTCATCGATCACGTTCACGGCGCTGCTGCTGTTCCCGTCGAACCGGGTGCTGAGCAACCCTCCGTTGGCCTTCCGGAAGCTCAGTTCTTTCGCTTCGCCGATGGTGAAGTGTGCTAAGGCCCGGCGCACCTTCTTGATCGCGGCGGACATCAGCGCATCGTCCACGCCATCGCTATCGCTGCTGCTGTCGTCGGCGCCTTCTCGCAGGTGTTCGATCAGGCTGTCGTAGAATTCCTCGCCCAGTCGTGGACGAAGTACCAGTTCCTGTGCCCGGTCAATGGCTGGCTTCAGGTCCACGTACGTGATGCGCGATGTCCCTATCTTGTAGAAGGTGTGGAACTCCGCAGCGTTGCGCAGCAGGCTGTCGTGGTAGCCGGTGAAGGCTTCGCTGTTGCGCCATTGCGCCAGTGATGCCTTATGCCGATCGAGGATGGTGTACAGCTTCTCGATGGCCGCATAGCCTGCCATCAGCACCGCATCGCGGGCATCGCCCACCTGCCATTGGTATGGGCTGCGTTCACCTTCGCCCAATTGCACCACGAACCCAAGGTCCGTGGCCTTCAACTGCAGGGTGGGGAACGCCAGGTAGAACGCAGTGATGGCAAGTGCTTTCTGTCCCTGCTCGATCACCTTGTTATAGGCATCATTGGCATCGTCGCTGCCCTGCATGTAGGCGTCCAGGTCGTCGATCAACTCTTGACCAAGGACCGGAAGCAAGAACTCCAGCTCAGCTTGCTCCACGTAGTCGCGGATGCGCCTCCACTTGAAGTCGCTGCCCACGTCCACGCGTTCCTTGAACTGATCTATGGTGCTGATCAACATCGCTTAGCTGGCGTTGGCGGGCGGTTGGTTGTCGCTCGTCGCGTCGAGCGAGGTGAGTTCGATCGGGCGGTATCCCATGTAGATCTCAGCGCTCCACCCATTGTAGTCGCGGGTGAAGTACCAGTCCTCGGTGGTCTGCTCGCGATCGCTGTACATCAGCGCGTGCATGATGCGTACGGCTTCGGCCTTGTCACTTCCGCTGCCAGCACCCAGTTTTCCACCGGGTGCACCTTGGCCAAGTAGGGTAGGGTCTACCCGCGTCACGGCGAGGATCTGGCTGTTGCCCTTCTCGCTGTCCGCAATGCTGGTGCCTACTTGTTCTCCACCTTTTCCGTGATCGATAGGGATGATCTCCCAGCCTGCTTCAGCCTTGCCATCCTCGCCCACGAGGAACTCGGTCACCAGCGCCTTGCCGCCGTTCTCCACGCCGCTCAGGAAGTTATTCAAGCTGGTGAGCAGATCAAAGCGCTTCTTGTCGCGCTCGTCATCGCTCATGTCGCCCCATGTATCCTTGTACTTGTTCTCCAGGTACGTGGATGGGATCTTGATCAGCAGCTTTATCGTGAGCGCGTTCGTTAGCAGTGCATCACGGTACGCGGGGATCTTGTTGGTGTTCTGTAGCCACTTGTCATCGTACAAGCTGTGCCAGTCCGCATCGGGGTAGTACCCAGCATCCGGGTCGGGCATCAGGTTCGGCCGAACGAACTTGGTGAAGCCGTTCTCTTTGGCCCATGCACGCACTTCCTCGGGCGTCCACCACGGATCGGCCACCGGGATGATCTCCGTGTTGCTGGCGCTGAACAAGCCCCAGTTCGGGTTGAGCAGGCACCACTCGATGCGGCCCGTCTCGTCGTTCATCAGCGACCAACGCAACCACGCCGATTTGATCGGGCGATAGCTGGTGATCTTCTGGAAGTTGTTGCTCAGCAGGTACTCCGTGCCCCACCAGTTCCAGAAGATCACNNCCCACCAGTTCCACCACTCGCACTGCACGATGGTCTCGCGCAGCACCTTCTCCAACTGGATCTTGCGGTGGAATTCGCGGATCTCTTTCGGCAGCTTCGACTGCGCCAGCGGTTGGATCTTTTCCCGGTCGCCAGTGGCCACCAGGTTGTAGTACATCGGCCCGCTGCCGTAGTGTACGTTGCGGCGTGTGGTCAGCGCTGCCTTCAAGATCCCGTTCTTGCCTGCTTCTACCAGCAGATCATCCGGCCGCAGGTTGTTGGTGCCCCACAGCGCATACTGGATGTTCCGCTCCGCGCCCCAGGCCATCACCTTAACCACGCCGGGCGTGTGCTGGTCGCCGGTGGTTCGGGCATCCACCTCTTCGGCGTTCTCGGTGGCGGTAACCGGTGCAGGTCCAGCGGCTTTGGGCCCCATGAACTTCACCACGGCTTTCGCATCATGCAGGAAGGCGAGGCCACCCTCCATGATCACGCCCTTATGTTCGTGCCTTCTGCTCATAGCACCACACGGTATCCGTTGAACATCACGAGCGTGTAGATGATGAAGCGGTGCTTGTCACCCGTGGGCAACAAGAGGTCGCGCGTGCTGTTGCGGAAGTGGGCACCAGGCCGGTGCTTCACACCGCTGGCCGTGGCTTTGCGTTCCTTATCCGCCGCCCGTGCCCGCATGCTGCGCGGGTTGGCCTGTGCCGCCTCGGTCAAGAGCACCGCCTCGGGGATCTCGATGTAGTCTCCACCCCGTCCGCTCTTGCGGTTGTGGGTGAAGTGCCCGATGCGGGCAGGTATGGGCTGGTTGGTCGGACCCAGCTGCTCCATGGCCCGCAGTGCATCGCGTAGGTGCATGGTGCGCAACGGAGCATCGAACACCGGCTTGTGGCTCATGGATGCGAAACTCACCCCTTCACCCGACATGGGTGGGGACAGGTTTGCGCACGCCGATCAGTTGGTGGCTACCGCGCCTCCATAGATGGTCACGATCTCGTCGATCAGGTCCAGAGTAGGGGTGCCAACCGGGCTGGCGTTCGTTCCGCCGGTGAGTTCCACAGCTGCCGGTACCGCGCCGGCCACACATGATTCATGCGCTCGCAGGATCACGTGGTCGATGCTGGCCTCTGTTAGTGCGCATCCGGAGCAATTCAGGTTGGCGAACTTCTGCCCACTGGCGAAGAGCAGCAATGTTATCGGCGAGTTTTGCAACAGCACGTAGGGCACGGTACCGAACAAAGGGAACACCAATTCACTGATCAACGTTCCTAAGACCTGCACTTCCTCCAGATCCGGCATGCCCTCGATACCAGCCATCAGCAGTTCGGTGATGTCTCCGCCGAAACTGAGGTAGGTGTACGCTCCATCGAGCTCTCCATCCGCATCGCTGCACCAGATGCAATACGTTCCAGCATCATCATCCTCGAACGAGGTGCCACTATCCAACGTCACCACGGTTCCATCCGGCGTTCTCACGCTGTAGTATCCCGATGTGGTCTCGGCATAGGCCGAGCCGGTCCCGGTCTTCACCATGGCGATGTAACCCGGGCCACTGCATGCGAATACAACAGGCACCACCCGCGCACCCACGGCGGCCAAGCGCATCAGCTCCATGCTCACCAGTCCATGGCCGCTCGGGGTAACCTCGATGTCCATGTCCTTGGCCAAGAACTTCTGCCCCTCCAGCATGATGATGGTGTCCCACTGCCAGCTGCGTACCATGTGCAGGGGTAGTCGCAGGCGCCGCTTCACATACTTGCCATCCGCCTGTGCCTCTGCCCATCGCTTGTACCACACATCGTAGATGCCGCCGTCACCGCCCAAGCGCTCCCGCATGGTGGCTCCTTCGATCGTGCCACCGGCGTAGTTGAAAGTATCGTTGGATGCCAGCACGTACGGATTGCCCAAGCTATCCAACTGTTCTCCACGATGGAACAACAGAATGAGTTGCTGCATTTCGTTGCTCCCGATACCGTGCATGTCCTCCGAAGGGTCGGTCATCACCATGCTTGTGGTAGGTACCAACCACAATTGGTCCTCTTGAATGCCGGCGCCTTTGTACATCGATACGAACCCCACGCCGATGTCCTGTGATTTCGGATCATCGCCGGTGGATAGTTCGCTCAGGTCATCCGTCAAGTAGGACCATGCAGGCCCGATCAGGCCGGGCTGCTCCCGATAGATGAAGATGGCATCAAGGGAATTGACCCGCGCGAGATCACCAACAGTCGGGGTCAGTGATGCGAGGCCAGCAACGGTGGTCACCGTACCAATAACCTTGGAGCGCTCGAAGGTCACGGTGGATCGGCTTTTTTCCAGCGGTTCTTTCTGCTCCTTGAGCAATAGGCCTCCGAACTCTTCGACCTCCATATTCTTGCTGGGAACCACGTGCTCTGTCAGATCCTTGTAGCGGTTGTCCGCGAGGATGTGGTTCATCGATCGGAACTCCAGGCGACCCCCATCCCGGAAGAAGGGGATGGCATTGAAGCGCCGCATCATGCGGATCATAAAGTCCAGACCAGTGAGGTTCGGGAGCATATCCCGCAACATCACCTGGCGCAACTGATAGACCCATTGGTAACTGGGCACACCACCGAACAACACTTGGATCATCAAGGGCACATGCAGGTTGTTGAAGATGATCATGCTGCGCACCTCCGGATCATCCACCACATCACCCGTTACCCGCTTGCCCACCAACGCCATCATCTTCTCGAACACACGCACCAGGTAGGGCATGGGTGTGTACTCGTTGAAGTACAGTTCTATGCCACCTTCAACAGCCCATCGGTAGGTGTTCTGCCATTCGTTGAACGGCTTGTTCCCGGCCCCCTCTGGCGATGCGGGGTCCACCCCGAAGTACGTCTCCTTGCGCCCGCCGAACTTCCCGGTGTTCCGGAACGGTGGCAGCACGATGTCCGTGTCTTCAATGGTGCCACTGTACCGGGTCAGCACCGTTTGCATGTCGGTCTCTTCCGTGCCGAACGGATCGGGCACCCAGTCGTACTCGTCCGTGAGGTCCTTGGTGCGCACCTTGCGGAGTTGCAGGATCGCTTCATCCTCGGGGATCAGCACGTCCACATCGTATCCACCTTCGAAGCGCTTGTACTTCATCAACCCCATCCTCCAAAAAGCACCGCCCAGCCACAGCTCGCATTCGATATCCTCGATCTTGCGCGGGTTGCCCAACCTATTGTAGTACCGCAACGCACGCGCGTTGGTCGGTGTATACGGCAGGGTGAAGGGATAGGTGTACCCCGCCGCCACGAAGTCACGGTGGAAGATCTGGCTGCGCAACTTCAGGCGCATCTTCTGGTCCTGGCGCATGTCCAGGAACACCTCGCCAACCTTGATCGCGATCATGCTGCGAAACTGGCAGCATCCATCGGTCCGGACGGGGACAGGCTACAACAGGTCCTGCAGGTGGTCCAGTTCGCTGCCGATCAATTGCTCGGCATAGTGCTCCGTGGTGGCGCTGTCCTTGTGCCCGTAGGCATCGCCCAACTCGCGTTTGGATACACCCTTGCGCAGCAGCACTGCGCCGAAGGTGTGCCTGGCCACGTAGCTGGTCACGTTCATGGTGATGCCACAGCGTGCGGCCACCTCGCGCATCGTGTCGTTCAGCTTCGCGCGGCATTTGTTCATCCGGTAGTGGCGCTGCTGCGGTGTGCTGTGGATCCGGTGATCGAGGATGCGGAACACATACTCGTTCTCACCTTGCGGGAAGTGTTCCAAGATGGCCGCGATCTCCGGCGTGATCAGCACCGTGAAGTTCGCGCCGGTGCCACTGCGCATGGTCTTGCGTCGGGTGTAGTGGATGCGACCCTCGTAGATCATGCTCCACTTCAGGTGTGCGATGTCGGCGAAGTTCATCCCTCGCGCGTAGTACATCAGCAGGAAGTACCGGATCTGGTCATCGAAGCCATCATCGCCAGTGGGAGGGAAGCTCTTCACCTGCGCCAACCAATCGTCGCTTAGCGGGCGCGGGCGCAGGGCGCTTTTGTGCTTGCCTACCTCGTAGCCTCGCTTGCCGAACGGGTAGGCATCCAGTGGAATGGTCCCGTCCGCGATCGCCCGGTTCATCACCGCGCGCAACGTGCTCATGTACTGGCGGATGCCACCAGCTGTGCAGGTCTGCTGCAGGTATGCTTCGAACCGGTTCAACCACTGAAGGGTCACCTGGTTCAAGCGCACCCGCTTGTCGTGCTCCGCCACCCTCAGCCCCAGCCCATAGTACACCGTTCCATTGCCCACCCTTCCGGCTGCTCTCATCTCATCGGCGATCACCTCGATCAAGTCCACCACGGTCTGCGCCTTGCCGCTCTCCTTCGGTCGGAACCCTTCCTCGAACGCATGGAACGTGAACGGATCANNCCCGTCCGGAGGATGTCATCCACCACGTCCCCGGCAGTTTTCAACACGGCGGTGAGCACCTCGTTCTTCATCCGGTAGCCCGGCATCGAACGTCGGTACCGCCCAGCTGCCTCGTTCCATTCTTCAGCCGTACATTCCTGCCCCAGACCGTAGCGCTGCCGCCTCCGCTCGTACGTCACCACCAACCGAATGCCGCCTCCATCCAGCCGCCTGGTGATGTTCAACGTGGGTCTCTTGCCGCTCATGGATCGGTACACATATGGTACACAACAGTACCCAAATATGGGGTAAAAGCCCGGAATAAACGCCTGATGGAAGCCACGGCACACCAGCATTCCCCCGCGTCAATGCTGGTAAACCGCCTTAAAAGCCTTCCATACCACCACTGTTTCCCAAGCTGAATGTCGCGGGTTCGAATCCCGTCTCCCGCTCTTAGAGCAGTAAGGCCTGCGGTGTACCCGGTGGCCTTTTGGTGTGTTCTGGATCGAAGGGCTCGTCCATTCCCGTGGCGCTCTTCACATTGCATCGTTAGCGCAGGGCGAATTCCATTGGAAAGGCCAGCGATGCACCGTACTAAGTTCGGCCCGCGATGGCGAAAGGCAAAGCGAAGCAGGTGATCCGCGTGGCGGAGCTATTCGCCGGTGTGGGCGGTTTTCGCCTCGGACTGGAGCGGGCTTCGGGCAAGGACGCGCGTTTCGAGGTGGTCTTCAGCAACCAGTGGGAGCCCGCTCGTCGCAAACAACATGCTTCCGAGGTTTATGTGTCCCGGTTCGGCGCCACACATCATACCAATCAGGACATCGCTTCGGTGGCCGCCAAGGACATCGCGGATCATGATCTGCTCGTGGGTGGATTCCCGTGCCAGGATTATTCGGTGGCCAGTACGCTGAAGAACAGCCATGGCCTGCAAGGCAAGAAGGGCGTTCTCTGGTGGCAGATCCACCGGATCCTCAGCGAGAAGAAACGCAAGCCTTCTTACTTGTTGTTGGAGAACGTGGACCGATTGCTCGGTTCGCCGGTGGGCCAACGTGGGAGGGATCTGGCGGTGATGCTGCGCTCGTTGGACCAGCTTGGTTATGCGGTGGAATGGCGCGTGGTGAACGCGGCGGAATACGGCATGCCACAGCGGCGCAGGCGTGTGTTCCTGTTGGGCTACCACAAGACCACCGCGCGGTATAAAGCCCTGCGCAAGTCCGTTCCTGCGGATTGGCTTACGCTGGATGGTACGATGGCACACGCTTTTCCAGCGGAACTGGGCACCCGCCCCTTGGTGCAATTCAGCATTGCACAAGAGTTGGATGCACTGACAAAGAACTTCGGTGAGCGGAAGGGGAGGTCTCCTTTCAAGAACGCCGGCATCATGGTGGATGGCGTTGTCTTCACCGGTGCTGTGCAGTCCAACTACGGGGGTGAACCAGCCCGGTTGGGTGATCACTTACAACCGACCGATCAAGTGCCGTCGGAGTATTTCATCCTGCGGAAAGAGATGCCGCAATGGCGCTACCTCAAAGGCTCCAAGAGCGAGGCACGATCAGCTTCCAATGGGCACAAGTATGCGTATTCCGAAGGTGCCATGGTGTTCCCCGATCCGTTGGATCGCCCTTCGCGCACCATCATCACCGGCGAAGGAGGCCGATCAGCGTCGCGTTTCAAACACGTGGTAAGCACCGATGGCAAACGGTTCCGGCGGTTGACCCCGGTGGAACTGGAGCGCCTCAACATGTTCCCGGATGGGCATACGGCTGGCGTGAGCGATACCTGGCGCGCGTTCTTCATGGGCAATGCGCTGGTGGTGGGTGTGGTGGAGCGTATCGGCAAGGCGCTCGCTGCTTCCATCGCGAAAGGGGTGTAAGGAACCAGAGCGTCGGCCGACATCCCACCAGAACAAAGCGGATGATCGCGCTGTTCAACCCTTGGAATGAAGAACATGAACCGCTGGATGATCCTGCCTTCGATCACCATACCGTTGATCGCTTCGGCACTTACCGCTTGCGGAGGAAAGGATGCACGCGCTGTTGAAATGGCAACGAACGAACTGAGCATGAACACTACGTTGAATACAGAAGGTATGGATACGATCACACTCGGCGCCGGCTGTTTCTGGTGCGTGGAAGCGGTGTTCGTGGAGTTGAAGGGCGTACGCTCCGTGACCAGTGGCTACATGGGTGGCCACGTGAAGAACCCGAGCTACCGCGAAGTATGCAACGGCACCACGGGCCATGCCGAAGTAGCACAACTCGTCTACGACCCAAAGGTTATCAGCTTGCCGGAGATCCTCGAAGTGTTCTGGCAAACGCATGACCCCACCACATTGAACAGGCAAGGGGCAGATGTGGGTACGCAATACCGTTCGGCCATCTTCTACCACAACGAAGAGCAACGCAGCACAGCCGAGGAATACAAGAAGAAGCTGGATGCGAGCGGTGCTTTCCGCGGCCCGTTGGTGACGGAGATCGCGGCGGCTTCAACGTTCTACGCGGCAGAGGACTACCACCAGAACTATTACGCGCTCAACGGCGAGCAAGGCTATTGCCAAATGGTGATCCGCCCCAAGCTGGACAAGTTCCGCAAGGTGTTCGCGGACAAGTTGAAATAGTGGCCCATGTGCTCGGTTGCCGATCGTACAATGACATTCGTCAATTCATTCATTGACTCTTGGGGTACCTTTGCGGCATGATCAAGAAGGGCACTAAACTGTACAGCATCGTCCACCGTAAGTGCCCGCATTGCCATGAGGGAGAATTCATGGTGAGCCGTAATCCGTATGATCTGGCGCACACCGGTGATCTGCTGGAACGTTGCTCGGTCTGCCACCGCAAATTCGAAGCGGAGCCGGGCTTTTACTACGGCGGCATGTACGTGTCCTACGGCCTTACCGTAGCGCAGTCCGTCGCGATCTACGTAGCCATGGGCGTCCTTTTCCCAGAGACCACACCCACCACGCGGTTGTTCTGGGTACTTGGTGCATTGGTGGTCATGGCCCCAGTGCTGTACGCATGGTCAAAGATCCTGTGGGCGAACCTCTTCGTTCCTTACAAGGGTGTGGCTCCACTGCCCGGTGAGGACGTGAGGTGGGCGGCTCGCTAGTTCCTGGTACTACTGCGTAGGGAGCAGCTGCGAGGGATCCATTCCCTGCTGGTCGTCCGCTATACCCGTCTGGTGCGATGCGAAGATGAACGCCTGGTGTGGGATCTTCGCCGAATAGGTGCCCACGTCAGTGTAGCCCGCCAGTCCGATATCATCCATGATGCGTTCCGAAGACATACGGTCCGTCATCGGTGGGCCGATCGGGGTCTCCGTATTCAACCATTCCAACAGGAACAAGGGTTTGGGCATTTTGGTGCCTTCGTAAACCTTGACCAGGTAACCCTTCTTGTCGGGGATCCGGGTGTAGCTGTGGACCAGCAAGCAGGCGTCCACCTCATTGGGTGCGAGCATGGGATCCGAAGCACTTCCCAAGCGGGTGCGCAATCGTTCGTCGCTCAGCTTCATTTCCTTTTTCCGGGCTTCGATAGCGGCCAATTGTGCCGGGTCATCGCTGATGGCGATCACGTTCGCACCCACTTCGATCAACTTGAAGGTGAAGTACCCATCACCAGCCGCCAGGTCTGCGATGGTGCGGTTGCGAAGGTCGTTGCCCATGAGCAGGAACACCTCCTGTGGCTTCTGCCAACTATCCCGTTCCGCCGTGTTCGGTGCTTGGTAGGTGGAAGGGGTTGTTGCTTCGGGCTGCGCCGGTGTGGTGGGTTCAGGTATTGTCGCCGTCGGAGTCTCCGAAGAACAGGCAGCTAGTAGCAAGGAGGCAAGAAAGAATGGCGTGTAGCGCATGGCTCGGTTGAAGTGGGCCAAAAGTATCGAGAACCGGAAGGAGCAAGGCGCCAATAATTTTCCATGGGGAATAATACAGGTACCTTTGTTCCGGAATTGGTGATCGCCATGCCGAAGATCGACGAAGAACTGAAGAGCCGTTTCGAGAGCGAACAACAGAAGGCCATGCTGAACGTGATGTTCACGGCCGGTTGGTTCCGCAGCCAGCAGGTGGAGCTGTTCAAACCGTTCGGCATCAGCCCTCAGCAGTACAACATCCTCCGCATCCTACGAGGCGCCAAGGATAGGGTGAACATGCACTGCGTGAAGGAACGGATGATAGACCGTGCGCCGAACGCTACACGCCTTACCGACAAGTTGATCGCCAAAGGCCTTGTGGAACGCGAACGTTGCGAAGATGACCGCCGTGTGGTCTACGTGCGTATCAGCCCCAAAGGATTGGAGATGCTGGACCAGGTGGATGCACGCAACAAGTCCATCGGCAACGGACCCACCGAACGCCTCACCCAGAAAGAAGCCGCTGAGCTCAACCGCTTGCTCGATGCATGGCGCGGGTGAACAGGATGGCCCCACAGTTGTTACCACAGAACGAACATTGAACATTCCATGAAGAGCATTTTCCTTGGCCTTTCTTTACTGACCGCAACACTCCTTCACGCACAATCCACCATCGACCCGGCGGCGAGCAAAGTGATGTGGACCGCCACGAAAGTCACCGGAGACCATACTGGCAACGTTCCGGTGAAGAGCGGCACCATCACCGCGAAAGACGGGATCTTGACCGGTGCGGAAGTCGTCATCGACATGACCGGCATCACCTGCTTGGACATCGAGAGCGAAGGCACCAACGCCAAATTCGTGGGCCATTTGAAGAGTGCTGATTTCTTCGATGTGGAGAACCATGCTACGGCCACGTTCCTCGCCAAGTCCATCGTGCCGATCGAAGGTGTGAGCCCCGGCAAACCGAACTACACCGTTACCGGAGACCTCACGATCAAAGGCATCACCAAGCCGAACACCTTCAACTGCCTGTTCTGGATGGACAATGGCACCGCGCGCGCTGCGGCCAGCCTCATCTTCGACCGTACCCAATACGACATCAAGTACCGTTCGGGCACCTTCATCCCGGACCTTGGCGACAAGGTTATCCAAGATGAGGTTTCGCTCACCTTCGACGTTAGCGCGAAATGAGCCACGATGGGCTGCGGCGAAGTGCGTTGCCCTTGCATCCTTTGCTGAACGCACGTTTCAGTCCGCGCGCCTTCAGTGATCGCGATGTGTCCGAAGCTGAATTGGAGCTGGTGTTGGAAGCCGCGCGTTGGGCTTCCAGCAGCATGAACGAACAGCCGTGGCGCTTCTTGGTGACGCGGCGCGGTGGCAAAGGACATGCGGAATTGTTGGCCGCGTTGAACCCGAGCAATCAAGCGTGGGCGGACAAAGCCCCCGTACTGATCTTGAACCTGGTGAAGCGCACGTTGAGCCGCAATGGGTTGGAGAATTACCACGCCCGGCACGATCTGGGACTTGCAACGGCACAACTCACAGCACAAGCCACCGCACTGGGCATGGGCTTGCACATCCTGGGCGGTTTCCATGCGGATGTTGCACGCGCTTCGTTCGCGATCCCCGAGGAGTTCGATCTAGTTAGCGTGATCGTCCTCGGTTTTCCCGGTGATGCAGAACTGCTAGCGGACAATTTGAAGGAGCGCGAGATCCATCACAGCCAGCGCCGTCCGCTGAACGAGCTGGTTTTCCACGGCGAATTCAACGGTTGATCATTCCTGCGGGATCGCGCGTTCCCACAGTTGTTCACCAGTATTGTCGAACACACGGATCAGCATGGTACGCGCGCCTTTCGCCCCGGAGAATTCCAACGTACCGAAGTTGCGCTGGTCCACCAACGTGCCTTCAACGCGGAGGGCATTGGTCTCTTTCGGAGCGTACGGTCCCGAGGTGATCGGCGATGTGGTAAGGTCATAGATGGTGCGGCCATCTTTCAACTTCAACGCGCTCAACTCGGTGAAGTGGCGGTCGCCGGTGAGGAAGACCACGCCTTTGATCCCTTCTTCTTCGATGCGGCGCAGCAGCTCATCGCGTTCCTTGGGTATGGTGCTCATGTTCTCGTACACCGCAGCCGGGTTGAGCACCTGGCTGCCGATGGCCACGAGTTTGAAGGAAGCATCGCTATACTTCAGCGCGCGGATCAGCCATTCCACTTGTTCGCTGCCGAGCATCGCCGGTTCGCTGGTCTTGTTCTCGCCGGGTACGCGGAAGGTACGATCGTCCATCAGGAAGATATCCGCATCGTAGTAGCTGAACATGCTGGTGGTGCCTTCCACACCGGGCACGCCGTTGGTCGGGTTCGGCCAGAAGATGTCGAAGGCTTCGCGTGCCATTTTCGCCCCCACGAACGATGCATCACCATCGTTGGGTCCGAAGTCATGATCGTCCCAGATGGCCGCGTGGCTGGTGGACCGCAGCAGGCGTTGCATCTCCGTTGTTGAACGTGTGTGGGTGTAGCGGTGCAGGAATCCGCTCCAGCTTCCCCAGTCCGGCTCGCGCAAGTACACGTTGTCGCCCAGCCAGAGCATCACGTCCGGATCCTTCGCCGCGATTGCATCGAAGACACCGTAGCTGTCGCCGTAGGAACGCCCGGGGCGATCGTAAGCAGGTTCGTTGATGTAGGTGCAACTTCCCAGGGCGAGTTTGAACGGTGGTGGATCGGTGCGGTGTTTCCACAGCGTTTGTGTGCGGAAGGTGAGCGTATCGGCGAAGGTGATCCTGGTACCATCCACGGAGACGGAATAGTTGTAGTTCGTCCCGGGGACCAATGGCCCAAGGCGGAAGTCCATGGCATGGGCGCGGTCGGCATCCGAGGTCTGGAGTTTGGTTGTCACCGTCTTGCCGGGCTCGGCCACCGGCCAGTAGGTGATGTTCGCAGTACAAGGGCCGTGGCACTGCATCCAGATCGTGGTCTCCATCAGGTCCGGCGGCCCGGCCATGGGCCCGTTGATCGTGGGTTGTGCCAGGCCGAAAGCGGGGAGGAGGAGCGCTAGGGGAACAAGCTTCTGCATGCCACAAAGATGATCGCCGTGCGCCGTCCACGATCCATTCCATTGAACGGGTACCTTTGCCGCCCTGCATTCTAAACGCAGTTCGTTCCGTCATGAGTTTCGACCTTATCCAGTCTTGGATCGACCTGAAAGCCCAACTGCCGGTATTGGCCGTTGAAGGCATCGGCTTGAAGTACGTGTACCCGGTATTCCTCGCGCTGATCGTGCTGGAGTACGTGAACGCGAAGCACCTGTACGATCTGAAGGAGAGCTTCTCCGGCTTCATCATCGGTGTGGGTGCCACCTTGATCCGGGTGATCACCAATGTGTTCGAGATCTCGCTCTACATGTTCCTGTTCTGGTGGGCCGCCGATTTCCGGCAGGAATACTTGGGCTACACCAGCTTGGGTTTCGCATGGTACATCTGGATCATCTGCGCCATTGCGGACGACCACAACTTCTACTGGCACCATCGCCTCGCCCACAACGTACGTGTGCTTTGGGCTGCGCACCTTCCGCACCATAGCGGCAAGATGTACAACCTCACCATCAGCATACGCAACGGCTGGTTCATCACTTTCGTGAAACCGATCTATTGGCTGTGGATGCCGCTCTTGGGTTTCGAACCCATCATGATCGCGACGTGCTTGATCATCAACGCGTTCTACCAGTTCACCCTGCACTCCCAGTTGATGCCATCGTACGGCTGGCTGGAGAACATCTTCAACTCGTCCTACGTCCACGTGGTACACCACAGCAGTAACACCGAATACTTGGATCGCAACCACGGCGGGATCTTCACCTTCTGGGATCGCTTGTACAACACCTGGCAAGCACCCATCAAAGGCATCAAACCGAAGTTCGGTATCAGCCATGACCCCGGTACCAACAACCCCATTACGCACAACCTCTTCGAGTTCCAGGAGATCTGGCGCGATGTGAAAAGCGCCCCCGGCTTCCGCAACAAGCTGATGTACATCTTCGGCCCTCCCGGTTGGAGGCACGATGGCACCGGCAAGACGAGCCACCAGTTGCAAGAAGAATTGCGGGCCAGCGGGAAGTTCGGCGTGGTTTCCAACGAGGAAGCCCCCGTTCACGCGCACGCATGAACCGTATCAGTGGAATGAGAAAGGCCGGGATCGCTCCCGGCCTTTCTGTTGAAGTGTTTATGGTCTAGCGTCCGAACAAGCGACCCAGCAGGCCTTTCTTCTTTTCGGTCTGTTCCTTCTTCGCGCTGCGATCAGCGTCCTCACCGAAGAGTTCTTTTGTCATGGCTGCGTAGTCGGGCTTGCCGGCTTCGGTCTTGCGCTCTTGCTGTGGGCGAGGCTCGCGTGGCCTATCGTCACGACGTTGGCCACGATCGTTACGGGTGCCGCCGCGTTCGCCTGGGCGTTGCGGCTGGCGTTCGCCTTGTGGACGAGCTGGCTGGCCTTCGCGCGCCTGCTCGCCTTGGCGAGGTTGGCGAGCTTGCTGAGGACGGTTCTCGCGCTGTCCTTCTGGGCGTTGTTCACGCGGCCCTTGTGGGCGA
>DLGQ01000074.1:0-5475 GCA_002482775.1 Flavobacteriales bacterium UBA7690 | reverse complement strand
AGCGACGGCTGTTGCGCTGTCCGCCTTCGCGACGTGCGGGGTTCTCGCTGCGTGGTTGCTCAGCTCCGGCTGGGCGTTCCGCGCGCGGTTGGTCCGCACGTTGTTCGCGTGGCGCACGTGGAGTGCGTGGTCCGCGGTCATCGCGGCGTGGTTCGCCGCTGCGTGGTGTGCTGCTGCGTTGGCCTTCGCCACGGCCTTGCGCTCGGCCGTTCTGCGAAGGGCGTGCGCTTTGCCCTTGACGACCGCCACGGCCTGGACCGCGTGGCTGGCGTGGTTCGCGCACTTCTGGTTCAGCCTTCTTCGGACCACCCACCATCACGAACGGATGCTCGGTAACAACGGGGATGTCGCGCTTGATCAAGCGAACGATGTCGCGCAGGAATTCCTTTTCCTCGTGATCGCAGAAGGAGAGGGCCTTGCCAGAAGCACCGGCACGACCAGTACGGCCGATGCGGTGTACGTAGGTCTCCGGGATGTTCGGGATGTCAAAGTTGATCACGTGCGTGAGCCCGTCGATGTCGATGCCGCGTGCCGCGATATCGGTAGCGACCAACGCGCGCAGTTTACCTTCCTTGAAGCCTTTCAACGCACTTTGGCGGGCGCTCTGGCTTTTGTTGCCGTGGATGGCTTCGGCTCCGATACCGGCTTGCACAAGCACCTTCGCCACTTTGTTCGCACCGTGTTTGGTGCGCGTGAAGATCAGCGCTTCTCGGATGGTATCACCTTCCAAGAGGTGCAGCAGCAACTTGTTCTTGTCCGTGCGATCCACCATGAACAGGTGTTGATCGATGGTCTCGGCGGTGCTGCTCACAGGAGCAACTTCCACCTTGATGGGATCGGTGAGGATGCTGTTGGCCAGCTTGGCGATCTCCGGCGGCATGGTAGCGCTGAAGAACAAGGTCTGGCGCTTGGCAGGCAGCTTGGCGATCACCTTCTTCACATCGTGGATGAAGCCCATGTCCAGCATGCGGTCGGCTTCGTCCAGTACGAAGATCTCCAGGTCGTTCAGGTGAACGAAGCCTTGTTGCATCAGGTCCAGCAAACGGCCGGGTGTAGCCACTACGATATCCACACCACGGTGCAGCGCGTCCGTCTGTGGCTTCTGGCCCACGCCACCGAAGATCACGGTGTGGCGCAGTTGCAAGTTGCGGCCGTAAGCAGCGAAGCTCTCGCCGATCTGGATGGCCAACTCGCGCGTCGGCGTCAGGATCAGGTTGCGGATGGCGCGTTTGCTCTTCGCTTCCTTCGAATGCAGCTCTTGCAGGATAGGGATAGCGAAGGCAGCGGTCTTACCTGTGCCGGTCTGTGCGCAACCCAATAGATCGCGCCCTTTGATCAGGTGCGGAATGGCTTGTTCCTGGATCGGTGTAGGGTGGGTATAGCCTTCTTCTTGAAGGGCTTTCAAAATGGGCTCGATGAGCCCGAGGTCGTTGAACGTAGTACGTTCCATGAAAATGTGCGCAGATCGATCCCTGCGCGGGATTTGTGCGGTAGGTTCAGGCCATTGTCCCTGAACACACCTTTTACAGTGTTGTTGTGGAAGCCCCGGTTATCGTGTCCGGCGTGCAATGGATCCCGCTGGGGATCGCGCCTGAACAGTTGCTAAAAGCGAAAGCTGGGCGCTTGGGGCTTGTTCATCAAGTAGACGAACGGGCCAAAGATACGTGTAAAATCCGGGAAGGTTCGAGAGAACGGCGCAAGCGTCGGGGATTCGGGTCCGCAGATTACGCTGATAGCGCAGATGAACTCAAGAGTTTAGTGCGGGTGGCGGTCGATGATAGCGGTAGGAGAATAGAGGTGTCACAGCCCCCGACCAGCGCAATTATCGACCGATGAGCAAGCTCCCATCATACATCTTGACACGGTTCATCAATTCAGACTCCAATGTCGCGCCGTTCATGCTTAGGTCTTGAATGAAAACAACTCGGGGATGCGGGTAGCAGACCACAAGGATGCTGTCGTAGCAGATCGGGACAAGACCTGCTACACCATCGATTTGATCATGAGTGCCGAACATGAAGCGCTTAGGTCGCAGGATAGAGTCGCTTGCATTCACCAACACAATGCTCACTGGGGTTGCCATGTCCCAGTCAGTACCCTGGAAGAATTTAGCATGGAGATCTGCTGTTCCCTGTACTTCTCTTTTTCCAATGAAGCGCTCGTTTTCTGATGAACAAGAGAACAAACAAAGAGCGCCGATGATGTGTAGGCTTGTCATGAGTCTCGACGACATTGTACCCGAACAAGCGTTCAATGCGTCCCCAACTTCCGCACCATCTCCTGCGTCATGCTCGAAGCATCCATCCCATAAGCGTTCACGAGTATGCCCTTCAGCTCATGGTCCTTCGAACTGATGGCATACACGATGCTCTGGTCCTCGGGATCACTGTTGCCCTCGAACCGGTGGAACTCGTCGATCTCGAACATCGCCGGGTCCAAGCTGAGGCCGCGTGCATCGCAGACCAGGCATTTCTCGGCCAGCACGAGATCGTCGGTATAGCCGCGGCGTTGCAGGTCGTTCACGGCTTCGGAGAGGGTGGAGTAGGCGGGCATGGGATGAAGATAGTAAGTTGGATGAGCACCGTACTGCTGAACTGGTGGGTCGGGGGTCGGCTATTCTTTCCTGCAGGCAACTGAAGGTCGACGAAGCCCGTCCTATGGCGTTATGGCAGAACCTGACCACACTATTTTCTTCACCAGTGACCATCACTTCGGTCACGCCAACATCATCCGTTTTTGCGACCGCCCGTTCAAGGATGTGAACGAGATGAACGAGGAACTCATACGTCGCTGGAACGAACGTATAGGCCCGGATGATGAAGTCTATCATTTGGGTGATATCGCACTTGCGAAAGGAGATGCCTTCGATGATATCCTAAGCAGGCTCAACGGCACGAAGTACTTGATCCTCGGTAACCACGACGCGGCAGCCCTCAACCACCGCAAATGGTTCAAATGGATCAAGGAGTACTTCGAACTCAAGGTGACGGATCCCGAACACCCCAATGGCGTCCAACGCATCATCCTGTTCCACTATGCCATGCGCGTCTGGCGCAGCGACTTCCGCGGCACATGGCACCTCTACGGCCATTCGCACAACAACTTGCCGGATAAGCACGACTCACTCTCTTTCGATGTGGGTGTGGATGCCAATGACTTCTACCCGCTTAGCTATGCTGAAGTGAAGGAACGCATGTTGCGGAAGGAATGGAAGCCGCCGTTCGCCAGCGCTCAGGAGTAGGCTCCGATCGTCCCGTTCACATTGCAACGTCTTCCTCGATGTGAGGGAAACCACTTGCGATGTCCATCACGCGTTCACTCCTCGTCGGCACCATCGCGTGCATCGTTGCTTGTTCCAATGACCCGGGCGCTCCCATGGATGGATCAATGGAAGAACAGTTTGCCACAGGTGGCGACCAGCAGCCCAAGTTCACCGAAGGGAAGGATTACGTGGTGCTGGAACGTGTGCGCTTCATGGATAACACCGGTTTCCAGCGTCCGGCCGAAGCGTTCAGCGTGCTACTCCCGAAAGGTTGGTCGCACGAGGGCGGTATCCACTGGAAAGGGCTGAACGAATGCCGTGCGGAGATGGTGACCTCCCGTTGGAAGGCTGCATCCGCGGACGGGGCGATCCGTTATCAGGTGCTTCCGAACCACAGTTGGGCCTCCGCCAGCGACCCGATGATGCTACAAATGATGCAGATGCAAGCGTCGCAAGGGGGCTGCGAGGTGGGTACGCCCATGGATGCCACGGCCTACCTGAAGCAGGTCATGGTGGCACGCGACCTGGACGGTGCAACGGTCACCGAGGTGAAGGAGAACGTGGAGGTGGCACGTGAACTGGAGCGCAAGGCGATGCAGAACAAGGCCGCTTTCGAGCAGTGGGGTGGCCAAGCCCAGCTTTCCACAGGTGCGGTAGTTGCACGCTTGAAATGGGCTGACGGGACGGAGGGAATAGCGTTCTGCTCCATAGTGAACGTGGTGATGGCCACCATGGACATGTACACCGGGGCCATGCAGCAGAACAGCAACAGCACCGCAGCCGACCGGTCCGTGATGCGCTTCCCACCGTCACGCCGCGATGAAGCTGAACGCGTATTGGCCAGCATCCAAGGCAGCTATACCACCAACCCACAATGGGCGGATGCCGTGAACGGATATCTTCTCCAGGTGCGCAACATGCAGGATCAACAGCATCACCAGCGCATGGCGGCTTTGGAAGAGGCGAAAGCGGCCGATCGCCGTGGTCATCAGCAGCGCATGAACGACATCGCCGCCTCGGGCGCCGCCAACACCGCACGCCACAACGAGCGCATGGGTGCCATGGACCAGCAGATGCGCACTTGGGAGCAACAACAGAGTTCACAGGACCGCCAGCACACCCAGTTCATCAAGACCATCCGCGAGGTGGAGACCTGGAACGATGGCAACAACGGTCGTGTGGAAATGTCGAGCGGATACGACCATGCTTGGAGCCGCGGCGACGGTACCTACGTGCTCTCCAACAGCCCCAACTTCGATCCCGGTGCCGTGTTCCAAGATCAGAATTGGCAACCCATGAGCATGGAGAAATAGGGCGAACGAGCGACTCGGACCGTGCCAGTTGGGCGCAACTTTGTGCCGAAACACCACCGGCATGAGCAACCCCACCGAACCCGAACTCGAAAGCCTGAAGTATCCCAATGGGCGTTTCGCACGTGGCACCCGCGCAGCCACTCCCGAACGTCAAGCCCTCTGTATCGAGGTACTGGAATCGTTCCCAAGTAGGCTGCGTAACGCGGTGAAGGACCTGTCCGAGGTGCAACTCGGAACACCTTACAGACCCGGTGGGTGGACCGTACGCCAACTCGTCCATCACCTGGCCGACAGCCACGGCCAAAGCCTGCATCGGTTCAAACTGGCCCTCACGGAAGAAGTGCCGGTGATCAAACCCTACAAGGAGGCGCTTTGGGCCGAGCATCCTGATGCACGAGTGCTGCCCGTGGAACCATCGTTGCAGATCATCTCCGGCACCCATGCGCGCTGGGTGTTCCTGCTCGGTTCCTTGGATCAACGCGCCTTGGATCGCGCATTCTTCCACCCCGAACAAAAGCGGGAGATCACGCTCGCCGAAGCCTTGGAGCTCTATGTCTGGCATGGCGATCATCACCTGGCCCACATCATCAACCTTCGGGAACGGATGGGGTGGTAGGGGCGAGGTTCCGGCTCAAACCGTATCCTTGTGCCGATGTCGGTCTCTCCACAACTGCTCGATGGCAAACGGTGCGGCGATGCACTGAAGGCGGAGATCGCCAAGCGAGCCGCTGAGATCCGCTTGGAACGGGGAAGAGCCCCGCACCTGGCGGCCGTGCTGGTAGGTAGCGATGGTGCCAGCCGCACCTACGTGGAGGCCAAAGTGAAAGCCTGCGAAAGCGTCGGGTTCCGCAGCACCCTGATCAGGCTTCCGGAGACCACCACCGAAGAGGAACTGCTCAG